>JBEKSE010000042.1:0-41017 GCA_049517315.1 Occallatibacter sp. | reverse complement strand
TTTGAAGGAACGGCGAAAGCGAGCCAGATGGACACATTGATAGCCGAGGGTATCGGCAAGAGCTATAAAGGACGGCAAGTGGTTCGCGGAGTCGATCTGAAGATCTCCCGCGGCGAGGTAGTGGGGCTGCTGGGGCCGAATGGCGCCGGCAAGACCACCTGCTTTTACATCATAGTGGGGCTGGTTCGGCCCGATGGAGGGCGCGTATTGGTTGACGAGACCGAGATCACCGAGACGCCGATGTACCTGCGCGCGCGCAATTTTGGCATCAGCTATCTTCCCCAGGAGCCTTCGGTTTTTCGCAAACTGACAGTCGAAGAGAACATCGAGGCGGTGCTGGAGGCACAGCCGCTGGGCAGGCGAGATCGCCGCACGAGGACCGAGCGGCTGATTCATCAGCTCAATCTTGGCCACATTCGCACCACGCGGGGCTACGCGCTGTCAGGCGGCGAGCGGCGACGGGTGGAGATTGCGCGCTCGCTTTGCATTCAGCCCAACTTCATCCTGCTCGACGAGCCTTTCAGCGGCATTGACCCCATCGCCGTGCTGGAACTGCAAAAGATTATCTTCGACTTGAAGGCCAGCGGTATCGGAGTTCTGATTACCGACCACAACGTGCGCGAGACTTTGAGCGTGACCGACCGGGCCTATATCATCGCCGAAGGGAGGATTTTCCGCGCTGGAACGCCCCACGAACTGGGCAACGACGTTGAGGTGCGGCGGGTTTATCTGGGAGAGGGTTTCACGATGGGCTGATGCGAACTTCCTGTGGAGGGGAGCAAGCCACGATGCGGCGGTTGGGATTTCGTCAATCCCGCACGGAATGAGAGCGTGACGGAATCCCAGAGAGAAATTCCCGGATTGGATGTCGCCCAATCCGGGACAGTCGTATCGAAGTGCGGCATTTTGAACTTCAGCATTTTTCTCACCCGAGTACACTGGCGGTGAGTCCGAACGGGAATCGAGTTCCTTTATGGCGCTTCTGCAACCCAAATTGAGCCTCAAGGTATCGCAGCGCCAGATCCTCACTCCGGGCCTGATGCAGATGGTGAGCGTTCTTGCTCTGAATAAGCTGGAGCTGAAGGAGATGATCGATGCCGAGATGGTGGAGAATCCCGTCCTGGAGGAGATTGACGAGACGGTTCCGATGCTGGACGAGGTTGCTGGGCGCGAGGAAAGTCTGGCTCGCGGAGCCGAAGAACGCCTGGAGCGAGGCGTCGAAGAGCCCGCGGCCCCACCCAAGGACCCTTTCAACGAGATCGATTTTGGGTCGTACTTCCAGGATTATCTGGACCCCGGCTATCGCACACAGCCGGAATATGAAGATAGCGAAAAACCCTCGTTTGAAAACTTTCTCTCCCAGCCTACGACTCTCGCCGATCACCTGGCGTGGCAGTTGGGATCTCTGACCCTGGAGCCCAGCCTGCACGAGGCGGCAGAGTTCATCATTGGCAATCTCGATGAGGACGGGTATCTGTCGGGCAGCGAGGAAGAACTGGCGGAGGCATTCAGCAAATCCCAGGAGGTTCCGGAGCCGGCGACTGAAACGGTGCTCGAGCTATTGCGACGCGGAATGGAAGTGGTGCGGCAGCTTGACCCGGCCGGCGTGTGCGCCCGCGACCTGCGCGAGTGCCTGCTGCTGCAGATTGCAGCCCACCAGCATGAGTTTGCCCAGTTGTTTCAAAAACACGCGGCGGATGGCGACATGCCGGACGAGGATGTCCATCGCAGCTTTCGCGCCGAGGCCGAAGCGCACATCGAAGATCGACGGCACAGCATGGAAGTGGCCGCGCTGATTGTGGACAAGCACCTGCACCTGTTGCAGAAGCGCGACGTGAAAGACCTGGGGCGGATTGCGCAGATTACCACCGACGAGGCGCATGCCGGAATCGAATTCATTCGCACCCTCGATCCGCGGCCAGGCCGCCAGTACAACCGCGAGCAGTCGCGGCTGATTGAGCCTGATGTAATGTTCATCAAGCGCGGCGACACCTGGGTAGTGTCGATGAACGAGGAAGACTTGCCCAGCCTGCGGCTTAGCCGGCGTTACCGGCAGATGCTTACCGCCGATGGCACCGATAAGGAAGTTAAGGAGTACGTGAAGGAGCGGTTCCGCTCCGCGCTGCAGTTGATGCGAAACATCGCTCAGCGCAAGAGTACCATTCTGCGGACCTGCGAAGTGATTGTGCGCCGGCAGCAGGACTTTCTCGAAGTGGGCATTGAGGCGCTGCGACCGATGATGATTAAGGAAGTGGCCGAGGAGATCGGCGTTCACCCCTCGACGGTCAGCCGCGCCGTGGCTAACAAGTACGCACACACGCCGCAAGGGGTCATCGAGCTCCGCTTCTTCTTTTCCGAAGGGTCGAACGGGCCTGAGGGCGCAGATACTCCGCTGCTGGTGCTCAAGCGCAAGGTGAGGAAACTGATCGAAGAGGAGGACGCGCGCCATCCGCTCACTGACGACCAGTTGGCCGCCCTACTCCGCAGCCAGGGCATCCAGTTGACGCGCCGCACCGTGGCCAAGTATCGCGAAGACATGAACATTCCCAGCACCCATCAGCGCAGACGACGAGACGGGTGAAGGCCAGGGACTTGGGGAATAGGGACCCGAGCCCCGACTTGCACACAGGTTAGTCAAATGCTATAGAATCCGAAGTCCCCAGCCTGAATTCCGGGCTGCGAGAAAAAAAGAAGCGGAGGCTGACCATGGAAGTGGAGTACACCGCCAGACAAGTGAAGATTTCCAAGGCTCTGCGCATGCAAGCCGAGGAAGGTATGGAGCGGATTGCCCGCGTTCTGGGCAGGAGCGCGAGCGCCAGCATTGTTTTCAGCTCACAAAAGCGTTTGCTGATTGCCGAGTTGACCATCAAGGCCCGGATGCAGACCATCGCGGCCGAGGGCAAGGCAGACACGCTGGAGTCGGCGCTGCGCCAGGCTATTGCGCACGCTGAAAATCAGGCGCGCCGCCACCGGGACCGGCGCATGGAAAGTAAACGCCTCCCCAAGGAGGAAAAGGTGCACGCGGCCCCTCCCGTGGTCCGGACCAAAGCCCGCGCCGCCCAACAGTTGGATGGCGCGGAGGAGGTTAAACCGGCTCGCTCCGGCGCCAAAGCCCGCACCGCTATCGCTGTTCACTCGTTTCCGGTTCGCAAAGCGATCGTCGAGCCACACGTCGTCGCCAATGGCGAGGCATTTTCCCTGAAGCCCATGACAATCGAGGAGGCCGTCAAGGACGCCGAGTTCCGTGACCGCGACCTGGTAGTCTTCCACAATCCAGCGGGAGAGTTGTTTGTGCTCCATCGCCGTCGCGACGGACAGATGGAACTGGTAGAGATTCCCTGAGCACTTACGTGCCTTATCAAGCCGCCTGCTCGTTCCATTCCTGCGCCTGCCTCAGTGACAGACGCGGGGATGGACACATCCTTTCGGCTGCCCGCATGGCCTCCGAGTGGAGCGCAAAGGCCGCCGTTCGGTGTAGGATGTGCGCATGACGAATTCGAAGCCTGCGCCCAGTGCGACCTCTGCGCGCCGGTCCGCCAAACCCACCAAGAAAGCCCCGGCCAAAGAGCTGGTCATCGTTACCGGAATCTCCGGGGCTGGCAAGGCCTCGGCCCTCAAGGCATTTGAGGATCTTGGCTTTCATGCCGTGGACAACCTGCCTCTTGAACTGTTGCCGGATTTTGCCGCCCTGGTGGAGAAATCCTCTGAGATTCAGAGCGCAGTGATTGTGGTGGATGTCCGCGAGGGCCAGACACTCGATCGCCTCCCGGAGATTCTCAAGCAAGTGAAAACGCTGCTGCATACGCGCGTGGTTTTTCTTGACGCGCAGGACGCGGTGCTGGTGCAGCGCTACTCCGAGACCCGTCGGCCGCATCCTCTGGGCAAGCAGGAGACGGTTTCGCGGTCGATTGTTGAAGAGCGGCAACTGCTGGACCCCATCCGCAACGTCGCGGACACGCTGATCGACACCTCCAACTACAACGTGCATGAGCTGCGCGCCAACATTCAGGACCGTTTTGGCCACGAAGAGCAATCCAAACGCTTGCTGGTCTCATGCCTTAGTTTTGGATTCAAAAATGGCGTGCCGCTGGACGCGGATATGGTCTTCGACGTGCGCTTCCTGCCCAATCCGCACTTTGTACCGGAGTTTCGCAAACTCACCGGGCTTGACCCTAAAGTGGCCGACTATGTGCGCAAGTTCCCGCAGACCAGGGAGTTCATTCGCCGGGTCACAAAGCTGCTGCTTTACCTGCTGCCGCATTATGTGGAAGAGGGCAAGAGCTACCTGACCGTGGCCTTTGGTTGTACCGGAGGCCAGCATCGCAGCGTGATGATGGTCGAGGAAATTGCCGAAGATCTCAAACAGGCCGGCTACCTGGTGAAGGCGCTGCATCGGGACACGCCTCGGTGACCGACAAACTCATTCTGATTACGCTGCTGGTCAAGCTGGGAGTGGTGGCTTCCGTGGCCAGTATCCTGGCGCGGGGCAGCACCTTCCGGCATCTCTTCTTTGCCGAGCGCCGTACTCACCGCCAGACTCTGGCATTGCTGGCGTTTTTTCTGGTGCCGCTTACGCTGGGCGTATGGGTGCGCATCGCGGTGCCCAATTTTCTGGCCGCCGACATCTCCTTTGAAACCATCATTCTGCTGGGCCTGCTGGTAGGGCCGGAGTGGGCCATGCTGGGCGGCGCGGTGCTGTCAGCGCCTGCTCTCTACCACCACGAATTTCTGGCGCTGCCCTTCAACACAGTGCTGGGGTTGGCCGCCGGGCTGCTCGGTCTCTATGTCGAGAAAGAGGAGATCTGGTCCTTCACGCCCTTCGTTGACCTTAGCCTCTACCGATGGATTCGCCGCAACCTGCCCCAGCCGCGCGTCGACCGCCAGATTCTGATGCTGGTTCTTATCGCGGCCGCCGAGGCCTGCCGCGACTGGATCACCCACGTTTTTCCGCACCGGCTCTTTGCTCTGCTCTCCAGCCAATGGTGGCTACAGGCGCTGGTGTGTCTGAGCGCGCCCATCAATGTGGGTATTGCACTCAAGGTGTGGAATGCGCTGCGCATCGAGATGAAACTCGAAGAGCAAAAGCGGCTGCTGCTCGAAGCTCGGCTCGACGCGCTGCAACGCCAAATCAATCCCCACTTCCTCTTCAACACTCTCAACTCCATCGCCTCGCTGGTACGCATGAAGCCGGAGATGGCCCGCCAGATGACGGTGAAGCTGGCCAACATTCTCCGCGCGCTGTTGAAAGACCATGACAGCTATGTGCCGCTGAGCGAGGAGCTGAGTTTTACTGACGATTACCTTGATATTGAGGTGGTGCGTTTCGGCGCTGAGAAACTGCGCGTCATGAAGGAGATTGATCCGCGCACGTTGGGGATTCTAGTGCCTAGTATCCTGCTTCAGCCGTTGATTGAGAACAGCATCAAGCACGGCCTGCAGCCGCGCCTGAACGGTGGAACCGTCATTCTGCGCAGCCGTCTCGAAGGAGATCGCGTGCTGATCGAGGTGGCCGACGATGGGGTGGGCATGGGCAATCGGCCAGCGTCGGCGCTCAACCGCGACGGTGCCGGCATCGGCATGAAAAATGTGCGGGAGCGGCTGGAGGTGCTTTATGGCAACCAGGCACGCTTCAGTGTGGAAAGCAATCCTGGGCGCGGCACTTTGGTTTCGATTGAAATCCCGGCGAGCTTGCCGGAAGCGCGTTAAGGCAGTTTTCCAATTCACGTAAACTCACCAAAATCGTGCAAGGTGGCATTTACTTCCACCCCATCGACGAAGACCTGTCGCTGGGGACCCCGGACAAGAAAAAGCCACTTAAAAGTAGTGGTTTCGGTTTACACCAATTGAATAACTGCTATAGGCGGAGTCCCGGGGGAGGGATGCGTGCCAACTGCAATACAACTGCGCTTTAATGCGCGTCAAAAGCGTTGATGAGTTCCTCCGCGGCTTTTGTTGCGCGCTTTAAGCCACTTTTCGTATTCGGCCGGCAGCGTGCTTCCAGGCTTGGGAAAAGGCGGCTTTTGCTTTGCCACAAAGTTCATCCACTCTGCAAAATCTTCGCGGGTGGCATCGGAAAAAGTGGTCGTCACTGGCGCAGCCGCCCGAACAACCGGCTCCGGCTTGCCCGCACTGAAAAGCCAGTTAGACTCAAAGGGCGCAAGACCGGGAATACAGAGGCTGATAAATCGGAAGAAGGGAATGGAGCGACCTCCGATTCCCAGGCAAATGATGATCACTAAACAGGCAATGTGCGTCAGCAGAGTTGAGCCAAGCGGTAAGGAGAGGCCCTTTTTTTGTTCGGCGGTGAGCACGAGAAATACGAGGAAGAGGTGGTAAGCGACCAGAATCGAGGTCAAAATCGCCCATACACCTGTAAGAAACCAATGCCCTGCAAAATATCCGAGAACTGCACTTAGCAAATAAGCCAACACTCGCAAAAGTTGTTTCACGTCGTCCGAACCCAATCTCCTGCGAGGCAAGTAGCTCCTTCCCGCGTGGCAGGCAATAGTAGTTCTTACGAGATGATATTCCCATTCCAGAGATGCAGTGTCAATTGATTTCGGAGAATATGGCACGGGATTCAGCGAGATTTTCTCGCAAGATCCCAGCAGAATTCGAGCCATTCCCAGAGGCATTCGCGCAATGCGCGGCCCTCGAAAGTATCCATCACGGGATGGCGTACCTCACAGCAATGATATCGGGATCAAAGGGCAATTCCGCTGTTGACTCCGGCGGGCATAGGCGGATTCTTTTCGATCATTAATGACTTCTATAAACGGAATTGCGGGGACAGCTGCGCGTCCACTCTCTCACTGAGTTAGAGTGCGGCTTTTGTTGCGGGCGATTAGCCAGCGTTCGTATTCCGCAGGGAGAGAGACTCCAGGCCTGGGAAAAGGCGGCTTTTGCTTTACCGCAAAGTTCATCCATTCTGCATAATCTTCGCGTGTAGCCTCGGCAAAAGCGGTATTCAATGGCGCGCCTGACTTAACATCCGCCTTCGTCTTGCCAGAGCCGAAAAGCCGGTTCCACAATCCTCCCAAGCCTTGCTTCACGTCGTCCGTACCCAATCTCCCGCGAGGCGAAAAATTTCTCCATGTCGCAGGTATTCATGATTATTGTTGCAACGATAATCCCACCGCAGGCCGGGAGTGTCAATCATTCTCTAAAAACATCGCACCGCATTGAGAGAGATTTTCGGCAGGAGTCGAGCGGATTTCGAACGGTTCCTTTATGTTTCGGCGCGATGCACAGCCCTTGGCGGTATTCTTTAACCATGGTGAGTTTCACGGTGCTGGCGTCGGGGTCAAAGGGCAACAGCGCAGTTGTCTCCAGCGGGCATACGCGGATTCTGGTAGATTGCGGGCTGAGTTGCCGGGAACTTTTCCGGCGCATGAAGCTGGTTGACGAAAAGCCGGAGACGCTAGACGCCATCGTTATCACCCATGAACACTCCGACCACGTTGGCGGGCTGGCCGTGACGGCGCGCAAACTGGGCATCCCGGTTTATTTCACTGAAGGGACGCACCGCGCCTGGATGCGCTGGCTCTCGCCGCGCAAGCAGATGACCTACGCTCAGTGGCTGGAGCAGACGCGCCGGCAGGCTGCCGAGAGACAGGCCGAGGCCGACGCAACAGCCGAAGAAGGCGAGGCGGACGAGAGCGATCTGGTGGAAGCGGAAGTTTTTGGCAAGGCGCCCGAAGAGTCTGCCTCTGGGGCTAAAGCCCCCGATAGTTCAAATGATCTTAAGGACGGGCTAAAGCCCGTACCCTTCTTAAGCGAGCAGCCTTCTCGCAAGGAAGACCCAACATGGCTTCCGTCGGTAGAGTTCTTTGCCGCCGGCGAGCCGTTCGAGATTGGCGACATCGGCATCAGCCCCTTCACGATTCCCCACGACGCCGCTGACCCGGTGGGTTTTGTCTTCCAGAGCGAAGGCGTCCGGATGGGTTTTGCCACCGATCTGGGCTACATTTCGCCGAATGTGAAGGCGCAGTTAAGAAATCTGGACCTTTTGCTGCTCGAATCCAACCACGACCTGGAGATGCTTCGCGACGGCCCCTACCCCTGGACGGTAAAGCAACGGGTGCTTTCGCGCGTGGGACACTTGTCGAATGAGGCAGCCGCAGGATTCCTTGAAGACGGCTACGATGGGCAGGCAGCGTACGTTATTTTGGCGCATCTCTCTGAAAGCAATAATCTTCCCGAGCTGGCCAGGGTCGCAGCTGAGCGCGCGCTCGTCGGTCGCGCGAGCCTCATGGCCAATCGCCTGCTGCTGGCCGCGCAGCATGAGCCGCTATCTTCCCTTTACTTTTAGGCTGTGTAAGTTACAATGGAAAGAGAAGGGCTCCACTCTGTACCACGTAAGTTGGCAAGGGAGACGCCAGGGCATTCTGCTCTGGAAGATGCAAAGGGGACCGGGAGACGCAAGCAAATCCGACCCCGATAGCTGCATCAGTTGATTAAAGCCTTCGGTTGACACATGTGCCGTTCAAGACGATGGCGGTTAACAAATCCTTTGCAAAGTGAGTCTAAACACCTATGGCAAGAACGCAATGTACTGACAGAGTCGCAGGCTCCATCCTGGCGAGCTGGCGTTATGATATTTCAGGAATTACTCCGGAGATGCGCAAGGACTACGAGCAGCATTTTGCCGAATGTCCACACTGTAGCGCAAGGCAGAAATTCCACCGCAGCTTGGATGTGACGTTGGCAGTTTTGACTTCGCTGGCGGTCTTCTTTTTCCTCTTCGCACTGGCGGTTCTCAAGCACATCAAGCCGCTGGAACATTTTGCCTTTAATGTCTTCGGCTTGGACGTAGCAGACACCTACCACATGCTGGTTTCAGCCGGTATCGCGGGGCTTTGTTTCTCGGTGATTGCCCTGGCGTTGGTGCTGACGGCTACATCGGCGCCGTCGTATCTGGGCGGCATTGCGGCTGAGCGCGCCAGAATCATCGAAGAACGGCTGCCCGAGGCCTTCAAGTCGCTGCGCCTGCGCTAGAATAAATTTTGGTGCTTATCACCTCAGAGCCTCCCCATGCGGGAGGCTCTTGCGCGTGTGCGCCCAGCATGGGCGCACTCTTACGGGTGCAAGTCCCGTCGTGAACTGGTCACAGTGAGCGAAGTGAAGCGCAACTGCATGAGGGTGACCGATTGTGGGGAGGAAGCGTGGATCGAAGCTGTGGGCCGATGAACAAGAACCGGATAGAAGGCGTTGCCGAGCAGGGCGAGCGGGCACGTGACCGCGAAGCTCTTGTGACCAAGGTTCGGTGGCGTAGATCCGGCGGTCGTGCAGTGAAGGAGTGCGTTCTTACCTGGGGAGATCTCGCCTTATGCCCGAAAGGGCGACGGTGTAAATCGGAGCGAGAAGTCAGCCGAGGCCGTAGTAGTTTGCTCGCGAGAACGAATGAAGGGCCGAACAAGAAGGAGTGTTCAACGACATGACGATGCGAGGGGCATTGCGTCAGATGTCCGCTTCGGCGGAGCGGTCCGATATAAGACGAAGTGAAGCTTCGTCTGAGGCGGACAGCGACGAAGCCTGCCGCCCGCGTCATGAAACGAGGAGCACAGGGCCAGGACTGCTTCAGGCGGCGCTGGCAAGAGAGAATATGCAACAGGCATGGAAACGGGTACGGGCCAACAAGGGCGCAGCCGGAGTTGACGGGCTGGACATCGATCAGACGGCGGCGCGGCTACGCACGGAATGGCCAGTAATCCGGAAACAACTGTTGTCAGGGACGTACCGGCCACAACCGGTGCGACGGGTAACGATCCCGAAACCGGATGGAGGCGAGCGTGAGCTTGGCATCCCGACGGTGACGGATCGGCTCATCCAGCAATCGCTGTTACAGGTTCTGCAACCGATTCTTGATCCAACTTTCAGCAAGCACAGCTATGGCTTCCGTCCGGGTCGCAGTGCGCATCAGGCCGTCCTAGCGGCGCAAGCCTATGTGCAATCGGGCCGGAGGGTAGTTGTGGATGTGGACCTGGAGAAGTTTTTCGACCGGGTCAATCACGACATCCTGATCGACCGCCTACAGAAACGGATTGGGGACGCGGAAGTGATCCGGCTGATCCGATCCTATCTGAACAGCGGAATCATGGTGAATGGCGTGGTTCAGGAGCGGAAGAAGGGGACGCCGCAGGGCGGTCCTCTATCACCGCTGCTGGCGAACGTGCTGCTGGACGAGGTGGACAAGGAACTGGAACGAAGGGGTCACTGTTTCGTGCGCTACGCCGACGATGCGAATGTCTATGTTCGTTCTCGTCGCGCGGGGCAGCGAATCATGACTCTGTTGCTGCGACTCTATGGCAAACTGCGTCTCACGGTGAATGAAGCCAAGAGCGCAGTGGCCAGCGTCTTCCAGCGCAAGTTCCTCGGTTACAGCCTCTGGGTGGCCGCGGGCGGCAAGATCAAGCGCCGTGTGGCCGACAAAGCAACGGCAGCGTTCAAGCAGCGAGTTCGAGAACTGACTCGTCGTTCCGGCGGGCGCAGTCTCGAAGAGGTGGTCAGGCAACTGCGTGTCTATGTGTTGGGATGGAAAGCCTATTTCCGGATGGCGGATACTCCAAGGGTCTGGCAGGAACTGGACAAGTGGATACGGCACCGGGTACGAGCGATCCAACTCAAGCAGTGGAAGCGCGGCGAAACGACTTACCGCAAACTGCGCGGGTTGGGAGCTTCATCCGATGTGGCGGCGCAAGCGGCGGCCAACACCCGCCGATGGTGGCGCAACAGCGGAAAGATACTCAACACGGTGCTGGACATGAAATGGGCCAATCAACTCGGAATCCCTCGTCTCTGTTGACCTCAACTTCTTGAACCGCCCGGTGCGGACCCGCACGCCGGGTGGTGTGGCAGGGGAGCGACCCGATCAGGATCGCCCCCTATGCCGATTTGACGCGCGTTGGAGACTTGTTCAATGACAACCGCGGAAGCTGCGGAACGGCGAAGGCTGCCGGGGCTCACTGTAAGCGAAGGCTATACACGGCATCCGTTCGACGAAGAGTCTGGTGTGCGCACCAGCGGGCTGGTCGCCGGAAGACACTTGCGGAGCGGCCACCGGCACGACCGCCACGCGACAGCTTATTTCGCGGTTGCGCCCTCGGTCTTTCATGCGCTTATACGGCGCTGGCGAAAGAGCCGGCGGGATGAGGCGATAGACGAGTTCAGTTTCATCGATTTTGGCGCGGGGATGGGACGAGCGGTACTGCTGGCTTCGGAGTTGCCTTTCCGCCAGGTTGTGGGTGTGGAACTCAATCCCACGCTAGCGAGAATTGCGCGGAAAAACCTAGCTGCCTGGCGGGCATCGGGGCGTGCGCATTCGCCCACGAAGATCATCTGCAATGACGCGGTCGATTTTCAGCTTCCCGCGGGGCCATGCCTTGCATTTCTCTTCAATCCCTTTGGCGCGCCGGTGATGCGCAGGCTGCTTGCAACTTGGAGTAAGACTCTTTCCGGGACCGTCAAGGGGCAGGCGGAAAAACTGGATCTGATTTATGTAAACAACGAGCAGGATTACGTGCTGGAGCAGCAGCGCGGATTTGCAAGGCTTTTTTCGGGCCAGGTGAAGCGCTCGCGCGCGGATGCGATTGCCGACCATCGCATCATGGCCAATCAGCCGGAGGGGGAATACGCCGCTGCGAACTATGAGGACTGCTCGATGTGGCGCTGGGTGGGATGACTTAATAGGGATAGACAGAGATATTATGAATTGCGGATATCCGGCTCAGGTATAGCGAGTTCAGGCGTCCCCTCGGAGGTTGAACGTTGAAAGAGCCACATCTGATTCTTGGAATCGGGGAATTGTTGTGGGATATGCTGCCCAAGGGGCCAAGGCTCGGAGGCGCGCCAGCCAACTTTGCGGTGATGGCCGGAAGGCTGGGCAATCACGCCGTGATCCTGAGCCGCACGGGGCGCGACGATCTGGGCCGTAAGGCGATCGAGCTGCTGGGGCCGCTGCCGGTGGACATCAGTCATCTTGAGGAAGACCCGGCGCATGAGACGGGCCGCGTGACGGTCGAGTTCGCGGGCGGGCAGCCGAGTTACACCATCCATCAGCCCGCGGCATGGGATTTCATGGAGCTGACCGACGATTGGGTGCAATTGGCTGAGCGGGCCAGCGCGCTCTGCTTTGGCTCGCTGGCGCAGCGCTCCGAGGAGTCGCGGCAGACCATCCAGACGCTTGTTGCACAGACCTCAGCCTCTTGCGTGCGGGTCTTCGACGTGAATCTGCGCGCCCCGTTCCTCTCCAGCGAAGCGGTCCAGGAGTCTTTGGAATTGGCCACTGTGCTGAAGATGAACGACGACGAGGCCCCGCAAGTTCTGACCCTGCTGGGACTGCCTGCGCCTCAAGGCTTGCCGAGTCAGCGCGAGTCCACTTCCAGCGTATTGCGACTGGCCGCCGAGCGGCTGCTGGAGGAGTTCCCGTCGCTCCGCATGGTGGCCGTCACGCGCGGCTGTCACGGCAGCCTGCTGGTGACGCGCGAGGAGTGGCACGAGCACCCCGGAATCTCCGTACGGGTGGCGGACACCATCGGCGCGGGAGATGCGTTTACGGCGGCCATGACCCACTACCTGTTGCGCGGAGCCGATCTGGCCACATTGAACGAGGCGGGCAATCGCTGGGGCGCGTGGGTTGCCTCACAATCCGGCGCCATGCCCGCTTTGCCGGAGACGGTGCTGGCTGGGATTGCCGCGGTCATTGAAGGCTAAGCAGCGATACTGCGGGTCGGAATTACAACGAAGAAATTCCACGAGGCAGCCGAACGTGCAGGCGGCGCTATATGACCGAGAGATCGAGTTGGTGCGCGAGTGAGCTGCGGCGCGAGTTGGGGCTACGCAACCGGCAATGGGCGCGGGGGCGTCCGCACGTGGAGAGCTACGGCAATCCTCCGGTGATTGTTTATTCACCTGAGCACCCCACAGACGAAGACCCGCCTGTGAAGACCAGTCGACACGGCAATTTCTACGATGCGGCCTATGCGGCTATTGCGGCGCGGCCGGATTGGATGCGGCGCTTTGACAAGATCCATGCGCAGGGACGGGCGATACCCAGGGCTGATTCTGGCCGGCGCTGGCGTGAACTGGATTCCTCGATGAGCTCCGACGCCTTGCTGATGAGCGTCTTCTGCACACCGGACGTGGCGGAGGCGTCTGCGCTGCGGCAGACTCTTGGAGTGGATGGGGAGGACCTGCCGGTCTTTGGCTGGAAGGCGCGCGTGCCGCTCAGAAACGGGCGCTTTGACCGCACCGAGGTGGACATGCGGCTAGGCTCGCTGCTGGTGGAGGCCAAGCTGACTGAAGGAGATTTTCAGACCAAAGCAGCGGCGGTTGTAGAGACCTACCGGGACTTCGATGCTGTCTTTGAACGGGAGCGATTGCCGCGGGTGCGCTTGAAGACTGAAAGGCGCAGAGAGGCTACGGAGTTTCCCGAGGACTATTCGCAGGAGTTTGAAGAGTGTGGGACGGACGCCGGGAACGCTGTCAGTGCCGGAAGCTTTGAACCGTTGGCTTCGGCCCGCCGGCCAGCACCCCTACGCGCAGACGAAACTTCCGCGGTAGGAGAGGACGGTTATGCGAGCTACCAACTTATTCGCAACGTGCTGGCCGCATATGCTCAGGGGTGCAGCTTCTGCGTGATTCATGATGAGCGCCGCCCAGACCTGCGCGAGGCATGGTATGAGGTAATGGCGGCGGTAAAGTCCGCAGAGATGCGAGTGCGCTTGAAGGTGCTCACCTGGCAGGAACTGACTGCGATGCTGCCGGAAGGGTTGCAGGAGTTCCTCGATCGAAAATATGGGATTGTGGCTCCGAGGAGAGTGGCTTCGCCCGTAGAGGAGATTGCGGATTTCGAACAGCGGTGACTCTCGGTTTGCGTATTTCGGCGCTAAGCCACATTTCTTCGGCGAATAATCGGCGCAAAGACGCGGTTCAGTCCATCACGCCCCAGCCGGCGAGCAGGGAGGCGCGGCAAGCGCTTCGCAGGATAAGATGAATAGAGCGAAAGTGGAACTGAACTGAGCGGGCTGTGCGAGCCTTATCGCCAAACCTGCCGCCAAACTGATAGCTTGAAATAGAAGGGTTCTGTTTTCGATGATGTCTTCAAATCCATATTTTTCGCTCGCAGTTCTGTTTGTGGCGGCACTGGGCTTCGGCCTCGCTCCGTTGGGGCTGGCGTGGCTGTGGGCGAAGGTGTTTTCGCCGCCCAAGCCGAATGCTGTGAAGAACGCCATCTATGAGTGCGGCCTTGAGTCCAAAGGCGATGCCTGGATGCAGTTCCACTCGGCTTATTATCTCTATGCGATTATCTTTTTGATCTTCGATGTGGAGGCGGTTTTCCTGCTGCCCTTTGCGGTTGCCTTCACCGGGCTGACGGCGGCGGCTTGCGCGGCAATGCTGGTTTTTGTGCTGTTGCTCATTGAGGGTCTGGCATGGGCCTGGGCCAAGGGCGTACTGACGTGGATGTAAAGGCAGGGAACAGGGATTAGGGATTAGGGACTAGGGACTAGTGAATAGGGACTAGAAAACCATACGGAGCAAACGATGGCTGTTGATGCTGGGTTGAAGATCGAACTGGGCAAGCAGGGGGTCTTCGTGACGACCATCGAGGAGCTCTATAACTGGGGCCGGCGCAACTCCGTCTGGCCTATGCAATTTGGCCTGGCCTGCTGCGCCATCGAGATGATTGCCACCACCATGGCGCGCTACGACCTGGCGCGCTTCGGAGCCGAGGTCTTTCGTCCGTCGCCTCGCCAGGCCGACCTGATGATCATCTCCGGCACGGTGACAAAGAAAATGGCGCCCCAGGTTGTCCGCCTCTACAACCAGATGGCCGAGCCAAGGTACGTGATTGCCATGGGAGCCTGCGCCATCAGCGGAGGGCCCTTCAAGCAGGGCTACAACGTGCTGAAGGGAATTGATCGCTATATTCCCGTGGACGTGCACATTCCCGGCTGCCCGCCGCGCCCCGAGGCGCTCATTCAGGCATTCATGACGCTGCAAAAGAAGATTGACGGCCAGCATTTGACCGGCGAAGACAGGCCGCGGCATTTGGACGCTGAGGCACAGGGCGAGTTTCCCGTGCCTGTTTTTGGGGAGCACGATCTGGAGCCCACGTCGAACAAGGGCGTTTGGCCCGTGCCGGTGATTATCAAGTGAACAGGGATTAGGGACCAGAAATTGCAGTGAAGGGTGGGGATTGAAGACACCAGAAGAAATCAAGGCGATGATCGAAGCGGCCGTACCGGGTGCGGCGGTGGAGATTGTCACGAACACCAGCGTTTCAGGCCAGCACTCGCTCAGGCTTGCGCCCGGCTGTGCACCAGCAGTGGCCAAGTTTTTGCGCGACGATGCTGAGCTCAGGCTGGATTTTCTCTCGAACGTCACAGGCGTCGACTGGCCGGGAAAAGAAATTGCCGAGAAGGTGATGGTGACCCGCACGGTCGCGAAAGTCGTGGACGGCGTCGAGCAGCAGGTGGAGGAGACCGTCGAGGAGACACAGAAGCGCGTTGAGCCAGGGTTCCTCGAAGTGGTCTACCACCTGTATTCGGTGGAGAAAAAGCACGGGCCGGTTGTCCTTAGGATGCGTACCGTGAATCGTACGGACCAAGTTGAACTGCCTTCGCTGACCCCCATCTGGCGGTCGGCGGAGTTTCAGGAGCGGGAAGTTTTCGACCTCTACGGAGTTGTTTTTACGGGCCATCCGGACCTACGCCGCCTGCTGATGTGGGATGGCTTCAAGGATTACCCCATGCGGAGGGATTACGTGGAGCCGGACGACTTCGAGTACGAGCCGACGGCGCACGACGCAGTGCTGAAGCGTGCGCAGGCGCGGCGGACCACGGCTTCCGGCCAGCCTAGCGAAGAAGGCCAGCCAGGAATGGGGGCCGGCCAATGAGCGACTCTCAAACCTATTTTGCAAACGCTGCGGAAAAACTAGAAGGCTGGAATCGGCCCGCTGTGATTGAGCCCGACGGCGACGGGGAACTGCTGGAAGTGGCCATGGGGCCGCACCACCCCTCGACGCACGGCGTTTTCCGCATGGATGTGGCGCTGGACGGGGAGCGTGTGATCCGGCTCAAGCCGGTCTTCGGTTACCTGCATCGCAACCACGAAAAAATCGCCGAAGGCGTCAGCTATCTGGCATCAATGCCTTACACCGACAGGCTGGATTACATTTGCCCCATCACCAATAACTGGGCCTATGCGCTGGCTGTCGAGAAACTTACCGGCCAGGAGGTTCCTGAGCGCGCCGAATACCTGCGGGTGATTCTGGGCGAGCTGACGCGCTTCCAGAATCACGCCTCGTCGATTGGCTTTTTGATTCAGGAGATGGGCGCCAGCGGCACGCCCCTGATGTATGCCTTCCGCGAGCGGGAAAAAATTCTGGACCTTTTCGAGGAGTTGACCGGCGCGCGCATGATGGTCAACTACATGCGCTTTGGTGGCTGCCGCGTGGATGCATCGCCGGCCTGGCTCGACAAGACGCGCAAGGTGGTCGAGGGCCTGCCGGGGTTTGTGGACGAATTTGAAAGGCTGCTCAGCTCGAATGAGATTCTGATGGCGCGCACTCAGGGCGTGGGCCTGTTGCCGGCTGAATTGGCGGTCAATGCCGGAGTAACTGGGCCGATGCTGCGTGCCTCGGGCGTGAATTACGACATTCGCAAAGTGGACGGCTACGGCATCTACAACCGCTTCAACTTCCGCGTGCCGCTGGGCGATCACGGCGACGTATACGACCGCTATATGATTCGCGTGCTTGAGATGCGAGAGGCGATTGGGATATTGAGACAGGCGCTCAAAGACATTCCCGCTGGCCCCGTGATGGACTCCAAGGCGAAGATTCGCGGATTCCGTCCGAAGCCGGGCGAGGCCTACGGACGCATTGAAGCACCCAAGGGTGAACTAGGCTTTTATCTCATCAGCGACGGTGGGCCGAATCCCTATCGCTACCGTATTCGTCCGCCCAGCCTGATTAATCTGACGATTCTTGAGGATATGTGTCTGGGACAAAATGTGGCCGACGTAGTGCTGATCTTTGGCAGTGTGGATATTGTGTTGGGAGAAGTGGACAGGTAAGTGAGTTATTGGAGGGTAGTGGGTGTTAGGTGAAGGCATACTGAAGGGAATGGCGGAAACGGCGAAGAATTTCTTCGGAAGCTATTTCTCTGCCGACCGGCTGACGACGGTCGAGTATCCGGAGCAACGGATCGCCCCGTTCGAGGCGGCGCGCGTCTTTCCCTTCCTGGTTTATGACGCCAAGAACCCGCCGGACGCCGCGGATTGGGAAGCCGGGATGCGCTGTGTGGCTTGCCAGATCTGCGAGAAGGAGTGTCCGCCCAAGTGCATTTACATCGAGAAGTCAACAGACAGAAAGCCGGACGCTCTCGGCAAGCCGCAGTTTTATCCGGCGCGCTTTGACATAGATATTTCGGTCTGCATGAGCTGCCAGATTTGCGTCGAGGTTTGCCCGTTTGAAGCTATCAAAATGGACACTGAGTTTGAGTTGAGCACCGGCGATCGTTTTGGCGGGCTTCTGTTGGACCGTAAACAATTGGCAAAATCGAACGAGTATTACCATCAGATTCATCTCAACGAAGCAAACGCGGTGGACGCGCGGCTTGCTGCGGAGAAGGCCAAAGCGGAAGCGAAGACAAAAGCTGCTGTCGCGGCTAAAGCGCCTTCCATTGCGGCGGCAACAGCTGGAGAGGGAGCATAACCGATGATCGACAATCTAGACCAGATCTTCGTATTGCTCCAGCACTGGCTGGTAAGCTTTCTGCCCGCGTCGTGGCAGGGCGCTGCCAGTGTATTGATTAACGCGGCGGCTATAGTCTGCGTCTTTCCTGCGCTGTTCGCAGTTGCCGTGTGGTTGGAGCGCAAAGGACTGGGCCGCATGCAAAATCGGCTTGGCCCCAACCGCGTAGGTCCCTACGGCCTTCTGCAGCCGATTGCCGACGGCATCAAGTCGCTGACCAAGGAAGACATTGTTCCCCTGAGCGCGGACACGGCGGTGCACTTTCTCGCGCCTGTGCTGCTCGTTGTCACGGCCTTCATGGGATTTGCGGTGTTACCCATGGGCCGAAACATGGTGCTTGTCGATCTGGACGCAGGCCTGCTCTTCTACTTCGCGATGGGCGCGTCGACAGAGTTAGCTGTCTTTATGGCCGGTTGGTCCAGCCGCAACAAGTATTCGCTGCTGGGCGCCATGCGCGCCGTGGCTCAGATGATTAGTTACGAAGTGGTGCTGCTGCTGTCGAGCGTGGTGGTGGTGATGATGGCCGGCTCGCTCTCGCTCACCAAAATCGTCGAGGCCCAGAACCACTACACTTGGGGCATTCCGCACTGGTACATCTTCACGCCCTGGGGTTTGGCGGGCTTTGTTATGTACGCCATTGCGGCCACGGCGGAGACTAACCGCTCGCCTTTTGACCTCCCCGAAGGCGAGTCGGAGTTAGTGGCCGGCTATCACACCGAGTATTCAGGCTTCAAATTTGCGCTCTTTTTTCTGGGCGAGTATGTGGCCATGCTTTCCATCTCCGGCCTTGGCACAACTCTGTTTCTGGGCGGATGGTCCGCGCCGTTTTCTTTCCTGACCTGGGTTCCGTCGTGGATCTGGTTCTTCTCCAAATTGATGCTATCCATTTTTGTATTCATCTGGATGCGCGGAACATTGCCGCGGCTTCGTCAGGACCAGTTAATGAACTTTGCCTGGAAGTTTGTTCTGCCGATGTGCCTGCTCAACTTGATGGTTGCCGCGGTTTGGCGTTTTATGGGCGATGGCTGGCTGCGATGGTTCGTTTGTTCAGCGATTCTGCTGGTGGCTTATGTGGGCGTAGGTTTGACAGAACTGCGGAAGAAACACATTGGGCCGAGGAGTTATCGCTATGCGGAGTAGATCATTTCACGGTCGCAAGGAAAGGATGACCCACCGATGAGCCTTGTTTTCTATATAATTACGGCGCTCACCGTGGCTGGCGGTCTTGCGTCCATGGTGCTGAAAAATACCGTGCACTGCGCGCTGGCGCTCACAGTTGCTTTCGCCGGACTGGCGCTCTTTTTTCTGAATCTCGACGCACAGTTTGCAGGATTCGTGCAGATTCTGGTCTATATAGGCGCGGTAGCAATCCTTGTGGTCTTTGCCATTTTGCTTACTAAAGGCTCTGAAACTCCCAAAGGCGGAGTCTTCAGCCGCACATGGCTGGCTGGCCTCGCGGTGGCCGCTGCTGTCTTTGCAGTGCTCGGTTGGGCCATACTTCACACCGCGCCCATGCTGCCCGGCGCCTCGCCTGCGCCCACGGCGACTGTGCTGCAGATTGGTCAGGCGCTCATTGGACGGTACGTTTTGCCGCTGGAGATTGTTGCCGTGCTATTGACTGCGGCCTTGATTGGCGCGGTCATCGTGGCGATGCACGAGAAGGAGGGAACGAAGTGACTCCTTTGGCGGGTTATCTTCTCGTTGCGGCGCTCTTGTTTTCGATTGGCCTGGCCGGTGCGCTTACGCGCCGCAATGCCATTCTCGTGCTGATTGGAATTGAGCTGATGTTGAATGCTGCCAATTTGAATCTGATTGCTTTCTGGCGCTACGGGCCGCATCCCGAGGCGCTCACGGGAATGATGTTTGCGATTTTCTCCATTGCTGTTGCCGCGGCCGAAGCCGCGGTTGGACTGGGGTTGGTGATTTCCATTCATCGCCACACCAAGACGACCGACCTGGACCAGATGAACAGGATGAAGGGGTGAGGGGTTGATGCAAGAAGCAATTTCAATCACTCCGCAGTTGACGGCTTCTCCCATCGCGGGGATTCTCTGGCTGATTCCCGCCGCGCCCATTGTGGCAGCGGGTTTGTCAGCGCTATTGAAGCAACCGCGCCGCAAGGCTTCCGCTACTTTGGCTATCGGCTCGCTGAGCCTCTCGCTTTTGTTCTCGCTCGTCGCTTTCGGGCATGTCGTGAGCGATTGGGCGCATGGTGGGGCGACGCGCGAGGTTGTGAACCTCACCTGGTTCCAAAGCGGCGCAGTCAACGTGGACTTGGGCTGGGTGCTCGATCCGCTCTCGGCTGTGATGCTGGTGATGGTCAGCTTTGTCGGCCTGCTCATCTTCATTTACTCCACCGGCTACATGGAGCACGACGAGAATTACACGCGCTTCTTCTGCTTCATGTCGCTCTTTGCCGGAGCGATGCTGGGCGTGGTGATCTCCAATAGCTTGCTGTTGCTATTCATATGTTGGGAGTTAGTCGGACTTACTTCGTACTTATTGATAGGATTCTGGTACCAGAAACCTTCGGCTTCGGCCGCTGCAAAGAAAGCCTTTCTTACCACGCGCATTGGCGATGTCTTTTTCCTGCTGGGAATGGTTTGGTTGTTCTCGCAGACCGGTACGCTGCTTTTTTATAACCACGGCGCGGGTTCGCTTGAACCTCTTGCGTTGGCCGGATTGCTCGCGACGCCGGCTGCGCTGGGCCTGACAGCAGCGGGTGCGATTGGCTTGTTAATCTTTGCCGGAGCAGCAGGCAAGAGCGGCCAGTTTCCGCTGCACGTATGGCTGCCGGATGCGATGGAGGGCCCCACGCCAGTCTCAGCGCTGATTCACGCCGCGACCATGGTGGCCGCGGGCGTTTATCTCATAGCGCGAGTTTATCCGCTGATGCAGGCCGGCGCGCTAACCGGCGGATCTACCGCCGCGCTCACGGTCGTTACCTGGGTAGGCGCATTCACGGCCGTCTTTGCCGCGCTGATTGCCGTGGCGCAAAACGACATCAAGCGCATCCTGGCTTACTCGACCGTTTCGCAACTGGGTTACATGATGGCCGGCCTTGGCATGGGCGGCGTGGCCGTGGGAATGTTCCACCTGCTAACTCATGCATTCTTCAAGGCGCTTTTATTCATGGGCGCGGGCTCTGTAATTCACGGCTGCCACGGAGAGCAGGATATTCGCAAGATGGGCGGACTGAAAGTCGATATGCCGCTGACTTGCCTGACTTATGCGATAGGCATGTTGGCGCTGTGCGGTTTTCCGCTGTTGTTCTCAGGCTTCTGGAGCAAGGACGGAATTCTTGATGCGGCGTGGCATTGGAGTGTTGCGAAATCGCCGTTCTATATGCTGGTCGTTGGCGCACTGCTGACCGCGTTTTACATGACTCGGCAGATGATCTACGTCTTCGGCGGACACTGGCGAGGAAACAAACCCGCACACGAGAGCCCCGCAGTGATGACCGCGCCGCTTGTTATTCTAGCCGTCTTTGCTATGTTGCTTGGAGTGGTTGGCACTCCCGCATGGCCGTGGTTCCGCGCGTTTATGGATGGTCACGCGGCGGTTTTCGAGTTACACGGTTTTTCTGAGCCAGGTTTACTCGCGGTGATGGCGGCTTCGACTCTGATGGTGTTTATCGGCTTCGGATTGGCATGGAACCTATACGTCGATCGCTCTCCGCGGCCGCAAGAGCCGGACGAACTGGAGCGAGTTACTCCCATGGTTTGGGGCTGGCTGCACGACAAGTTTTATGTGGATGAGTTCTACGGAGTGACGGTGATCGCATTCTATGAAAGTTGGGCGCGTGTCTCGGATTGGCTCGACCGCCGGGTCTGGGGCGGCGTGGTGGCCGGGGTTGCGTGGACCTTTGGCCTGTGGGCGCAACTGAATCGCTTCCTCGATAACAACATTGTGGACGGCAGCTTTGACAAAGGCTGCGATGAGTTAGGCGTGGGCGGAGGCCTGCTCTCGCGCATGCAAACGGGCCGCGTGCAAACTTACCTGAGATTGCTGGCGCTGGCTGTGGTTGTGCTGGCGGCAATTCTGATCTGGAGCAGCCGGGCATGAGCGGAATTCCTGTACTGTCGCTGTTGACCGTGCTGCCCCTAGTGGGGGCGGTGATTGCGCTCGGCGCAGGCAAGCATGCGCGCGCCGTGGCCCTATGTACGACCCTCGCAAGCCTCGCGTTGGTTTTGGTTGTTTGGACCGAGTGGAGCAGAGGACCCGTTTTCGGCGGTTACGGATTCATAGAGCAACACGTGTGGGCGCCGTCGCTGGGAATTAATTACTACCTCGGCGTAGACGGGCTGGGCGCGCTGATGCTGGTGCTCTCCGCCATCGTCACCCTGATGTCGGTGGATGCGGCGCACCGCGTCCATCATCAGCCGGGGCTTTACTTCGCGCTGGTGCTGACGCTGGAATCTGGCCTCTTCGGCTCCTTCACGGCGCTGAATTTTTTTCATTGGTTTCTCTTCTGGGAACTGAGCCTGATTCCCGCCTTCTTCCTCATCAAGCTGTGGGGCGGAACGCGGCGCGGTTCGGCGGCTACACAGTTTTTCATATACACGATGGCTGGCTCCGCGGCTCTGCTGGTCGCGTTTCTGGCAGTCTTTCTTTCGACAGGCAGCATGGATTTCCCTCATCTCACACTGCTCGCCTCGACTGGCGAACTCGAACAACTGGTCACGGCACACTTGGGGCCAGTGATGCTGTGGTTGGCGATTGGCGTGCTGGCTGGCTTTGCCGTCAAGGTGCCGATGATTCCGTTCCACACATGGCTGCCCGCGGCTTATGCAGAAGCGCCCTCGCCGGTAACGATGTTGCTGACAGGCGCTATGTCGAAGATGGGCGTCTATGGATTGCTGCGGATCGCGCTTCCGCTCTTCGGCCATCAAATTTCTCAGATTCGCACGCCGCTCCTGGTGCTGGCCGTGGCTACTGTAGTCCTGGGCGCATGGGCCGCGGCGGCGCAGAAAGATCTGAAGCGCGTTTTCGCTTACATGTCGGTCAACCACCTGGGCTATTGTTTGCTGGGCATCTTCGCACTGGCGGTTCCGGCTGCCGGAGCGGCTGCGATCAATAGTCAGGCAGCGGCGCTCAACGGTGTAATCTTCCAGATGTTCAACCATGGCATCACTGCTGCTGCGCTCTTCTGGTTTGTGGCCATGCTACAGGAGCGCACGGGCGGTCATCGCGGCATCGACCAGTTCGGCGGCCTTCGAAAGCCCGCGCCGGTGCTGGCCGGGCTGATGGGCATTGCGCTCTTCTCTTCGCTGGGATTGCCGGGGCTGAACGGCTTTCCCGGCGAATTCCTCATCTTCCGCGGCGTCTTCCCGTTGGCATGGGTTGCGGCCACAGTCTCGCTCCTTGGCTTGCTGGTCACCGCGACCGTGATTCTGACTGTGATTCAAAAAGTATTCACCGGTCCGGTGCCGGAGCACTGCGTCGGCTTTCCTGACTTGCACCACGGCGAGCGGATGGCGCTCATTCCCGTGATAGGCCTGATGTTTCTTGTCGGAGTTCTACCGCAACTGATTGTGGCTACCGTGAATCCCACGGTCATAAACCTGCTGGCTCACTGGAGATTTTAGATGTTAGCGTGGACAATCTATCTCTCGTTTGCCGGAGCGATCGTGCTGGCAATCTTGCCCAAGACCAAGCCAGCACTTGCTCGTTGGCTGGCGCTCAGCGTCGCCGTGGCCGGACTCGCGGTCGCTGTTGCGGGCTTTATCGCCGGCATGGGACAAGGGCTCACAGTTTTTGTCGATCTGCCCTGGATGCCGTCCATGGGGATACACTTCCTACTGGCCGCTGACGGCATCAGCCGCGTGCTGGTTCTGCTTACCGGCCTGGCCGCGGTTGCCGGAGTTCTCTTCAGTTGGAACATCGAACTGCGCACCAATGAGTTTTTCGCTTTCTTCCTCGCGCTCATCGGCGGAGTCTACGGAGTTTTTCTCAGCTTCGATCTCCTTCTTCTTTTCGTCTTTTACGAAATCGCCATTGTGCCCAAGTATTTCCTCATCGCCATCTGGGGTTCCACGCGGCGTGAGTACGCGGCCATGAAGTTGGCCATCTATTCTTTCGCCGGCTCGGCGATGGTGCTCATCGGCCTGCTGGCGGCCTACGCCACGGCCGGCAGCCACTCCACCAGCCTCATCGAGTTAGGTCATGCGGGATTCTCTCCCAGCTTTCAGATGTGGTGTTTCCCGCTGGTCTTCACCGGCTTTGCGATTCTGGCAGGCATGTGGCCGTTTCACACCTGGGCGCCCACCGGCCACGTCGCCGCGCCGACGGGCGCCTCCATGCTGCTGGCCGGCGTGGTAATGAAGCTGGGCGCGTACGGTTGCCTTCGCGTGGGCATTGCTCTGTTTCCGCGCGGACTTGATCCCTGGGGATTTTCGTTCATCGGCTTCGGCTCGTGGCGCGATGTCTTCGCCGTGCTTGCGGTTATCGGCATAGTCTACGGCGCGCTGGTCGCCTTGGCGCAGAGTGACTTCAAATTCGTCATCGGCTACTCCAGCGTCAGCCACATGGGTTTTGTGCTGCTCGGGCTCATGACTCTGAATCAGATTGGCGTGACAGGCGCGGTAATGCAGATGTTCTCTCACGGCATCATCGCCGGGCTGCTCTTCGCCATCGTCGGCCGAATCGTCTACGACCGCACCCACACGCGCCAGTTAGCGGAGCTTGAAACCATGCACCTCTCCCGCCGTTCGCCCTTTGCCGCGTGGGCATTTGTGATTGCCGGAATGGCCTCAATGGGGTTGCCGGGCTTCTCCGGCTTCGTTGCCGAGTTGCAGGTACTCGTCGGCGCTTGGAAGGTGAACCCGTGGTGGGTGGCCGCAGCGGGCGTCGGCATCGTCGTCGGCGTGGCTTATACGTGGCGCGCCTTGCAAAAGGCTTTCTTTGGCGATCTCCTGCCCACCGCGCACGTACTGGAGCAGGAAAACGGACACGCGTTTGCGGCCATCACCTGGCCTGAAGTTACCGGCGTTGTGATGCTGGCGGGAGTTAGTTTGTTTGTGGGACTTTATCCGAGAATTCTGCTCGACACAATAGAACCGGCAGTGAAGGCGCTGCTCGCGGGAGGTGTGCAATGAACTACGCAGATCTCTTTCGCGTAACGCTGCCGGAGACGGCTCTCGAAATCGCCGCGCTCTTGGTGCTAGTCGTAGACTTGGGCTTCCTGCGCAAGGCCGCGCTGAAGCTGCGTGTGGCAGTGGCTGCGTTGGTCGGTGTAGCTGGCTGTGGCGCGGCGCTTTGGGCGTTGCAGTTGCAGGGCCATATTTGGTTTGAATCCGACCCGGACGCTTGGTCGACATTGCTCCAAACCGGATTCTATGTTCAAGTGGCGCAAACCGGCATCCTGATCCTGACGGCGCTGACATTGCTGTTACTCATCGATTCGGATTTCACCAAGCATGTGGGTGAGTTCGTTGCCGTGGTTCTGATGGCGGCTGTCGGCGGCTTGCTGATTGCCGGCGCGCAGGATTTGCTGGTGATTTTTGTCGGCCTTGAGTTACTCAGCCTGGGACTTTACATTATGACCGCGTTTGCCAAGTCTTCAGCGAAAAGTGCAGAAGCCGCGATGAAGTATTACTTATTCGGCGGAATGTCGGCAGCGTTTCTGCTTTTTGGTTTCAGTTATTTTTATGGACTGAGCGGCACGACAAATCTCACTGGAATTCAGGACGCGATCTCAGCTTCCGGGCCGAGCCCGATGTTTTATGTAGCGTGGATTTTGGTTGTTGCCGGTCTCGGTTTCAAGGTGGCGGCAGTGCCGTTTCATCTTTGGGCTCCCGATACGTATGAAGGCGCGCCCGCTCCGGCCGCGGCGTTTATCGCGTCCGTCTCCAAGGTGGCCAGCTTTGCGCTGCTCATCACACTCAGCTTGAATTGGATGACGATGGGCTCGCCCTTCGATGGCTCGAGGAGTTCAGTCGAACAGTTTCTGAGGCACTACTACCAAACTTGGCCGCTGTTGGGGGTAATTCTGCTGGCGGTTGCTGCAGCCTCTATGGTTGTTGGTAATTTGGCGGCACTGGCGCAAGCGAGCGTGCGGCGACTTTTAGCATACTCGGCAATTGCCCACGCGGGATACATCTTGTTGGGGATTGCAGTTCACCCTGCCTACCAGGGGCAGGGAAGTCCCCTTGAGTTCTTGGAAAACTCGATGGGTCCGACGGTCCGCAGCGCCAACGCTGTCCTCTTTTACGTCCTCACGTACGGCTTGACCGCCATTGGTGCATTCGGCGTCGTCTCCGTCGTCGAGCGCGCCACCGGCAGCGACCGCATCGACTCCTTCGTCGGCCTGAACAAGCGCAACCCCGTACTGGCCGCGGTGCTGCTGGTGCTGTTTCTCTCGCTTGCTGGAATTCCGCCGCTGGTCGGCTTCTACGCCAAGTTCAACCTCTTTGCCGCGGTGCTTGGTGTCTCAGCCGGGCCGGTTCCATTCGCTCTCGTAGCGTTGGCCGTCGCGCTCAGCGTGGTCTCGCTCTACTACTATTTGCAGGTGCTCAAGCGGGCCTATGTTGTGCCCGCAGTCGATGAGTCTCCCATCAAGGCTCATCCGGTCACGATGGCCGTTCTGGTTGCGATTGCGGCGGTGGTTGTGCTCCTAGGCTGCTTCCCGGCTCTGCTGCAAAATTGGATTGAGAGCTTCTTTAAGTGATATAGCTCACATGAAACCGCAGAATGGCTTTCGTTCCGTCAGCCGCTTAACTCAGCCGGACGAGTTATGCACAGAAAACATGCGCGCGGAGAGGCGATTTCGATTAGAGACAAGAGCTATCCGGAATGGTTTCTGTCATTCACGGTAACGGTGTTGGTTACCAGGGTAATGAGCGCTCGTAATCTTGCGCCTAAGATTCGCCTTACCTATCTTCATTGAAGATGCCAAGCAAAATGGTAGCTGTGTCTTGAATGCTTTTGAGCCTCACGCATTCCTCTGTGAAGCTGATTCACCGCAGAGAAAACAGGCAAGTTCGCATTTTGTGAGCGCTTAATCGGAGCCCGGCCAACAAGCTGGATCCCTTTTGTAAGAGGCAAGAAAGAGTGAGGGAATGAAGAAGTTTTGGGTTTGCACGATTCTGCCCATCGGCGTCTTTTGTGCTCTGTTTTTGTTCAGCCCGCTGAGGGCAAGTGCGGATACGATCGGATCCACGGTCACATTGGAGCTTACAGGCACAGAGGGAGTGAGTTACGGACCCGGTGAGGTATATCCCTACTATCTCAGCGTCAACGGCGCCTCGCCATCGTTGTGGATGATGTGTATCAGCTTCGACAACGACATCTACGGTGGTGAGAGCTGGACCGCGACCATCACGGCGCCATCCGGGCAACTGCAGGAAGAAGCAGTCTGGCTCTTCAATGACGACAATGCCGCCATTGCCGCCGGGAATACCGCGAAGCAGATTGCCGACCAGTGGGCTGCCTGGGGGCTGTTCTCGACAAATACGCAGAATTGGACCGCACCTCCGGGCGCGGCAACTCAGTTAGCCCTGGCTGAAGCGAATTACGCATCAGAGCCAGCTAGTTTCTATAACCAATTCGTAATTTACCTTCCTGAGGCCGGCACCCAGCCTTCAGGCGATCCCGTTCCGCAGAACTTCATTGGAGTTAACGCGCCCGAGCCCGGCACCCTTATCCTGCTCGGTACTGGCATCCTCGGTCTTGCAGGTTTCTTGTATCGCAGAAAGCGCACCATCTGAGAAGTGTCTCTGCGGCTTTTCACAGAGTCGCGAGAGGTATCGGACGAAAAGCCCCGGCAATCCGCCGGGGCTTTTCCTTCCGCCGACCACTAATCTCTCCCGCTTCAACGAGCTTTACTTGAAATGGTACCCGTCGTGAGATTTAGAAGGGTACCGTCATTTTAGATGGAAGAGATTACCTAGGTAAGTCCCGTAGGTTATGTAGCACATTAGGTTAGTTTTTTGCTAATCTCATTGAAAGCAAAAACCTTAATCATCCTGTTAGGGAATTGCGAGTCTCAGAAAGAACGCCTGTGCTGATTCGCTGCACGGGAAACTGATTCGCCACACGGCGCCTGTCGGTTTGCAAAACGGGCGTGTGTGACCTGGGCCCAGTTACGAGTAAGAACGTCTGCTGCAGCCGGTCATGAAAGGGTGAAAGATGAAGAAGTTTGGAGTATGCACGATTGTCTCCATGGGTTTGCTTTGTGCTCTTTTGCTGTTAGCCCCAATCTATGCTTTCGCCGATACGGTGACTCTGACGAACCTCCCTAACAGCGGGCCTATGTCTGGATCGGGAACTGGGGCTGGTAACGTGTACCCCTATGGCTTCACCGTCAGTGGCACTTCAGGCACAGTCTACGCTAATCTGATGTGCATCAGCTACGAGAATGAGATCAGTACCAACGAGTACTGGACAGCTACGGTAACGCCAATCGCGGGTAACACGCTATTTGAAGAATCGGCTTACATCTTCTCCCTGGCTGCAGGTGCAAACCCTCTCACTTCACAAGGGCAGGCGACCATCGCGGATGCGCAGTGGGCAAACTGGGAACTCAACGATCCGAACGATACGCTGTTGGAGAACACGATAGCTACGTTGTCCCAGGGTGATCAAGATGAGATAGCCGATTTACTGAATAACGCGTCGACTCCGGGCAGTGCGGCGTATTGGGTCGCCAACAATCCCAACTCGCCCCTTTACTCCCAATACGTGATTTATGCCCCAGACGGCGATGGGTATCTCCCTGGCACCCCCCCCACGGATGATGGGGCGCCTCAGACCTTGATTGGGTTAGCGCCTACGCCCGAGCCTGGCAGCTTGATCCTGCTCGGAAGCGGCATGTTCGGCCTTGCGGCCTTCCTTTACGGCAGAAAACGCAAAGGTCTGAAAAGCGTCTAAAGATACGCCTGAAGCGAGTCGCCTGCGGATATGGAACTCAAAGGCTTCAAGGATTTCAGAATCCTTTGAACGACCGCAAGAAGGGATTTGTTTGTGATGAAGAGTTCTATGAAATATGCACTCGGAGTGCTCGGTATTCTGCTCGGTACATGCGCCACCGCTCATGGACTAGACTTTTTTAGGAAGCCTGAGGTCGATCCCAGCCTTGCCATCAGCGCCCTCACTCTTCTTGCAGGATCGCTTGCGGTTCTGAACATTCGACGTAGCAAGTAGCCCGAAGATATTGATAATGAACTCAGACCGCAGCTCGGCTGAAATCAGCCGAGTGCATGCAGTAAGCGCTAGCCTTCTGCCGCGCCATCTTCTCGGACGTTTTTATCTATTTGGCGCGCTGGTAGCGCTAGAATACATATTCTGCTTTTCAGGCAAGGGACGGCTTCCCGGACATGTGAAGATTTTTGGAGTGATGACCGATCCCTATGGTCAGATTCCTCTCTTTGCGTATGTTGTGTTCCTGAGCCTCGGCCATTCCATCTGGAAAGCTCAAAAAGAAAACATCCCGTTCGGCCGCATCTTTTTTGGGTTCCATCTTCTTTTCATCGCAGCAGTTCTTTCCATTACACTGGGGACGCAAAAAGGGCCGGGCTGGTTGCTCTACGATCCCTTCGGCTACATCAGGAGCTCTCTTTGCCTGCCCGCGACCATACTGTTGGCTCTGGCTTGTGTTCCGCTTCGAAGCTGGGTCAGGGCCATTCGCTCGACCGGCCTGCTGTGGCTATACTCGTCTCTTGCAGGGGTGGCTGGATGGTATCTAGGTACCTTGATCAAACTTCTGTGGACTGATGCGAACACTGCACAGAGCGCTACGATGCAGACCGGATCCTTATATGCGGTGAGGGCGATTCTAAGCGTTTTTCTTCCGGATGTTGTCATCGATCCGACTTCCTTCGTCATCGGCACTCCTCGTTATATGGTCACCATTGCTGCTGGTTGTTCAGGGGTAGAAGGCTTTGCGCTCGCCCTTCTCTTCACTTCCATCTGGCTTTGGTACTTCAGGAAAGAGTACCGCTTTCCACAGGCTCTGCTGCTCATCCCCTGCGCGCTGGCATGCATGTGGCTGCTGAACATCGTCCGGCTTTGCGCTCTGATATTTATCGGCGATGCTGGCTATCCTGATGTCAGCGACATCGGCTTTCATTCCGCTGCCGGCTGGATTTCATTCATTATTATCGCCTTGTTATTTTCACAGGCAACCCAAAGGCTTTCCTGGATGCGAAAAATTCCCCCCGCCGCGTCCAGCTTCGCTGGCCCGCCGCACAGTGCTGGCGTCGAATGCCTTCCCGGCGCGCCAGCACAGTTCCGCGAAGAACGCGGAGAGTCTCCGGCAATACGCGCGTACCTGGTTCCATTTCTTGCCATTCTTGCCGCGACTTTTGTCTCCAAGGCCGCTTCCGGAAACCTCGAGTGGCTGTATTCTTTGCGTTTTTTTGCCGCAGCCATCACCCTCTGGTATTTCTGGCCCAGGTTGAAAAGTCTAGACTGGCGCTTTGGATGGTTTGGTCCGGCGGCAGGCGTGGCGGTTTTTCTGGTGTGGATAGCACCCGTGTGGTTTCAGCATCAGCCGGCGGCCAGTCCGCTGGGACAGGCGCTGGCGGCGCTTTCGCCCACGGCTCGCTGGACCTGGATTGCCTTTCGCGTAGCTGCCGCCGTGATCACGGTGCCCATTGCGGAAGAGCTGGCCTTTCGCGGTTATCTGGCGCGCCGGTTCATCGGCCGGGAGTTTGATGCCGTCTCCTTTTCCAGCCTGACGCTGCTCTCCATTTGTCTTTCGTCCGCAGTCTTTGGTCTGGAGCACATGAAGAATCTGATGGATTGGCAACACCTGCTGCTCGGCACTCTGGCTGGCCTGGCCTTTTCTGCCGCGCTCCGTTGGCGAGGCCGCATGGGAGATGCCGTCGCAGCGCACGCCGTCAGCAATCTCCTGCTGGCCGCATGGGTTCTCGGCTTCGGCGACTGGGCACAATGGTAAGGCTCAGTGCCCGCCTCTTTAGGCAACCTTCGCTCCTCCGCTGCACCCAAATCCTCCCACGCAACCCTGCCGTTTGAACAAGCGAAGTCCGTGCGCTTGCAATTAGATTGGAATCATGAGGCGAGCAAAAGCCAAGTGGAGAGCGGAACTAGGCGCGATGGTGGCGTTGGCGATTCCAGTGGTATTGAGCGAGGTGGGCTGGGTGGCCATGGGCATCGTGGACACCATCATGGTGGGCAAGCTGGGACCAGCGGCCATCGGTGCAGTTGCATTGGGCAATGCTGTCTTCTACACTCCAGCGCTATTTGGCATCGGCTTGCTGCTCGGGCTGGATACACTCGTGTCGCAGGCCTACGGGCGCAACGACCACGACGAATGTCACCGTTGGCTGGCCCAGGGCGTTTGGCTGGCATGCATTGTCACGCCGCCCCTGATGCTGCTGATCTTTGCAGCCAGTTTTGGCTTTCTGCCCTTCGGCATTACGCCGCAAGTGGCCGCTCCAGCCGCTGCTTACCTGCGCCTGCTCAACTGGGGCATGCTGCCACTGTTGCTCTACGCCGGAACGCGCCGCTACCTGCAAAGCGTGGGCGACGTGCGCGTGATTACCGGCACCTACGTTGTGGCCAACCTGCTCAACTGGTTCGGTAACTGGGTTCTCATCTACGGCAAGTGGGGAATGCCGGTCCTGGGCGTGAACGGCTCCGCGCTTTCCACGGTCGTTTCGCGCATCTTCATGGCTCTTGCGCTGATAGGATTTGCATGGCGTTATGAGCGCAAGCGGGGCCATTCGCTTTTCCGCCACTGGGCCTCGCCCGCCATGGCCCGCCTGCGGCTTCTGGTGAAGCTGGGTGTTCCTGCGGCAGGGCAGATTGTGCTTGAGGTCGGCGCCTGGAACCTGGCGACGCTTTCCGCCGGTTGGCTCACGCCGGTGGCGCTAGCGACACACCAGATTGCCCTCAACTATGCGAGCCTCACATACATGGTTCCGCTGGGCGTTTCGGCGGCCGCTGCGGTCAGCGTGGGTCATGCCGTGGGCGCGGGAGACCCTGAGCGGGCGCGCCGCGCCGGGTGGCTTTCCCTGGGGCTGGGAACGGGGTTCATGCTGCTGGCCGCAGTGGTGTTCCTCGTTGCGCCTGGGCCCCTGATCGCCCTTTACACGCGCGACCCGCAGGTGATGGCCGTCGGCCCAAGCCTCTTGGGTCTTGCTGCCGCTTTCCAGATTTTTGACGGCATACAGACCGTCTCCACCGGCGCGTTGCGCGGACTGGGCGAGACACGAACACCCATGTTGGCTAACCTGGTGGGCTACTGGGTGCTGGGGTTGCCATTAGGCCTGAGCCTGTGTTTCGTGTTTCACTGGGGCATCTACGGCTTGTGGATCGGCCTTCTGCTCGCCCTGATCGTCATTGCTTCCTCGCTGCTTGCGCGCTGGCGTCGTGACTCGGAAAAATTGTGCGAGACGATGGCCAGTTCCTAGAAATCGTGGCGTGCAGCAAAATTGGCTGCGCGCTTACTGCATCGATGCCGCGCGCCTGCGATAGGCTTCCAGACTCATCCGCGCGAGCGCCCAAACCAATTCCAGAACGACGATGGCGCAAATCACCAGCACGCTCCACTTGATCGATAGGTTGATCGAGTCAAGGGCAGCGCCGTAGCGTGCCTGATCCGCCACATTCTTGAGTGTGAAGTATGCGTGATCCGGTACTGCAAGCAGCATCCCCAGCGGAACCAGGCCGATGGCGCTTATCACGATCAGTTCCGCGCGCCGCGGCTGGCGCCATGCTCCGCGAATCAGGTCAACACACCGCCAGACCACCTGCACCACATTCACCGCCACCACCCACCAGAAGACCGGAACCCAGACGGGCGCAAACTGAAACGGCGAATACGGCAGGTAAAGGGAGCCCGGTCCCATCAGTAAATATGGATGCTGGGGAATCAGCAGCAGCCACACCAGAAAGAGAAAGCCGAAGACGACCTCGGCAACTGCCGAAGCGAGGCTGCGCGGTTTCTTCCCGTGAACAGCATCCTTCTCCAAAGGCGGCAGCGTGCTCGGCGTCCAGTTACTAAAGGAGCCGGAAAGCGTCGGAAACTTCTCTGGGCGGCGTGTGGCGGCAAACTCAATCGCCGCAAAACCGAGAGTGACCCAGCCGGCAACCGTCAACAAAAAACCTGGTGCGCGCAGTACCGCTTCCAGCACGCGACTTCCGCTGACGGTTCCCGTGGCAAGCAACGCCACGCTGCCAATCGTGTAAGCGATCATGGTCCAGAAGCAAACTGTCCGGAGCACGAATAAATACGATGGGAAGAGGGCTGGCCCGATCAGGTACTGCTGCGGCTGATAGCGAGCGGCCACCTGCCTCGGTGGCCCGATTTGCTTAAGCCAATCCTCTGCCTCACCCGTGGTGAGCGGGCGTCCCAGCCCAGTCTCTTTGTCTTCAAGTTGCGCTTCAAAGTTCGCCCGTAGTTCGGCGATAATGTCGTCCTGCCGCTTCCAGGGCAGGTGCTTCTTTACGGCTTGCAGGTAGCGATCAAGAAGTTCCATGGTGTCTTCCTTAGCTCATTGCAGAATGTTGTGGATGGATGCGTTGATGGCCTGCCACTCATCGAGCAACCGGCCAAAGATCTGTTCGCCGTCGCTGGAGAGGCGATAAAAGCGCTTGTTGCGCTTTTCTTCTTCGCGCCACTCGCTCGTCAGCAGCCCCTGAGCCTCCAAGCGCCGCAGCAGCGGGTAGAGCGTATTTTCGTCAATCTCCAGCCCGCGTTCTGCCAACGCCTTGCGCAGCGTGTAGCCGTAGTGCTCCTGGCGAAGTTGAGCCAGCGCTGCCAGAGTCAAGCAGCCGCGGCGAAGTTCCAGTCGAAGGTTCTCAAAGAGGTTCTCGGCAACCGTCATGCTGTACCTCGTACACTGTATGTAAAACACTGTATGAAACACAGTAGTGTTTGTCAAGCAGATTATTGGATCTATTTCCGCAGGCGCTTCGAGCCCCTCACGACTGCGTAATCTGCGCACGGGCTCTTGTGAGGAAGTCGGCTCTCCATATACCAATTCGGCGCCGGTTGTCCCGTCTCGTCGGACTGAAGGCAGAATTGAGTTTGCGCTAAAGCTGAATGCCCAATTGGTGTGGAAGACTATAATCGAAACCGAGCGAAAGATAGACTCTTTCTAGAATTCTTCGGAAGGGAATCCCGCCAGATGGCGACAGTCGATCCAGCCCTGGGTGAGAAACAGGGAGAATTTGTCACGCGTGCGCGCGTTACAAACGATTTCAGCATTAATGTAGCGACGGTGAACGGCTCCGGTTCGCAATCAGCGAATAGTGTTTTGCTAAAAAGCATCTTTGGCATGGGCGTTCCCGTCAGCGGCAAGAATCTTTTCCCCTCTAATATTGCCGGACAGCCAACCTGGTTCCTGATTCGGGCCAGCAAAAACGGTTACGTGGCCCGTAAGCGCGACTCTGAGATTCTGGTCGCCATGAATCCCGAGACCGCCAAGTCCGATGTGCAGAGCCTGCCTCCGGGCGCGGTGGTCATCTACGAAGATAACCTGGACAAGACTCTCAATCTGGCTCAGATACGCAACGACGTTTCCTTATATCCGGTGCCCTTCGACAAGATCACGGCGGCCATATGTCCCGAAGTCAAGCTGCGCAAGCTGGTCAGGAACATGGTGTACGTGGGCGTCGTCGCCCAGTTGCTGGCTATTGATCTTGACGTGGTAGAGGAGAGCCTCCGCCAGCAGTTCTCCAAAAAGCAAAAAGTCTTTGACATGAACTTTGGAGCAGCCAAGGCGGGCTTCGACTATGCCCAGGAGAATCTGACCAAGCGCGACCCGTTCTTCATCGAGCGGATGAATAAGACGGAAGGCAAAATCATCATTGAGGGTAACGCGGCCTGCGGCATGGGCGCGGTCTTTGCCGGGGTGACAGTCATTGCCTGGTATCCGATTACGCCCTCCACTTCAGTGGTTGAGGCCGCCACAGCCCTGCTCAAGAGGCTGCGCGTAACGCCGGATGGCAAAGCTACTTTTGCTGTAATTCAGGCTGAGGACGAACTAGCCGCCATCGGCATGGTGCTGGGCGCGGGTTGGGCCGGCGCTCGTTCGATGACCGCAACATCCGGTCCCGGCATGTCGCTGATGGCCGAGTTTTGCGGTCTGGGATACTACGCCGAGATTCCCGGCGTCATCATCAACGTGCAGCGCACCGGACCTTCGACCGGCATGCCCACGCGCACTCAGCAGGCAGATCTGCTTTCAGCGGCCTTCCTCTCGCACGGCGACACCAAACACATTCTTCTCTTGCCGGGCTCGGTGAAGGAATGCTTTGAATTGACCATGGCGGCCTTCGATCTGGCCGAGCGGTTCCAGACGCCGGTTTTTGTTCTCAGCGATACGGATATGGGCATGAACCACTGGATGTCCGAGCCGTTCGATTACCCAGCCAAGCCGCTGGACCGCGGCAAGGTGCTTACGGCCGCCGACATCGAGCGGCTGGGCGGATTTGAGCGTTATCGCGATGTGGATGGTGATGCCATCGGCTGGCGCACGCTGCCGGGGACCAAGCACCCCAAAGCCTCTTACTTCACCCGCGGATCGGGACACACCGCCGCCGCCGGTTACACGGAAAATCCTGATGAGTACCAGGCGGTAATGGATCGGCTGGCGCGCAAATTCGACAACGCGCGCAAGTTGGTTCCCGCGCCGGTTGTGGTCAAAGACGGAACCTCGAAGATCGGCTTCCTGGCTTACGGCTCGACCGATTGCGCTTTGAGCGAGAGCTTTGATCAGATCAAGCAGCGCTACGGAAGGAACGTGGACTATCTGCGCCTCCGGGCTTATCCGTTTGCGCAAAGCGTTCACGACTTTGTGGCCTCCCACGAGCGAATTTATGTGGTTGAACAGAACCGCGACGCGCAGTTGGCCAGCCTGCTCAAGCTTGATCTTCCCGTTGACCAGGTAGCCAAGCTGCGCAGCATTCTCCACTACAACGGATTGCCCGTGGACGCCGAATCCATCACCGAAGAGTTTGCCAATCAGGAGGGTCTCTAAATGGCAACCGCAGCACCTGCTCCCAAAATCAACCACATCGGCCTGCCCATCGTCGAATATCGCGGAGGCAAGAGCACGCTCTGCGCCGGCTGCGGACACAACGCCATCTCCGAGCGCATCGTAGACGCCCTGTTCGAGATGGGCGTCGATCCGGAACGCGTCATGAAGATGAGCGGAATCGGCTGCTCGTCCAAGAGCCCGGCCTACTTCCTCAGCCGCTCGCACTCCTTCAATGGCGTGCACGGGCGCATGCCGGCGATTGCCAGCGGCGCCATCCTCGCCAACCACACCATGATGACGCTCGGCGTTTCCGGCGACGGTGACACAGCCTCCATTGGCATGGGCCAGTTTGTTCACATGATGCGCCGTAACCTCCCCATGATTTACATCATCGAGAACAACGGCGTTTATGGGCTCACCAAGGGCCAGTTCTCGGCCACCGCCGACCTCGGCTCCAAACTCAAGACGGGCGTGGTCAACGATCTGCCCGCCATCGACACCTGCGCCCTGGCCATCCAGTTGGGCGCCACCTTTATTGGGCGCTCTTTTTCCGGCGACAAGAAGCAGTTGCTTTCCATGCTCAAGGCCGCCATCGCCCACAAGGGCACAGTAATGCTCGACGTGATAAGCCCCTGCGTTACCTTCAACGATCACGAAGGCTCGACCAAGAGCTACAAATTCATGCAGGAGAACGACGATCCGATCAACGAAATCGGCTTCGTGCCCAGCTTCGAGGAGATCGCCGTCGATTACAACTCAGGTGAAATTTTCGAGGTGGAGATGCACGACGGCTCCAATCTGCGCTTGCGCAAACTGCACGAGGACTACGACCCAACCGACAAGGCAAACGCTGTGCGCACCTTAATGGAGGCGCAGGCAAACGGCGAAATCCTCACCGGCGTCTTCTATATCAACACCACGCAACCGACCTTCATCGACCTGCTGAACGTAGTCGATCAGCCGCTGGGCACGCTGCCCGAATCGCTCACCCGGCCTTCAAAGTCGGCCTTCGATGCCCTGATGGCCGAACTCAAATAGAGCTTGGAATCCAGCCAATTACGACAAGAAAGCCCCGCGATTGCGGGGCTTTCTTGTCGTAAGAAGTTTGCTCTGCTCGACGCCCTCCTATTTCGCCGCAGGCTTCACGCCCAGCGCCGTCAGCTTGGCGTGCGCTTGCGTGGCTTCAGGGGTCCGCGGATGGCGTTTGATGAGCAGGTGAAACTCAGTGATAGCCGCTTGCTTCTTGTTCAACTGCAGCAGCGCCAATCCCTTGCGCAGTTGCGCGGCCGGAGCCTTTGCGTTGCCTGGAAACCCTTCCAGCACTGCGTTATAGGACTTCACCGCATCGTCGTACCTGCCTTGGTGGTAGGCAATCTCGCCCAGGTAGAACTGCGCCGTGCCCGCCATATCGTCGAGCGGATAATAGTGAATTACGTCCTGAAACTCGCCAACAGCCACATCGTACTTGGCAGCGTTGTAGTCGCGCACACCGGCCTGCAAGGACTCTTTGAGTGGCGGCGCCTGGTTGCCGCCCATGCCGGCCGAGGGCGGTCCGCCAAGAGGAGAGACGGATGCCGGAGCTGCCCCGGTCGCTGTGGAAGGCAGAGCCGGATTCTGGACGTTCTGCAACTGGGCCTGCAGATCCTGGATCGATTTATCCAGCTTGGCGATGCGCGACTTCAACTCGTCCACCGAATCGTTCAGCGCCTGCACCTGCCCGGAGGTGGCGTCGAGCTTGCCGTTGGCCGCGTCGTTCTGGGCGGCGATATTCTTTTGCAGCGCGTTCACGGCCGCGGTCATCTGAGCGGCGTTGTCCGCCGTCTGCTGCGCCAGGTTCTGCATCACGCCAAAGCGCGTATCCAGCGTCGATTGGATGCGCTGCACCATATCCAGAAGTTGCTGCACCTGCGTCTGCAATTCGACGATCTCTCTCGACGTGGCGCGCGCCGGCGCCGGAGCGACAGCCAGAAGCAGGGCAATCGCTGCCCCTGCCAGAAGACGATTGCGAAGTGTAAATCTCTTTTGCATGATTCCCCTATGAAGAAATAGTGAACAGCGGCCAGTGTTCGCTGACCGCTGTTCACTGTTCACTGTAATTTTACTGGTCGATGGTGAATCCGTCGCGGCGGTTCAACTGCCAGCATTCCTCGGTCGATTCGGAGCAGAATGGCTTCTCCTTGCCGTAGCTGATCACGCGAATGCGGCTGGCTGCCACGCCTGCGGTGAGCAGGGCATTCCTGGCGGCATCGGCGCGATTCTGGCCTAGCGCCAGGTTGTACTCGTTAGAGCCGCGCTCGTCGCAGTAGCCACCGATAACGACCTTTATATCTGGATGGCTTGCCAGGTAGGAAGCGTCCTTTGACAGCGTGGCCTCCGCATCGGCGCGGATATCGTAGGTGTCGTAGTCGAAGAAAACGTCCTGCACGTTGGCCTTGAATGCCTGTTCCGCGCTCATCGTGGTGGTGGGCACCTCCACTGCTGGAGGCGCATTCACCGTCACCCGCGCGGTAGCTTCGACAGAGCCGCCGTCACCCTTTGCCACCAGATGATATACGGTCGATTCAGTAGGAGTCACGGTCTTCACGCCAGCGGTGGGCACATCGCCGATACCATCAATGGAAACCGTGGTGGCATCCGCCGTGTGCCAGCTCAGTTGCACCTGGTCGCCGGCCGCTATCTGCGAGGGAGTCGCGCTGAACGCCGCAGTGGGCGCAGGCACGACCGCAGCTGGAGCGGTCTCCGACGAAGGAAGCGGCTTTGTCTTTTTGCCGCAGCCTGCGATAGCGATCAAAGCAACGAGAAGGACGACAGGTACCACAATGCGATTGAGTCGGTTCAAGGGACTGCTCCTTTGGGGAATCAAATTTGTATTGTTAAACGACCCACCTCAAATCCTTCAGCACATGCGCCAAAGGACTTTGGCAACGTAAACATCATAGTGCAGATAACTGCGAAATTCCATGCGTTGAGCGCAAACGGCATCTCACTTCCAGCTCCAGTTAGGCATGAAATTGCTGCCCGTCTCGGTCAACTGATGCTGCCCGGTGCCGTCGGACAGCATGGACCAGATTTGGCTGCGCCCGCCCACTGCCCGTTCAAAAACGATATGCCGGTTATCCGGCGCCCAGGAGGGGTAATCGTTGATTCCGGCTTCGTGGGTCAGTTGCAGCCAGCGCTTGCTGGCAATGTCCATCACATAGATGTCCCGCCCGCCCGGCGCGCCTGGTCCATACTTGCGGTCCCAGGCAAAGGTCAAGAACTGCCCGTTGGGCGACCACGAAGGCGAGACAGCATAGCCCGAGTCAGTCAGTCGTTGCACATTGGCGCCGTCCTGGTCCATGGTGTAAATCTGCGGTTCTCCTGTGCGCCCGCCAGCCCAGGCGATTTGCGCGTTGGTGCGCGGATTCCAGGTGGGTGCTATGTTGGGTCCCCGGATGGAAGTTACGCTGCGCAGGTTGCCGCCGCTTGCATCCGCAACCCAGATCTCCGAATCTCCCAAGCGCGATGACGAAAACGCGATCTTCGTTCCATCGCCCGACCACGCCGGAGACTGGTTACTCCCACCTGCCGTGCCCGCCGGGAAGCTCACCAGCCGACCCAGCTCCAAAGAGTACATCCGGATGTCCCACCCGTTGTGGGCCAGGGAAGCAAAGGCAATCCGCGAATTGTCCGGCGAAATGCGCGGCGAGAGCGAAATCGTTCCCAGATGAGTCACGGCGTGCTGATTCTGCCCGTCGTAGTCCATCTCCCAAATTTCTTTGGTCCCGCTGCGCGAGCTGACAAAATAAATCTTCGTCTCGGCAATGCCGTCAATGCCGCCGCCCAGCCGCAAAATAATCTCGTCGGCGAAGCGATGCGCAACCGTCCGCGCCATATCCTGGCTGGCCTCTTCGTTGAACTGCTTGCCCAGCACCTGTGGGTTGACGGTGTTGCGTGCATCATCGAGCCAGCCGTAAACCACCAGACGCCCATTGGTCGCCGATAGCGCTCCAAAGGCCACCATGGCAGCACTAGCCGGCGCCGCCGACCATTGCGCGAGGCTGATCTCCTGCGGCGATCCGGGCGCAGCCTGCGGTGCCATGCTCTTTGACACGACGTCGAAGATGCCCGCATTGGCCAGATCACTGTAAAGCGTGGCGTCAAATGCGGCTTTCAATGCCGGCGTCTGCGGATCGCTGCCCACCGGTTTGAAATCAGCTGCGGCAATCCGTATGCGCTCGTTGCCCAGGTTCGAGCCGGTGTGAACCCAGTCCTGGCCCGCGATGGGCAAGACTGCCAACGTTGCCAAAACAACAAGAAAAACGGGAAAAATCCGGGAATGAGCTTTCATGCAGTGCGCAATCCTTCCTCGGTAAAAGTGTAGATGCTCGTTGCGGATTTTGGAATATGGCAGCATTGCTGCCGCGTTTTCTTACTTCCCCAGCACGAGAGAGCCGTTCTCATCCACTGCTCTATTCTACTTTCGCACCGGCATATCGCCCTGAGCAATCTAGTACTCGCAATAATAGGACGTCATCAGTGTGTTTTGGTTATATTGCGCGGGCAGCGCGCCGAATGTGTCCACACGTTGCGCAGCGCGCATGCAGGCGCGGTCGAGTGTAGAACTTCCGCTCGATTGACTCATTTGCACATTGCTCACGGTGCCGTCGCGGTGAATCGCAAATTGGATGTAGGCCTTGGTTCCTCTCGGTGTGTGCGGGTCAACCTCCGGCTTGTACCAGTTGGCGGCCATCTTGCGATTGAGGTTGTCCACGTACCATCCGAAGCGGCTTCCAAAATCACCGTCGCTCACCGTTGTCTGGCCGCTGGTATAGCCCTGCGCAATCGACCGCGCCATCGACGATCCCGTTTGCTCGCCATACTGCGCCCGTTTGTTCATCTCTAGTTGATGCTGCGCCGCCTTGCGCGCGTTCTCCTGCTGCTGTTGCTTCTGTTTGCCGATGATGGGAATGGCTGTTTCGTCTACGGCCTGTTTTGCTTTGGGAGTGGGCTCTGCCGGCGCCTCGCTGGGCGTATCCGTTGCCAATACATTCTCATTAGGCGGCTGATCGGAAGGCAAGGGAAGGGCGCTGGTCAGACTCACCTGAATCGCTCCGCCGCTTCCCGCGTTGCCCCACTGATTGTGATGGAAAAGGCCGGCGAGCAGGCCGTACGTCAGCAAGACGGCTGCCAGGGCCAGGTGCAGCAACAGCGATCCCGCGGCCGGGGCCATCATCGGCTCCGGCGACAGCTCCTGCTCCAGTTGCTCGCCGCCATCCAGCAAACTGTTCATGTGACCTTCCGAAAGCCCAGCCTTTCCGCTTACTCGCGAACT
>JBEKSE010000041.1:0-43344 GCA_049517315.1 Occallatibacter sp. | reverse complement strand
ATTCTGGTGTTCAACTTCTATCCCCTCACCGCCGTGATGATCGTCATGCTGGCGCTGCTCAACGATGGAGCTATCCTGTCCATCGCTTATGACAATGTTCAATACAAAGACAAGCCTGAGGCCTGGAACATGCGGCTCGTGCTGGCGATCTCCACTGTGCTGGGCCTCATCGGGGTTGTCTCTGCGTTTGGCCTGTTCTATCTTGGCGAGCGCGTCTTTCACTTCGACCGCTTGCACGTCCAAACACTGATGTACCTGAAGCTTTCTGTAGCCGGACACTTGACCATCTTCCTCACACGCACACGTGGTCCATTCTGGTCCATACGCCCCGCGCGGATTCTATGGATAGCGGTGCTTGGCACACAGACCATAGCAACATTGATCGCTGTCTACGGGCTATTCATGGCGCCGCTCGGCTGGAAGTGGGCGGGGCTCGTTTGGGCTTACGCTCTGGTCTGGGCTCTCATCAACGACCGCGTGAAGCTGCTTGCCTATCGGATCTTCGACCCGACAAAACCCTCCCTGCTTGAGAAAAAGCCTGTCGATCGCACCTCCGAGATCGCCGCGCGAGCCTATGAACTCTACCAGCAGAGAGTCCATGGCGAGAGCCAGGCAGACCAGGACTGGCTTGAAGCGGAACGAGAGACAAGCGACGACCATACGGCCGAGAAAAAGATTGCGTAGAAGCACACGCAGCACCGAAGGGACAGGATGACTATCGATTCGAAAGACTACCGTGTGCCGCCAGACAAGAAGGTCGACCTCAGCAAGTGGCCGACGACTGTCGAGCCCTATGCCAAGTCGAAGACGCAGTATAAGGAGCTTCTGCACCAACACATGGAGAAGCTGAGCGCACTGCAGCAGCTTCATTACGCGTCTCACAGCTATGCGTTGCTGTTGATCTTTCAGGGCATGGACGGCGCCGGCAAGGACGGCGCCATCCGGCACGTCATGTCCGGCGTCAATCCGGAAGGGTGCGAAGTCTTCAGCTTCAAACAACCGAGCGCCGAAGAACTCGAACATGACTTTCTATGGCGCACGACATGCCGCCTTCCCGAGCGCGGCCGGATCGGCATCTTCAACCGTTCCTATTACGAGGAAGTGCTCGTCGTTCGAGTGCATCCGGAGATTCTCCGCAGCCAGGGACTTCCCGAGGAGTTGCGCGACGAGAAGACCATTTGGGAGCAGAGGTATGGCTCCATCGTAGACCTGGAGAAGCACCTTCATCGTAACGGCACGCGGATTGTCAAGATATTCCTCCACCTTTCTTACGAAGAGCAACGAAAGCGATTCCTTGAGCGCATCGATGAGTCAGACAAGAACTGGAAGTTCAGCGCCTCCGACATTCACGAAAGGAAATACTGGAAGCAGTACATGAAGGCCTACGAGGATTGCTTTCATGCGACAAACACTCATCATGCTCCGTGGTACGTCGTCCCCGCCGACGACAAGGAGAACGCGCGGCTAATCGTCTCCCAAATCGTCCTGGATGAGCTCGGAGAACTCAAGATGGCGTACCCCAAAACCACCGAAAAGCGCCGCCTCGAACTGCGCTCGATCGAGAAGCTGTTGGCGAAATGATGTCAGAGGCCCATCGCGGTCTGTCCCGAACAAACCAATGTTTCGAAGCCCAACGCACTGCAAGCAGTTGCAGAGAAATAAAGGAACCGTCAGCATGGCCACCAAGGAACTCCCAATCAACGCCGATCAGGATGGCATCCCGCAATCTTTGAGCAAGAATTTCGATCAGACTGGCAACTCTTCCGGGTTTATCTTCGATGTGTCTCTATCAACCGCAATTGCAGCAGATGGCAAACTTGAGGCAAAAGCTCAGGCACCCAAAGGGCCGCTCTCGCCGGACTTGCTTGACAAGATGAATCGCTACTGGCGCGCGGCGAACTATCTTTGCATCGGGCAGATCTACCTGTTCGAAAACCCCCTGCTTCGCGAACCACTCAAGGCGGAACAGATCAAGCCGCGGCTGCTTGGCCACTGGGGAACTTCGCCGGGTCAAAACCTTATCTACATTCATCTGAATCGCCTCATCAAAGAACACGATGCGGACATCATTTACATTTCGGGTCCGGGACACGGTGGCCCTTCGCTGAATGCCTGAATGCCTGTTCTTATCTTGAGGGCACGTATACTGAAGTCCACCCTGAGATTACGCCAGACGAAAACGGCTTGCGACTTATGTTCCGCAAGTTCTCGACGCCGGGCGGGGTCCCCAGCCATTGCGGGCCGCACGTCCCGAATTCCATGCATGAAGGCGGCGAGCTTGGCTACTCGCTGGTTCACGCATTCGGCGCTGCATTCGACAATCCGGATCTTATCGTTGCCTGTGTCATCGGCGACGGCGAGTCCGAGACGTGCCCCTTGGAAGGAAGTTGGAAGTCGGTCAACTTTCTCAATCCCGTGCGAGACGGTGCGGTGCTTCCCGTTCTTCACCTCAACGGCTACAAGATTTCTGGTCCAACCGCACAGGGACGCACCAGCGATGCGGATTTGAAGGCTCTCTACAGCGGGCGCGGTTATAAGCCTTACTTTGTGGAGGGTGACGATCCCGAGGTGGTACACCAACTACTGGCCGCGGCCTTGGATGATTGCTACGCGGAGATTCGGTCGATTCAAAAAGAAGCGCGCACCAGCGGATTCAAGAAACAGCCCGTCTGGCCAATGATCATCTTTCGCACGCCGAAGGGATGGACCTGCCTCAAGGAAGTGGATGGGATTCCGATTGAAGGAACTTTTCGCGCGCATCAGGTGCCGCTCGCAACAGTCCGTGAAAACCCGGAGCATCTCAGGATTCTTGAAGCGTGGATGCGCAGCTACAAGCCAGAGGAACTATTCGACGACAATGGCAGGTTCATTCAGGAATTGGCGGCTCTCTCGCCTGCGGGCAATCGTCGCATGGGCGGTAATCCTCATGTGAATGGCGGACGATCGCTGGTCACACTCGCTCTTCCTGATTTTACGAATTATGCGCTGAAAATCCCCGGACCCGGACAGGTTCTCGCCGAAGCCCCGCGCAAATTGGGAGATTTCTTTAGGGACATTTTCAAGATAAACCTGACAAACTTTCGTATGTTCTGCCCCGATGAAACAAACTCGAATCGCCTGAACTCCATCTTCGAAGCTACCAAGCGTTGTTCCATGGCTGAACTTGTCTCCATCGATGACGAACTCGGCCCGGATGGACGAGTGTTGGAGGTGTTGAGCGAGCATCTTTGTGAGGGATGGCTCGAAGGATACCTGCTGACAGGCCGGCATGGCATGTGGTCCTCCTACGAGGCTTTCGCTCAGGTTGTGGATTCAATGGTGACGCAACACGCCAAGTGGCTGGAACAATGCCACGAGTATCCATGGCGCAAACCGATCGCATCGTTGAATGTTCTGATTACAAGCCATGCATGGCGAAACGATCACAACGGATTCAGCCACCAGGCTACCGGTTTCGTGGACAACGCACTGGCGCGCAGGAGCGACACCGTCCGCGTGTATTACCCGCCAGACGGCAACTGCCTGCTGAGCGTCTTCGACCATTGTCTTCGCAGCCGCAACTACGTCAACATTGTTACCTGCGGCAAGCAGCCTCAGCTCCAGTGGTTGAATATGGACGAGGCTCTGGAGCACTGTTCGCGCGGCGCATCGACATGGAAGTTCGCAACCAACGACGGAGGCGGCGAGCCGGATGTTGTACTGGCGTGTGCCGGCGATGTGCCGACTATTGAGATTTGTGCGACATCCTGGCTTTTGCAGAAGCATGTGCCCGGCATCAAGGTGCGCGTTGTCAATGTGGTGGACTTGATGACTCTTATGTATCCAGACAAGCATCCGCATGGGATGGACGAGATGTCTTTCAACGCGATCTTCACCGAAAGTGCGCCCGTGATCTTCGCCTTCCACAACAATCGCTGGCTCATCCACACCATGATTCATGGGCGTTCGAATGAGGCTCGTTTCCATGTGCACGGCTATATGGATCAGGGCACGACGACTACGCCGTTCGACATGGTTGTGCTAAACGAAATGAGCCGCTTTCACCTTGCCCTGGACGCACTGAAGCACATTCCTAGGCTTCGTTTGCAGGCCGCGGCTGCGATCGATCTGTTCGGAAAGAAGCTGAATGAACATCACGACTACATTCGCGAGCATCTGGAGGATATGCCGGAGATCAGGAACTGGCAATGGACGGCGGACTTCAGCGATGCGGCGTCCCCGGCGCCGATGGCCAAGGGGCATCCCGAGAAAGCGATGTTCACCGACAGTTAAGCGACAAACGAATAAAGCTGTCCTGTGGTCACAGGAGGAGATTCCGATAGGTTCGGTCAGCCGGAACGGAAAAATGGAGCAGACCTAAATGAATTCGCAAACACTGAGAGATACCGCACAGGCCCTTGTTGCAGACGACAAGGGCCTGCTCGCGATGGACGAGAGCACTCCAACCTGCAACAAGCGATTTGCCAGTTTGGGGATTCCACAGACCGTCGAAGCTCGGCGCGCCTATCGCGAATTGATTGTCACAACCCCGAGGCTCGGTGAGTGCATCGGTGGCGCGATCCTCTGCGACGAGACGATCCGTCAACAAACAAAAGGCGGCATCCCCTTTCTCAAAGTCCTCATCGAGGCGGGAATCATTCCTGGAATCAAAGTGGATGCTGGCGCCAAGGAGTTGGCAGGGCATCCCGGCGAGAAGATTACGGAAGGTCTGGACGGATTGCGCGATCGCCTGGGCGAATACTCTCGCATGGGCGCACGCTTTGCCAAGTGGCGCGCGGTAGTTGCTATTGGCGATCACATTCCAAGCTGGGGCTGCATCGATGCCAATGCACATGCCCTAGCTCGTTATGCGGCGCTGTGCCAGGAGGCAGGTCTCGTCCCTGTTGTTGAACCTGAAGTACTCATGGATGGCGATCACACGCTGGAGCAGTGCTTCGAGGTCACAGAGAAGGTTCTGCGAGAAGTTTTCTGCCAGCTTTACACACAACGGGTGATGCTGGAAGGAATGATTCTAAAACCTAACATGGTGCTCCCAGGATTGGCCTACCCCAAACAAGAAGCTGTGGAAGAGGTAGCCGGCGCGACGGTCAATTGTCTCTTGCGAGCTGTCCCCGCTGCCGTTCCGGCGATTGCGTTCTTGTCAGGCGGCCAATCACCGGAGCTGGCCTCGGCCCGTTTGAATGCGATGAACGTGAGATTCAAGTCGCGGTTGCCTTGGGCGTTGGCGTTCTCGTTTGCCCGCGCCATTCAGCAGCCGGCCTTGGAGCTTTGGAAGGGCCAGGGGGCCAATGTATCGGCGGCGCAGCAGGCTCTCTATCGCCGCGCACGCCGCAATCAGGCTGCGCGCCGCGGCGAATACTCCCAGGCGATGGAACAGAGTTGACGGGAGGCATCCAAACACCGGCCTGCAACTGAGAGTTGGAAGATAAAGCATGAATCAAATGCCTTTATATCCTTTGCGCTTCGAGCCGATCTATCAGTATCGGTTGTGGGGTGGCAGGCGCTTGTCCGACCTGCTCTCCGCGCCATTGCCGGGTGGCGGGCCTATTGGCGAAGCGTGGATACTCAGCGACCGCGACGATCATCAAAGCCAGGTTGCCAACGGGCCGCTGAAAGGGCAAACCATCGGTGAATTGATGGAGGAATTCCGTGGGCAACTGATGGGTAAGCTGGCTCCGCGCTTCCGCCGTTTTCCGCTGCTCCTCAAGTTTCTTGATGCACGCGAATTGCTCTCCGTGCAGGTACATCCTAGCGATGCGCACCCAGAACTGCTTCCGCCGGGCGAGACTAGCAAGACCGAAGCGTGGGTTGTGATTGAGGCAGATAAAGGAAGCCGCATCTATGCGGGCTTGAAACCAGGCACAACGGCCGACGATCTGCGCCATGCGCTGACCGACGGGACAATCGTGGACCACCTCGTGAACATCGTCCCGAAGCCACGCGATGGCGTATTTATTCCTGCTGGAACCGTTCATACCTTGGGCGGCGGGGTTGTTGTCTTTGAGGTTCAGCAGAACAGTGATGTGACTTTCCGTCTTTACGATTGGAATCACGTCGACGCGAAGACGGGGCAGCCACGGCCACTCCAGGTCGATCAGGCGCTTGCCAGCATTGATTTTGCAGAGAGCAACGGTGGCTTCGTGACTCCCCTTGTGGTGACTACCACGCCCGTGGAGCGCGAAAGACTCTTTGATTGTGAACATTTCTTGCTGTGGCGCCTTCGCGGTGAATCACCGTTTAACGTCGGCGCTACGGAAATGCCGCGCGTGCTCATTTGCATTGAAGGTTCGGGGTGGCTCGAAAGCGACGGCACCGCATATGGCGTCGATAAGGGCCAAGTGTGGCTCTTGCCGGCACTGGCCGGGGCATGTGTATTTCACCCAAACAGCGCAGTGACTTTGTTGGAGATCGCGTTGCCCGAATCGTCTAAAGCCGGTCAATAACGAGAGAGTCAGCGTGACCGAATTCTCCAATTGAGGCTGCAAGGAGTCAGAGGTGGATAAATGGTGAAAAAGCTTATTGTCTTTGATCTCGACGGAACGCTCGCGGCTAGCAAATCGTCACTCGATGCCGAGATGTCGTCACTCCTACATGACCTGCTCGGTGTCGTCAAGGTGGCGATCATCTCCGGCGGCGCTTGGTTACAGTTTGAAAAGCAAGTGCTCTCTCATCTTCCGCAGGATGAACGCCTGGCAAAGCTATCGATTCTTCCAACCTGTGGAACACAATTCTTCCAATACTCGGGCGGGTGGAAGAGGCTCTATGCGGAAGATTTCACCGCGGACGAAAAACAGAAGATCGTCAGTTCTCTGAACAAGGCCGTTGGAGCCGCGGGCTTCCCGGTCGAACAAATATGGGGAGAGACAATTGAAGACCGGGGAAGCCAGATAACTTATTCCGCGCTCGGTCAGCAAGCGCCCTTGAACGAGAAGGAGAAATGGGATTCGGATTTCGCCAAGCGCAAGAAAATCAAATCGATCCTTGACACTCTGATCCCTGAGTTTTCGGTGCGGCTCGGTGGCGCGACCTCCATTGATGTCACCAAGCCGGGAATTGACAAAGCCTACGGGATCAAAAAGCTGCAAGAAACGCTTGGCATTTCTGTGAACGAAATGATTTACGTCGGAGATGCCTTGTTTGTGGGCGGAAATGACTATCCGGCTGAACAGGCAGGTGTTATTTCCATTCCAGTTCGCGGCCCCAGAGAGACCAAGCGTGTTGTCGAAGCGATCATCGCTTGTTTGGACGATGGTCAACAGGCGCGGACCTTTGAGGTGGCAAGTGCACGCTTTGAGGAGTGCAGATGAGCGATTTCAAGCTGCACCGCCTGGGGATTGTGATGGAGCCGGAGCTTGACAATCCCCTGGAAGTGGAAGGCGTTCTGAATCCGGCAGCCGTTCGCGGTCCTGATGGCGAACTCTATCTCTTCCCGCGGCTGGTCGCGAAAGGGAACTACTCGCGCATCGGGATTGTGCGAGTGCGATTCAATGAATCCGGCGATCCTGTAGGCGTCGAGAGACTTGGCATCGCACTGGAGCCGGAAGCCGAGTATGAACGGAGGCCAGATGGAAGCGGAGGCTGCGAGGACCCCCGCGTCACGTTTGTGGAACCGCTCCAACGCTACATCATGTCCTACACGGCATTTTCTCCAGAAGGGCCAAGGATCGCATTGGCCCTATCAGAGGACCTCTTCCACTGGGAGCGTCTCGGGCTAACAACCTATGCTCATTGGCACGGAATTGAATTGGGCAACGTGGACGACAAAGATGCGAGCCTATTCCCTGTCGCAATCCCTAACTCCTCTGGGAAACTAGAACTGGGTATGCTCCACCGTCCGCTTTTTCCGGGCACCAGGCCTGAGGAAACAGCTTGCCACCCCACGGCCCGTGAAGTTGATCTCGATCGCGAGAGCATCTGGATTTCCTATTGTCCGCCCGTCTTGAAAAACCGCGATCCAGATCGCCTGGGCCGGTTTACCTCTCATCACAGACTGGCGACTCCAGTCTCGCCCTGGGAGCGGCTTAAGATCGGCGCTGGAACTCCGCCCATCTTAACCAAGCACGGCTGGATGATCGTTTACCACGGTGTCAGTGAAGCGGCAGGTACGGGCAACGACGGGCTTCACCTGTGCTACTCTGCCGGGGTGATGGTGCTCTCCAAGCAACATCCACGTGTCGTCCGTTATCGCTCGGTTGAGCCGGTGTTGACTCCGGAACTCCCGCAAGAACGCGATGGGACGGTCGCCAATGTTGTGTTCCCCACCGGCATCGACCGACGCGACGACCTTGGCAGGCCTGATCGTTTCGACATCTATTATGGGATGGCCGACAACCGGATCGGTGTGGCTCGCCTTGACTTGCCGGATCACCTCCCGGCAGGGGCAGATGCCCACTCACCGACAGCAAAGGTGTAAATCCAGGGAAACTGAGGAATCGATTAGCGTCGTCGCGTCTCAAGATTACATTGATCGGCAAAAGTGCTCAGCCCTTTCCTTAAAGCAGATTCAATGGGCCACGCGCACTTGACGCTGGAAAGATGACTGCTCTAATCCTGAGAAGCGCGCCCAGAGCGAACCAGCCCGCTCAGTCGCGCAGAAACACATTCAGCAAGGATTTATGCGCCCGAATATGCCTGTCGTATTCAATGAGTCCGAGCTTGCGGAAGCGGTTCATGAAACGGCAATTCCGGCCTGCGAAAGGATACTGATACTGACCCCAAGAAAATTCACCGGCCAATCATGGTCCCCTTGCACAGCTAGCTTAGGCGAAATGACAAGATTAGCGGCTTGTACACAGATCGGACTGGTTATCTTTTTATTGTGCACAAGCTGAGATTAGCTCTCGGAATCGTAGTTTGTGCTTTTCCGGCGATACGACCGAGCCAAGTTGAGTCTTTCTGTGCCACCTCTTGGCTCATTCGGGATTGGTGCGCTTTCGAGCGCCCGATCCTGCACGAAATCGTAGCATCCATGCCACCAGCGCTCCTGCCGCGCCGCTCAAAGGCACGACGGCAGTGTGCCACACAAGCACGTGCGCGGCTTGGAAATTCGGGCAATGCAGCTCCAGCATTCCCACGCCGGCCAGACCTCCGAGCACACCGGCGACCAATCCCGCGGATATGGGGTTGACCGCGAAGCCGCGGCGGAGCAGCAGCCAACCGAGCAATGCGGCAGGAATGGCGTAGAGGAAGCCTGTCAGCAGGCAGGCGATGCCAGCGGAGATGAAGTGGTCGGTTCGATAATCGCGGAACAGGAGAGCAAACAGGGCAAGCAATGCCGCGCTGCCCAACCCCAAAAACGCCTCTGGAGAGACGCGACGCCGGCTTCCCGGAATCATTTCATGTATGAACTCCACGCCTGTCACCCAGAAAAGGATTACGAGCGCAGGGAAGATCAGCAAACGCTCCAGGATATCCATTTTTTCAAATCCGAAGAATCCTGCACGGGCTGCGCCGGCCAGCGAAACGACCGCGCAGATCAAGACCAGTCCCACCGTCAGCGCCCACGCTGGCTGCAGCGGGCGCACTGGGCGGAGCGACGGTTTGATCGAGTCCGCGATGCGCTGAAGCGTCGCCGGAGCCGGATCAGGCAAAGCTCGCCCGGCCTTTTCCAGGACATCGTCAATCTCTTCGTTCTTCACGATAGTCCTCCGCCTTGTCCCTTGCCGAACCCCGTGGCTTTCATTGTTTCCCTTAACTTTGCGTAGGCTCGGTGCGCCTTCTGCTTCACTGATCCAACGGTGGAAGACGTGGCGCGAGCCACCTCTTCCAGCGACATCCCCGCCACCTTTAACATCTCGATCACTTCGCGCTGGCTCTCAGGAAGTATCGCCAACAGTGTCTCCAAGCCCTCAACATGATCGAATTTTCCGGCAACGGTCGCCGGTTCTTTTGACATCGCCTCCAGCTTCCGCTCGCCGGCCGTGGTCCGGACTGATTTCCGATAGTGGTCAACGCGAACGTACCGGGCAATCGCGTAAAACCATGGAAGCGCCGGTTCGCCGGGGCGAAAGGTGTGCCGCACCTTGTGTATGCGAAGCCAGGTTTCCTGCAGCAGGTCATCGGCATCTGCGCGGCTCGCGGACTGCGCAAGAAAAAACCGATGCAGCTGTGGACTGATGCGCCCGATCAGATCCGTGGCAGCGTCAAAATCGCCCTGTTGATAGCGAGCCATCAGAATCTCGATATTGCTTTCCGGGCACATGGGTTCGAATACCTTCTTGCAATCATTACCAGTACCGGTGCGTTCGCGCAAATCTTGGTTCGCCGCCAAGCGCACCTGCGGACCCATCTTAATCTCATATTCATAGATTCGATGAAGAAAGTGCGAAAGTTACGTAAAGCCTAATAATTTCAGACGTCTCTAACTTTAACGGGCAACACCGGGCACCGTAACCTTTTCCCCCTCCAAATCGAATCCCTATATGTGAAGGTGCTCCCGTTCCGTGATGAGTTAGCAGAATCGCAGGCGAGGCGCGCTTTCAACTTAATCCCCGAGGAGATCGAAATGAGTTTTCAGAAGCAGCCCAAATCTATTCTGTGGCGTTCCGGCTTTGCGCTGGCGGCCATATGTCTCACTAGCGCACTGGCCGTTGCCGGCGAGCCGGAACGCGGCGCACTGGTGATCACAAGCACAAATAATGCGAGCGGCAATGCTGTCGTAGTGTTCAAGTTAGATGCCGCGGGTACGCCCTCGCTGACGCTGGCTCAAACCCTCAACACTGGCGGCAAGGGTGGCGCCAGTACGAATGCGGGAATCTTGCAGTTCAAGGATGGCCTCGGAGCGGTGGCGAACCACGGTTCGAATACCGTCAGCCAATTAGTACGGAACGGCCGTTCCATTGCGATTGGAAAGACGATTTATCTGGCGCCTGAGTGCATGAGTCCGGATTCTGTGGCGTTGACCCGCGACCACCTTTTTGTGGTAGGCGCCAATTGTGCCGAGAGTCATGCATGGCCCTGGGGCAATGTTGATGGCCCCGTTGTAAGTCTCTCCAATCCTTCGGCAGCACAGATCGCAGTCGGCAAAAGCTGGGCAGCCGTCACCATGAGTTCCGGTTCTCTGCTTCAATTGCCGCTCACCTTTGAGGATGGGGTGTTGAACGGAACCAGTACAGCCATTCCGCTGCCAAGCAACGCGGATATGGTTCCGCTGGGCGAGGCGTTTTGGGGTAACGTTCTGGGCTTCACGCCGGCCCACAGCCCTGACAGCTTCGCCATCGTGGATGAGGACGGGAACCTGACTCCGGTCGCCGGACCAACACCATCCTTCCCTGTCAACGCCCCGTGCTGGGTGGCCAAAGGACCGGGAAACATCTGGTACACGGGCAACTCCCCGGGTCACGCGATCTCCATCTTCTTCTCCGACAGCCACGGAGGGGTGTTCTACAAATCGGTGCCCTTGCCGGGCGCGCCGACAGACATAACTGTATCTGCTGACCACAGGTGGCTAGCCGTCATTTATTCCGCGGGCAGCGATGCTTATGTCGCCGTTTTCGCGATTGACGACTATGGCGACCTCACGCCCGAGGCGACCTCAAACCCAATCGGCGTTGCCTCCTTCAGCGGCGTGGCCATTAGCCAGTAGCCAGTCGATTAATGCTCGGGTTGCTTGGCGAGCATTGCTCGCCGGGCAACACGACGATTTTACTGTCACAAATGGACCGGGAAAGAGTCTCATCTTCGCCTTGAACGATATCTTCACGGGTACGAACTTCTTTATCGCGATAATCTCCGCGCTGATTGGGTATGTTGCCTTTGAATACCTCCGAAAGCGGCTATAGGGCTGCGCGGCGAGCGCTCGAGGGGCACCAATTCTGCAAGGCCGATGCAGACGCAAATCTTGGGATACAGCACAAAACGAATCGGCTGTCGCACTGTTGAAGATGCCTCGTGTTGTTCTCTGAAACCTGCGAAGAAACTTGCGTAAACTGTACTTATGGGCACAGATTCCGCCGCTGAGAGCCTGGCGCGAATGAACTGGATCACAGCCATCCGAACACGTCTGATTTCTCACCTTCAACAGCGCGAGGAGCAGGTATTTCTTCTTCTGTCGCTGCTGATTGGAGCGCTCACCGGACTCGCTGTTGTCGGGTTTATCGTGGTCACGGAGAGGTTGGGAATGCGCCTCTATCCGGTGGGCAGCGCCGCTTGGAGGCGTGTGCTACTGCCGGTGGCCGGCTCGCTGGCGATGGGCTTTCTGCTGTACCGTTATTTTCCCAACGCACTTGGTAGCGGCGTACCCCAGACAAAGGCCGCCCTCTTCGCTCGGGATGGGTTCATCTCACTGCGTACCGTTCTAAGCAAGTTTTTCTGCACGGCGACCACGCTGGCAAGCGGGATTCCGCGGGGCCGCGAAGGACCAGCTCGTCACATTAGAATCGGAGTGCGCCCGTCCGGGCTTCTCAGACCTGGGTGGGCTGCTAATTCACTTGCTGCCAACTCACTCATCTGACTCAGCTTGTTGCTGTAGTACTATGATTCTCGCGGATAGGTATTAGTAAGCGTCCATGTTGCCGGATGAATTCTGGCTTCACGCAAAATCGCCGAGTATCAAATCGAGGATCCGCCACTGCGTCTGGATCAGCGAGTGGTCTCTCATGCAGAGGACAACGCTCCATGCTGCGGACAGCGAGTTGCCTTTGTAAGGTGTCGCCCATTTTGTAAGGTAAAAGGGCTGTATTGGGCGAACCGAGGCACACTGTGCGCACACAGCGCACATCGTAAATCGCCTTCAAATCGTCTGTTTTGTTTGTGTTATGCGTTGTTCCAATAACTAGCTTTGTAAGCTGGCGGAGAGAGTGGGATTCGAACCCACGTTAGAGTTACCCCTAAACACGCTTTCCAAGCGTGCGCCTTCAGCCACTCGGCCATCTCTCCGCAGAGTGGCGTACATTCTTGAATCTACCATATTTCAGCGGCTGTCGGCTGGATTGAGGCCGGAGTAGATCTCGAGCAGCGTCCGCGCGGCGCGAAACGATGTTGCCCGTCCTTCCAGCACATCGAGCTCCAGCGCTTCCATGCGTTCCCGTATCTCCGGATGCGACTCGAAGCGTTGCCTCAACCCTTGCTCGATGATCTCGCGCATCCATCTCCGTAACTGATTTTTCCGGTTCGCACTGAACGAGCCGTTGGCTTTTGTCAGCCTGTCGTGTTCCAGTACGCAATTCCAAAGCTCGGCGATGCCCTTGCCGGTTTGCGCCGAACAAGTCAAAGCACGCGGTGTCCATCCGGAAGCCTGGCGGGGAAAATAGTGCAGTGCGTTCTCCGCTGCGGCGCGGGCTCGTTCCGCTGCGGTCAAATTCGCGCCGTCAGCTTTGTTGATGGCCACGGCGTCCGCCAACTCCATCACGCCGCGCTTCATGCCTTGCAGTTCGTCGCCGGCGCCGGTCAGCGTGATGAGCAGGAAAAAGTCAACCATGGCATGAACCGCGGTTTCGGACTGCCCGACTCCCACTGTTTCGACGAGGATGTTGCTGTACCCGGCCGCTTCGCAGAGCAACATTGCCTCGCGGGTGCGCTGTGCCACGCCGCCCCGAGAGCCGCGCGACGGTGTGGGCCGGATGAACGCCATGTCGCTGGATGCGAGAGATTGCATACGCGTCTTATCGCCCAAAATACTTCCACCGGAAAGCTGGCTGCTGGGGTCGATGGCCAGCACAGCTACCTTCTGCCCGCGCTCTGCATTTTCGCGTTCGCTGACAAGAAACGTGCCCAGGCGTTCGATCACGCTGCTTTTGCCCGCACCCGGAACGCCCGTGATGCCCACGCGAATTGAATTGCCGCTATATGGAAGGCTGTCTTCGACAATCAGCTCGGCCAGTTCGCGGTCCGCCGCACGCGAGCTTTCGATGAGAGTGATAGCTTGCGCCAGAATGGCGCGGTCGCCGCGCAAGATGCCATCGACGATTTGCTGGCGTGAAAGAGATCGACGGCGGTTGGAGGCGCGCGCAATCAGCTCCTGCGGCGGCTCCGGCGTTACGCACCCGGGGCGAACACGCAGCGCGCTCTCGTCAGGCTCCGTCAATCAGGAATGTCCTCCTACTAGGCAGCCGTTCAGAATATCCAGGATTCGCTGCGCCGCTACTGGAATTACTGTGCCTGGCCCGTACACACCCACCGCACCGGCCTGATAAAGAAAGTCGTAGTCCTGTGGTGGAATAACACCGCCCACAACCACCAGAATGTCACTGCGGTCGAGTTTGCGCAACTCTGCGATCAACTGCGGGACAAGTGTTTTGTGACCGGCGGCCAGCGAGGAGACGCCGACAACATGCACGTCGTTTTCGACCGCATGGCGCGCGACTTCGCGCGGAGTTTGGAACAAGGGGCCGATATCGACATCGAAGCCAATATCCGCAAATGCCGTGGCAATCACCTTGGAGCCGCGATCATGGCCATCCTGCCCCATCTTCGCGACAAGAATACGGGGACGACGGCCTTCGGCTTTCTCAAACTCTGCAACCATCTGCTGTGCTCTTTTGAACTCTTCCGCGCTTGCGCTCTCAGAGGAGTAGACGCCGGAGATGATGCGCGTGGTGGCCTCGTAGCGGCCCCAGACTTTTTCGAGTGCTGAAGAAATTTCGCCCAGCGTGGCGCGACTGCGCGCCGCATCCACCGCGCACTCCAGCAGATTTCCTTCGCCAGTCGAAGCGCATTTTTCCAGCCGTTCGAGCGATTGGCGCACGGCTTCCGGATCGCGCTCGCTCTTCAACTGGCTGAGCCGTTTAAGTTGAGATTCGCGCACGGCGGCATTGTCGATATCGAGAACGGGAATCAACGGTTCCTCGGGAGAGGCAAAAGCATTGACGCCCACAATCACGTCTTTGCCCGAGTCAATGCAGGCCTGTTTGCGCGCCGCAGCTTCTTCAATGCGCATCTTGGGAACGCCGGTTTCAATGGCTTTGGCCATTCCACCCAAGCCTTCGACCTCCTCAATCAGCGCCCATGCTCCATGCATAAGCTCGTGGGTCAAACGCTCCACATAGTAAGAACCGCCCCATGGATCAACGATTCGAGTTATATTTGGTTCTTCCTGCAAATAAATCTGCGTATTGCGCGCTATGCGCGCGGAGAAATCGGTAGGCAGCGCCAGCGCTTCATCCAGCGCGTTGGTGTGCAGCGACTGTGTATGCCCGAAAGCCGCGGCCAGAGCCTCGACGCAGGTGCGCACCACGTTGTTGTACGGGTCCTGCGCCGTCAAGCTCCAGCCGGAAGTCTGGCAATGCGTTCGCAAGACCAGTGACTTCGGATTCTTTGGGTTAAAGGTCTTGACTAACTTGGCCCATAACATGCGCGCAGCGCGCATCTTGGCAATCTCCATAAAGTGGTTCATGCCAATGCCCCAGAAAAAGGAGATGCGCGGCGCAAACTCGTCGATGTCCAGGCCGGCCTTCACTCCCGTGCGTAGATACTCCAGTCCGTCGGCCAGCGTGTACGCCAGCTCGATATCCGCCGTCGCGCCAGCCTCCTGCATGTGGTACCCGCTCACGCTGATGCAGTTGAACTTTGGCATATTAGCCGAGCAATAGCGAAAGATATCGCCAATGATCCGCATGGAACCTTCCGGAGGATAAATATATGTATTACGAACCATAAACTCTTTGAGAATGTCATTCTGAATGGTGCCGCTCAGTTGATGGGGAGTTACTCCCTGTTCCTCGGCTGCGACAATATAGAACGCCATAATCGGGAGCACCGCGCCGTTCATGGTCATTGACACGGACATCTGACCGAGAGGAATCTGGTCGAACAGAACCTTCATGTCGAGGATCGAGTCAATCGCAACACCTGCCTTGCCCACATCTCCGGTTACGCGCTCGTGGTCGGAATCGTATCCGCGATGCGTGGCGAGATCGAATGCAACCGAAAGGCCCTTCTGTCCCGCGGCGAGATTCCGGCGGTAAAACGCGTTGGACTCTTCGGCGGTGGAGAAGCCCGCGTACTGCCGGATCGTCCAGGGCCTTGTGACATACATGGTGCTGTAAGGCCCGCGCAGATAGGGCGGAATCCCAGCGGCATACTCAAGATGTTCAAGTCCCTCTAGGTCTTCGCGCGTATAGAAGCTCTTCACAGGGATGTGCTCGGGAGAGAGCCATTCACTATTTTCCTGCGTCCTGCTCTCGCGCGCAGCCGCTCGGTCCACTTCAGGCTTCAATTCGATCTTTGAAAAATCTGGACGCATAGTTAGTCCCTGATCCCCAGCCGTTGCTGCCATTTTGTGAGAACTTCGATGGGGTTGCTCCGGATATGAATGAAATCAGCAACGCCGGCCGCATCGAGTTGCTCCTTCGACTCGGGAAAGCCCGCGACGATCACCGGAGTCTCGCGCCCAAGCATCCTCAATCTCGACTCAACTTCGATAGCCAGCGCAAGATACTCCGCGTCGGAACTGCAAAGCACGATAAGATCTGGATCGCTTGCCGGAATCCTGTCGGCGACTGAAAACCGCTTGGCAACGAGATCGAAGCCGGCGCAGGCAAAAAAGTTGGCCGCAAAATTGGAACGGGCCGCGCGCATCTTTGCATCCCCGAACTCGGCCAGCAGCACACGCGGAGTCTTGCCGGTCAACGCCGTGTGACGCTCCGTGCGCAGACGAAGCTGCTCATACATCCATGCGCCACGCCTTCTGCCAGTGAGTCGGAATAGGTCAATGCGCTCCAATGCTTTTTCGGAAAGGTTGGCGTGCTGGGAGGTCCCGGTAAAAATGCGGCGGCGCGACGCCACGGCTTTTTCTCTTGAGGCCAGTGATTTCTCCAGCGCTTGCGCAATAAGCCCATTCGCCAAAGCTTTTCGATAACCGCCCGCAGCTTCAATCGCCTGCATCGATTTCCAACCTTCGCGGGCAATGAAATCGGTGATAGCTTCCAGGCAGTACGATCCAGCACCCGGATCTGCCACTCGTGATAGCAGCGCCTCTCGCTTGAGAATAATCTGCGTGTTCCGCGCTAGCCTGCGGCTGGCCTCATCCGGCGTTTTGTAACACTCATCGAAGGGCGCCACTGTGATAATGTCCGCACCGCCCAGGGCTGCAGACATGGCCTCGGTGGTCGAGCGCAGAATGTTGACGTGAGGATCGTAGATAGTCTCATTCCATCGCGAGGTACGGGAATGGATTCTCGCCCTGGCGCTCTCGTGGTGCCCGCCAAAGCTCTCCACTGCTTGTGCCCACATCATTCGGAAGGAGCGCAGCTTGGCAATTTGAAAGAAATAGTTGGCGCCAATAGAAAATGAAAACGTAATCGAAGCCGCAGCGCGATCAGCGTCCACGTTGCGCTCCTGCATCCCGGCCATGAAATCGACGCCTGCCGCCAGGGTGAATCCAACTTCCTCGACAGCGGTCGCTCCCGACTCTTCAAACTCTTCGCCATGGCTTGTGAAGGGCACAAACGTAGAAGGCGCAGCGGCGATCACTTCCGCCGCAAAGTCCAGGTCAGTGAGCGGATTCCATCCAGTCGATACCGGGGCTGGCCGTTCGCACGCGTTCAGCCGCTCAATCAAGAGACGAAGCTGCGCCACGCCGGCGTTTTCAAAATGCAAGGGAATTTCATCGAGGTTGGCAAGCAGCGCATTCAGGTCTGAAGCATTCTCGAAGTTCGCCGCAACGAATGCGATCTCTCCGGCTCCGGCGAGCACCGCACTGTGCGCAGCGTGATTAGCTTCTTTACAATCGACAGGATCAATCTCTTCGCGGATGCGCCAATTGCCCGTTGAACGATTGCCACGCGCATACGGGAAAGCGCCCGGCCGCGCATCAGGAAACTCAAGCCCTGCGACATCTTCGGCCCTGTAGTACGGCCTGACCGCGAGCCCTTCATCCGTTTGCCAAATCAGTTTCCCGGCGTAGTCGGCGCCCTTCAAGTCCTTGCGGATAAGTTCCTCCCACGACTGAGAGCTAACGGGAGGAAACTCCTGGAGAAGATGATCGGTGTCCATATTTCTTCACTAGCTTTCAGGGTCTTCGACAATTTCGATGAGAAACCCAAAGGGATTGTCGATTCTCGACTTGGGATGAACAAAGAAGACCGTTGTTCCACGCGAACCCTTGCGGGGCGCTTTGTCGATAATTTGGAATCCGCTTGCCTTCATTGCGTCAAAGGCATGCTGCGCGCTCTCCACCCGGAAGGCGAGATGCGCCAAGCCGCCGCGTCCGCCGTTTCTCTCGATCAGTTTTTGCACCGGAGAATCAGCGGTCAATGGCTCAAGCAACTGAATCAGGTTAGGACCGTCGCCGATGCGCAGTAAAGCCTCGCGAACCTGGTCAACTCCCAGCACTTCTTCCCGGTGAACTTCATGGAAGCCCAGCATCGCGTAAGCTTCGACCTGACGGTCTAACTCGCCCTGCTTTACGGCGATGGCTACGTGGTCTACAAATTTGATTCCTGGTACATGTTTCAAATCTTCATCAACGCTCATTGGCTGCCTTTGGATTGAGGGTGCGGCCGGTTGCGGCGATTACTCGAACTCAACGACGACCTGATTCATCTTCACCGAATCCCCCTGCGCTACACGCACACTCTTCACTTTTCCCGCGTTGGACGCTGTAACGTTGGTCTCCATCTTCATGGCTTCAAGCACCATGATCAAATCGTTGGCCTCGATCATCTGCCCTGTCTCAACATTCACTTTGATGACAATGCCCGTCACGGGACTGCGGCAAAGCTTGTCTTCGCTTGCATTTTCCTCGGCAGCCGGGGCCGGAGTTTTCGCGCTGGCCACCGGCATTGACTGAACCGTCGCATGAAGCGGCTGGTACGGTCCATAACTCGGCTGGCGCTGCTTCGTGTCATCTTCCAAGACTTCGACTTCAGCCTCGTAGGTCTTTCCGTCAATTGAAATCTGAAGCTTCAAGTTACGAATTCCTTCCCTCAAAAAAACTCTTCTGCTGCCTCAGCTTCTTGACCGGAAATTATGCGAGGCCTGAACTGAAACCCGCCCTTGCTGAGACCATGGATTTACAACTTCGTAAGGCGACTGCAAAACCTTTGCCGAACGGATGCAGACTTTCTTGCCTAGAAATGCAGTTACAGCCGCGGCAATCACCACCAGCACTTCGGGTGTAACTTCCGCTTTTGCGCCATGAGCCGCTTGCTGTGCGGCAGCGGTATCGGCTCTAACTTGGACAGCCGGAAGAGCAGCCGACTGCAAGGCCGCAGGGGCGCTGAGTGCCTCAACGCGAGCCTGCAATGCCTTTAGCTCACTGGCAAGTTCGCCCAACTGGCGCTCCGTAGCAAATTGCCGCTCCGACAAAGCCCGAATCAAATCTGTCAAATTTACTGTCACGCGCGGCTCCTTAAAGGGGAATCAGCCCATGTTTCTTCGGCGGACGCAGCTCCCGCTTGGCGTGCAGCGATTGCAGCGCATCCGCAAGATATTTTCTGGTTTCGGAGGGATCGATAATGTCATCCACAAGCCGCCGGCCCGCCGCGACGTAAGGGTTGGAAAACGTCTCGCGATACTCGTCCACTAGTTCCTTGCGACGGCCAGCTTTGTCCTCGGCCGCATCGATCTCGCGCCGGAAAACAATCTCGGCCGCGCCCTCGGCGCCCATCACCGCAATCTCAGCCGTGGGCCACGCGACCACCCGGTCCGCACCCAGGTCCTTGCAGCACATGGCGATATACGCGCCGCCATAGGCTTTGCGCAATACAACCGTTATCTTGGGAACTGTGGCTGACGAGTAAGCAAACAGCAACTTGGCGCCGTGGCGGATGATGCCGCCGCGCTCCTGTTCAACTCCGGGAAGAAAGCCGGGCACATCCACGAACGTAATCAGCGGAATGTTAAATGCATTGCAGAAGCGGATAAATCGCGCCGCCTTATCGGAGGCATTGATGTCCAGCACGCCGGCGAGGAAATTCGGCTGGCTTGCGATGATGCCAACCGGCCGGCCTTCGAGACGCCCGAAGCCGATAACAATATTCGGCGCGAAGCCCGGCTGGATTTCGAAAAAATCGCCATAGTCCAAAACGCGCGTAATTACGCTTCGCACGTCATAGGCTGCCTTGTTATCGACCGGAACAATCCCGTTCATCTCCGGATCAGACTCGATGGGCAAATTGAAAGGCGCGCGGGGCGCGTCTTCAAGATTGTTGGAAGGCATGAAGCTAAGTAGCCGGCGGCAAAGTTGAACCGCTTCATCGTCGTTCTCGGCGATGAGGTGAATAACTCCTGAGTTATTCATTTGCGATACAGGTCCGCCCAGCTCTTCCGCGCTGACCACTTCGCCGGTAACCTGTTTGATCACCAGCGGGCCGGTGATAAACATCCGTGCCGGCCGAGTTTGGATGATGAAATCGGTAAGCGCTGGGCTATAGACAGCGCCACCCGCGCACGGTCCGCAGATAAGAGAAATCTGCGGCACCAACCCCGAGAGCATGACATTGTTGTAGAAGACGCGGGCATATCCGGCCAGGCTGTCAATGCCTTCCTGAACGCGCGCGCCGCCGGAATCATTGATAAAGACGAACGGGCTTCCTGTCTTGAGAGACAGGTGCATCATGTCGACAACCTTGTCGTTGTGCGTTTCGCCGGCAGATCCGCCGCCCACGGTAAAATCCTGGCTGGCCAGATGCACCAGGCGGCCGTTGACGTTAGCGCATCCGGTCACTACGCCATCGGCGGGCATCTCTTTTCCGGCCATCCCAAAATAAATGGAGCGGTGAAGGGCAAACAGTCCGATCTCCTGGAAGCTGCCGGAGTCCACCAGCCTTGCCACCCGTTCCCGTGCCGTCAGCTTGCCGGACGCATGCTGTTTCTCAATGCGTTCCTGGCCGCCGCCGAGTTCGAGCTTCGCGCGCTTTGCGTTCAGCGCGGAAATCTTCTCGGCCATTGTCTTCTTCTGACTATCAGCTTGCTTCGCCATCCCTGCTCCTGGATCCGTCGGTATGAATACGTTTTATTTTTCCGGAGCCACGGTTACCCGGTGCTCTTTTCCGTTCAGCGTAATCACATAGTTCACCGTGGCGCTTAACGCAGCTCCGCCCTTGGCCGCCGAAGGAGCCTTTGCGGCCTGCTCGGCGCCAGGTGGTTCCTTCGCTGGATCCCGGCCCAGATTCTTGCGGCCCTGGGCGCGGCTCTCGAAGAATTTGGGCGCCACCTGCGGGAACATGGCATAAGTCAACACGTCTTCATCGCTGCCGTTCGATCCCTTTAGGGCGCACGCCGCGGTGCTCAGGCTCTCCCACTCCGGCTTTTGCAGATCGGCGGGACGAACCGTAATTGCCGGCTTCTTGGCATGAGCTTCGGCCTTCTTCAGCACTTCGGGATCCTTTGCGCCAATCGTGCTGCCGTAGTAACCCAGCATCAGGTCGGCAAACTCCCCGGTCAGAACTTTGTACTTGCCCATCAAAACATTGAAGACAGCCTGCGAGCCCACAATCTGGCTCGAAGGCGTCACCAGCGGCGGATATCCAGCATCCTTGCGAACCCTGGGAACTTCCTCCAAGACCTCCTGCAACCGGTCGCCCGCGCCTTGTCCCTTAAGCTGGCTTTCCATGTTAGAGATCATGCCGCCCGGAATCTGGCTCTTGAATATCTCCGTATCCACGCCGGTATTCTCGCTGAAGAACTCCCGGTAGCGCGGGCGGATTTGCGCGAAGTGGCCTGAGATGCGCCGAACACACTCCTTATTGAGGCGAGTCTCGTATCCTGTGCCTTCAAGCAATTCGACCAAGCTTTCGGTCGGATTGTGTCCCGGCCCCAGCGACAGGGAACTGACCGCAGTATCCACAATGTCGCATCCCGCCTCAATGGCCTTCATTATCGAGACCAGAGTTACGCCGGTGGTGGCATGAGTGTGGACATGAACCAGGGTGTCGCTTCCGCACTTCTGCTTGATGGCTTTGACCAAATCGTATGCGGGCTGCGGCTTCAGCAGGCCGGCCATGTCTTTGATGCAAATCGAGTCGCAACCCATATCCCGCAATTCCGCGGCCATAGCGGCAAATGCTTCGACGGTGTGGAGGGGGCTGATGGTGTAAGAGATTGCGCCTTGCGCATGTTTGCCGGTTTTTTTCACAGCGGCAATGCTGGTTCTAAGATTGCGCACGTCATTGAGCGCGTCAAAGATGCGGAAAACGTCGATGCCATTGGCGGCGGATTTCTCCACAAACCGCTCCACGACGCTATCTTCATAATGCCGGTACCCCAAAAGGTTTTGGCCGCGCAGCAGCATTTGTAGGCGGCTCTTGGGCATCAGCTTGCGCAGTGTGCGCAGACGCTCCCACGGGTCTTCATTCAGAAAGCGAATGCAGGAATCGAAGGTTGCACCGCCCCAGCATTCCACTGACCAGTAACCGGCGTTGTCAATGTCTTCGCAGGCAGGAATCATGTCATCCAAAGCCATGCGGGTGGCAAGCAAACTCTGATGCGCGTCACGGAGCGCCAGTTCTGTGATCTCAACAATGCGGGACATTTATGACTCCCTCAAATTAACCTCAATTATAGTATTGCAGCCCTGAGAGTAGTCCGCATCCGGAAAGCGTGTCCGTGCGCTGGCGCACACCTTCACTTTCCATGATTCCATGCCTGTGAACACGGCGGTTCGCAGTGGAGAACCACTCGGGGCTTCGGCGCCGATGCTTCAGTGGCGCGTTCTTATTGGGCTTTGCGAAAGCGGATTAATTCGCCGTCCAGCCGGTACTCGGCAGAGCAGAGTTCGCCGCCGCAGATCATCGCCTCGCCGCCCAAAAGTTGGCGGCGTGTGATCAATCCGATGGTGGCGCAACGCGGGCAAGACATGACGGCCACAAACGGATTTTGCGCGTGGCCCAGATTCGCCTGGTTGGCCAGCACAAATACCGTCCCCGGGTCCATTCTTTCGGGAATCCATTCTTCCAGAAACTGCAAATCGGCTGACATGCTGCCCTCCGGTTGGTTGAGGTAACAGCGCCGCGCCGATTAGTGCGGCCGGCTCTGTTTTGCAACAACAAGCAGACTGCGAATCGCATCTCGGAGGCTTGGATTCCTCCGCTCTGAAACCAGTGTGTGTGCAAGGGGCCGTAGAAGTCAACCTGAATCGACGGCTGGAAGTGTTGAAACGGGTTCCCAGGCTCCCGCGCCGACGAGCTTCTGCACTATCGTCCCGTCGCCGAGGCGGTCTTATTCTGCGAGGCGGCAAACTCATCGATAGCCTTGTAGGTGGCAATGTCGCGCAGGATATTCTCCACATAAATACGAGTCTCGGAGAAGGGAATCGACTCGACAAACTCGTCGATTTCCTGGCTGTGTTCGCCGGACCGCCAGTCGGTCACCCGCTCATCGCCGGCATTGTAAGCGGCCAGCGTGTACTCCTTCACACCGCCGAATCTGTTCAGAGTCTGCCGCAGGTAGCGAGTTCCGAGCCGAATATTGGTGGCCGGATCAAGGAGTTGGAAGGTCTGGAAGTTTTTCATTCCTTCCTCATGCGCCATCGATTTGCCCACCGAGGGCAACAACTGCATCAGTCCATAAGCGTTGGCAGGTGAGATAGCCGAGGGGTTGAACTCCGACTCCTGGCGAATGAGCGAGGCCACAAGATTCGGATCGAGATTATTCTTCGCCGACTCCGCCTTGATGGTCTCCCACCATGGCTCCGGGAAAAGAATCCGCCAGTAAGGAAGTGGAATGGATTTGATGGAGGCCGTGGTGGCAGACGGCAATGCGCGCCGCAGAGCTCTCAAGGCGCGGAAGTTCTCGCCATAGGAGGCATAGATCTGCCCTTCGGCCAGCGCACTCCATGAGGATGAGTCCGGATCGGCGGCAATCTCCTGCGCGATGTAGTCGTTCAGGCCCGCATTGGCCAGCAGTCTGGCCTTGGCCAGGTGCGGGCTTTCGACAGGAAAACTCTCCTGCAGCACCGGTACCGGCTGGGCCTGAAACCGGTCCAGTTGCGCCTGCTGCGTGGGCTGGTCTACCGGCGGAGCATCGCCCAACGCGGCTAGCCGCTGCTGGGCCATCTGGCCATAAAAGAAGCGCTGGTACGCGCGGATCAGCGTGCGGTAGTCGGCTGCGGCCTGGGCCGGTTTGTGGTCCTGCGTCTCATACAGGCGTCCGCGCCAATATATGGCCGCCACGGTTTCCCCAGCGCCGGGATAGAGCCGGATCTGCTCGTCGAACATCCGCGACGCATCAGCGTAAAGCCCTTGCCGGTATGTGAGCCAGCTTGCCCGCCAGTGCGCCGTGGCCGCGTGCTTGTTGGTGGGGAAGCGCGTTGCCAAATCGCCATAATACCCGGCCGCCGTCGCATAGTCGCGCCGCAGAAGGTAGGTGTTGCCAGTGGAGTACAGCGCCTCGGCCAGCCACTGGCTTTGGGGGAATCTCGACTCCATATCAACCACGATGCTCTTCTGCTCGTTCAGGTCGTCAGTGTTTCTGGCCAATTCCGCCAGCAGATAGAGCCGGCGCGCGCCGTTCTCGTCGTTTGTATCAGGCATTAGTCTGGCCTGGGCCATGGTCAGCCGCTTCAGCTTCAGGTCGCAGGCAGCCGCGGACACGGCAAAGCCGTTACGGCTCGCGGCATCGAGGTTTGATTGGCGGGCGAGCGCGCGGTATTGCACACTTGCGTCGGCATAGCGGCCCGCGTTGTAGAAGGCATCGCCCAGGCTGTGCAACTCAGCTGCCGTCAGGCTGCTCTCCGCGCCCATTGCGGTAAGCTTTGTCCAAGAAGTCTCTGCCTCCGGGCTCAGGGGATGGGCCAGCAAAAGCTTCTTGTAAAGCCCCTCGGCCGTGTCGGTCTTCCCTTGCATGAACGCGGCTTCCCCTTCTGCAAGCTGATAGCCGGGACGGTCGGCTGCCGCTGTATCGGCGGCTGCGATCAAAACTCTGTCTGCGCCGGAAGCGTCGTTCATCGCCAGCAGTGATGCGGCTTCCAGTTCCGGCGCCTGGTCAACGAAGATGCTGTCGGGATATCGCTCGGCAAACCCGCGCAGCGACGCCTCGGCCGCCGTTTCATTGCCAGCCTCGTGATTGGCGCGAGCCGAGAGAAAATCCGCATAGTCGGCCAGTTCCTCACCTGCCTGTCGCGCCTGGCGGAAACTCTCGACAGCCTCGGCGTAGCGCTTGTCCAGCAGGTACGCGTGGCCCAATGCGAGATAAGCCGCCGCCGCCGCCTCGCCGGTGTGTCGACGCGCATATTGGGTCACACCCGCGTAAGCCGCCGGAGTGCGCAGTGTGGCCAGTTGTTGAGCCATGGGGCGCAACTCGGTCGAGGCCACAAAGGCCAGCTTGATCCGCGCCGTTCGCGCTCTCCTCACCGCCCTGCTCGCCTGCGGATGGTGTCTTCGGGGCCTCTTCCCGGTCGTATGGACCGCAGGCTTCGCACCGGTTTTGGCCGTCGAAGTTGCGGGTCTCGTGGCCGCTTTGGCAGGCGAAATCTTTGTCGTCTGCCTTGGCTTAGCTGTGGGCTTGAGCGGTGCTTTGTGCGTAGTGGCTGAAGTCGAGCCGGCAGGTGCAGTCGCCTGCGCGCCGGCAGATTGCGCCGCCTGCAGCGCCAGCATCAGCAGGGAAACCAGAACAGCCAAGCAGCCGGAAGCCAGCCGCGCAACAGAAATTGGGGAAGAAACAGCCTTCATATACTTACTTTAAGCTGTTTCCGCACAGCGCGCAGCTCTCTGGGACCACTCCCGTTACTACAAGGACCGCAAAGCGGAACGCTCCGCCAGCGCGAAGATTGCTGCAGTCGCGATATTCCGTTTGGTCCACGGCCCCGCCGTCCGGTACACTCTTTCTGACGGACCCCAACACGCGACCCTTAACCAGTTCAGCGGATTTTTCGCAACCAACGCCCATGCCGACCATCCAATCGATAGCAGGACAACTCGAGCCGCATCCTGACGTAGCCCTGGTCGAAAGGGTGCGCGGCGGCGATGTCTCGGCCTACGATACGCTGGTCCGCAAGTACGAGCGCCAGCTTTTTCGCATCGCCCAGCACATCACGCAAAATCGCGAGGATGCAGAAGACGTCATGCAGGACGCGTTCCTGAAGGCGTACGAGAAGCTCGAGCAGTTTCAGGGGAACTCGAAGTTTTATACCTGGCTGGTGCGGATCGCGGTGAACGAAAGCCTGATGCGCCTGCGCAAGCGGCGCACCGGCAAGATGGTTTCGATTGACGAGGATATCGAAACCGACGAAGGCAGCGTCCCCCGCGACCTGGCAGACTGGGCTCCGGACCCGGAACAGAACTACGGACAGGCCGAGTTGGCGGAGATTCTGCGCAAGACCATCCAGGGGCTGCCGCAAGGGTTTCGTATCGTGTTTGTGCTGCGGGATGTGGAAGGACTTTCGACCGAAGAGACGGCAGAGACGCTGGGTTTGAGCGTTCCCGCCGTGAAGTCGCGCCTGTTGCGCGCAAGGTTGCAACTGCGTGAGCGTCTGAGTCGCTACTTCCACAAGAAGAAGGGGCTTATGGAAACGGGGATTGTAAAGTGACCTGCAAAGATTTTCTTGCCCTTCTCGACGACCTGATCGACGACGAGGTGTCACCCAATATGCGCACCGAGTTGCAAACCCATCTGGGCCGCTGCGGACACTGCGAGGTCGTCCTCAACACTACCCGCAAGACCATTGAAATCTACCGCTCCCACGAAATCTACGACCTGCCCTCCGACCTGCGCGAACGCCTCCACGCCGCCATCATGTCCCGCTGCAAGAAGGGCTGCTGACCACCTGCTGTTGGGCAGACGCTCGCTTTTCGCTCGCATGATGTTTATTGGGTTACCGAATGCTCGGTCACTCTGAGTGCGCCGTGCCCCATCTATTCGCGTATATGCTGCGAATGGATGGGAAACCACAAACCCCGAAATCCCATCGCCAACAGACCAGCCTGCCCCACGCCTTTTTTCTGGAGCGGACATGCCGAAGGCGGTTGGCCCCAGCGCAAGTGGCAGTTGGCCCCACCGCAGGTGGATGATTTACCCTCAAAAGCGGTATGAAACTCAGTCACTCACTCCTCGTGTCCGCTCTGGCTGCGGCCTTTTGCGCTGCGGCATACGCCCAAACCTCCTCTACCGACCTTCCCGACGCGCCTGCGGCCACAGCCGCCGCCATGACCCGTCCCAACGGCCCCACCGTGGTGATGGACACATCCATGGGTCGCATCACCTGCCAGTTTTTCGAGCGCCAGGCGCCCAAAACTGTAGCCAACTTCATCGCTTTGGCTGAAGGCACAAGAGACTGGATCGACCCCGTTACCCACGTAAAGCACCACGGCAAGCCACTCTACAACGGCACCATTTTCCATCGCGTGATTCCCGGGTTCATGATTCAGGGTGGCGACCCCGCCGGCACGGGCATGGGCGACCCCGGCTATCAATTTGATGACGAGGTCGATCCCAATCTGAACTTCGACGTGCCCGGCCGCCTGGCCATGGCCAACTCCGGCCCCAACACCAACGGCAGCCAATTCTTCATCACCGAAGCGGCCTACGATTCGCTCAACCAGCACTACACTCTCTTCGGCCAGTGCGATGACGCCAGCGTCGAGGTGGTCAAAGCCATTGCCCGTGTGCCGCGCAATAGCGACGACAAGCCTGTTACTCCAGTAGTCCTGAACCAAGTGATCATCGTGCGCGAGGGCAAGCTCATGCCGCCCCGGAGACCACCCTCGTCGGGACCTGTAGTCTTGCGCGACGGCCGTCCGCCGGCGCCCTTGCCGATCGCCGATCCCCCGATTTCTACCATACCCAAACCATAACTTGCGGGTGCCCCAGGTCCGGATTTTCGGACCTGGGATTCCACAGAGTTCCACAAGCAACTAAGGAGTTTTTATGCCACTAGCAGCAGGAACCTACGCCGTCTTCTCCACCACCGAAGGCAAGATCACCGTCCGGCTCTTTGAGTCAGACGCGCCCATCACCGTCAAGAACTTCATCGAACTGGCCGAGGGCTCGAAGGAGTGGACCCACCCCTCAACCCACAAAAAGTCCACTGACAAGCTCTTCCACGGCACCATCTTCCATCGCGTGATTCCCGACTTCATGATCCAGGGCGGCGACCCCACGGGCACCGGCATGGGCGGACCCGGCTATCGCTTCGAGGACGAGACCAAAGGATCGCCGCACAAGTTCGACAAGCCTGGCAAGTTGGCCATGGCCAACAGCGGCCCCGGAACCAATGGCTGCCAGTTCTTCATCACCGTCGCGCCCACGCCCCACCTCACGGGCAACCACACCATCTTCGGCGAAGTCGTCGAGGGTCAGGAGATCGTCACCAAGATTTCGCTGGTTCCGCGCGGCGGCCAGGACAAGCCCAAGACCCCAGTGGTGCTCGAATCCGTCGTCATAGAGCGCGTCGCGTAGATTGATTTGCACTAATGATGAAAGTGTGTGCCGCGCCCTCGCCGCAACGGCGTCCCCGCGGACAGGTCTTCGTCCGTGGGGTGTTAGCCTTTGTTCTTGCGGCATCGGGGACCCTAACGACAGGTCTTCGTCGCTGGGGTGATCCAGGGTCGGAGACCGCAAACCTCGACCGGCGAGTGCCCGAATTCCGGGTCCTCGGATCACCGACTCGGACACATTGCAGAGAAATACGCTCCTGCGGCGCACGCTTTCGATTGAGAGTTTCTGACCTTGGCCTCAGAATGCGTATCTGTTAACCGGCCGGTTTTTGAGGATTGAATTCATCCTCGTCGTCGTGGCGGTGGGAATGTGGGAATCGGCTTGATCGATTTCCAGGGTTTGTGGGAAGGGCGAAAAACAGCATCATCGATTTCCGGGCATTCCATAAACCGTCATTTCCACGGCCTGCCTCAATCACCTCGCACACTAAGGCGGCGATCATTACCGTAGCATCCGTCCAGTCTTGCTCGAACTCGATCGGGCTGACGCAGTTCAGCGTCGAGTGCATTGGTATTCGGTTATACCAGAGCGGCCATGCGATAACTTCATCCTTGGCTGCGCGGATGGTTCGAAAACGCTGGCCGTGCAGCCGTTCCACCTTGAGCGAGCCGAACAATGTTTCCGAGCAAGCGTTGTCCCTGCAATTGCCCTTGCAGCTCATCGATGGTGTAATGCCATGCTCTCTGAGTACCTCACTGAAATCTTCGCTGGCATACTGGCTGCCGCGATCGCTGTGAAAGATCAGCCCTGCCTGCTTGCCTGGATTGCGTTTGAACATCGTCACACGCGCCAACTCTGCGCGAAGACGGCTGTTCTCCATCTGCTCGGCAGTCACCTGCAGCTTGCTGCTGGCGCCCGTCAAGGTTCCAGCTCGATGCGCCTTGACCCAGTTGCACAAGGTCTGCTCAATCACGCCAAGGCTGCGTGCCGCTGCCGCCTGACTCTGGCCCGACTCAACAAGCCGCGCCCGCCTCTTGATTGAACTCAAGCGCGTACCTGACCCGCTTCCCATTCCTCATCTTCGCTACCCTTTCGCATCAGAACAGCTTGCTAAGGGATACGTCTTGCGCGGACAAGGTCATGGTGTACCTTTGTTTGTACCTTCGACATTGACTTGGCTATCGTCATGACTTGTCCACCATAAAGTGCAGAGGAACAATAGGGCGTCTACGGAATCTCCTCATATTCGTTCAATTCATCGAATTCATCGGTGGAGCTCAGCCCGCGTGGCTTTGCAACACGTTGGCCACTCGCGGTCCTGGCCGTGATGACGCGATTAGACTTGTGAGGTATAGATAGTTCTACTTCAGTTGCCCTCGCCGGAATGAGCATGTGCATTTCAATTGGAATTAACACTGCGAAGCATCAATCCACATGCGTCCGAATAGCGCGACAGAGACTCTTGAATCTTGTGTCGAATAATCGCGCGTGGGTTGTTCTTGATCGTGGTGGCCCGAAGAGCTTCTGCCTGTCGTGGAAGGTATTGGGAAACGAGGGGCAACGGCGCTGGATGCTCTTCGAGGTTTTCAATTAAGACCGCAAGGGACCTGGACACTTCGGAATTCGGCCAATAATAGCGGATGCGGTCACTAAAGCTGTAAGCCCGTGCAACCTGCACTTGGCCTTCGGCGCCACGATAGTACGCCTTCCAATTCTCAGGATGCTCAATCATGACGCGTTCGATGTTTGCCCGAATCTCCGAACGCCGTTCTTTGGGAATCCATTCTTCTTCAATACGCGCAAGGCCGAAGATTGCCTCCCGCATCACAAATGTCAATTCAGGGCCAACTTTTAGAATGCCAAAATGGTCACTTACGAGTTGACAGAGCGAATTAGCCGTCTGATAGTCCGTCGAATGGGCCTCGAAGACCAAGCCGTCTTGTCGAACGATAAATGCAGCCAGCTCCAAAGCTTCCTTCGGCACATAGTCCGCAACCACTTCGTCGCTGAACTCGACTCCCGGTTGAACGACAACGCCGATGATCCGATCCCACGCTGGCGAGAGCCCCTTCCGTGCAAATGCCTCACGATGCACGTCCAGCGTTTCCTGCAGACTCGCCGTTGTGGTTACTGCGATTTCCATCTCTTCCTGCGCCCCACCGGGAGTGGGCACCTCGGTCCCGATGACATAGACCGGTTTGCATGCAATGCCTTGCGTCGCATCTTCGGCTGCCTCGCAAAGTCGCGCCGCGCGGTTTGCGATTTCAGCGCTTGCGAGGGTTTGGGGATCGTCACCACATGACATGCTCGTGTCGAGATGAATCTTGCCGAATCCCGCAGCTGCATAAACAGAAACCATCGCGCAAGCCTTGTCCATCGCCGTCGCAGCAGATTCAACTCGCCATGGGTTTGGACCTAGATGGTCCCCACCGAGAAGCAGCTTCTCCGTGGGAAAATGCATTTCCCGCGCAATGCCATGAACATATTCTCGGAATTGTGCAGGCGTCATGCCGGTGTAGCCACCCTCCTGATTCACCTGGTTACAGGTGGCTTCAATCAATAGCGGGCTATGATCATCTGTCGCCTGCGCAAATGCTGCCTCTAACACTAGTTGATTCGCCGAGCAGACCGAGTAGATGCCTCGACGCTTTCCGGCGCGGTTTTCTTTCAGAAGCGTGCGCACCTCATCGACGGAAGAATGCGATGTCTCCGGTTCTTCAGAGTTGTGTTTCCTATTCAACATTTGAAAGATCATTCTCCATTAGCACCAATCCATGCGCTGCAAGGAAGCTCAATCGAGCTCATGTCTCGCGCAAGTTTCTCGTTTCGGTTCCGCAATAACCCTGGTCGAAGACTGTTCATTAAGCCGCATTTCACGGAATTGAGACCTCCCTCGCGCAGCGCCCAGCAAGGACCTGCGGCGTGACAAACTTTATTGAACCCACGGATCACAGTTCACGCCACAAGAGTGTTTTGCCTCCAATGCAGCTCTAAGAAACTCTGGCGGTAGGCAGAATCGGTGAAAGCTCCTGTGCCGCCGGGGCGCGTGACGGATACCCCCCCACCAGATTTCCATAGGCTACACACGTCTCCAGAGGAGCTTTGCGAACCCATTGATGTAGAAAGCCCGCATCAAAGGTGTCGCCTGCGCCCACCGCATCTTTCACATCCACTTCAAGTGCAGAAACATCCACCCGTCGCCCCCCTTCGTATGCAGAGGCCCCTCGCGCTCCGCGCTTCACAACCAACAGGGCACTTTGGATCCCACAAGCTCTGCGGCCTCTTCCACTTTGGCGAGTTTCCTCAATTTCTCCTCGGTGCAGAACAACACATCAACCAGTGGCAGAACGTTCTCCAGCAAACCGTCCCACTTTCCTTCGGGATCGTCGTTTGGATCGAGGGAAGTAGTCAGTCCGCGTCTCTTCATTTCCCCGAATAGCGATAAGATATCAGGAAAGAGTTTGCGTTGCAGAAACGGAGAAGATAAATGAAAATGTTTTGCCGACGCCAAATGATCGAAATCCAGATCCTCGATCCCCATTTCAAACATTGTGCCCGGGTAAGTAAGGATGCGCCGGGTCGTCGTGAGGGGAAGGATAATAGTTATTCCCGTGTTGATGCCTGAAGTTGAGCGAACCAAGCGACTGAGCTCCACACCCGCCTGCTTCAAGCTCTCGCAACACATCTCCCCCAGAACATCGCGACCGATTTGCGAGCTGAAGGTTACTTTGCTACCAAGAAGCGCCAAATTGTGTGCGAGAATCGCGGAGGAACTGCCAAGCGTGAGAGTAAATCCGCTCGCAAGGATTTCGCGTTCTTCCGGCAATTCGCGCGGTAGCCCATAGACAATTAAATCAGGATTGATTTCTCTCACTATAGAGACGTCTGGTCGCCAAGGTGCATCTTCATGCGCGTTAATATCTATCGAGTCCATCTTTCCCATCCTTTGGACCGTTGAATCAGCGTTGTTCTTGGAGCTTGAAAACTAGCCTCTTTGTTGCGCTCTCGGCATTCTCCATCGTCAGAGAATTCGATCTCCATCGCTTTGACCATCATTCGACGCGCAGTCTCCTCATTCTGGGCGCCGTTTGTCTGCCGGCACGAAGCGCGTTGAGATGTTACCGGTTATCGAAACCTCTATAGTCTTAGAATTGGTGATTGCATCCAGGCCCGTTGCGGTTACATGCACTTCGTATTCGCCTGGGTGAGTATATGCGTGCTGTACCTTCATGCCATCCAGGCTCGACCCATCTCCGAATTGCCAGTGACAATTAAGCACTGGCGCCTCCGGGAGTGATGCCGTCGCCACGAAGGTTACGGTCTCTCCCGATTTTGCGCTGCCTACCAAATGTATTTCAATTGGAGGCTGGATCGCGGGAACAGAGGTATCGATCAACTTTAGCATCCGAACAGAATGGGGTTGTTGAACCAGATTAATCGTGTCCGATGGTCTGTTGCAGCAGTTTTGATCGCCGAACACATCTACTATTTGATACTTACCTGGGTCCTTCAAAGCAAGACTCGCAAGAGTTATGGCGCGTGTACGCTCCTCGTCTGTCCAGTTGAAGACGGTGAGAATCGACTGTCGCTCATTTTCTTTCAGCAGAAAGACACTCGGCTGCTTATCGCTTGGCGCATATGTCATCAGATCGGTGGGAGTGGATGCACGACCGAGACGGGCCATGTCAATCAGAGTCGCATTCTTCACCAAAGACAGCCGTTCCGGCGAAGCTCCCAGAGTGGGAAGATCGTCTCCAATCTCGAACATACCCCCAGATAAAGCAGCGAGCGCTATCGACACTTTTGCTTCGTCTAAGGTAAGTGGGCGCTGCCCGCCGTGCCAGGACTGGTCATCCACGGTCTGCAAGGAGACTGTGAACGCGTCCGGATCTGCGACAAAGAAATTGCGATTCATATAGTAGCGCGCGGCAATGCCGGAAGCGGCATCCCTGGTGGCATCGAAGGTATGTCCAGTGTCTTGAGAGATGCGCCCTGCATCCACGATCCCAACGGGATTGAGCATGGGACTACCATCCTTATCAAGCACCACATCCTCGCCTACGCTGCTTCGGATGATTCCCAAGCCGATCCGCTGCGCCTCAAGGGCGGTCGTGTTGGGGCGATAGTAGGAACCCTCAACGGCCGAGTCGTCCATGAAATCCATTTTGATAAAGCGAACGCCCCAGTTATGAATCGTGTTGTACGTCTGCTTCAGGTAGTTCTGGGCGCCGGGGTTGGTGGTGTCCAGCACATACAGGGGATCGTTCTGCTCAGTGACGTGACCAATGTGAATAAGCTGCCCAGCAGCGTTACGCAGCAGCCAATCCTTATGATTCTGAAACACCCACGCGCGCTCGGATACTTCAAATGGCGCCGTCCAGATCCCAAATGTAAGTCCATTGCGGCGCATCTCATCTCCTACGTACCCCATTCCAAGAGGAAAGAGGTTTGCGTCCGGCGTAGTGTATTCACCGCGCGCAAATTGGTATCCCTCATCAATCTGAAAGTAGTTGTATCCAATTTGCTTTAGATTCTCCGACAACCACTCTGCATTAGTAACCGCCGCTCCCTCGTTGAGTCCGAAGTAATAAGCAGTCCAGCTCCACCACCCGACTGGGGTGGGGGTATTTACCCGGGCCTTATGCAACAGCCTGACTGCATTGCCATACTGCTCCAGCTGGGCATGATAGTCGATTCCTACTGCGAACATCAGGCGCTCAGACGAAAGGCTATCGCCGGGATTCACGCTTAAGCTTAATTCCACCCGTTCGGATGTCGGTGATTCCTTGAGCGATTCGTCCTTCATAATCTCCGTTGTGCCAGTTGCGACGGCTTCATAAGAGAGAATCTGCGCGCCTGAGCCCGAAGAAGTCTCCTTAAGATGAAAGATCGTCAGTAACTTATCAGAAGTAAGTGCGCCTAAAAAAAGACTTTCTCCGCTCTCGCGGTTGTAGATAAGCTGGCTTCCAACACCACGGTGCATTCCTTCTGGAGCGGCGTTCAAATCGCGAATCGCAAGTTGTGGCCGATCCTCACTATAGCTATCCGACAAAATGCGGTCAGCGGAAGCCGGTCCATTCAGGTTTATGACTGGATCATTAGTTGCATGAAAGTTCCGGATCGCCTGAACATATATCGGTCGATCTGCGGAATTCACCACCTTGACTTCTATATCGCCCCACGATTGATCTTTATACAGTCGTAAAGTGCAAACCAGATCCGGCGCGCCCGAAAGGCCAGTGTGAGTTACAACAAGCTTCGTTCCTGAACCGAATTCGTCTCTGAACTCAGATTGCACTGCATTATGTTGGAGGTATGCCGAAGAACGCAGGACATGAGAGTCTACGTCGGCCTCTACATCGGAGCGCACTACGATTCCCGGGATGCCGGGTGACGCTATGGAATAGGATCCATCGGAGTAGACAGCCACCGACAAGGATTTTCCCTGTATCACGCCTGAAACGAGTATCTTATCCTTCGGCTCCACGGGGGCTTGCTGACCCGCGAACTCGGTGTTCCCGCAGACAGCCAAGGCTGCAGCAAGGGCAGCGCACACCTTCCATCTACACAATTGCTTCATGTGAACTCCTTTATTCCGGCGTGGCATAACTCAAAATCCACATAATTGCGGCCCGGCCCGTACCCCGAGCCGGGCCGCAAACAGTATACGTTTTCAATAGCTGAACTTCGCGGCAAACTGAAGAAGTCTGGGGTCCTGTGCGCCTGTCAGGTATCCAAAACTCGGCGTTCCCATGATGGTCGAATTAATGGAATTCTGGGGGCCCGGCGCCGCAAATTCAAAGTTCGGATGATTGAATACATCGAATGCTTCAGCCCTGAGCTCCAAACGCCTGGAGCCACCAAGAGAAATCTTCTTCAAGAGAGAAAAGTCCACATTCTTCTCTCCCGGCCCCTCAAGGCTGTTGATCTGTACGTCACCCAGAGACCCGAGAGCGGGATTTTGAAAAGCACAGGTATTGAAAAACGTGCCTGGGATGCAAGGCTTCGATGTCGCCTTGACGCCGGGAACATAATCAGGCCGCTGCTGCCCGTCGGAGTTGGCAAAGTCGCCATTTCCATCCGTGACCGTAAACCAGCCACCAGTCGACAGCGTAAGGATGCCTGACCAGTTCCAGTTAGAAAGCAAATGGTCTACTTCCCGAATTCCAGTCGCAAAGCGCTGCCCTGGACCGAACGGCAAATCATACAAATAGCTTGCCACAAAGCGCTGGCGCACATCGATATCCAAAGGTCCGTGTTCCTCGTTCGGATCTTTGCTGTTTCGGAAGCCGTCGTTGTTTTGGGAGCCAAGATCCGCATTGGTTGCGTTTCCTAGCGCTTTGCTGTAGGTGTAGTTAACGACAAACTCCAGGTTGTGACTTAGCCTCTGCGTCAGCGAGGACTGCATACTGTTATAGTTCGCTAATCCAAATGCTGTCAGATAGCCTATCGACGCATCTATATTCGGAAAGGGGCGCCTCGGGGCCGTTGGAGCGCTTGGGTCGATATCTGGTTGAGCCTGATTGCCGTTGAGATAGATGTAAGAGCGGTTGCTCTTGGACCCGATATATCCCACGTCAAGCATCATTGTATTAGTCAGTTGATACTGGGTTGTGAGGTGCCATTGCATGACATAAGGCATACGAAGGTTTGTCTCGAGGGAAAACAGTGTTGGGGTATTTGGATCCACCAGAGCATTTGTTGGAAATCCCTGAGCAAGGACGCTAACCCCAGGAACCGAGCAATCTTTGCCGCTTGGCGCGCCCGTGTAGGAGGGCAGGCTACAGGGGGCGGAGAAGGTTTGAGTGATGAAGTACGGGGGATTGAAACCTGGACTTGGATTGCTATAAGGTCCAGCTTCATCCCCATTGAAGAACACCCCGAAGGCCGTTTGCACGGCAAGGCGCTTCGTGGGGCTGTAGGCTATGCCTACGCGAGGCGAAAAATCCTTGTAGTCGGCACTTATCAGAGCGTCTGAGGCATTGTGGTTTACGGGGAGAATCGAGGCTATGGTGGGAGTCAAACTCACTTTGCTGCTCGCCGGTATATCCAGATTCCCGGTGTTGATGTTAAAGTTCGACTGCGCGTTGTCCTTCGAGAGCACCGGCGAGAAATACTCCCAGCGGAGGCCTAGATTCAAAGTAAGTTTAGGGAAAACCCGCCAGTCGTTCTGCAGGAAGAGGGCATATGTGCTGCGGTAGTAATCAATATTGTTGAGATTGTTGATATTGCCGCCGCTCGCCTGCCCTGTGAGCAGATCTGCCAGGCTATTACCACCTGTTCCGGTAGCGCCTGCATTATCCGTGTATGTGTGGGTGAAGCTCAGAAAGCCACGAGGGTATGCCGGCTCGTAGATGGAAAAGTGCTCTGGGCGAATCTCTCCGCCAAGCTTCCAGGTGTCGTTGCCGGAGATAAGAGTGAAAGTGTCCGAAAGCATAAACGTCGTCTGCCTTTCGATGGCGGGCAGAAAGAGAGCGGATCCGAGGTTGGATGCGTCGGTGAAGGTCAACTGAGGCAGTCCGCCGTTGTTCGTGCCGGCGACATATGGGACGCCTGGAAAGCCGACAGTGGCCGCCACGTCCTCGCCTGAATTGAACTGATACCTGCTTGTTTTTAGCCGGTTGGCGCCAAAACGAATTTCATTCACCTTATGCGGCGAGAACACATGAGCCTCGCTGGCGGCGCCGCTGTAGGCTGTTATTTGCTGAATACCGCCAAAGAAACCGCCTCCGTCCGCAATGCCGCCGTAGGGCGAACCAATCGTCTCTGGACTACTACTCATGCTAAATCGGTAGAACGCCGTGTCACGGCTTGAGATTACCTGGTCTATCCGGACATCTCCCTGCTGCTGGGTTTGCATGGTGATTGGATTGGAGAGGTAGTTATAACCGACTCCAGAGGCATTCGGAGTCGGAGTTGGAAAGAGTTGAATGAGTTTGGAACCAAGAGCATCGGTACTTGATGACGGAATTACGTTGCTCGGCACGCCATCGACATAGCCGAACGGTACGCCGCAGAATCCAGTGCCTTGCTGTTGGGTTTTCGTGGTGTCAAAAATCTCACCCTGATATGTCATCTCTCCATTGCAATCGTTAACGCCTGTGGGACCTGTGGTAGGGTCCAAGTCCAGTTGGTCCGAAAAGTCGCCGCCCCGCTGCGCCACAGTTGGAACTTGAGCGGTGCTAGTAACCGCCTTGCTAATACGCAAGTCTTGGTAATCTACGAAAAAAAGCAACTTGTCTTTAATCAATTTACCGCCGAATGTCGCACCAAATTGATTCTGGTGGTATGGCTGAAGCGATGCGTCGTAATAATTCATCGCATCGAACATCTGATTGCGCAGAAATTCATAGGCCGATCCATGGAACGTATTGGTTCCACTCTTAGTGGTGGCATTGACGATTGCTCCGGTGGCCCTGCCAAACTCGGCATCGTAGTTGCCCGTCTCTATCTTGAATTCCTGAAGCGCGTCGGGCGGGGGCATTGAAACGTAATTCGCTTCGTTCAGCAGATCAGGAAGGTTCGAATTATTGTCGACACCATCGAGAAGGAAGTTATTGTCCAGAGAGCGTGAGCCGCTGGCGCTGAAGCCGAAGCCGCTGGAGTCGCGCGCGCCTGGCTCGCTTGTGGTCACACCTACTGTAAGCTGCGCAAGTTGAACCGGATTGCGGCCATTCAGCGGAAAGCCCACCATGGCCTCACTGTTGATGACTTGGCCGGTCTCGGACGAGTCGGTCTCAAGAAGCGGCGCGATGTCGTTGACCACCACCTGTTGGGTGACAGCACCCAGTTGCAGTGTTGCGTCCACACGTTGACGTTGCTGTACATCTAACGTGATTGGACCGGTAACGGTTTGCTTGAAGCCAACCGCGGAAATAATAATCTGATATGAGCCGATGCGTACAGGGCTGATGATCCAGGCCCCCTCGCCATCGCTCTTTGCGTGGTAGCTGAAATTTGTGCTGGTATTTGTGGCCGTGACGGAGGCGTTTGCGACAACAGCTCCACTGACGTCGACAACCCGGCCTTCGAGTGTGGCAGTATCTCGCTGCGCTGCGAGAGGATAGCTGGCCAAGATCAGCAACGCGAAACACAGCGTGCATAAACTACCGATTCTTCCTAACATTTCGACGCCTCCTGTTGATTGCAATTGATCAGTGGTAAAACCGTTCCGAGTCAATCTCAGACAACTTGAGTTGTCCGACCGATGAAGAACGCACCGAGTTGCGAATTCCTCTTGTCGTTGTCAGGTTGCTTCGCCCACTTCTCTGTCAGGCTGCTTCGAACGATTACGACTTCGATTAAGTGAAGCTAATAGCAAACAGACATCATGTTTCGCTATATTACGAATTCAATCATATTGTGTCAATGGTAATTTCAGGAATTATTGGGGAACCTGGCAACCGGTCGTCCTGCCGCTGCCTAAAATCGCTGTTGGCGGGCTTTCGAAAACAACTTACTCCGTGGTTAACAGATTGATAATAAATACCATGCAAGCCTCATTCTGCGTTTCGTCTTTTTTGCATTCCTGGCGTGGCGGCGTCTGCGAGGTACCAAAGAGAGGAGAAGATGTACGCTGCAAATCACTGGCGCAGACGTTGACTGCATGCGAGCGGGTTGAGGAGTCACTGAGCGGACGGTCAACGCACTGCTTTGTCCTTCTGAATCGGCGCAACTTCTTCTGGGGTGTTGTACCCCGCGAGCTTGATCCAGGCCGCAGTCCCCGCTGACTTCTGGACTTTCCCTTGAATCTCTGCAACTTCGCCGGGAAAGACAGTAACGTAGTTGTCGTCGTATTCGATGGGAACAATCTCGTCTCCGCCACGGGTCGCCGTAATCTCGGCACGTTCAAAGAAAGCTATTAGGCTGGTACGGTTCCGCAGGCGGATAGTGACATGATTTTCGCCTTCGGCGATGGTTTGCCTGGCCCGCACGTCCAGCGGGACTTGCCGCATCGTGTTTAAGGCCGTCATGTCGGCCCAACTCGCCATCTTCAAATCGAATGCTTTGTCGTTCGCCTGATCTCCCAGGTCATCATCTTTTGTGGACTGCCAGTAGACGTTCTCTGCCAGCACCTTTCCGGTGCCGTCGAATAGCTCGCAACGCAAAAAATAAACAGGGGTTAAGTCCTTCTGCCGGGGTATGGTGAGGATGTGTACGGCACTGCCTGACGTTACGCGGATGCCCTTGACGCTGCGGTCGTCACGAAGCTTGCCATCGAGTTGGTAGATGCGAACGCGGACGCGCAGACCATTCTGCTCTTTCGGCGTCTGGTTCACCACCGTAATTTTCGCCTGGCTGTGATCTCCGGTCGCATATGAGTCGAAGACAACCGACAGCGGACGAAGACCTTTCTTTGCCCCGTAGTACGCGCCACCCGGCTGCAGGTGGTAGTCGATCAGATGACCGAAGAACGAGGGCCACTGGCTGTTGAGCATCCAGTACAAGGTCATCTTGTGATTGGCCCATCCATTTGCCGCAAAGTCCTCGAACTGAGCGCGAGTATCCTCGTAAAGCGCCAGTTGAGCTTTCATCGAGAATTCCTCCGCGCTCACCGACGGCCCGTAGCGTCGATCGATCACATTCCGGATATTGGCGAGGGTATTGTTGCCTTCATTGGCGCCGGCATGAAAATACCATGTCTCGTTGATCGGCCAAAGCTTGTCGGCAGGTATGAATTTCCTCAGGCTTTCGTAGGTCGGTACATTCTCGTTGTCGCCCTGCTCGGCGCACGCGCCCCGTGCCGCGGCATAGCGCCCGCTGAACCAGTATGTGGGCGGCCGCCAGCTATACGGCCCTTCCATGTGAATGCCGCTCCATTCGCGGTCGCCATTGGCATTCTTGCTGTATGAAGAAACGGTATCGACGACCGCGCTTTGCCAGTGCAAGTCCGTCAGAATCCGGTGATAGCTATCGCGCACCGGCGGCGGCGGCAAACCATCGCTCCCGTTGGCCCAAACAAAAACCGAGGCGTGCGAGCGCAGCATCAAAATCTGCGAAACAAGGCTCTCTCCAGCCACGCGATGGTCCTCAGCATTCCACTTGTCCCAATGCTCCCATTGACTGCAGCACATCCAGCCGAACATTACGGGAATGCCCTCTTCGTCCGCCAACTCCACCATATGGTCGCTGGCAATCTTCGACTCCCAGCGAATCAAATTCAGCCCCATGTCCTTCACATACCGGATCAAGGTCGCATCGCGGTCATAGTCGAAGCGGTAGAGCAGGTCTGGCGTGTAGTCGGCCCCGCGCGCCAGGAAGTCCTTGCCATTCACCTTCATATAAAAGCTGCCGCCCTTACCCACCCCGGGAAACTGCTCGTCTTGATCGCGGTGCTGGGTAATGGTGCGAATCCCGAAACGGATGTGGGTCGCATCCGAAACCTGACGATCGGCGAGAAATTCTAAGTCCAGTTTGTAAAGGCAGGGATGCCCCATGGTGTAGGGCTACCAGAGATCTGGATTGGCCAGTACTAGCTGGGAATATTGCTGTGGAGTGAAACTGGCCTCGCGCTCCTCGTCTGCGGCTAAGATGACCGGCTGCTCGACCTCAATCGTGGGCTTGCCGGGGCGCGAAATCGTCCCCCGCAAAACCCCGTTGACTGAATGGTTAGAGACGTTTCGCAACTCGGCGAAGACTGTCAGCCGGGCCGTTGCGAGCTGCGGAAGTGGAAGCTCGGTGTTGACCGTCGCAGAACTCACCGTGACCGCGCCCGACATCCTCAAGTACACTGGCTTCCATATACCGGCATTGCGGTCGGGAACGAAAGACACCGGTTGGAAGTCAGGCTTGTCTGGATCTCGATAGCCAAGATACTTCCAGTTAATCCAGTCCAGCCAGCTATCGGCCAGCTCCACTCCATTCACACCCTGCATAAGGCGCTCCGGCGTCACCTTGACCGCCAGAACATTCGATGTTCCTGGCTTGATCCATTGTGTCACATTGAATTGGTGCGCGACGTACATGCCCACCACATGCTGGGCGTCGGCCACAAGATGGCCGTTCAGCCATATCTCCGCGCGATAGTTGATCCCTGGGAACTCCAGTTGGTAAACCGCCTGCTCAGGTGGCGCCACAAATGTCGTCCGATACCACCAATCCTGAAGATAGAGATCCTGTGGAACTTCTTTGAGCAGGTTCATGCCTTCATAGAGATTGGGGTAGGTGCCGTCTTCCTCCAGGATCTCGAGAACCGTCGCGGGCATACGAGGCGCCGCGTGCCAGGTTGTTGCATCGTAATCAGGAAGAGAAATTGCCTGACCGCCAGAGCGCACATCCCTGGCCGATGCAAGTTTCCAGTTCTCGGCCAATTCGACACTGCGCGGTGGCGCGGAAGCGGCTGGTGTCTGAGCAGAAAGGCCAAGGGCGCTTGCGTAGAATACAATTCCGCAAATCAGACCTCTCGTCATTGGTTCCCCCTTTGTCGAGCTTGCGCCAAGGCGAAGCCGCAATCACGGAATCATTCGGAGGCTTTCGCCCCTGTATCGAATGTTTTACGCAATATTTTCGTTATTTGTCAAATGAAAATACTTGACGGTTGCGGAAGACGGATATATTCTTGCGTAGTGTTTCGTATTTGATCCATTCGCGGAATTATATTTTCCGCTATTTTCAAATTGTCCCTCCTGGGGAATGGAGTTTACATGTCAAGAGAACTGAATGTGCCCGCAGAGACTGGCCTCCACAGTGCCCCTTCATACACCTTGCAGGAAATCCTACAGCAGCCTCTTCTTTGGCCGGACACTGTGGAAAGCGTTCGTTCCGCGGCAGAGCAGATCCAACTGCCAATCAAGCTCCAGCTCGCTCGCGTCCTGCTAACAGGCGCGGGAACCTCGGCCTACGCCGCAAGTGCTGTGGCATCTGCGTGGCCCCGCGCACTTGCCGTTCCTACCACAGACCTGCTGGTCGATCCTGAACGCTACCTGCCCGAAGTGGACACCGTGATTTCCCTGGCCAGGTCTGGCGACAGTCCAGAGAGCGTTGCAGTTGTCGAGCGCATCCGCGCTCTTCGGCCCAACATTCCGCAGTTGGCGATCGTTTGCAATGAGGATGGCGGATTATCACATGCGGGCCTTGACGGGCTCATTGTCCTTGACCCGCGTACCAACGACCACAGTCTTGTCATGACCAGCGCGTTCTCCAATTTGGTGCTGGCCGGGCTCGCCCTGGCCCAGCCGGATGCGGTTGCGGTTAAGGTTGATGAATTCAGCAAACGTGCAATCGCATTGCTGCCCGGCATCGATCAAGCATGCCGGCGCGCCGCCGCTCGCACCCGCGAACGCATTGTGGTTTTGTCCTCTTCTCCCTCGCTCGGCTGGGCACGCGAAGCTGGGCTGAAGACGCTCGAAATGACAGCCGGCCACTTCCCTGTTATCACGGAAACTTATCTGGGGCTTCGGCATGGCCCTATGTCTTTCGTGAAACCTGACACGCTGGTTCTGTGCTTGTTGTCCGCCGATCCGGTGCGTCGTTTGTACGAGACAGATCTGATCCATGAGCTTCGCTCGAAAAAGATTGGATATTTAATTGGAATCGCGGATCCAGCCGATTCGGAAGGCTTATTTGACGAGGTCATCCCTGCCATAGCCCCGAAGGAAAATGACGCTCTGCGTACTCCGTATGAGATTGTCGGCCCGCAGTTGCTCGGATATCACTTAAGCTTGCGCATTGGGTTGAACCCTGATAGTCCCAGCCCCGACGGTGTAATTAACAGGGTGGTTCAGGGCGTTAAGATTCATCCGGCGAGTCCCAGTAAAGCGGTGTCCTCAAGCCGGTAGAAGTGGGTCCATGCGGCGAGGGTGTGCAACCTTCTTACTCTATTGTTGCCCAGCCCTCGCCTTAACCAATTCCCACTCTCGCTCTAGCCGACGCCATCATTTACAGGACAGGATGATCTTTCCAAGGAGCCCCGTTTTGACGCAGCAGAGCCAAACGACCGCCGCACCCGAGCCCTCTGCCAATGGAGCGGTGCGCCTCCATCGCACGCTTGGCCTGTGGAACCTCATCATCATCGGCATGGTCATTATTCAGCCGACCGCGCCCATGGGCATCTACGGCGTCATCAGTAACAAGGCCCACGGCCACGTCGTCACC
>JBEKSE010000040.1:0-47761 GCA_049517315.1 Occallatibacter sp. | reverse complement strand
ACAGAATATAGAAATATTCCCGCTTGTGCACGGAATGCTGTGCTCCTTTGCTCCATGCGCGCCGGATTATGACACTTTGAAACCGTTTTTGCGCCCCTTTTACCCTCATTCCGTGACAACCGGCGAAGCGCTACGGTATAAACATCTTTGAGGCACTTTCACGCAGGCGGCGTTTTAAGGGGTCAAAACAACCGCTGCGTCCAATCGAAATAGCTAGAGGGAGAGCCGAGGTCTATGTCGACTGTTGTCGCTGGAAAGGGTTTGGAAGGGATTGTCGCCGCCAACTCCGGGATCTGCTGGATTGACGGAGATGCAGGCGTCCTTTCCTATCGGGGCATCGACATTCATGAACTCGCCGTGCACTCTACGTTCGAGGAAACCACATACCTGCTGTGGAACGGTCTCCTCCCCAGCCGGCTCGAATTGCGCGAGTTCCAGTCGCAGCTTACGCTGGCCCGCGGCCTTGACCTCCGCATGATCGACCTGCTGCGCACAATTCCTTCTTCGGCCACGCCCATGGAAGTGCTGCGCACCGCTGTCTCGGCGCTCAGCCTCTACGACGCCGACGAAAAGGACAATTCACACGACGCCAACGTGCGCAAAAGCTTCAATCTCACCGCCCAGATCGCCATGATCGTGGCCATATACGACCGGTTGCGCAAGGGAAAAGAAGTTGTGCCGCCCGACCGCTCGCTGAACCATGCGGGCAATTTTCTCTGGATGCTCAACGGCGTCAAGCCCTCTGAGACGGCTACCCAGACGCTGGACATTGCCCTCATCCTCCATGCCGAGCACGAACTGAACGCATCCACTTTTGCCGCCCGCGTCATCGCTGCCACCCTGTCGGATGTCCACTCCGCCGTCACCGGCGCGCTCGGCGCACTCAAGGGACCGCTCCATGGCGGCGCCAACGAAGGCGTCATGCGCCTGCTCTACGAAATCGACAGAGTCGGCGCCGACCCCGTTGATTATGTGCGGAACATGCTCGCAGCCAAGCAAAAAATCTCCGGCTTCGGCCACCGCGTTTACAAAACCGAGGATCCCCGCGCCACTCATCTGCGCAAGATGAGCGAGCAGCTCGGCAAAGACGCCGGCGTGCCCAAATGGTTCGAAATGTCCCGCGCCATCGAGCTTTACATCAACGCCGACAAAAAGCTCAACGCCAATGTGGACTTTTACTCTGCCTCCACTTACGCCACGCTGGGCATCGACATCGACCTCTACACGCCCATCTTCGCCATCAGCCGCATCGCCGGATGGGCCGCTCACATTATCGAGCAATTGGACGACAATCGCCTCATCCGTCCCCGCGCCGAATACATCGGACCGCCCTATCCCGCGCCCTACATTCCCATGGAAGAGCGCGGATAAATCTTAGTTGGCACAGAAACTTTATGGCTCCTTCCGGTTTCTTACCGAAAGAGGCTCATTCATGAAGACGAAATTTGCTCTCACTTTTGGCTTGTTAAGTGTATGCCTGATCTCTGGCAGAGCCGCATCATTCGGGCAGCGGCTTTACCCGGTCCAGGGCCCTGCGGCCAAGCAGGCTGACCCGCCGTTGTTTACCGCCAAAGTCACGAATTACCTGGGAAAATCAGGAATAATGACGCTGTTCCAGGCTAACGGAGAGTCCTTCCGTGGACCGTGGTCGATTGTGACGGCAACCTACTATAACGACAAAACTCCCGGAACCCCGGCCAGCTACCCTCCACAACCCAATCTGGCCTTCGCATGGGACGCTGTCTACGGGCAGGGATACTATATTTCCTCCATCCTCGGCAGCGAAAACGTTGGGCAGGCAACTGTCACCGGAGATAAGGGAACCGTTCTCCAGATTGAATTTCATCGCGAACAGTTAGGAGTGCCGGAGGACAATCATTTCGGCGTAGCTGTGGACAACAGAGGAAACATTTACAAGGTTGTCCTGTAGAGAGAGTTTTCTGCACCCGCATTGTGTCAGGGCACGACTTTAGTCGTGCAGGAGAGCGCCGAAGATACAAGGGGTTTTAACCCCTGAGGGTTACGGCCGAGAAATGGAGCCATTTTTGAAACACGCTCTGCGAGCCTCAGCACACTCACCTCTGCTTCGCCTTCCACAACTGATAAAGCCCCCAAGCGGCCAGCGTGCAGCCATCTCTGATCTCGCCGTTGCGCATCATCTCTTCGAACTCCTCAATTGAAACGGAGTTCACTGCCAGGTCATGCTCCTCGGCGTCCGGCGCTTTCCCGGTCTCGGTTAGCCCGGAAGCCAAAAAGACGTGCTGTTTCTGGCGTGCATACCCGTAGGCGATCCACAGAGTTCCCAGGCGCGTCATCTCTGCCGCTTCTAGCCCGGTCTCCTCTTTCAGTTCGCCGCGCGCCAGCTCTTCCGGATTCTCAACTTCCATCTCCCAGCCGCCCTGTGGCAGCTCCAGCGCGCGCTCTTGAATCGTGTAGCGGAACTGCTCCACCAGCCACACGCGCCCCTGTTCGATGGGCAAAATAATGGCCGCATCGTGCTTTTCCACCACGCCGTAGATGCCCCGCTCGCCATTCGAGCGCAGAATCTCGTCTTCGCGCACTCGCATCCAGTGGTTGCGATAGACCTCGCAGCTTGAAAGGGTAGTAATCGCGCGGGCCGAGCTGGCTGGAACCGGGTTCATACGATCTCCTCAAAAGATGATAGGTGACCACACAAATCGCATCGATGAAAAACCGGCTAATCTTCGTGCAGCCGATACCTGCGCAGCCGTCCCACCAGCGAGGCCGGACCGCTCACCGTCAGCCGCACCACGTTGCCCTCGTACTCTCGGCTATGCACCTTCATCCCCGCTTCAATCGCCGCCAGCACCGCGCCTTCGTTTTGCGGAACGTACAACTCCGCATCGATAAGCGGGTCGGAGTGCAGCGCGCGATCGATAGCCTTGAGCAGCGCATCCATCCCTTCGCCGGTGCGAGCTGAAACGGCCACCTCGCCTCCAGCCTCAGTCCGTTCCAGCAGTCCCCGGCGCTCGTCTTCGCCCAGCAAATCGATCTTGTTCAGCACTTCGATGCGCGGCTTGCCCAAAGATTCCAGCTCTCCCAGAACCTTCTCAACCTGCGATTTCTGCTCCGCTCCATAAGTGGACGCGGCATCGCGAATGTGCAGCAATACCTCGGCCTGCGCCACCTCTTCCAGCGTCGCGCGGAAGCTGGTCACCAGCGTGTGCGGCAAATTGCGGATAAAGCCAACCGTATCGGACAGCAGGACCTTGCGCCGGCTTGGCAGCTCCACGGCCCGCAGCTTCGGGTCGAGCGTGGCAAACATCTTCGGCGATTGCAAAACCGCTGCGCCCGTCAATTGATTGAAGAGCGTGCTCTTGCCGGCGTTGGTATAGCCCACCAGCGCCACCGTCGGCACAGGAACAGACTCGCGCCGCTGGCGTTGCTGTTTGCGCACGCGGCGCACCGCGTCCAGCTCAATTTTCAAATGGTCGATGCGCCGGTTGATCTGCCGCTTGTCGGTTTCCAATTTGGTTTCGCCCGGACCCCGCGTGCCGATGCCGCCGCCCAGCTGCGACATCGCTTTACCCTTTCCGCTCAACCGCGGCAGCATGTACTGCAACTGAGCCAGCTCCACCTGCAACTGACCTTCGCGCGTGCGCGCATGGCGCGCGAAAATATCCAGAATCAGTTGTGTCCGGTCCAGCACGCGGCAGGGAAGCGCGGCTTCCAGGTTGCGCAATTGTGTCGGTGTAAGGTCGTGGTCAAAGAGCACCAGGTCGGCCTCAACCGACGCGGCGATGCCGGCAATCTCCTCCACTTTCCCGGAGCCAATCAGTGTGGCCGGATCGGGTCGCGTCCGCCGTTGTAGTAGTTCAGCAGCCACCACTCCGCCCGCGCTCGCCACCAGTTCGCGGAATTCGGCAAGAGACTCTTCTGCGTCCAGCTCCGTTGACGAACGCGCAGCCGCCGCCCTGGCCGGGGAGGCGCCCGCGCCCGCAGCATTGTCGCCCACATTTTCATCGAATGGAAAATCAGCGCTGTCCGGCTCCGCACGCAAAGCCGCTTGCCGCGCGCCCGCCTGGGCTGCGTGGTTGCCGCGGGAGCGGACCCCAGGGTCTACTCCCACTAAAACCGCGCGCTCCGGGATCCCATCCTGGCCCCGAATACTTGTTGCCGGAGTGGAAGGCCGCACGCCTGTCCTGCCTGCCTTAACGGCCACCGCTGACCGCTTCCCGCCTGTTATCGCTGCTCCCCAATCGAGGGAACCGCAGCTATTGGCGTAGGTGGCACCGGGCCGGCATCAGGGAACTGAGCGGCCGGACGATGATCGCTGTGAAGCACGCTCCGGTTACTCACCACTGTCGAAATCGCGTGCTTGAAGATCAGCTGCTCCTGGCTGTTGTTTTCCAGCAGCACGGAATACTTGTCGAAGGACCTGATTTTTCCAGTCAGCTTAACCCCGCTGACCAGATAAATCGTGATGGGGGTTTTATCCTTGCGGACCGTGTTCAGGTACGTATCCTGAATATTTTGTGCCGGCTTGTTCTCCATTTGCCGATCTCCTGCTTTCTCTTGGGGGTTTGGATGCAATTGAACAGCGCTTGCTCACACAAATCGACTTCCGCGGCCCCGGGAAGCTCCTGAGCCGCACATTCAACAATGTGTCAACAATATAGGGGTTTGCAAATCATTTCAACCCTTCCTTGTCTCAATCTTCATTTGCCGGGGGGCCCAGGTATCGAGTTCAAGACACGTTTGGGTACCCCAGGTCCCGTGTTTGGGACCTGGGAATCCATGCAGCTTACCACTCCAACTCCCGTCTTTGGGACCTGGGAAGCGATGTGGTTAGGTACCCAAGTACCGTGACCGCTTGATCCGCCAACGGCAGGAATGTTGCGCCGATCTCCATACCGGGGTCCCCACGGACAGGTCTTCGTCCGAGGGGTGGGAGACCGGGGTCCCGACGGACAGGTCTTCGTCCGAGGGCTGGGAGACCGGCTGTCCTGGGGACGTCCCCGCCCCCGCGTGTCCAGAGCAATTACCAGATTACGCGGCCGCACCAGCATCCTTTTTTGGGACTCGGCAAGCTTGCAGGCTGCTAGCATATTAGTGTGAAAACCGAGCCGATTTCGCCTCCGAATCCCGCCTCAACCGCCCAGCCGGTCCCCATGCTCGACCTCAAGCGCCAGTACCAGCCTCTCCACCACGAACTCCTCGAAGCGCTCGGTACTGTCCTCGATACCCGCCAGTTCATTCTGGGTGAGCAAGTTGCCGTCTTCGAGCGTGCCGCTCAAGCACAATTGAGCGTGGCCCACGCCATCGGCTGCTCCTCGGGTACTGACGCCCTCTGGCTCGCGCTTGCCGCCGCTGGCATCGGTCCCGGCCACACCGTCCTTACCACCCCCTTCAGTTTCTTCGCCTCCGTCAGCGCCATCCTCCGCGCCGGAGCCACGCCACTCCTCGCCGACATCGAACCTGCCACATTCAACCTCAGCCCAGTTGCCGTCGAAGCCGTTCTCGACAGTCCTCAAGGCGCAGGCCTCCACGCCATCCTCCCCGTTCATCTTTACGGCCAGTGCGCCGATTTTACGTCTTTCGCCCGCATCGCAAAAGAGCGCAATCTCAAGCTCATTGAAGACGCCGCGCAGGCTTGGGGAGCTGAATGGCAAGGCGTGCATGCAGGCTCGCTCAGTGACGCCGCTGCCTTCAGCTTTTATCCCACCAAAAATCTCAGCGCGGCGGGGGATGCCGGCATGGTCACCACCAACTCCGACGAAATCGCCGAGCGCGCCCGCATGTTGCGCCAGCACGGAATGCGCCGCCGCTACTATCACGACGAAATCGGATGGAACACCCGCATGGACGGCTTCCAGGGTGCGATCCTCACCGTCAAGCTCAAGTACATCGACGGCTGGAACCAGCTCCGCCGCACCGTCGCCCGCCGCTATCACGCGCTCTTTCATTCGGCGGGTCTCGTCGAAGCCGGCCCTTATCCCACCCACGGCGTCGTCCTGCCCCACGAGGTTCCTGGCGCCCGACACGTCTGGCATCAGTACGTCATCCGCACCACGCGCCGCGACGGCCTGCGTCAGTTCCTCACCGAGCGCAAAATCGGCTCTGAGATCTACTACCCCGTCCCGCTCCATCTGCAAACGGCGTTGCAGAGTCTCGGATACAAAGAAGGCAGCTTCCCTGAAGCAGAGCGCGCCGCCCGCGAAGTCCTCGCCCTGCCCATCTTCCCCGAACTCCGCGAAGACGAGCAGCAAACCGTAGTCTCCGCCATCGCCGAATTCCTCAGCTGAACAGAAAGCTGGGTGGCGCAGGCTGGCTATTCCAGCCGGCATCTCAGACTGCTCTTTGACCAGTTAGCAGCAGCCAATCGCCCGGCTTTTCCTCCGCATATGCCCTTTCCTTCGAGTCAGATACTCTTCTGGCTTTCAAATCTGCCATGTGAACGGTATGATTTTAGGAAACAGGTGCCGAAAATAGCGCTTCATGGGTATCAAGACAGGCATCCCCATTTAGCATTTGCCCGCAGAGGAGAAGCCGCAAAATGAAGCGAGCCGTACTCATTTTTACCCTCACAGTTTGTTTTCTAGGGGTTGTAGCAGCGGTTATCGCAGTCAGCGGCAGTGCATCCTCGCAGCCGGCGGCCATTAAGATCGACTACCCTTTGCAGGGTTCGCTGTTCCCCCCGGAGATCACTCCGCCTACCTTTCTCTGGCATGATTCCGCCGCGGAGGCGAGCCTCTGGCAGATCGATGTCAGCTTCAATGACGGCGCCCCAACTCTGCATCTTCAATCCAAAGGCGAAGCGCCGAAGATAGGCGATATTGATGAGCGTTGTGTCTCATCGACGAACGAATTGCCTAAGCTCAGCGCGGAACAAGAAGGCGCGCACTCATGGATTCCCAGCGACGATCAATGGGCTGCCATCAAGAAGCACTCGGTTGCAGCTCCGGCAACAGTGACCATCACGGGCCTGAGCGGGTCCGACGCGGTTTCTCTGGGCCAGGTCAAGATTCAAACATCCATAGATCCGCTGGGCGCTCCAATTTTCTATCGCGACGTCCCCCTGATGCCCTCGGATACGGGAAAAGGCATCATCAAACCGCTCGATCCGAGCGCCATTCCGCTCATCAAGTGGCGTTTGCGCGATGTTTCCCAGACCAGCAGCCGCGTTGTGCTTGAGAACGTGCACACCTGCGCCAATTGCCATTCCTTTTCGCGCGACGGAAAGACCATGGGCATGGATATGGATGGACCGCAGAACGACAAGGGCCTCTATGCCCTGGTTTCGCTCAAGCCGGAAACAGTCATTCGCAATCAGGACATGGTCTCCTGGAATCCGTCTCAAGATTTGCAATACAAGCTGAATCGGGTCGCGTTCAGTTCGCAGATTTCTTCTGACGGGCAATATGTCGTCAGCACGGTGAGCGGCGCCAACAGCGCACCGCAAAATAACTTCTACGTGGTCAACTTCAAGGATTATCGTTTTCTTCAGGTTTTCTATCCCACGCGCGGCGTGCTGGCCTGGTATAGCCGGGCCACCAAGGAGCAGCATCTGCTTCCGGGGGCCGACAATCCGCGCTATGTTCAGACCGACGCGGTTTGGAGCCCGGATGACAAGTATCTGGTATTTGCGCGCGCCGAAGCGATCTCTCCGAATCCAGCCAGTGGCAGGATGGCTGAGCGCGCCAACGATCCCGGTGAAGTACAGGTGAAGTACAGTCTTTATCGCATTCCCTTCGACAACGGCAAGGGAGGGGTTCCCCAGGCCATTGAGGGCGCTTCCAACAATGGCATGAGCAACAACTTCCCGAAAATCTCCCCTGACGGACGTTGGATCGTCTTTGTCAAGAATCGCAACGGTCAGCTCATGAGGCCAGACAGCGAGTTGTACATTGTGCCCTTTCAGGGTGGCGTGGCGCGGCGCTTGCACGCCAACACCAGCCGGATGAATTCATGGCACAGTTTCTCTCCCAATGGCCGCTGGCTGGTCTTTTCTTCCAAGGCCCGTTCCCCCTACACGCAGATGTACCTCACGCATATCGACCAGAACGGCAACGATAGTCCGGCCATCCTGATTGATAACTCCACCGCCGCAAACCGTGCGGTCAATCTGCCCGAGTTCGTCAATATTCCGCCCGACGGTCTCCTCAAAATCGATACCCCGGCCATCGAAATGTATCGCAGATTCGATAAGGCCGCAGCGGACGGCGAAGCCGGAAATACCGAGCTGGCAATCAGCGAATGGGAGGATCTCATAAAGGAGGAGCCCGACGACGCGCGCATCCAGAATAATATGGGCGCGGCTCTTGTCCGGGCCGGCCGGCCTGAAGAAGCCATTCCTCACTTCGAGCGAGGCCTCGAGATCAATCCGCAGTATCACGATATTCAGCAGAATCTGATTCGCGCGCTCCTTGCCACTCGACGCGTGCCTGAAGCGATTCAGCAGCTCAAAAAAGGTTTGGTTGACTTTCCCGATTCTCCTGATCTCCATAACTTCCTTGGGCGCGTATTGTTGCGCAATGGGCAGGTGACTGAAGCGGCAACTCACTTTGAGCGCGCCATCGAAATCAATCCCGATCTTGCCGATGCCCACCTCAATCTCGGCAGCATTATGCTGTCCACCGGTCGGCCGTTGGAGGCTGCCAAGCAATTCAGCCGCGCAATCCAGAGCGATCCAGGCCTGGCTACCGCGCATACCAATCTCGGCGTCGCGCTTTACTACGGTCAAGGGAAGGTGGGTGAAGCGCTGGCAGAGTGGCGCAAGGCCATCGAGCTTGATCCCACCTCGGCGTTCGCCTTCAGCCAGGCAGCGCACGCATTGGCCGCCAGTCCCGCGGCTTCTGATCGCAACGGAGACGAGGCGGTCCAGCTGGCCGGGCAAGCCGTAGAGTTATCAAAAGGCGAGGAGCCCATGTATCTTGACTCGCTCGCGATGGCCTACGCCGAGCAAGGGAATTTTCCCCAGGCCAGTGAGACCGCGCAGCGTGCGCTGCAAATGGCGCAGGAACGGAATCAGACAGGTTTAGTGGACTCGCTAAGCGCCAAGATCGAACTGTATCAATCTGGCCAGCCATACCGCGACGATCTGCAAGCGAGGAAGTAGGTCAGGCAGAGCCGATTCAGGACGATATTGCACCCGCGCTCCAACCAACCTTCTGCACTGCTTCCTGGTGCGGAGGGAGCAGACACTTCAGCCCTCTGAATACAGCAGGCTCATTTCGGGGTCTTTAGGCCCGGGCTTTGCTTGGGACCCCAAACCTGCCGTCAGATTGCCGAAAGACCTGCCTCTTGGTTCTCGAGAAACACTCCCATCCCTCCGCCAAAAACTCTCCCGTAAGGGGAACGCGAAAATAGCCTATACCGGGGTTTCCACGGACAGGTCTTGGTCCGTGGAGTGGGTGAGTGAAGTGCAGCGAAACCCTGGGACAGCGATCACCCGTCCGCCCTGCCCCGTAGGGCCAGGGCGAAAATCCAAGACTCAATCTATGACAAGGCGATTTTGCGTTATTTAAGGCTACAGGTCCGGCTAAGTCATGTGGTCGAAAGCCGCGGTGGTCCCAGGTCTCAAAGCCGAGGCCTGGCCGCCCGCCGAATGAGAGGGATGTACCGCAAACATAATTCTCTTGGACGAAGCATCGAAAACTGTTATCCTCTTCAGCTTGGGAAGGAGGCGCGCAAGATGGCTATAGGGAAACCGGCACGCGTGTTCACCGCGTTCGACTACGACCACGATGAGGCTCTTAGAAACCTGCTCGTCGGTCAATCCAAGCACCCGGACTCGCCGTTCGAGATGCACGACTGGTCCGTTAAAGATCCGTTCCCCGGCGACTGGAAGGCGCGGGTTCGCACGAAAATCCGCAGTGTCGATCAGGTCGTTATTCTGTGCGGGCAAAATACTCACCTTGCCACCGGCGTCGCGACAGAGTTGGCCATCGCCCGCGAAGAAGGGAAGCCGTATTTCTTGTTGTGGGGATATGCCGATAGAACCTGCACAAAGCCCACTACCGCGTTGGGGGGCGACAAGATTTACAAATGGACATGGGATAACCTCAAGGCCCTCATTGGGGGGAGCCGCTGAGCTTTTTGACGGGTGAGCTTATTTATGCGGCGTGCTCTTTGCGTCGGCGTTGACCAATACGGATTCGGGCCGCTCACTGGGTGCGCAAACGACGCCCGGCGCATGACTACTGTTCTCGGAAATCAGCAGGACGGTTCGCCGAATTTCGATTGCAGGATACTGGTCGCGCCGCAGGGAGCCGGCGACGACGTCGTGACCTGCTCCATTCTGAGCGATCACCTGGAGCGGCTTTTCAAGGACCCCGCCGATGTTGCTCTCTTTCATTTCTCGGGACACGGCACGATCAACAATCTGGATGGCTATCTCGTAACGCAGGACGCCAAGAAATACTCAGAAGGCGTAGCAATGAGCCATGTGCTCAAACTTGCCAATGAATCCAAGGCCAGGGAAGTGGTAATCCTGCTTGACTGCTGCTTCTCCGGGCAACTCGGCAATCTGCCTGCCGTCGACAATTCAAAGGTATTTCTCCGGGAGGGCATTTCCATCCTGACGGCCGGGAGAGGCAATCAGGTGTCGGTCGAAGCGGGCGGCGGCGGAGTGTTCACCTCTCTCGTCGTTGATGCTCTCGAAGGCGGAGCCGCTAATCTGCTGGGCGCGGTAAGTGCTCCAGCCATCTACGCGTACGTGGAGGCCGCTCTCGGAGCGTGGGATCAAAGGCCCCTCTTCAAATCGCACGTCTCCAGCGTGCTTGAACTGCGGTGTTGCAAACCGCCAATAGATCGGGCCATTTTGCGGAGGCTCCCTACCCTTTTCCCACTCCCGGCCGAGGAATTGCCGCTCGACCCCTCCTACGAGAAAACGTCAGCGACAGCCGAAGCAGCAAACGTAGCGATGATGCGTGAACTTCAGGCGCTGGCGAGACTGCATCTTGTTGTTCCGGTGAATACGCTCCATATGTACGATGCCGCCATGCAGTCGGCAGCATGTCAGCTTACACCGTCAGGTCGCTACTATTGGCGGCTCGCAAAGGACAACCGGATTTAAGAGGCAATTGCCGAATCCGCCTGAAGGTAGAGAAGGGTTATAGATGAGTTCAACCTTGTCGCAGACCGCTTCGGCCCTACTGGCGAAGGTCAGGGAGTGTGAACTCGGGGTAAAGCAGCAGACCCCAGAGATCGTGGCACTATCAAAAAAGTGGGCAACCGCTAGTCAAACTCTTGTCCCAACGTGGAGCGGCTCTTATTGCGGTTATCATTCCGAGCTGTATTTCAGAAACTTTGAACGTCCATCTCTCGACTACCGATTCAGCCCGGAATGGGGCGGAATCAACGGTATACCGCAGGGGTGGAAAGCCCGCACACCCGAAGAGGTCAAGGCAAAGATGCAAGCGCTGACAGGCGTGGAGATAGAAGTCATTGAGGCCAGGACAGGCGAATTGCTGCGCCCCGTACAGGCGCTCAGAGACGAACTCGTCATTGAGCTGAGCAGTCTCTATAATATGTCAGGCTTCCAAAAGGAGAAGCAACTCCTCGGGCAAATCGAAGGCTTCAAGTGGGGTATTACCCGTGGCGAATACATCCACGCAAATGCGCCCAGCCATTACATGACGCGGGACAGCGAGGCAATGAACCAGGGGGTGAAAGTTCCCGCGCACCTCTTTTATCAGGCGGTAGCGGCAGAATGCGCTTCCCGCTGTTCGGCAGCGGAGGAGTTTTTGAAGCTGGCGCAGCGCGTCCTCAGGCCGCTCGAAACTGCGCAAGCTGTACAGGATATCCCTCGCACGCCGCAGGGGGCTGTTACGGGCAAAAAAATATTCATCGGACATGGCCGCTCGCTGGTGTGGCTACTACTCAAGGACTTTCTATCTAACAGGCTCAATCTCCAGTGCGACGAATTTAACGAACAATCGGTTGCCGGTAAGGCGACCGTCGCGCGGCTGAATCAAATGCTCGATGATGCCCAGTTCGCGTTTCTGGTGATGACCGCCGAGGATCGGCATGCCAATGACACTGCCCATGCACGAGAGAACGTGATCCATGAGGCAGGTCTTTTTCAGGGGCGGCTCGGCTTTGAGCGCGCGATCATTTTGCTAGAACAAGGCTGCGCGGAGTTTTCCAACATCCACGGGTTAACGGTAATTAAGTTTCGCAGGAACAAGCTAGACTCCGCATTTGAGGAAATCAGGCGCGTGCTGGAGCGGGAACAGATCATCCCGCACCTCTAGTAGGTATCAGGGTACAGGCCGTCGGGAACTTCCAGAGCGCGATCCGCCGGTGGCGCGCCGGAGGGCCCGATAGCGGACCGTTGATTGAATACTGGTGCGCCTGGCTAAGAACCAACATGTTGAGCCTGGAATGACGACAACAGCCCTTAGCACTCAGCGACCGTCCCATCGACCTTTCTTTACAGATTTGGGCGTATTTTCCTGAGCCATTGGCAGAGGACTCGAGCGCGGTCCATGCTGCGCTGCTTGATTTCCGAGTACAAAGGTCAGGCTACGATTTCGGGCCTGAACCCAGCCCCGCCCTGACCCCTGCGTTACCTCACCCTCACCCCCACCTTCCGCATCGAATTCTTTAGCGCCTTCCGCATCTGAACCTTCCAGAACTTAACTTCTGCTCCGGGTTTCGGTATGCTCCGGCGACCTATCGGTGTACTCCGGTTCCACCGTTTCCAATACTCCGCCCACTGCCTCTTCAGCCGTTCCTTCTCATGCGTCCTCCAGCGCAATTTCGCCGCCTCCCGCCGCTGATCCTTGGCCTTCTGCAGCTTTCGCGCCCACGCCTCGGTCCGCCTCTGCGCCCGTCCCGTCTCAATCGCCGCCGCCATCTTTGCCAGCGTCCCCTCCTTCGGCACCAGCCCGTACACCAGCTCGCATCCCAGCGCTTCGGCTGCCCGCCGCAGCGTTTGCAGCCCGATCACACCCTGCCCCTCCGCGTACTCCATCCGGTACAAGTCACTCTTCACCACCCCCATCCGCCCCGCCGCCTCCGCCACCGGAATCCCCACCGCCCGCCGCACCGTCCGCAACCACCCATCTGCTTTTCCCTGGGCCCCTGCCTTGCCTTGAATATCGATAGCCACGCCCCGCGCCACATAAAGCGCCATAGCCATCTCGTCCAACTCCCGCAACCGTTCCTCCCACCCTTTTGCCCGCATCTTGCCCCCTCGCTAATTTGTAATCTGCCCAAATTTTCGCAAGAAAACATCTATTTCTACGCAAAACCTTTCTTGCGCGTCCAGGTCACAAAAACTGTGTACTGATTTATAACGAAAAAAGCCCCCTGCCAATCGGCAAGGGGCCCTTTTCTGAGCAGGTGCGGGTTTACGCGCTAAAGAGCAGTACGCCGGCGGCCTTTTCCTCGGTTGTGTTTTCGTCCGCGGTGATGGGGCGATAAAAGAGTTGGTTGTTGTCGAGGTAGACCTCGAGGAAGGCTGGCCGGGCGGTGATCTGGCCGGCAATCAGGGCTTCGCTCAACGGGTCCTCGACGTAGCGTTGCAGTGCGCGGCGCAAGGGGCGCGCGCCGTAGCTGCGGTCAACGAGAGTCTTATCGAGAATCCACTTTCTGGCTTCCTCGGTGACCGAAATCGTGATGGACTTCTGCGCCAGGTTGGCGTTCAAACTCTGCACCAGCAGCTCGACAATCTGAATCAGGTCGCCGTCCGAGAGCGACTGGAAGAGAATAATCTCGTCAAGGCGGTTGAGGAACTCAGGGTTGAAGGTCTTCTTCACCTCGCCCTTCACAAGCTCTTCCACCTTGTCGCTGACAATGTCTTCGCGGTCGCTGGCAAAGCCCAGCCCCTGCTTTTTTTGCAGATGGCGCGCGCCGATGTTCGAGGTCATGATCAGGATCACGTTCTTGAAATCGACCGTGTTGCCCAATCCGTCGGTCAACTGGCCGTCCTCAAAAACCTGAAGCAGAATGTTGAAGACATCCGGGTGCGCCTTCTCGATTTCGTCAAGCAGGACAACCGAATATGGCGAACGCTTGACGCGCTCGGTCAACTGGCCGCCCTCCTCGTAGCCCACGTATCCCGGAGGCGATCCAATGAGCTTCGAGACGGAATGTTTTTCCATGTACTCCGACATATCGAAGCGGATGAGCGCTTTGTCCGAGCCGAACAAGAATTGGGCCAGCGTCCGCGCCATCTCGGTCTTGCCCACGCCGGTCGGACCAAGGAACAGGAAGCTGCCGATCGGCCGGTTAGGCGACTTGAGCCCCGCACGCGACCGCCGAATGGCACGAGCCAGCGCGCTGATTGCCTTTTCCTGGCTGATAATGCGCTTGTGCAATTCCTCCTCGACGCGCAATAGCTTCTGGGTTTCTTCTTCCTTGATGCTGGTAACGGGAACGCCGGTCCAGCGGCTGACCACATCCTCAATGTCTTCGCGGCCGACGATGCCGCTGGCCGAGTCGTCGAGGTGGTATTTATCGCGCAATCCGCGCAGAGATTCGCGCTCCTTCCGCTCCTCGTCGGAGTAGAAGCGCGCTTTCTCAAATTCGTGATTCGCAATCGCCGAGTCCATCCTGTGCACAATGAACTTGATGCGCTTTTGCACCTCGGTGATTTCTTCGGGCAGCGAGGTCTGGCGGAGCTTGACGCGCGCGCCTGCCTCGTCGATCAGATCGATGGCCTTGTCCGGCAGGAACCGATCGGGGATGTAGCGGCTGGAGTGCGAGACGGCAAATTCGACTGCTTCATCGGTATAACTGACCGCATGGAATTTCTCGTATCGGTCCTTGATGCCGTGGATGATTTTGATGGCGTCGGCCTCATTGGGCGGCGGCACCTTGACAGCCTGGAAGCGGCGTTCGAGCGAGCGGTCCTTCTCGATGGATTTGCGAAACTCCGCGGGAGTGGTAGCGCCGATGCACTGGATTTCTCCGCGTGAGAGCGCCGGCTTGAGGATGTTGGCGGCGTCCAGCGAGCCTTCGGCTGAGCCCGCGCCCACCAGCGTGTGCAACTCGTCGATGAAGATGATGGAGTTCTGATTTTCCATCAGCTCTTTCATGATGGTTTTGAGCCGCTCCTCAAACTGGCCGCGGTATTTGGTGCCGGCCACGATGAGCGACAAATCCAAACCCAGAATGCGCTTTTCAGCAAGGAAGCTCGGCACTTCGCCGTCGGCGATGCGCTGCGCCAACCCCTCGACGATGGCGGTCTTGCCCACGCCCGGTTCGCCGATGAGGACAGGATTATTTTTTGTGCGGCGGCAGAGAATCTGCACCACGCGCTCCAGTTCGCCGTCACGGCCGACGAGTGGATCGAGCTGCCCGTCCATGGCCGCCTGCGTCAAGTCGCGGCTGAATTCGGTCAGCAGGCTGGATTCACGCTGGCGCTGCGCCGGCTGAACTTTTTCCTGCGTGACACGGCCCAGATCTTCACGAATCTGCGCCAACTTCAGGCCGCGCTCCTGCAAAATCTCCGAGGCAAAGCACTTCTCCTCGCGAAGCAGTCCCAACAGCAAATGTTCGGTGCCAATGTGTTTGTGGCCCAGCCGTTCGGCTTCTTCAGCCGCGTAGGCCAGCACCCGTTTGCACTCGTTGGAAAGCGGCAGGTCCACCGAAGTGGAGACCTTTTCGCGAATGGTTGTGTGCTCCTCAATCTGCTTGCGAATCGACTCCACTGACGCGTGCGAGCGCAGGAAGCGATTGGTCAAAGCTTTGTCCTCGCGCAGCAGGCCGAGCAGCAAATGCTCGGTCTCGATATAGGGTGAGCCGAATTGGCTGGCCTCATACCGCGCGAAGAAGATCACGCGTCGTGCCTTCTCCGTATAGCGTTCGAACATGATGTCCCCCTTATTTCGGACCTCTGGAGGCCGTCGGCGAAAGTGGCCGTCCGGTTCGTCTGCCGGCTTCAGCCCAAACGCGCGCGCGCCTATATTCAACCCAGCTGCCGGGACACGGGGAAATGCACTATCGGTCCCGAACAGCCCTTCAAGATGGCCGGAAATCTGTCGCCCGGCTCGCCCGGCGTTCCTGCTGCCTGGGTAAGTTCCATCCTGCCTTCATCAGCCCGCGAGGGATGAGAACTCATCGTACTCCCTGCCTGCCTACTTAATCTGACTCAAAAGTCACACCGAACGGTACTTTTTCTCTTACGAATTCCTGTCCTGCAAGTTCGTTTGAGCAGCCGTGGCCAAATTGCCCATCCGGCCGCCGTCCAGCTTTCCCGCTTCCAGACGCAGGGCCCGCGTACATCGCGCAGCTAAATCAAGGTTATGCGTCACCAGAATCGAGGTGAGGCCATGAGTCGCGTGCAGCCGTTCGATCAGGTCGAAAACGCGTCCGGCGGTGGTTTCGTCCAGGTCGCCCGTAGGCTCGTCGGCCAGCAGCAGACGGGGATTGTTGACCAGCGCACGCGCCAGCGCCACGCGCTGCTGCTCGCCACCGCTCAGTTCTCCGGGCCGATGGTCGCCGCGATCTTCCAAGTCCACTTCCCTCAGCCAGTTGGCCGCCGTCGCCAGAGCTTCAGCCTTGCGTACGCCGCGAGCCAGCAGCGGCATGGCCACATTTTCCTTGGCCGTGAACTCCGGCAGCAAATAATGAAACTGCCAAACGTAGCCGATCTCGCGATTGCGAAAGGCTGCTGCTTCGCGCTCCGAGAGCTGGGCCACGTTGATAGATGCGCAATGTACCGTTCCCGCGGTAGGCGCGTCCAGCGCGCCCAGAATGTGCAGCAGCGTGCTCTTTCCCGCGCCGGATTGGCCCACGATTGCCACCATCTCGCCGGTCTGAACATCAAAGTCGAGCCCGCGAAAAAGGGTGAGTGAGCCGCGCGCCGTGGTGTAGGTTTTTTCGAGATTGCGAACCTGAATGATGGGGGTCTGGCTGGCCTGGGCAATCGGCGAATGCGGTTCGGACTCTGGCCGCAACTGGGACTCCCGCGCGATGCGGGCGTCCTGGCTGGCAACCGCTGGAGAGGTTCGGGTCATCCGGTTGGCCTTATTTTACCGTGTTGGGGGTGGATTCCGCTCCCGCTAAATGTCTTTGGTAACCACGACATAATCAGCGGCAGGCCGCGCCTAAAAGGCTCTCCGTCGAAAGAGTGGCTTTTTTGCACAAAATTGGGCGAAAACGGCTATTTTTGCGGGTGCTCCGCGGGTGGGTTTGGGAGGGTGATCAGGAAACGGGGGGACTGCGAAGCGCGCTGCGAAAGTCTGTCTTTATGGCATTGAGTGCGGGAGGGCAGCGGGGTTGAGCCGGGCAATGCGGCCATTCGGTCCCACGACGAAGGGCAGTGAGAGCGCGTTCCAGTTTCCGTTGTCGATGGGCTGCCAGGTCTTGCCGTCATCGCGGCTGATGTCAGAGCCATTGGTGCCGACAGTGATCCACGCTTTGAGAGCTTCGCTCCATTGCACGGCGGAGCGGTATCCGTGAGGCGGGGTGGAGGAGGCAGTCCAGTTCTGGCCGCCATCAGTGCTGAAAGCGGCTGTGCGCGCCGCGTTATCTGAATGATCGAAAGTTCCCCCGACTGCAACTACGATGGCGGTTAGTAATCCGTTCTTGGATGTAATCTGTCGTGCTGCAACTGCAAATACGCCCGAAGCTGGTGAGCCTGCGACTACGGGCACGTCTGAAGAGCGGAATCCGACGATACAGTTGGTTATTGCGGGACCATTGGGATTTCCGGGCGGCGGCGAGCATTTGGTGCCTGTAGTGAATACGTGTGGGGCACCTCCTCCGCTTCCAAAGAGCAGGTATGGCCCATATGTAGCGAGTTCGGAATTGCTTGCAGCGAACGATGCTTCGTCAGCCTGCGCATCCCTGCCCAGTTCGCCCGCTGCATACCAGGTTTCACCTAGATCCTCGCTCTGGAACAGGGCGAAGATTCGCTTTACTGGGTCACCAAGAACGTAGAGTTTCCCCTGCGCCGAAATCAGGATTGCGTCGAAGAACCCGTCCTCGTCTGGATTGGTAAAGATGAGCTTCCACGACTTACCCCCATCAGTAGTCTTATACAACCGGCTCTTATCGCCAGGCCCCGAGGCCATCACGATGGCGGTGTCCTTATCCCACGCCTGCACGCCACGAAAGTCGAGCGCCGCGCCGTCCGTCGCCGCATCGGGAACTGCGCACTTCGTCCAATGCGCGCCGCCGTCGATGGTTCTCAGAACTGTCCCGCCCGTTCCGCTGGCCCAAGCAACAGTGCCATCCACCGAATCTATCCCTCGCAGGCTCGCGGTTGTGCCTGACTCCTGCATTTGCCAGGGAGTCTTCGCCGGAGTTGAGGATTGGGCAAGAGCAAACGACGAAACAGCCAGAAGCAAGGAAAACCGGATTACTTGCATGGCACGCAGTATAGACGCGCGCTCCGCATTGGCGCCAGATGGCTCCTGTGGGTCTGGAGACCCACAGGAGCCATCTGGAGGTCGGCGCTACAGATTTGCGGATAATCTCTGGAATCGTGCCTTTTCAAAACGTCGGCTGATTCAGAGGTTCCTTAGTATGCAATCTTGTTCGGCGAGGCGATCCAGGCGGCAAAGCTCGACCAGGCTTCATCGCCCAGCAGTTGCGTGGCAGGCAGCTTGCGTTCGGCGCTGTCTTTGCGAAACTCGCCGTAGAGAAACGCGTCGTCGAAGCCGGCACGAGCGGCGTCGGCTGCGCTGGCGCCGTAGTAGATGGCGTCAATGTGCGCCCAGTAAGCCGCGGCGAGGCACATGGGGCAAGGCTCGCAACTGGAATATAGCTGGCAGCCAGCCAGCGAATATGCGCCCAGAGCCTTTGCTGCCGCGCGAATGGCATTCACTTCGCCGTGCGCCGTGGGGTCGTGCACGGCGGTTACAGTGTTCACGCCCTCGCCCACAATGAGCCCGTCGCGCACAATCACTGCGCCAAACGGCCCGCCCGCGCCGCTCACCACATTCTCAGTGGCCAGCGCGATCGCGCGGCGCAAAAACTCAGGATTTGCCGATGGCTGCATCGCCGATTTGCTCCAGGGTTTCTTCGAAGGCAAGTAAAAATATAGCACAGGCATTGCGACGAAACAGGGAATTGGGAATAGGGGATAGAAAAACCCGGTGCGTCGTTCTTACCGGCGATGGCCTAGAATCTCAGCATGGCCGTTGCATCCTCTTCGCTCGAAGCCCTGAACGCCCGCATCGTTGCCTGCGAGCGCTGTCAGCGGCTGCGCGCGTACTGTGCCGAAGTGGCGCGTGTGCGCCGCCGCGCCTATACGGAGTGCGCGTATTGGGGCCGGCCCGTGCCTTCGTTTGGCGATCCTCGTGCGCGTGTGTTGGCGCTGGGGCTGGCTCCCGGCGCGCACGGATCCAATCGAACAGGGCGAATGTTTACCGGCGACGGCTCGGGCGATTTTCTCTTCCCTGTGCTCTATGAGGCCGGCTTCGCCTCACAGCCCAGCGCCGTCTCGCGCGCGGACGGCATGAAGCTCACGGATTTGTGGATCAGCGCCGTCGTCCACTGCGCTCCGCCGTCCAACAAGCCAACTCCCGACGAACTGCACAACTGCTCCCGCTGGCTCGACGAAGAGATTCCGCTGCTCACGAATCTGCGCGTGGTGGTTTGCCTGGGCAAGATTGCCTTTGAAGGTTTGCTGGCCCACGCGCGGCGCAGCGGCCAGCTCGCTTCGCGCTCCGGCTTCGTCTTCGCGCACGGCGCGGAGTTCACATTGCCCAACGGGCTGGCAGTGATTGCGAGTTATCATCCATCGCTGCAAAACACCAACACCGGCAAGCTCACGCGGCCCATGCTACTTGGCGTCTTTCGGCGGGCAAGGGAACTCGCCGGGTTGAGTTGATGATCTGTTTGTGGGTAGACCGCGATTCTAAATTACTTTGAGATCAGCAGAAGCAAGGACTGACCGCACTGGTTGTAAGTGCTGCCGGCGTCGCCGATCATGATTTCGTTGCCTGGGGTCACCCAGGTATTAGGGCCATCGTTCCAGTTGCAAGTGTCTGTAACGCGGTACCAGTTCGTGCCGGTGGGCGGCGTCGGCAATGTGAACGTAACGCTCGCCGACCACCCGTTAAAGGCGATGTACATCGAATTGGCGTCGCCGAAGGAAGAACCGTTGACAGTGTAGGCGATGGCATAGTTGCTCGTGTTGTTCCAATAGTCCGTGCTCGCAACCGCTCCGCTGGGTTCGTACCAAACCAAGTGGCTCTGGGTGTACCAGGTTACCGGTCGAAGCGCCGGATGCGCTTTGCGGAATGCAATGGCACGCTGCGCAAAGTTATAGAAGTTAGACTGGTCGGTGCTCCAGCTATAGTTAAGCCAGTTCCCCGGCGAGTCCAGATTATAGGCGTTGCTGTTGCATTGAATCGTCCGCAGGAATTCGTCGCCTCCCTCCATCAAGGGCGTGCCGGCCGATAACATCTCGAAGGCCATGCCGGTGCGTGCGGCGCGGCGTTGGTCGGCTGCCGCTCCTCCTTGATCCCAGCTATAGTTCGCGCCGGGTCCTCCCTGGGATGGGCCCCACGGCCAAGCCTGCGTATTGTTTGGACCATTGCAGGAGTAAGCGTCATTCAATGTCAACCCATCATGCACATCGATGTAGTTGGTGGAATTCCACGGCGAGCGTTCGTTGCCCTGGAAAATATTAGAGGACCCGGTGAAGTCAGTCGCATCCTGGCCGATGTAGATGAGCATCTGTCCCAACTCGTTCTGAGCCTGGCGCACTGTGTCTCGAAAGACGCCGTTCCACTCGGAAAATCCCACGGGAAATCCGCCTTGATCGTTCTGGCCGGTAGCTGTCCAGGGTTCGGCATAGAGGTCAAGCCCGCGGCCCCCGCTTGCCGGGCGCACCGTGAATTCGTTCAGGATACGGTTGAGGGCGATGTTGGAGTCCGCCGCATCGAAGTTGAATCCTCCGCCGGGGCAGTTTGGCGCAGCTGATTCATAAGCTCCATTCAAGCAGTTATTGCCTAGCACCGGAGCCAGATCGAAGCGGAAACCGTCAATGCCCATGGTATTGATCCAATAGGCCAGCGAATCGACGATCAGGTTTTGCGCAACTGTATTGTAAGTGTTGAAGTTGCCGCCGGTACCGGTGTTGTCGTAAAAGTATTGATTCCCCGCAGACAGTTCGTAATAAGTCGCATTGTCCAAGCCACGCCAGGAATAGATAGTCGCTGTCGTCGGATCGGTACTCGACCAGGTCCCGCCCTCGTCGGTGTGGTTGTATGCCACGTCCATATATACTTTGATGCCGGCGTTGTGAAATGCCGCAACCATGGATTGAAACTCAGCCGTTGGGCCGCCCGGCGTTTTGTTATAGGCGTAGCGGCGATCCGGGGCGAAAAAATTCTCAGTCATGTAACCCCAATAATTCTGACCTGTGTCTGAATTCGGAGTTACGTCGTTGGCATCGTTCTGCGCCTCCTGCATGGGCTGGAACTCAACGGCGGTGATTCCCAGGTTGGCGAGGTACGGGGCCTTTAATTCGGCGCCGTAATACGTACCCTGAAATGCCGTCGGGGTGTTTGGATCCTGCTTGGTCAGGCCGCGAAGATTCACTTCATAGATCACATCGTCCTTTTGTGCGCGAGTGGGTTTTGTGCCGGTGCTTTGCCAGGCGGCCGCGAGCACGATTCCCTTTGGCGCATAGGTGCCGCTGTCGATTGCCCGGTAAGATGCCCCAGACGCGAAGATAGTCCCATTCTGGTTGGATGCGTTAATCGGATCTTGGCTGACCTCGCGCGCGTAGGGGTCCAGCAGCAGCTTGTTCGGATTGAAGCGGTTGCCATTCGCATCCACATCCGAGATGAAGCCCACCGAAGACCCTTTCGTCCAAGTCGCGCTATAAGGCCAATTCGGACCCCAGGCACGGTAACCGTAATAAACCGCCCCGGTAATTCCCGCGGCTTGAATAGTTGAAACCGGAACCGTCACTGCCCAAACGTTGTCGCCTGCCGGGCTGAGAACATACGTTAGCGACTCCTGCACTCCATAACCGGCCGTATAGAGGTAGAGCATCATGTAAGTGGCCTGCGAAGAGTAGACGCGAAACGTAATCTTTGTCTTCCTGGAGTTGTAAGCGGCGCCCAGTTTCATGCTATCGATCGATGCGTGGGCAGGCGTCAACAACGTAACTGCCATGCCAGAGCACAGCAGCGCTGCGGCAAGAATCTTTTTGCATTTCATTTTTTCTGCCTCACTTTGTGTGGGAAGATCAGATTCACAAAATGGAAGCCGCCGCGCCTGTCGTGCGGGATCGCGACCGGCGAGATGCTCTGGACTGCTGAACTAAAGCGTGGAGATTACGAGGATCGTTCGTGGCATTGTCATCCTCGGATCGTTCATTATCTCTCAATTCTTCACCAACAGTTAAATAATTTGCATTCAATTAGCCAGGCAAATAAACTAACAGCTTGTTCTCGCGCGATGGCAAGATGGTCTGCTCGCTTCAGATCAGCAAACGCAGACCAGTCGGCCTCTGGCTGTAAAATGGAAAAGCGATGGACTCACTCTCTGAAAAAATCCTGAAAGAACTGCTTCCTGCGGAGAAGGACATTGTTCCTGAGGCGGCTGCGCGCCCTGTCAAGCGGAAGCAAGCGCCACATTCAGATCATTGGTCCGCGGCCGTGCTGCTGGAGCGGGCGGCCTATCTGAGCAAGTTAGCCAAACACGGCGACGGCTCGACCAGCGAGACGCTGAAGGATTATCCGCGCCACTGCGCGATGCTCTCGTTTCGCAGCCGCGACGGCGAAGCCGAAGTGCACGAAGACTTTGCCGATGTCTTCTACGTACTCGAGGGGCGCGCTACGCTGGTTACCGGAGGCGCGGTGGTGGGCGCTCGACTGACAGGGCCGGGAGAGACGCGCGGCTCATCGGTCGAGGGCGGCATGCGGCAGGAATTGAGAGTGGGCGATATGGCTCACGTTCCGGCTGGCCTGCCTCATCAGATGCTGGTAGCCAGTGACAAGGTGGTGACTTGCCTGGTGATGAAAATTAAAGAGAATCAATAGCATCGACACATTTCTCAATGTGCGATTCCAGTCGATTGAGGGTTGCCCTCACCATTTGCTTTGTTGCCGAGTTAACACGTCCCAGTTAATGAGATAATTTGCGCATATTTTGGCTGTCGCATATTCTTATGATATGCAGGAGCCGCTGCGGACATGAAAGCCAGCGTCTTCCATGCTCTCTCATCCCTCACGAATCGCTATCGTTGAGATGTTGCGCGACGGGAAACTTGTGGCGCGGAATATCCATGGGAAACTTGGCGTAGAGCTTGCGAATCTCTCCCATTACCTGGCGAAACTGAGAAGCCGGCAGATTTTGGCCAACGGCAAAGACGGCAACCAGGTTTTCTATTTCATTCGCAATCCGGTTCTGGTGGAGGTCCCCGGCGTGATGCGCCGGTACTTCCAGACCAACTTGGCCGAGGAGATTCAGATGCTCGAAGAAGTGGACTGTGAGGCGTCTTCCCGGTGATTGCGGCGTTGTTTTTGAGCGGAATGATCGTCTGGCTTGCTGGCGCAGTGGCCAGCCTGGCGCTGTGGCGCCAGCCGGCAGTTGCGCGCTGTGTGGCCTGCGGCGCGGCGCTCGGGGGCTCTCTTCTTGATCTTGGCGCTTCGTCCACAGCCCTCTTCAGCACCAGTCCCATTGTGATTGGTCTTCCTTTCGGCAACCCCGCCTTCACCTGGACTGTTCGCCTGGACCCGCTCTCAGCCTTTTTCAGCTTGACGCTGGCAGTGTTGGCCACGGCCGTTTCGCTGTATTCCTTTGGATATTTGAAAGGTATGGAAGGCCGCCGAAATCTGGGCGCGTTCGGATTCTTTTTCAACCTGCTGCTGTTGAGTGTTGCGCTGGTATTCACCGCTTCGAATGCGTTCTTCTTCCTGGTTGCGTGGGAGGTCATGGCGCTCGTGGCTTACTGCCTGGTCAGCTTCGAGCACGAAAAGAAAAAAGCGCGTGACGCCGGAGTGCTTTTTCTGATCATGTCGCACGCGGGCACCGGCCTGTTGCTGATTGCGTTTCTGGTTCTCGCCTCTGCGTGCGGCAGCCTGGATTTTTCCAGTTTCCACCTGCTGGCATCGCGCCTGACGCCGCTTCAACAGGGCACGGTTTTTCTACTTTTCTTTTTTGGCTTCGGCGTAAAGGCGGGCGTGGTTCCGCTGCACATCTGGGTTCCGGACGCGCATCCGGTTTCACCCAGCAACGTTTCCGCGCTGATGTCGGGTATCGTTCTCAAGACCGGCATCTACGGCATGGCGCGCGTCTTTTTCGATTTCTACGGAGCGCCTCCGCTGTGGATGGGAACCGTGGTGCTCGGGCTGGGCGTGGCGTCGGCTTTGCTGGGAGTGCTCTACGCGCTGATGGAGCACGACCTCAAGCGGCTGCTCGCGTGGCACAGCATCGAGAACATCGGCATCATCCTCATCGGTTTTGGCGCGGCGCTGATGTTTCGCGCGTTGGGGCAGGCGAATCTGGCCGCGCTCGCTTTGATTGCCGCCCTCTATCACACCTTCAACCACGCCATGTTCAAGGGACTGCTCTTCATGGGCGCGGGTTCCGTGGTGGAGGCGACGCACACGCGCAACATGGAGAAGATGGGCGGGCTGATTCGTCGCATGCCGGTGACGGCTATGTGTTTCCTGGTGGGCGCGGTAGCGATCTCCGGACTGCCTCCACTCAACGGATTTGTGAGCGAGTGGCTCACCTATCAGGCGCTGCTTGCCGGCTTCGGCACCACGCAAAGCCTGACACGGCTGATGTTTCCCATTGCCGGCTCACTGCTGGCGCTGACCGCGGCATTGGCAGCGGCCTGTTTCGTCAAAGCCTTCGCCATCCCGTTTCTCGCACTGCCGCGCAGCCCTGAAGCAGCGGACGCGCGGGAGGCGTCATTCACGATGCGCGCCGGAATGACGGCGCTGGCTGTGGGATGCGTTGCGCTCGGGCTCGGCGCAACATGGTTTGTGCCGGTCTTCGATCCCATCACGCAGCAGACTCTCGGCGTGCGCTCGAGTTCGGCGTTAGTGATTGCGCACGGGTGGGCGCTGTCGCCGGGAAGGCCTCATGGAGGCACAATTTCGCTTGCCGGGATGGCGCTGTTCTTTCTTGTTGCCGGAGCGGCGCTCGCACTTCCGCTCGCCCTGCGCTGGCGTCGCCGCACTGTGCGTGGCCCGGCGTGGGATTGCGGCCTGCCCGGTTTGACCGCCGACAACGAATACACTGCGACGGCTTTTTCCAAACCATTGCGCATGATTTTTTCCGCGCTCTATCGCCCGCGCCGGGAGATTCAGGCGGAGTATGAAGTGTCGCCCTATTACCCCAGTGCAATTCGATTCGAGAGCGAAATTGAGCACCCGTTTGAACAGCGCCTCTACAATCCGCTGCGCGATCGGATTATGGCGGCGGCCAATCGCATGAAGGGGATTCAGGCGGGCAGCATCAACCTTTATCTCGCCTACATATTCATTACGCTGATTCTGCTCTTGCTGTTTGGGGTACGCTGATGATCGAGCGGCTGATGGAAAACGCGGCGCAGTTTCTTATCCTGCTGATGCTCTCTCCGCTGGTGACGGGAGTCATTCGCACGCTGAAGGCTCGTCTCCAAACGCGACGCGGTCCCGGCATCCTGCAGCCGTACAGGGATTTGCATAAGCTCTTCAGCAAGGGCATGGTGATTCCCGAGACCGCATCGTGGATATTCACGGTAACGCCCTGGGTAGTTTTCTTCAGCACAATTCTCGCCGGACTGATGATTCCCATGGTTGCCGGCGAGGCGCCGCTGGGTTTGTTTGGCGGCGTGCTTGCTGTGATTTATCTGCTGGGACTGGGCCGCTTCTTCCTCGCGTTGAGCGGGATGGATAGCGGCAGCTCATTTGGCGGCCTGGGCAGCAGCCGTGAGATGACCATCTCGGCTTTGGCCGAGCCCGCCATGATGATGGCCATCTTCACCGTTGCAATCGGCGCAGGCTCGACAGGTCTAACTGAAATCGCCGGTGCAGCCATCGGGCAAAATTGGCGATTTCTTGCTCCTTCGCAAATGTTCGCCTTCGCCGCGTTGTCACTTGTATTAATCGCGGAGACGGGCCGGATTCCCGTGGACAATCCGGACACTCACCTTGAACTCACCATGATTCACGAGGCCATGATCCTCGAGTATTCCGGCCCCTATCTCGCGCTGCTGGAGTGGGCCGCCTCAATCAAGCAGCTTGTGTTGATGACGCTGTTGATCAACTGCTTTTGGCCGTTTGGCCTGCAACCGACGTGGTTGGGTTTCGGCGCGCTCGTGGGAATCGGCTGGCTGCTCGGAAAGCTTCTGTTGTTAAGTTGCGCGATTGTTGTGCTCGAAACCGTGAACGCCAAGATGCGGCTTTTCCGCGTACCTGAGCTGCTGGCTGTGGCCTTCACTCTAGGGTCGCTCGCGCTGATCTCCACGTTCCTTTTCTGACGCTTATGATGCCTGTTTTCGATTTGCAATTCGGAGAACGAATCGTCACCCTGATGGCGGCGTTGGTGCTGGTGCTGCAGATCGCGATGGTCTCCCAGCGCTGGATCGTTCTCCACATCCGCATCTTCGCGGTGCAGTCGCTGCTCCTCGCCATGATTGCCGCCACCATCGCCTGGTATAACCAGGCGCCGCACGTCTATATCGCCGCCGTGCTCACCATGGTGGTCAAAGTGATTCTGGTGCCCATTCTCTTCGAACGCCTTGTGAAGCGCATGGAAATTGAAGAGGAGATTGAGCCGATTGTGAACGTACCGCTCTCGGTGTTGATTGCGGGCGGGCTCACGCTGGTGGGTTATGTGGTTGCGGCGTCATTTTATCGGCCAGATGCGCCCGGCGTAGGTCACAACGCGCTTGCTGTAGCCATCTCTCTTTTTCTGATCGGCTTTTTTACCATGATCAACCGCCGCAAGGCGCTCACCCAGGTGTTGGCGCTGCTGTCTCTGGAAAACGGATTGTTTCTGGCCGCCATTTCGCTCACCTATGGAATGCCGCTGATTGTGGAACTGGGGATTTTGTTCGACGTGCTGGTAGCGGCGATGGTGCTGGGCATTCTGGTCTATCGCATTCGCGAGAGCTTCGAGTCAATGGATGTGAGCCGGTTGCGGAGGTTGCGAGGATAGGATGCTGCTGATTCTCCTATTACTGATCCCTGTTGCCACGGCTGCCGCGTCGTACTTCGCGCGCCGGCGCGCGGTGATGGAGAAGGTGAATCTGGTGGGATTCGGCGCGGTCTTCTTGGTCGCTATCGCGCTCGGCGCGCGTGTACTGGCATCTGCGACGGTCTCGTTGGCAAACGGTTTCTTCTACGCTGACGCGCTCAGCGCACTGGTAATTCTTCTCACCGCTTCGGTGGCGCTGATTTGCGCGACATACTCGATTGGTTACTTGCGCGATGACCAGCAGAGCGGGGAACTGGGCGACGACGCCAGCGGCAGGGAGCAGCTTGCGCAGCTTCGCATGTACTACACTCTGACGCCACTGTTCGTCTTTTCCATGCTGCTCATGGCGGTGGCCAACAATCTGGGAGTGATGTGGGCGGCGATGGAAGCCACCACGCTGGCTTCAATTTTTCTGGTTACCTTTTACGGAAAAATTACTTCGCTCGAGGCCGCATGGAAGTACGCCATGATCGGGGGCGTGGGTTTGTCGATGGCGCTCTTCGGCACGCTGGTGGCCTACTATGCGGGGCACAACTTGACCGGTTCCGATGCGCTGAGCGGATTGAACTGGTCGGTGCTGGCCCAGCACGCCGCGCAACTCGACAAGACATCGATGCGGCTGGCCTTTGTCTTGATTCTCATGGGCTATGGAACCAAGGCCGGCCTTGCGCCCATGCACACCTGGAAACCGGACGCATATAGCGAGGCCCCGATTCCCTCCGCCGCGCTGCTTTCCTCCGCGCTGCTCAACTGCGCCCTCTATGGTCTCATCCGCTTTTACATTCTTACCAGCGGATGTCTGGGCGCGGAGTACCCAAGCCGCCTGTTGCTCCTCTTCGGTCTCCTCTCCATGGGCGTCTCGGTTCCGTTCGTACTGGTGCAGAAGAATTATCGCCGCCTGCTGGCGTATCACACCATCGATCATGCGGGCATCATGGCAACCGCGCTGGGACTCGGCGGCGCGCTGGGCAGCCTGGGCCTCATGCTCCACATGACCTTTCACACCATTGCCAAGGCGCTCTTGTTTCTGTGCGCGGGCAACGTGTATCAGCACTTCAAGACCGATCAATTCTCCGAGATCAAGGGCAGCGTGATAAAGGCCATGCCGCTGACCGGCGTGGTGTTTCTCATGGCCATGCTGGCAATTATCGGCATGCCGCCGTTCAGCCTGTTCCAAAGCGAGTTTCTCATTTTGCGCGCGGCCTTCGATGGCGGCCATGCGCTCACCGGCGTTCTCTTCGTGGTGTTCAGCGCGGGCGTCTTCGCGGGCGCGCTGATGCATGTGGGCGGCATGATTCTCGGCCCGGGCGGTGATGCTCCGGTGGCCGCGCCTCGTCCCTGGCGCAATGGTTCTTTGCTCGCTCTGGCCTCGTCGCTGGTCATAATTGGATTCTGGGTACCGGCTCCGCTGTTTGAATTGATTAGCAGAGCGGCGCATGTGGTGAGCGGACAATGACGCCTCTTTTCGAAGAACTTCGCGAGCGTTTTCCAGGGCAGATCGGCTCCGTAAAGGAACTTGCCCCCGATCAGGTGACAGTTCTGTTGAACGAGCCAGACGTCACCGGAATAGCCCGTCATCTTCTCGGCGAGTATCAGGCGAGGCTGGTAACCGTCTTTGCCGAAGACCGTGTGAACGCGGAAGGCCTCTTCTACAACCACTATCTCTTCGATCATCCGGGCGATACTGCCTGGGTGATTTTGAAAGCTCCCGTCCCTGCGGATCATCCGTCGTTTCCGTCGCTCGCCGCGGAGCTGCCTTCCGTCAACTGGCAGGAGCGCGAGATTCAGGATTGGTTTGGCCTGGAAGCTGCGGGGCATCCTAATCCGCGTCGCGTCGCGCTGCATGATAACTGGCCTGACGTGCATCCGCTGCGCAAGGATTTCCCGCTCAACACCGTGCTGCCGCCTTTCGAAGGTGAGCGGCACGTTTACCGGCCTGCGCACGGGGAAGGCGTCTTCCACATCCCGGTTGGTCCGGTTCATGCCGGTATCATCGAGCCCGGCCATTTCAATTTTGCCGTCGCCGGCGAGCCCATCCTGTACCTGCAACTGCGCATGTTCTACACGCACAAGGGCACCGAAAAACTCTTCGAAAATATTCCCATCCACCGCGCGGTTTTTTTGGCCGAGAGCATCTCCGGCGATTCGGCATTCTCTCACGGCACGGCTTTCTGCGAGGCGGTGGAGCGTGCTGCGGGAATCGAGATCCCGGCGCGCGCGCAATGGATGCGCGTCATTCTGCTCGAACTGGAACGAATTGCAAATCACATCGCCGATGTGGGCGCCATCGCAAACGACGTCGGTTTCGTGATTGCCAATGCTCATGCCGGCCGCATGCGAGAGATGGTGTTGGGCCTGAACGAAATGCTCACCGGCAGCCGCGTGCTGCGCGGCATGGTAGCCATCGGCGGCGTGCGCAGGGATTGGCAGCAGGCGCAGGTGGGAGCCATCGAGAGCATACTCGCCGCGGTGGAGCGCGAATTCAGCGATCTGGTGCTGCTCCTTCAGGCGTCCCACTCTACTCGCCATCGCCTGGAACGCACCGGAATCCTGCGCCCGGAGAAGGCGTCAAAGCTGGGGATCGTCGGCGTGGCGGGACGCGCCTCCGGCGTCAATCTCGACATCCGGCGCGATCATCCTTACGAGGCATATCGTCACCTGTCTTTCAACGTGCCCGTCTACCAGGAAGGCGATGTGCGTCACCGCATGAAGGTGCGCATCGATGAGGTGGGCGAGTCAATCCAGATTATTCGTACTGCGGTCAGCCGCTTGCCGGAGGGCCCGCATCGCGCCCCTGCTCAGCCCATCCCGCCGGATCGCTGCGCGCTGAGCGCGGTGGAAGGCTGGCGCGGCGAAATCGTTCACTGGGTCCGCACGGGCGAGGGGAATTGCCTGGAGCGCTGCAAAGTGAAAGACCCGTCTATCAACAACTGGCCGGCCATCGTGGAAGCGGTGGAAGGCAATATCGTTGCGGATTTTCCGGTGATCAACAAGAGCTTCAACTTGTCCTACTCGGGGACGGATCGGTAGCGCGATGTTCAATATCCTCCAAAAATCGTTCAGAGTTGGCCCGGCGACTGCCGATTACCCTCGCCTCGCGCCGCGCCTGGCCGAGCAGTTTCGCGGATGCCCCGAGTTCGACTTCGCCGCCTGGAGCGACGCGCGTCCTGCCGCCGAAGCATGCCCCACCGGGGCCATCGCCGTCCGCGATAGCGACGGCTCGCGCCAGGTCACAGTGGATTACGGCCGCTGCATCTTCTGCGGCGAGTGTGAGCAGGCTTCCTCTGATGGAGCTGTGAAGATGAGCCGTCAATTCGAGCTTGCCGTCACGGCTCGCCGCGACCTGGTTCTCATCGCCGAATACGCGCTCCATTCCGATGGCACCCATGCTGAGCTGAAGTCGGCCACCAGCGGTCCTGCCGCCGAGGAGCTTGGCAAGCGGATCAGTATGGCAATTGAAGACCTGCTCGGTCGCTCGCTCTCGATTCGGCAAGTGGATGCGGGCTCATGCAACGGATGCGAGCAGGAGATTGTCGCGCTGAACAATCCGGTTCACGACATCGAACGCTTCGGCATTCATTTCGTGGCCTCGCCGCGCCATGCCGATATGCTGCTGGTCACCGGCCCTGTAACGCGCAACATGGAACTGGCTCTGCGCAAGACCTGGGCCGCGACGCCGGAGCCAAAGATTGTGGCGGCCGTGGGCGCATGCGGCATCAGCGGAGGCATCTTCGGCGCGAACTATGCCTCGCTCGGCGGAGTGGACGCGGTCATACCCGTTGACGTTTACATCCCCGGCTGCCCGCCCCGTCCGGAAGCCCTGCTGCACGGCATCCTGCTTGCGCTCGGCCAGGTGCGCCAGCGTGTTGCGCGGGCTAGGCTCCTTGCGGATGAGCCGCCCGCGCAACCGAAGCCGGCTGGGGCCAATACATGACAAATTCTGGCAAGTAAGACCATATGGCGTATAATACCATCAAGACGACCTATGAAGGCCGAACTTCTCTTTCATCAGCGCATTGATTACGACGATGGCGCAATCGTGGAAATGGTGCTCTGGCGCGTCAAATCGCCTGTTCCGCCATCGACCCACGGCCTGAAGTATTCGCTGTTTTATGGCCGTCCCGGCGTTCGGGAGGTCGGTTACGACAATGAGCGCGGCAAAGGCGATCATCGGCATTTTCAGGGGGTCGAGACGGCTTATCGGTTCAGCACCGTCGAACGGCTTATGGCAGATTTCTGGCGAGATGTGAAGAGATTGCGGGGAAACCAATGAGCGATGTGAAATTCACTGTTGGAGGCGCGATGGAGGACGAGGCTTCGCGCCGGTTCATCGACGCCTGGCATCGCGCTGAGCGCGGAAAGAGCTTCCATGAACGCCATCTGGCCTTTGAAAGCTGGGATGCACTGGCCCGCGTTCTCACTGGCAAGCGAATGGAGTTGTTGCGGTACGTGCGCCGTCACAACGTCACCAGCATCCGTGCTTTGGCGAAAGCGCTCAGCCGCGATTACAGCAACGTCCATGCGGATGTGCAGGCCCTCGCCGGTGCGGGGCTTCTCGACAACTCGGGCAAAGGCGTGCGGGCAGACTACGACGCCATCGAAACCAGAATTGCGATCTGAGAGCAAGAATCGTCAATAATGGCACCCGGCGGTATACTTGCTTGGAGAATTTGAGGTCTGACCCAATGAACCGATTTTGGGTTTGCTTGCTCTGCGCCGTCTCGGCGGTTTCACTCGCCCAACAGCCGAAGCCAGCTTCTCCCGCTCAAGGTAACGAAGTGATGATTGCCGCAGTGTCGCACGACGACTCGGTGTTGTCCGGCGGCATCGGTAGCGGTCACTTGATGAAACCTGGAAAAGTTGGCGTTGAGCCCATCGCTTGGCTCACGCCATCCGGGGAGTGGAAGGCCATCCGTTGCGATGAGAATCACCCGCAGGAGTGCAAAAGGTTTGAACGGGAGTATTTGAGTAAGCCTCACACTTACACCGTAGTAAGCGCTGACGGACGAGGAGCTACTGTCCAAGTCGAAAAGATGGCGTTGGATGACGAGTGCTTTGGTTACGGCGGACAAGGCACATTCTCGGGTGCTTCCATCGCATACGCAGGTGTTGCGGCAGAATCTGTCGACCCATTTATCTCTGGCGAGCCTGCCAGACGACTTACTGAACAGGAAGCCATGCCAATTCGAAATGCGCTGGCGGCGGTTATGGGAGACAAGCTAGATTCCACCAAGGAGCTGCGCGTCTATTCCATGCAGCTTGGAGGACAGAGCGTCACTGTCATCCAGCGTGCCTATCAAGACTATGCTTCAAAACCTCAATATTCACCTAACAAGAGCGAAAATTTCAAATTTATCTTCGCCATTGGAACGGCGAAGCAGAACCAATTTCACCTTCACTACTGGAAAGATAATGTTGAAGATGAGAATGAGCAAATACTAGGAACGATCCATTTGAAGAGTGGTCGAGACTTCCTCATCACCTCAATCAGCGACCCGGAATCTCAGTTCTTCCATATCTATGGAATCAGAAATGGCAAGCTGGCTTTGATCTTTTCGGGTGGCGGCGGCGGTTGCTGACTTACTTTGTTATGCCGACATAAAAAGCCCCTTCGCCGGATTAGGCATAAAGGGGCTTTTTACATCTCAGGTTGAAGTCAAATAGTTATCCCGCTTTTTCCAGCAAGCACAACGACAGATCGCGCCGCTCCACCATATCGCTGGTGATTTCTATGTCGCGGACGCGCTTGTTGTTGGGCAGGTGGTACATCAGGTCGAGCATCAGCTCTTCCAGGATCATGCGCAATCCGCGCGCGCCCACCTTGCGGGCCAAAGCCTCGCGGGCCACGGCTGCTGCGGCTTCCTGGGTGAAGTGCATGCGCACATTCTCGTACTCGAACAGCCTCTGGTACTGCTTGAGTATGGCGTTGCGGGGCTTGGTGAGAATCTCCATCAGCGCCGCTTCGTCCAGTTCGTCGAGGATGCCCATGACCGGCAGGCGGCCGACAAACTCTGGAATCAGGCCGTACTTGATTAAGTCCTGCGGCTCAGTCCGGCGTAGCAATTCAGTGTCGCGATGTGAACGGGAGGTTGCCGCATCGCCCTCGGCCGAGTCGATGGTCTTGAAGCCCAGCGCCTTTTTGCCCACGCGACGGCCCACCACGCGCTCCAGGCCTACGAAGGCCCCGCCGCAGATGAACAAAATGTTGGTGGTGTCCACAGCGGTGAATTCCTGGTGCGGGTGCTTGCGTCCGCCCTGCGGCGGCACGTTGGCCACTGTGCCTTCGAGAATCTTGAGCAGCGCCTGTTGCACGCCCTCGCCGCTTACGTCGCGCGTGATGGAAGGGTTCTCGTCCTTGCGGCCGATCTTGTCGATCTCGTCGATGTAGATGATGCCCTGCTGGGCGCGCGTCACGTCGCCGTCGGCGGCCTGCAGCAGCTTGAGGATGATGTTCTCCACATCCTCGCCGACATAGCCTGCTTCGGTCAGGGTGGTGGCGTCCACTATTGCGAAGGGCACGTCGAGCATCTTGGCCAGTGTGTGGGCCAGCAGCGTCTTTCCTGATCCGGTGGGGCCGATGAGCAGAATGTTGCTCTTGGTCAGCTCCACTTCGTTGTTGCGCGTCTTGTTCATCTGGATGCGCTTGTAGTGGTTGTAAACCGCGACGGCGAGCTTTTTCTTGGTCTGGTCCTGGCCGATAACGAAGTCGTCGAGAAAATCCTTGACCTCCTGCGGCTTGGGCAGGTGGCCGGCTACATTAGCTGGATGGGCGGCATCGACGCCCTTGTCGTCTTCGAGAATCGAGTTGCAAACGGCCACGCACTCATCGCAGATGTATGCGCGAGGGTAGTCGCTGGGCGACGAGATCAACTTGGCCACGGCGTCCTGTGACTTGTGGCAGAACGAACAGCGCAGTGCCTCTTCGGGTCCCGTGCGCGTTTTCATGTTCCCGCTCCCTTTGGACAGCTACTTTCGAACTACGATCGTGCTGACTTGCTTTTTACGTTCTCGGCCGGTCGATGATTTCATCGACAATGCCGTAGTCCTTGGCCTGCTCCGCGTTCATAATAAAGTCCCGCTCGACGTCGCGCTCGATGCGGTCCAGAGGCTGGCCCGTGTGCCTGGCAATCAGGTTGTTGGTAATCTCGCGAATGCGCAGAATCTCGCGCGCATGAATGTCGATGTCTGTGGCCTGCCCGCTCAATCCGCCCATGGACGGCTGATGGATGAGAATGCGCGCGTTGGGCAGCGCAAACCGCTTGCCTTTGGTACCGGCCAACAGCAAAAACGCACCCATGCTGGCCGCCTGCCCAATGCAGATGGTCTCCACCTTGTTCTTGATGAATTGCATGGTGTCGTAGATGGCCAGGCCCGCGGTGATGGAGCCGCCGGGCGAGTTGATGTAAAGATGCACGTCCTTCTCCGGATCTTCGCCGGAGAGAAACAGCATCTGCGCCACCACCAGGTTCGCCACTTGGTCGTCGATGGGCGTGCCCAGAAAGATAATATTGTCGCGTAGCAGACGGGAGTAGATGTCGTAGGCGCGCTCGCCTCGGCTCGTCTGCTCAACCACCATGGGAACCAATGCCATTGTCTACTCTTCTCGCCCTTCTGTTTTGGGGGACACTTAGTCCCCGATTCTTGTTATCGGCACTACGCGGGCAACCGTTCATACATCAGGCTCGCGGTTTTCTCGCGCCGCATTTGTTCCCGGATTTTAGCCAGTTCGCCGTCCGCAGTCAAACGCGTCCGCAATGCATCAAGTGGCTCGCGCGATTGCAGGGCGGCCAGTTGCAATTCATGGTCCAATTCCTCGTCGTTGATGCTGATCTCTTCCTCGGCGGCGATGCGGTCCAGCAGAATATTGGTTTTCACTTCGGCCAAGGCTCCGTCACGCTGGGCCGCACGCAGGCGGGCAAAATCCAGCTTGCGCATCTGCTCGGTCTGCATCCCCTGAGCAGCCAGGGCGCGTAGGCCGCGCTCCAGCCGTGTGTCAATCTGCGCCTGTACCAGCGATTCAGGCACCGCGAACGCAAAACGCTCGGTGAGCGCGGCGAAGAGCCGGTCTTTGGTCTCGCCTTCCACGCTGCGCCGCTTGCGGCTGGCCATGTGCTCTCGGATGCGGCTTTCCAAATCCGCCAAGCTCTCGTATTGGCCCAGTTCCTTGGCAAATTCGTCGGTCAGCTCCGGCACAATCCGCTTCTTGATGGCCTTCACCTCGACGTTGTAGCTCACGGTCTTGCCGGCCAGCTTGGGCTCGGCATAATCGGCCGGATAAATGACCTCGGCCTTCAACTCCTGGCCGGGTTTGGCGCCGCTCAGTGCTTCGGTAAAAGCCGCCACAGTATCCTTGCCGCCAATCTCCACCAGCGTGTCTTCACCCGCCACAGGGGCAGCCTCAGGCTCGCCGTCAATCAGGCCTTTATAAGTGATCTGCGCCCAGTCGCCGGCCTTCAGCGCACGGTCTTCCTCCACCGGTTCAATAACGGCGCGCGACTCCCTCAGTTGCTCCAGCTCGTGCTGGTACTCTTCCTCGGTGATCTCGACCGGCGTCTTTTCGACCGTGACCGTCTTATAGCCCTCGATGGAAAACTCGGGGATAAACTCGAAAACAGCCTTCACATGCAGCGGCTGGCCGTCATCAATGGTTAGTTCGGTCACCCGCGGCTCGCCGACAGGCTTTACACCCAGCTCGAGAACCGCCTTGTTAAACCGTTCAGGCAACAGGCTATCGACCACTTCCTTACGGATTCCGTCGGAAAAGCGGCGCTTGATAACCGTTTCCGGCACCTTGCCGGCGCGGAAGCCGGGAATCTTCGCGTATTTCCGAAAATTGCCGGTCACGGTGCGGTAGGCTCTGGAAACCTCTTCGGCGGGAATATCCAGCACCACTTCGCGGGTGCAGTCCGGGTTCAGAACCGGGCCGTGATCGTGACCTTCGTGATCGTGGTCATGACCTTCGTGATCGTGGCCCACCGGCGTCTCGGTCGATTCGGGTTGGGGGTTGTTTTCGAGGGTGTCGGTAGGACTCAAGGTTTTTGCCTTCCATGCGTTGCGAGCGCCAAAAAATTTACCAGACTTCGGGAAAATCGCCAGTTTCGGCCGTCAAACTACCCACTCTTGCGGCACACTTTTGCCGTGGGCTGCCGCTGGAGGGCAAATGTGCGCCCGCGCAGCCAGGGAGATACCCCTCCTCATGGTAAGTGGGTTTGCTGACAGGGTCAAACAGGCCGGCCGGATTTGGCGGCCGGAGGCATCGGAAAAGGTACTATTTCACCCCATGGACGAAGACTTGTCAGTGGGGGCCCCGCTTATCGCTCACCGAGTTGAGCCTTGCGCACGTAAGGAAGAAATCGAGGATGCGCCGCACCACATTCGGCAAAATGCGCGCGAGCCTCGGCCAGGCTGAGAGCGCCGTTCACCGTGAGCCGGACATCCGAGGCGTCTTTGTCTTCCTGCCCGTCATCCTCCCACCAGCAAACCGGGCAAAGGCCCAGCGCCTCGGGCGCATCCAGCGTCTTACATCCACAGCAGGGACAGCGAAAACGAGTCTCCACGCAAATCCTCATGACATGTGGACGGGAATTCCGGCCTGCGGGTTTACATGAGATGCAGATTCTGGCCGTTTGCCTTCATTTTGTGTCGGATACATCTCTGTTGACAGCGTCAAAACCGAGATGTAGCATCCCACAAAGCGCCCCAAGGACTCAAAATGACCGTCTCATGCGCTACTTGTTCGTCTGCGCTCGATGAGGGCGCACAGATTTGCCCAAACTGCGGAGCCGCGGTGACGGCTCAGCCAGGAGTTGCCCAAACAGGCGCCACGGAGGCACCGGCCTTCAAGCATTTCGACGACCTGAAGGGTATCGCAGGATGGCTGATTCTGCCAGCCGTAATCTTGGCGATTTCACCGATTGAGCGCTTGTTTCGAATCACTTTCAACATTCAGACACTGATGGCCAGAGGGCGTCTGGGCGTCTTCGAGAATCACCCGTCGCTTAACGATCTCCTTATCTACGAGCTCATCGTCGATACAGCATTTATTGCAGCGCTGATCTGCCTCAACATCCTCTTCTACAAGAAGAAGCGGCTTCTTCCGAAGTGCATGATCGCCTTCTACGCCGCCCAATGCTTCTTTGCGTTCGCGGATCACTTGGCCGTTACGGCAATCGTCCCACCTAGACATCCGTCCGGCGGGTTAATTGGGCTCATCGAGGTATTCATGGTGGCAGCCGTCTGGATAGCCTATTTCGATAGTTCAGTACGAGTTAAGGCCACGTTCGTGAACTGAACGGCCGCGGCCTGAGAATGTTATGAACCAAATCACGCATCCTGGTGGGGTGCGCGGGTGTACACTTCTCTTTCCGTTTCAAGTTCAGAGCCATGCCTGTTGAAGAAGACCTTTGTACCCTTAGCTACGCGCGCGGCCCCAGCCGCCCACTCCTCGATCTGACCATCGGCGGCCTGCTTGACCGCACCGCTAGCCACTTTCCCGAGCGCCTGGCCGTGGCCTCGTGTCACCAGCAAAAGCGGCTCACCTGGGCTGAACTGAGCGTCGAAGCTGACCGCGTGGCGCGGGGGCTCTGGTCGCTGGGCATCCGCCGGGGCGACCGCGTGGGCCTCTGGTCCACCAACTGCATCGAGTGGATCATGATGCACATGGGCTGCGCGCGCGCCGGAGCGGCTCTGGTCAACGTGAATCCCGCCTACCGCTCCCACGAACTCCAATTCACTCTGCAACGCTCGCGCATGAAGGCTCTGTTCCTGTGGCACAAGGACAAGCGTGCCGATTACGAGGAGATTCTGGGCCGCGCGCGTCACGGGCTCGATCTTGCGCTCCAGCACACCATTTATTTTGATTCGCCCGAGTGGCCTGCGCTGCTCGACGCCGAGGGCCGTCTGCCGGATCATGTGGCCAATGACGACGTGGCCAATATCCAATACACCAGCGGAACTACCGGATTGCCCAAAGGCGTGCTGCTCACCCATCACAACATCGTCAACAATGGGCAGTTTCTCGCGCAGGGATTTCACTATACCGAGCAGGACAAAATTGTCGTTCCGGTGCCCTTGTTCCATTGCTACGGATGCGTCATCGGCACCATGACCGCGCTGAATACAGGCGCGGCTCTCATCCTGCCCAGTTGGACGTTTGACCCGCGAGCCACGCTCCAGGCCGTCCACGACGAGCGCGCCACATCGGTCTATGGCGTCCCGGCTATGTACGTGGCGGAATTTGCGCTGCCCGATTTCGCCAGCTTCGATCTCACCAGCCTGCGCACCGGCATGATGAGCGGCGCGCCCTGTCCGGTCGAGCTGATGAAGCGCGTGCTCAACGAGATGCACTGCCGCGAGTTGGTCATCGCCTACGGCCAGACCGAGACCTCGCCCGTCGTCACCATGAGCGACGCCGACGACAGCATCGAGATTCGCGTCAACACCGTGGGCCGCGCCATGCCGCAGACCGAGATTCAGATCGCGTCGACGGTAACCGGCCAGACCCTGCCAGTCGGTGAACAGGGCGAAGTTTGCGTGCGCGGCTATGCGCTCATGAAAGGTTATGACGGCGATGCTGAAGGCACGGCGCAGGTCATCCACGCCGATGGCTGGCTGCATACCGGCGATCTGGGCATCATGCGCGCTGACGGATGCATTCACCTCACCGGCCGCTCCCGCGATGTGATTATTCGCGGCGGAGAAAACATCTATCCGCGCGAGGTCGAGGAGTTCCTCTACACCCACCCCAAGGTGGACGAGGCGCAGGTCGTCGGCATTCCCAATGCGCGCCTGGGCGAGATCGTCGCCGCCTGGGTCCGTCTCGCCCCCGGCGTCGAAGCCACTGAAGAAGAGATCAAAGAGTTTTGCAAAGGCCAGATCGCCTATTACAAAATCCCCGAACACGTCCGCTTCGTCACCGAATTTCCCGCGACGCTCAGCGGCAAAATCCAAAAATACAAAATCCGCGAATTCGAAATCGAGGCGAGGGGATTGCAGCAAGAGGCCAACGCAGCTACGGCATAGGGCCGCTCGCTTCGCGGGATCAGAATTGAGACAGCAAGGGAGCGTGCTTATTTCTTTCAATTCGAGAAATATTCGGAGCGTTAGCGTTCCGCATTCCTGCGCATCAACTCCCGTGAGAAGGCAGCATATTCCTCCTCATCATTCAGCGACTGGTCAAGAAGCGATTTTGCTTCATTATCCATTCTAGCCATTCTCGATAGGACGTACAGCTTTTCGATCATCTTGGAGCGGTAGCCTCTCAAATCTGGCCGATTGAGGCCAAAAAGGTCGATACTGACTCTTCCGCGTTCTGTTTTGTACGACACAGTTGCAAGCTTGGTTTTTGGATCGAAGAAAAATACGAAGTGTTCGTCCGGAGAGTCATCGCATGGATTGACTGGCGGACCACCCTCATCGCGACCTGGAAAACGATTAGCCTTGTATTCAGGTCCATTGCATTTTGCACAAGCTAGGAAAAGATTGCTCCATTCGAAAGTAAACCGCTTGAATCGTTCAACAGACTTTGGCCGGAAATGCTCAATATGTCCGTAATCAACATGGCTAATTTTGCTTTCGCAATATGCGCACTTACCGTGAAACATATCGACTAAGGCTTTCTTGATAGTTTTATGCCCGTACTTTGCCTCGGCCTTTCCCTGTTGGACCTTAGTTTTCGCGTTAAGAAGAGCACTGGTCCAGCCTTCCTTCTTGCGCGTAAGTACCGATGGTTCTGCGCTTCGTTTTACCTTGATCATTACAGAGCTTTCTCCAGGTAATCGTCAATCTTTGCTTCAAGCGAGCCGGGATCCTTTGGGCCGCCGAAAGGTCTCGCATCTTGGACAAACAATTGAAGTTGCTCCAAATCGGCACGTTCATGCTGATTCAGTTTGCCTCTTTTTGCAACCAAGCTATCATAGCGATCAATCTTATCTTGAGTTTGGGGTGAGTAGGGGGAAATAAGCCCAAACGCTTCACTGCGGAGAATATAGTCGACGCTCTTCGCGGAAATACTCTCCACGCGGTTAACAACGGCCTTACTGCCGGTCAGCGTAAACCTGAGCGTTGTGGCACTTTCGCCCGCGCCGGAAGCGATAAGAGGACTGTGGGTGGCAACAATAAACTGCAAATTTGGGAACTGCTTCTGCAACAAAAGAGCAATATCACGTTGCCAAAGAGGGTGAAGATGTATATCTAGCTCATCAATCAGTACAACCCCAGCTTCACTTAGGGGGTCAGTAGTCTCTGGAAAGGCCTGAATTAGCCTCCACACTAAATCCCCTGATAGTGCGAGGACGCTCCTATATCCGTCACTCAAGCTAATCGTCGGGACCTCCGATCCTTGTACATTAAAAAGAATGCGACCCTCTGGGCTGACATGATCAAACTGCATTCCGTCTGGCAATAACGAGTTGATAGCCTTAACTCCAAGATCCCTCTGACGCTTTGCCTCCTTGTCACCGGCGCTCTTGGCAATGCGGTAATCCAGATAAACCATCCATTGTTCAAACGCAGACAGGGGCTCATCCTCAAAGAACTGAGTGAAAAAATTCGTGTATCGCGCCTGCGGCTCCAAGGATGGAACCACTATCTGGCTTTTTCGGGTTAGCCGCCGAAAAGCACCATACCCTACAGCAAACCAACCCTTGCCCGTGGAAGTGAGGGCGTTCTGGCGGAGCCACGACATAACTCTTTGCGGATTCTCGACAATTCCCGGCTCCGTGTACAGCTTATTGTTGACGCGCAGTTGCTTGTTGCCAACGAGCGAAAAGCTATATGTAAAGGATTTCGTAACCTTTTTGGTACCGAACTTGCCTGGATCATCGTCCGATTGGTGAACCGTAACCCCAAGTCGTCCGCGTACTGCCTCATTCCGAAGCCATCCTACGGGCCTTTGGAGGAGCTTTTGTGCGCCCTCAGGACCAGCTAACAATAAGGCGAGCGATTGCAATACCGTACTCTTTCCACACCCGTTGGGGCCGAGCAGCGTGACCCATCTTGCCCCGCGAAAATTAATAGTCTGATTTTCAAAGCACCGAATATTCTCAATTGTGAGGCTGTCAACGTACATTGATCCCTCCCGTTTTGCGCGCACAAGCAATGATTAATCATTCTACCCTGATGGATCACTCTCGAGTGTTCCATGTCCCGACTTTGGGATATAAGATTCAACCAACGCAAAATACCAAAGATTGATAAAGCCTGTTACTCGGTCCAGCATCGAAGACAGGAGAGCTTTCCCATGAATGTTTCGTTGACCCCGGAACTGGACAAATTCGTTGCCGCCAAGGTCGAGTCTGGCCGCTACAACTCGGCAAGTGAGGTCGTCCGCGAAGCCTTGCGCCTGCTGGAAGACAATGACCGGGCACGAGGCGCGCAGCTTGCCGTCTTCAACAAGGAATTTGGGGAGAGGCTGGCTTTGCTGGACCGTGGCAAGCGAGTTGATTCGAAGGAAGCACGAGCGCGGCTTGAACAAAAGTCCCGCAAACGGAGAAGGCTCAGCGCATGAAAGAGTAGGTTTGTAGGGCTGTGTACGCGTCCTCGCAACGTACTTGTCGCAAGCGTAACAATTCAACATCCTCATCCGGCATTGCAGATGATTTCCCTCCTTGCGTCCACAATGGAATTGATCAGTGCAGTGTCAGGTATGTCCCCGGTTTATACCGTTTTTCAGGTACCCCCACCCCCTCGAGCAAGGAGTGTAAATTTCCCTTGAAATCTTGCAGATTATTTGTAACCTTTTTTGAATCAATGCCTGTGCAAAACTTTTCGCCGCAAAATCCTCCCGCATCATGAGATTTGGCCACTGAAAATCGCCGGGAAACGCCGTCTTTTGCCCAAGCGCGGCAGGCGCACTTATCGTTTCGCCGCTTTCACCGGTTTGTCGTAGCGTCCGCGGAAGGCGTTCCAGCGGATGCTCGCGAGCTCCTGGAGCATCTTGACGCCGTCTTTCAGATAGCTCATGCGGGATCGTTCGTCGTGGCCCCACGCAACTGGCACCTCGATGACCCAGTAGCCGTGCTTGATGGCGATGAACAGAATCTCCGGGTCGAAGCCCCAGTGGTTGATGGTCTGGAGCTGAAATACGGTCTGCGCTGCCTCGCGAGTGAATGCCTTGAGGCCGCACTGGGTGTCGGCGAAGGGAAGTTTCATGACGGCGCGCGTAACGGCATTGAAGCAGCGGCCAAAGAACTGGCGGTAGACCGGCTGGCGCTGGGTCTGGCGGTCACTTTGCAGCCAGCGGGAGCCAATCGCGACGTCCGCGCCCTCGCGGATCGCCTTAAAGAGGCGTTCGGCCTCTTCAATGGGAGCCGAGAGGTCCGCGTCGGTAAACAGCGCTACCTCGCCGCGAGCAGCGAGCATTCCCGCGCGCACGCTGTAGCCTTTGCCGCGGTTGCCGGGGTTTTCGAGCAGCCGCAGCTCAACCGGGCGGCGGCCATCCGGTTCAGCCGGAGCCGGGCGGCTTTCAATCAGCGCCTCTTCGATCGACCGAACCCCAGGCGTATTGTCAGCAAACTTGCGCACCACATCTGCGGTTCCATCAGCTGAGCCGTCGTTGACCACGATGATCTCGGCATCCCAGCCGCGCGTTTGAATGCAGTTCACCACAGAGGCGAGCGTAGACGGCAGACGTGCACTCTCGTTATAGGCCGGAATCACAATGCTGTACTTCAGCCGGAATTTCTTTTCGGATTCGACTTCCACGTCCTCTCTTCCCTCCCTCAGATCCCGCCGTCGTCTAACCCAGTGACGAAGACCTGTCGCCTGGGGACGTCGCCGGAGGTCCAAGCTCTACGAATGGCTCTGGCCATCATAAATGGCACAGGGCGCCGTTGGCTTGCTCCAACTGCAATCATTGTTCTTTAGCCAAGCTATTGAGGAGAAAAGCCAAAATTCACGAGGGAGTCTTGATTTTCACCCCAAATTGGGTAGAATCCGGTTATTCTTAGAGCGGAGGTTAGAAGGCTATGACAAAGGCAGACCTGGTGGAAAAGGTGACCGGAGTGGGTGACCTGACGCGCCGCGACGGCGAGGTCATCGTCGAGACCATCTTCGATGCAGTAATCGGAGCTCTCAAAGGCGGAGATAAGATTGAGATTCGCGGCTTTGGGTCCTTCCGCATTCGCCAGCGCAATTCTCGCATCGGGCGCAACCCCAAGACCGGTGAGCGCGTCGAAGTTCCAGCAAAGAAAGTGCCCTACTTCAAGCCGTCCAAGGAGTTGCGCGACCTGGTCAATCCACAGGCAGCCGCTCAGGTCGCTTAAGCTTCACCTCTCTCGACCCGGCGACGAAGATCTGCCGCCGGGAACCCCGCCAGTTTCGTATTGAGAACTCAGCGACTCCTTTGCCCCTGTTCGCTGACTTTTTCCTCCCTGGCCGTTTCCCTTTGATTGAGCCAGTCCAGAAGGAAGATTCCCGCCAGCAGCGGAATCATCCACATTACGCGACATCCGTAGCGATCATCCACCACAGACATAACTCCGGTGACCAGCGCGTTAGCCACGACCGTGGCGACGACGACAAGGCTGAGTCCCGCGAGCCGTGTTGAATGGCGCTGCCAGAGGAAGGGAAATAGCGCGGCAATCGCGGCCAGCGAGGCGACAATGGTCCACCATTGAATCTCTGTGATCAGGTCGAGCGGAAGAGCGTCGTGCGCCTGCCGGCTCTGGAGATAACGCGACCGCGCCCTGGGCATCACTTCATTGAATTGTTCCAGCATCCATGGGTTCGCGTCGAAGCCGTACAAACCGAAGGCCAGCAACTGCTGGTTGAAGTTGGCGGCCGAACGGGAAAGCTGCTGCTGAGGATAGGCGCGAATCGTGGCCAGGACGAGAGGCATTTCCTCGTGATCAATCTCGTTTCTCTCATCGTCGCTTGCGCTCTGGTAAGCTCCATTCGCATCCCAGAGAAGCGAGTCCGGATTGTCGGAGAGCTGGCTCATGTGGTTGCAGATGGCCCAATGCAACTGAGCGCAGTTCTTGTCGAGGTACCAGCGTCCGGGACCGTCAGCGATGACGCGCGCCATCAGATACGGCGGCCGCTGGCCATTCAGCGATGGTTTGCCGTAGAGATAGCCGTGCAGGGCCATCTGAGATGCTCCCGCAACAACGAGGATAGCCAACACCACGCGCAGGCTGCGCGGGCGGCGCCAGTACGGCTTCCGCCGGAAGGCGACAACGACAACCAGCAGCATCCATAGGCCTCCGGCCAGCAGCAGGTGCGACGAATGCGCGGTGATGCCCCACCATGCGATCAGACAGAGAGCCAGCCGCTCGGTGCGCGAGAGCGTCTCCCGCGCGAAGGTCAGCAAATAAATGGAGAGATAGGCCAGCGGACCCAGAATGTCGGGCATGATGAAAGCCGCATACCAGCTTGCGCTTGTGAAAATACTGAGCGCCAGAATCAGGATGAGGTAACGGGCTACGGTGTGCCGTGGCGCAATGGAGCGCACTACCAGCCAGACAACATAGGCAACCAGCAGGCATTGCAGGGCAACGATAGGCAAGGGCGAAACGTTCCAGTGAAACGGCAGAATGACGAGGCTGTAAAAGAAGGAGCGCACGCCGTAGTATTGCGAGAATTGATGCAGGAACAACGCTCTCGCCACTACGCGGCCGCTGGCAAGATATGTCATCGAATCGGGATAAATCAGCGGAAAACCGTTATAGAAGGCCGGCCATGCGAGAAAAAGCGCACCCAGCAGTATAGCTCCGCAGCGCAAGGCGCCAAGCCGGCCCTTCCCGTGCTGCACGAGTTTTTGACCCACAATTCCGCCAACTGTCATGGTTTGGCGCACTCCCCGCTGAGAATTGAGAATGCCCCATGGTATCACCCGCAAGGTTCAAATCCCTCAATGGCGAGAAGCTAAGGCCGGATGCCGATCACGCTCATCATGCGCCCTGTGCGGCCCTCGGAGGCGCGATGAGAGAAAAACATCTCCGGCCGGCAGCTTGTGCAGCCGCCCACTAAGTAAATGGCACGAGGCTTGAGGCCGGCAGCGAGCAACTGGCGGCGGTTGGCCTCGGCGAGATTGAGGTGCAGGCTAGGGCCAATATCCGAGTGGCCGGGCGCCCTCTGCGTAAGAAACAGCATCGGATAGCGCGTCCGAATCGGGTCGGAGTCGTAGACCTCGTGGAAGAGCTCGCGGGCGTAGGCAAACTGAGACTCGAAGCTGGAGAGCACCTCTTCGCCCACCGCGTAGCAGCAGGGGCCGATGCCGGGGCCAATCGCGGCCGTCAAGTCTTCGGGCCGTGAGCCGAAGGCGAGCCTCATGCGGCCAATGCCGCTCTCTACAATGCGTTTCACCGTCCCGCGCCAGCCGGCGTGAAAGGCGGCAACCGCGTGCCGCTTGCGGTCGGCCACCAGAATCGGGATGCAGTCCGCGGTCTGTATGGCAATGAGCAGGCCGCGCTCGTCGGTCATCAGTCCGTCGGCTTTACACGGTTGCTCGTGGCCGGCGTCGGCAAGAACCACCAGGTTGGAATGAATCTGGCGAAGGGCGATCAACGGCGTGTCTGCATCTCCGCTGACGGCCTCGGCCAGTAGCTGCCGATTCCGGGCAACCGTTCCCCGGTCGTCCATTGCCTGTCCGTGGGGAGCCGTAAAGCCAAGATTCAGTTCGCCCGGGGCGCCATCTTCGCAAAAAACCCGGCTTAGGCCACCGCGGCGGGTGCTGAATCCATGCCAAAGCCAACTGTTCTTTTCCCAGGCCGGCACAGAAAGCCACTGTACGCTGTTCGCTGCCACGCGGGGAACGGGCGCGGCCGTCATCAGATCCTCCCGCGACAATCGCTCAAAGCGCATCCTGCCTGTTACACCGGGGGCATTACCGCGCAGGTTGCGCTGAAGACCGGCGCGCTCAAAGAGCGTGTCGATAACGTGGATTTCCGTTTCGGGGTAAGGCTGAGGGGTGGGCGAAGAAGGCATCAGGCTTATTCTATCCGGGGAGAGATAAGCGATGGGCCTGCCTTCCGGCAGGCCCGCTTGAGAGGCCGTCTAAGGAGGGGGTCCAGAAGGGATATTGGGGAAGAGGTCCGTACAGGACCTTTGCAAGGAAGGGATACCTTTCTTGGGCGGGCGGTAATTCGGGGAAGCCTCTGCTTGTTATCCATATGATGCACGAAAATGCGAAAAGTTACACCTCAGATTTGAGATTTTTTTTATCATTCGCCGTAGTTTTGCCTGTGGGCGGACGCCAACCTGCCCCCGGCCGCCGTTTCGTGGCAAGTTTCAAATTGGGAATTTGGCCTTGTGGTCGACCAGTGGGCGTAGTCAGCAGTCATATAGAATATGTCTGCATATGGTTGACAAAGATACAGGTAAAGCGGCTGAAGCTCCGCGCCCCGACGGCGCGAAGCGGCCCCTTCGCCAACCGTCGATCAAGGATATTGCGCGGCTTGCACACGTGTCGCATCCCACCGTTTCCCGCGCCCTGCAAAATAGTCCGCTGGTGAATCCCCGCACTGCCGAGAAAATAAGGAAAATTGCCGACCAGGCGGGTTATCACGCCAGCGCCGCGGCGCGCGGACTCGTAACTCGGCGGTCACGGACCATCGGATTGGTGGTTACAACCGTCGCCGATCCGTTTACCAGCGAGGTTTTCAGCGGAATTGAGCAGGAGGCCCACGACCGCGGGTATTGCGTGTTTCTCTCCGAATCGAATGCCGACCCGGAGCGCGAGAGGCAAGTGGTGAGGATCTTCGCCGAGCGGCGGGTGGACGGCATCATCGTCACCTCTTCGCGCGTGGGCGCTCTGTATCTTCCGTTGCTGTCAGAGATGATGGTCCCGATTGTCCTGGTGAATGACCAGCATGCGGGAGCGTTTGTTCACTCGGTGATGATCCGCAACCAGGAAGGCAGCCGCGCGGCGGCCAGCCACCTGATCGAATTGGGGCATCGGCGGATTGGTTTTATCGGAGACCAGATTGGCTATCAATCGGATACGGAGCGGTGCGCGGGCTACAGGGAAGCGCTTGAAGCAGCGGGGATTCCTTTTGCGCCGGAACTGGTGGTGCAGGGCGACGGCAAACCGGAAGCCGCCATGGGCGCCATGGATCAGTTGCTGGCGCTTGCTCATCCGCCGACCGCAGTCTGCTGCTACAACGATATGACGGCCCTGGGAGCGATGCGCTCGATTCGGCTGCACGGGCGGCGGATACCGGAAGATATTTCCGTGGTCGGCTTTGACGATCTGTTCTTCGCCTCGTACACGCAGCCGCCTCTGACCACGGTTCGCCAGCCCATGCGGCGCATGGGACAAATGGCGATGGAGAGCCTGTTCAATTTATTGTCGGGAGACGCGTCGGAGATCAGGATCAAAGTTGAGGCGGAGTTGATTGTGCGGGAGTCAACGGCGCGGGTGAAGAGGGGATGAGATTGGTCACCACCCATCGCAGCGATACTTCTAGAGAGCACAGAACATGGCAGATGCGGCCAACGAATTCTTTGCTAAGGTGCAACGCGCGCGCGAGCTGATATTCAAGCGATATCTCATATGCTTTCTATGTCTTCTTGCGAGTATGGCAGTACAGCAGTTCGTTCAACCGTTTCCCGATTACATTGTAATGGGCGGGTTCTATAAAAGGGGATGTCAAGTAAAAACACTTCACCTGATCCGCCGGGGGAAGGGTTTTTACTGACATCCAGCCCCTGTTGGCAGCGGCAACATACTTCGCCCGGGCATGGTTTT
>JBEKSE010000039.1:0-48040 GCA_049517315.1 Occallatibacter sp. | reverse complement strand
TCATCACTGGAGGTTGATAGGGACCAAGGTCGGATGATGGGAGCCGTATGACGCGAGAGTGTCACGTACGGTTCTGAGAGCGGCTGGAGGTGAAACTCCTCCGGTCGACTTGCCACTTCGGCGCCAAGGCGCACATCGGCGTGGATAGCAAGGAGACGGTGGTGCATACGGTTGTAACATCGGCGGCCAGCGTGGCCGATAAACATATGCTGCCTGATTTATTGCATGGCAATGAGAAGAAGGTGTGGGGCGACGCAGGTTATCAGGGGCAGACCGAAGTTATCCACGCCGCAGCGCCCAATGCGCAAGATATGACTTCGCGCCGCACCAAGTTCAAGAATTATGTAGACGAAGAAGCCAAGCGCAAGAACACGACCAAGGCCAGAGTCAGAGCGAAGGTGGAGTGGCCGTTCCGCATTCTCAAGCGTATCTTCGGATTTACCAAGGTGCGCTATCGCGGCATCTGGAAAAACCACCAGTGGCTGTGCGCGGCCTTCGCGCTGGTCAATCTATACCAACACCGCAACCGGCTGGCCCTGCAAAGGGCGTAGTGTCTCTGGAGGCCGAAAAACGGCCTCCAAGAGACGAAAACGACCCGTAGCACTCAGTCTTTTTTAGCAAAAAGCCTGTGCAGAATCAAAAAATCAACTGCGCATACGTCGCCAATGCAAAATCATGCACCTGTGCAGAGGTTCCGTAGATCTGGCCCTCCGTAAGGGACTAAAGCACAATGTTTATTTTGTTGCATTTTCGGCACGACTGAGGTCGTGCCCTCTTAAAGCGTGGACTCCGAATTAGATTGGGGCGATTGGCTTGCCCCTGTATTCCGACTCGCAAAAAGGGCGGTCAATTCTGTTCGCACATGCGATTTTGTCGCTTCTCACATCGAGAGTGGGGTGAGCATATTTATACAGACCTCTCAACTTTTTGCTTGCTATTTTTACAGAATCAAATCGTACCGGCAGTCCACATGAAGCCTACAATCCCGTGCTCGTTGGACACCGTGCCACCGCAGTTGGACGAGAGGTTACAAATGCGCAAATATAAGAGTGGGCTCGTGTGCGTCCTGGCGACTTTGCTGGTCGCCTTTGTGGCCGGTTGCGGTCAAGAAACGGTAATGGTTCCCAGCGTGGCGTCTGTAACCCCAGCTCAGGGAACTACGGATGTGATCATCAATGCGACCATCACCGCGACCTTCAGCGAGGCGATGAGCGCAGCATCGATTAACACGACAACATTTACTGTGACCGACTCAAGCGGAGCCGTGGCGGGAGCCGTCACGTACTCCGGTACCGTTGCGACGTTTACGCCGAGCGCCTTTCTGGCATACGGAACCATCTACACGGCTACAATCACTACAGGAACTGCGAGCCCCGGCGGCACTCATCTGATTACCAACTACGTGTGGACTTTTACCACTATTGCGATGCCGCCTGCCCTTACGCCGGCGCCGACGGTCATTTCAACCCTGCCTGTAACTTCACCGGAGAACGTGAATGTGCCGCTCAATCAGGTTGTCAGCGCCACGTTCAGTGAGCCGATGAACGCTGCCACGATCGCCGGCACGACAAACTTTACGCTGTACGCACAGGGTAGCGAAACTCCCGTGGCCGGTCAGCTTGAATACGCACCGAGTGGAAATTCGCTGGTATTCCAGCCGTCAGTGAACCTTGCGGCCGGCACCACGTATACAGCCACGATCACGACCGGGGTTGAGAGCCAGGCTGGCGTTGCAATAGCCAGCCTCTATAGCTGGACCTTCGAGACTGGCACGACAGCGAATACCACCCAGCCAGAGCTGGTTAAGACAATTCCCGCAAACCTGGCAACAAACGTGCCTCTGAATCAGGCAATCAGTGCAACCTTCACCGAGGCGATGAATCCACTGACCCTCACGACGACGACCTTCCTGCTTTATCAGGGTTCGTCGTTGAGCGGAACTCCGATCCCGGCAGCGATCACCTATGCTCCGACCAACTATATTGCCACACTCACGCCCACGGCCTTGCTGACTGCCAACACGATCTATACGGTAACGGTGACCACCGGAGCCCAGGATCTGAATGGCAATCCTCTGCTGGTGAACATCGGGCCGCCACCGAATCCCTGGACCTTTACCACCGGAACGGGAGTGATTACGCCGCCCGTCGTCCTGGGGCCGACGATCTCGCTATTTGGCGCGCTGGGCGGCGGAGCGGGGATAACCAACCAGGGAATCCATACGGTGATCAACAACGGAGGGATCGCGACGACGGGCGCCTCGACGCTGATAACCGGGTTCCACGACACTACCCTTCCGATTGTTGGCGCGGTATGGCCATGCACATATACGGAGACAACACTGAATGTGGGGCAGGTGAATGGGGTAATTGATACCGCTCCGCCGCCGCCTACCGTTAATTGCGCCGATGAAGGAACCGCGCATACCATGGCTGTCGCCACCGAAGCCGAACTTGAAGCTCAAACCGCTTACGTCACGCTCCAAGGCCTTCCCTCAACCGGCGTTCTGGCAGCGGAGATAGGCAATACAACCATTTACCCTGGCGTCTACACAAACGCCAGCTCAGTTGGCATAACGGCCGGGAATCTTAAGCTCGACGCACAGGGCAATCCCAATGCGACCTGGGTCTTCCAGATCGGGTCATCTCTGACCGTAGGCACGCCGACATCCTCTGAAAGTGTCATCCTGATTAACGGCGCCCAGGCCGGCAATGTCTACTGGGCGGTTGGGGGCCTTCCGGGCGCGGTCATCAATTACGGCGGAGGCGGGGTTATGGTCGGAACCATCATCTCTCAACCGGGGATCACGGTTTCAAGTCCCGGACAGTCCACGTCGGCGACGGTAACGACAATCAACGGCAGAGTACTGGCTTTGAATGCGTCGACCACCATGGTGAACACCGTAATCAACGTGCCATAAGGTCTGGCTGAGACCGTCCTCAGGGACGGTCTCAGCCGGTTTCGGGCAATGCCTGGTCCGGTAAGTTCTGTTTACGTGAGTTAACCCGCCGCTGGTGTTCCGGTGATAGCGACGTGCAGTTCAGGAGGCGACAATGAGATTGAGTGCAAGGATGATTGCGATCGCGGTATTTGGCGCACTTCTAATGCCTGCGTTGATGGTTTGCGCGCAGGTCGCGCAGGTTTCGAGAGGCACAAACGACGGCACGCCCAAGGCGGAGTTGTTTGTGGGCTATTCGTATCTGCGCGCCGTTCCAGCGCCGTCCGACGGAAACCGGCTGGTGTGGCTCAATGGCGGCAGTACGTCCATCGCCTATAACTTCACTCGCCACCTGGGCCTGGTTGGCGACTTTGGCGGCTTTGATGACTCGCAACTCCTGCTCCAGGGGACAGGGACCACGCCAGACTCAAGCGGGTCAGTATACTCCTATCTCTTTGGTCCACGGTATTCCTTCCGGAATTACGAGAGGTTCACACCATTTGTTCAGGCTCTGTTTGGAGGAATTCATGCCAGCGAAGTAACGCTCTCCTCGGGTTGCATGGGCGCAGGTTGCACGCCCCTCCCAGCAGAGAGCTCGTTTGCCTGGACCGCCGGCGGCGGATTGGACTTCAATCTGCGCCGTCATCTTGCCATCCGCATCATTCAAGCCGAATACCTGATGACCAGGTTCCAGGATTACTCCACCGGAGCAAGTTCTTCGCAGAATGATATGCGCCTATCTTCCGGAATCGTATTCCGTTTCGGCGGAAATGCCGCTCCTCCACCGCAAGTGACCCTTTCGTGCTCCGCCAACCCGGCTTTTGTCTTTCCCGGTGACCCGGTGATGGTGACCGCGACGGCCGGAAGCCTGGATCCGAAGCTGAATGTGATTTACAGCTTGACGGGGCCCGGAGTGACGGCACAGGGCGCGACGGCCACGGTGACCACCGCAACGCTTGCGCTGGGCCCAAATACCGTAAATTGCGGTGTGAGGGAAGGAAAACCCGGCAGGGAAGGCATGCAGCCGTGGGAATCTGCCACAGCCATGGCAACCTTCACTTTAAAGGCGTTTGAGCCGCCGACAATCAGTTGCTCTGCCAGTCCCAGCGCAATCACCATGGGCGACAAGAGCGTGATTACCGCTGCCGGCGTGAGCCCACAGAACCGACCGTTGACTTACAGCTACTCGGCTCCGTCCGGGACCATCAGCGGCACAGGCGCCTCGGCCACTTTCGATTCGACGGGCGCGCAGGCGGGCGTAGTTGGGATCAACTGCAACGTGGTTGACGACAAGAATCAGACGGCAAGCGCGAACGCCAGCGTGACGATTGCGGCTCCGTATGTGGCACCGGTCGAATCTCCGGAGATAAAGCAACTCGAGACACGCCTGGCACTGCACAGTATATTTTTCCAGACCGATGAGCCCAGGATCGAGCATCCCGATGGCGGCCTGGTGGGCAGCCAGGAGGGAACTCTGACCACCCTCGCGACGGACTTCAAGAGGTATCTCGAATTGAGACCGGAGGCTCACCTGACTCTGACCGGACATGCAGATGTGCGCGGATCAGTCGAGTACAACCAGGCGCTTTCCGAACGCCGCGTCACGCGCACAAAGCAGTTTCTGGTTGAACATGGTGTTCCCGAAGCCAAGATTGAAACGCTTGGCCTAGGTAAGCAGGAAGACCTCACTGCGGCCCAGGTGGAAGATACGGTCAAACAGAATCCTGAGTTGAGCGACGCGGAGCAGGAGAAACTTCTCCACGAGCTGCCCAAGGTTGTCTTAGCTAAAAACCGCCGTGTAGACGTTACCTTGAGCACCACGGGCCAACAATCGGTGCAACGGTATCCGTTCAACGCTGCCGATGCCTTGATTCTTCTCGACGAGCGGAATCTGGCGGAGCGCAAGAAGGCCGCGGGACATAAAAAGTAGCTGCATCAACAGCCGGAGCAGGTCTGCTGGACTGCTCCGGCTGAAAGGACGGATCTCCTCCGCGGCGCACCATTCGACAGCGCAGGCGACACTCCTTTGGATTAGAGAAAAGTCGCGCGCGTCTGGCGAACTCTGTTCAGCGCCATAGAAGTTTCGATCTCTAATGCGGGCGTCCGGGCAGGACAAAATGTTCGGCGCAGCGCGGCTCGTAGGAATCGCCGGGCATTTTGACGGGACTGTCCCAGGGGGCAGGTTGGCCTTCGATCAGGCGCTGCGAATAAAAGGCGCGGTTTCCGCAGGCGCAGTAGGCGATACATTCGGTAACACTGCCGCCATATGCGTTCACAAACCAGGTGAGATTGAGCATCTCTCCAAAGGGGATGGCGCGAAAATCGAGGTCAAGCCCGGCGACGAGTACGTCATGACCCGCATCGAGAAGGTAGCGCGTGAAAGCAAAGAGGCCTTCAACGAACTGGCCTTCGTCGATGGCAATGCACTCGACTCGCTTGCCGATGTTCTTTTCTGTCTCGGCGATAGCCTGAAGAACAGCCCACGGGTTTTTGGACTTGAATTCGACGGCGTCCATTTTGCCGTGGCCCATGGGATTGCGGCTCTCGACGATGCCCGGCCCGCCCTTGGTGTCGTCGTTTGGCTTGAGAACCATGACATATTGGCCGGCATACTGGCGGCGCATTTCGGCGCGCCTCAGAAGTTCCGCGGTCTTGTTGCTTCTCATCGGCCCCAGAAGCAATTCGAGCTTGCCTTGCATTCAATTCCCCCAAAGATGTGATGGTTCCCGACTTTCCATCCTACTCTACCGAGGCCCAAGTGGCTTTTCAAGCCGGGCCGCTGTCACCCGTTTTGGGATTGTTTCTCCGCACAAAGAATGCCGTGAAGAACATCAACCCCGAGGCTACCCCCAGCAGCCAATAGGCATCCACAAAAGACATCGCCGCCGACTGTCGTCCCATCTCCGCGTATACCCGGATATACGCCTGATTCTGCGCCGCCGTCCGTTCCAGGCCGCCCCTTCCCAGGTGCATTGCCAGCCCGTTCACCGCCAGGTGCAAGCTGCTGTTCTCCGCCGGCACTCCACAGGCCAGGACGTTCTGGTGAAACTGCGCACGGCGCGCCACTACGGTGGTCACAAACGAGGTGCCCACACTGCTGCCGATATTCCGCACAAAGTTGACCAGCCCTGCGATCGAAGTAGCCTGCTCCTCCGCCATGCCGAAATACGCCGCGAGAGTTCCGGGAATGTAGATGAGCCCGATCGGAATCCGCTGCGCCACGCACACCCACGAGGCCGTGTTGAAGCTCATGCCAAGGTTCATGACCTTGCTGGTCATGAAAAGGCTGCCGGCGATCAAAACCCATCCCACTGCCAGCAAATAGCGAGCCCGAACCTTCGACATCAAATGTCCCACCGCCGGCATGGTAATGAACAGCACGAGCGCGCCCATCGACACCGCCAGCCCGGCCGACGCGGCTGTATACCCCAACAGCATCTGCAAGAATTGAGGCATCAGCACAATGCTTGCAAATCCGATCACCCCAATGAAGAACATCTGCACGCAGGAAGCTGAAAAATTCGCGCTCGTGAACAGGCGCACGTCAACGATAGGTTCTTTCTGAAGCCATTCCCACAGCACCAGCCCGGCAAGGGACACCGCCGAGACGACCACCAGCGTGGTGATGAAGTGCGACCCAAACCAGTCGTCCTCCTGCCCTTTGTCCAGGAACACCTGCAATGCGCCCACTCCAAGCGTCAAGAGAGAAAACCCGACGTAGTCGAATCGAAAGCTCTTCAGCCGCTTCAGGAACGGCGGGTCGTCAATCAGGCGATAGACGAGAAACAGTGTCACGACGCACAGCGGAGTCTTGACTAGAAAGATCCAGCGCCAGGAATAATTGTCGGTAATCCAGCCCCCCAGCGTTGGACCTACTGCCGTCGCCGCAAAGACGCTCACTGAAAACAGCGCCGCCGCCGCTCCCCGCTTCTTCAACGGGAAAGAATCCATCATAATCGCCTGCGCCATGGGCTGCAGTCCTCCTCCGCCCGCTCCTTGCACCACTCGCGCAAAAAGCAGCATGGGTAAGCTGGTCGCCATACCGCAAAAAAACGAGCTCAGCGTGAAAATCGAGAGGCAGAGCAAGAAATACCTCTGGCGCCCGATCGCGCTCGCCATCCACCCTGCGATGGGAAGTACGATCGCATTTGATACCAGGTATGACGTCAATACCCAGGTGCTCTCGTTGTTGCTTGCTCCCAATCCTCCGGCAATGTGGGGCAGAGCCACGTTGGCAATGCTGGTATCCAGAACTTCCATGAATGCAGCCGTCGAGACAACCGCTGCAATCACCCATGGATTGTGCTTTGGCCTCCAGCCGCTTTCTTTCCTGTCAGGTTCGTCCGTCACTGGCACGCCTTTTTTCGGGAAAGTTGCGCGGGGTGGAGACGGAGGAAGTCGTTCACCGCATTTCGGACGCGCGCCCGCAACATACGCTCGCTCATTTCAAGGTCCGGGTTGAGCATTGCGTTGATGACATAATCGCCCAAGACAAAGGAGATGAACTGGGCTGCGGATTCGCGATAGGCGGGTCCGCCGATACGGCGGGACTCGAGGTATTCCGCCAGAAGTTCGTTGCCGCGCATCTGGCACACGCGCCAAAGCTGGCGCGCCAGATCGGGAAATTTTTCGACGTTGGATACCAGTATGCGATAGAGCGCAACGAAGGTGGGAGCGCTGAACATTCGCAGCGTCATGCGCCCGATTTCGGTAAGAGCCCGACGGGGCGGCCTTTTCGACTCGATGTGCACCATGTGGTGGGAAAAAAGCTGCTCGGTGTGCGCGCTCATGACAGCCACGAACAGATCGGCTTTGGCGGGAAACAGCGAGTAGAGGGTCTGCTTGGAAGTGTGGGCGCGGCGCGCAATCTCAGCGGTAGAGGCGCGCTCGAATCCCTTTTCCAGAAACACGGCGGTGGTGGCGTCCAGGATGCGCCGGCGCTCGGTTTCATCCAGTGGCGGACGGCCGCGCACGGGGCGAACATTGACGCGCGCCGGGCCGGGCTTCTTGCCGGTGGCCATGACTTTCAGTACCCTTCAGTACACTTATTCTCAGCAAATTATAGCGCGGGCCTGTTCCATCCGGCAAATCCAGGTGGTGCGGCAGCCTCAGAAGCCCATGATGTTATAGCCGCAGTCAACATAGAGGATTTCGCCGGTGATGGCGCTGGAAAGAGGGCTGGCAAGGAACAGGGCCGCGCCGCCAACTTCGAGCTGATCCACATTGCGGTGGAGCGGGGCGCGTTCGGCGTGGGACTTGAGCATGTCGCCCAGTGCGCCGACGCCACGGGCGGCGAGGGTTTTGATGGGGCCGGCGGAGATGGCGTTGACGCGAATGTTGCGGGAGCCGAGGTTTCCGGCAAGATAGCGGACGGTGGATTCAAGGCCAGCTTTGGCAACGGCCATGACGTTGTAGTTGGGAACAACTTTCTCAGCGGCGTAGAAGGTGAGGGTCATGATGCTGCCGCCATCGGTCATCAGCGGGACCGCGCCGCGGCTGACGGCGATAAGCGAATAGACGCTGACATCGAGCGCGATGCGGAAGCCTTCGCGGGTGGTGGTGATAAATTCGCCGCGCAGTTCCTCGGCGGGCGCGTAGGCCACGGCGTGGACGAGAATATCAATCTTGCTGTACTTCTTGCCGATGGCGGCAAAGAGCGACTCAATCTCCTGGTCGTTGGAGACGTCGCACTGGAAGCCCGAGGCGCCGGGCAACTCGGCGATAAGGTCCTCGGCCTCGAGCCTCATTCGGTCATTTTGGTAGCAGATGGCCAGAGTTGCTCCGGCCTCGTGCAGTTTTTGGGCGATGCCCCAGGCAATGGAACGCTTATTAGCCAGCCCGAAGACAACGGCTGTCTTACCTGCCAAATTGATCATTCTTGCTTTCTTCCTCCATGGTCCGTGTTCTTGGGGAAACCGGACATACCGTCTTTACAGAATATCAGAGCGGTTCTCCAATATCCTGCCTGGGCCGGCGTAGTGCGAGGCGGCTTTTTCTTGAGGAAAAAGCCGCTGAAGGTCATTGCTTTCGCGGGAGTGTAATTGGAGAACCGCTCAGCCTCCGAGGTCCACGAGTTCGACTTTGCCGACGGGCCGGCCGAGAAAGCGGGAACCAAGGCGCTCGAACTTCTCTACCGAATCCGTGGCGAAGCAGCGCAGGGATTGCGGAGATGTGGGGACGGCCTGTGTATGCTGCTGGCCGAAGAGGCGCACGGCAGCCTCGGCAGCGGACTCGGCGGAATCGATGACTCTCATACCAGGGGGCACGGCGCGCTCAATGAGCGAGCGCAGCAGAGGGTAGTGAGTGCAGCCGAGTACCAGCGTGTCAGGATTCATGCCTTGAGCGGGTGCTTCGGCGAGAAGTTCATTGAGATAGATGCGGATGACCTCGGCGGTGACGGTCACCTGCGGCGTAGCAGACGTGGGTTGCGCCGCACAGGTTCCTGTGGCGTATCCGGCATCGGTCCAACCCTCTTCGACCAGCGGCACCAGCAACGGACAGGCTTTCTCGAGCGCGCGCAATCCGCGAGCGCGGCAGGCGGCGGCATAGGCGTGGCTCTGCACGGTGGCGTCGGTGGCGATGACCAGCACGTCGCCGGTGCGCGAGGCGGCAAGGGCAGCTTCGGCGCCCGGCTCAATCACGCCCAGCACGGGCACCGGCACCGCGTCCTTGATGGCATCGAGAGCCAGCGCGCTGGCGGTGTTGCAGGCGATCACGAGGAACTCGGCACCCTGCTCATTGACGAGGAATCGCGCGCTCTGAGCGGCGTAGCGGGCGATGGTGCGCTGGGACTTGGAGCCGTAAGGCAGCCGCGCCGTGTCGCCGATGAAGGCGAAGCGCGCGTGGGGCATACGGCGAAGCAGAGCGCGCAGCACGGTGAGGCCGCCGAAGCCGGAATCGAATACGCCGATGGTGGGGGTTGTGCTTTCAGGGGTGGTCACGTTGGTCATGGGCGAATTTCCTCGGCCGGCATGGCATCGGCGGCCAGATAGGTGCGAGTGAGGTCGGCGTGGCCGGCAAGGGTTGCGCGCTGGGTGCCGTCCACCAGAAAGCGCACCTGGGTGACGCGAGGCAGGTTGGCGTGGAGGGTGGCGCAGATGGAGAGCACGGTGAGCATTTCAGTTTCGATGCCAGAAGGATGGTTGGCAGCAAAAGCGCCGCTGAGGTTGACGACCGCGAGTTGCGGACCGAATTGCTGCGATTGCGTGCCAGGGGGCGTGGCGCTGGATTCGCCGGACAAGATTATGACGGTCCTGGAAGCTTCTAGTTTCGGTTTGGCAGGTGCGGGGCCGAGCGAAGCCGCGGGCAGCAAAAAGACCTGGATGACGGAGCCTGCGCCACCGGAAACGGAGTGGGCGGCATCGGGAGCGGCGTAGAGGTCGAGCAGCTTGCCTAACACGGAGCGGGCGCGGGCGCCGGGATCGGTGGGCAACGGCAAGGAGAGAACCTGGGTGAGCATGGAGCCGTCGCTGTCGTTGGCCACCAGCAGGGTTGCCTGTTCTGAGGGCGCTATTTGAGGAGCGCTGGTGGGCGAAGAATCCTGGCCAACGATGAGGCGCTCGTGGGCGCGCTGCCGCAGGTGCCAAAGTGTGACACCCATGACAACCGAGGCCGCGAGCAGAAGTCCGAAGATAATCTTTTGATAGCGAGGAATCACGGCTGATGGGCCTCCGTGCGCCATTCGACCAACGCCGCCGCCAGCGCAGCGGCCACGCGCGCCTGGTAGTCGGGGTCGCCCAGCCCGGCGGTTGTTTCATGAAGGGCGCTGCGCTCGGGTGCAATTTCGACGGCCACCGCGGGGCACGACATGCTGTCAACCACGGGTAAAGTGGTGCGGGCAAGAGTGGTGCTGATGCCAGCTTGCAAGAGGGCAGAATTGACGACGCCGGCCAGCTTGAGCGAACGCGAGACCGAGGCGCCTTGCGCAGTTTTCCATGCGGGGAAACGCACGGGCTGGACGGGCGCCAGCGACGAGACAAACAGATGAATGCCCGAGCCGCTCTCAGAGGCGTGGAGGCTGAGGCAGGCTTGCGCGGCAGCGTGGTTGGCGATCTCCGCGCGCCGCTCCGGCGCGACCGCCGCATCCGATTCGCGGGTGGTGACCACCTGGATGCCGCGCGCGCCGAGGAGCGAGCGCAGACGCATGGTGAGCGCCAGGGTGAAGGTTTTTTCAAACTGGCTGTCGGCCAGGCGACCGCCGGTTTCATCACCGCCGTGAGCTGCGTCGAGCACGACGACAAAACGCGCCTGTGGTGCAGGCGGGGCTTGCTGGCCAGCGACCGGCGCCACAGCCACACCACTGACAACCAAAGCCGCCAATGTCCACTTAGTCCAACGCATAAATCGTCAAACCGCTGAGCAGCTTGGGGAAGAAGTCGGTGGATTTTTGCGGCATCACGTCGCCGGCGAAAGCCACCTGCTTGAGTTGCTCCATGGAAACGGGGTTGGTGAGGAAGGCGGCGTCGGCATCGCCTGCGCGAACCTGTTCGACGGCCTCTGCCGCATTGCGCAGATAGCGGAGATTGGTTTGCTCGCGAACTTTTTCCGCGTCGAGGCCGAGCAGACGGTCGAGCACGATGGAGTGGAGATAGCTCAGGTCGAGCGAGCGCTGGCGCTCGGGCAGGTGGGCCAGCGCGGCGGCCACAGGCTCGGGTTTGGCGCACAACAGGAAAGCTCCAGCGCGAGTTACGGCGACAAACGCCGTGCCTTGCTGGCGAGTCAGCGTCGCAATATAACTGTCAGACGCGGGCAGTGAAGTGACAGTGAAAAACTCTTCGGCGGCGCGTGTGAAGGCGGCTAGGTCAAAGTTAGCCAGGCTGTGAACCACGCGATGCGTGGGCAGAATCACCAGCCCGTCGGAGCCCATGTTGACGAAGGTCATCATAACCGCGGCTTCAGGGTACGCGGGCTGCGGCAAGCCGGCGGCACTCGATTCGACTTTTGCCGGCGCGTGTTCTTTGGAGTAATTCAGCGCGGTCTCATAGCGATGGTGACCGTCGGCAATGATGAGCTTTTTATCGGCCATGGCCGCTGACAACCTGTTTATGATGGCTGGATTGCTGACCTTCCACAGGCGGTGTAATACACCGTATTCGTCAGTGACTTCGGCATCTGCACGTCCTGCGCCGTCATACAAGATCTTGTCGACGCTGGCAGCCGGGTCAGAGTAGAGCATGAAGATTTGCCCGAAGTGCGCGTGCGTGGCCTTGAGCAGGTTGAGGCGGTCGCTCTTGGGCTTGCTGAGGGTTTGCTCGTGGCGGAAGACAATCTTTTCCGCGTAGTCGTGCAGGCCGCCGAGGGCGATGAATCCGCGCCGTTCCTTAATGACTTCGGTTCCGGGCACTTTGAAACGCTGCGCGTAGGCGAAGATGCACGGGTCATTCTCCTGCACCAGCACGCCCTGTTTGCGCCACGCGGTGAAGTCGCGCGCGGCGCGGGTATAAACACTTTCTCTGCGCTCGGCGTCTGACGGCTCCTGCAGGCCCAGAATGATGCGTACCAGGTTGAACGGGCTGCGCAGGTAGTAAGCCTGCTGCATGGAGGGAGAAATCTTGTCATAAGGCTGAGTTACTACGTCATCGAGCTGAACGGCGGAGAGATTGTAACGCCAGGCGCGGAAGGGGAAAATATTAGCCATGAGGAAGGTCTTGCTCCCTGGTCCAGAGGCGGAATTTACGCTCGAAAGCCCCATCCTGCACACTCCCGGACTGTTCGGCGCATGGGTCGATTGTATCGCAGCGGTCTTTGCGGGCTTGCGAGGCCGTCTCATAGACTGGCCACAGACTGACCGGGAACGGCAAGTGGCGTAAAGTGAAGTTGAAGGCCAATCCTCGATGGGATTGCTTCAATTTATCTTCTATGCTTGCACCGTCTCCCATGCGCTTTCACTATCACGCGGTTTCCGCGCTTCTTTTTGCCGGTGCGGCTCTCTTGCTCACCGCGCAACAACCGCCATCGACGAGCGGCGTTAGCGGAGCTAACGGAGTTGGCCAGGCTGCTTCATCCGAAGCGCGGCAAGTTCCGCCTGCTGCGCAATCTCCATTGACGACGCCATCGCTCACGGTGGATCGCGACCCGGTGCGCTCACCGGACGGCGAGCCGCCAGCGCCTCCTGCTGTGCTCAAGCTGGGCGAGGGCTACGTTCTGCACACCGACGTCGACGAGGTGGATCTCAACTGCACGGTGCTCGAAGGCAAAGAGCCGGTCCCAGACCTGATTAAAGAAGACTTCGAGGTGCTGGAGGATGGGGTTCCGCAGACGCTTATCAGTTTTCTGCACACCGATCTTCCGGTTTCGATTGCGCTAGTGGTGGACAACTCCGGCTCAATGAGCACCAAGCGCCGCTCGGTAAACAAAAGCACGCTCGACCTGATTCAGGCTTCCAACCCGCAGGACGAGGCTTTCGTTGTGAACTTTTCTGACGAGGCCTTCATCGACCAGGATTTTACCTCTGACGTGAACAAGCTGCGCGAAGGACTGAGTCACATTGAGGCGCGCGGTGGAACGGCGCTTTACGACGCCGTGGCGGCGTCGGCCGACCATCTGGCGAGCGACGCCAAACACTCCAAGCAGGTGATCGTCCTCATCACCGACGGGGACGACAACGCCTCGACGATCAGCCAGAATCAGGCCATCCGGCGGGTTCAGCAACTATCAGGGCCGGTCATCTATTCGATTGGATTGCTCTTTGGCGACGAAGACATGAGCCGCTCCGAGGTGAAAGAAGCGCGCAAAGCTTTGGAGATGCTTTCGACCGAGACCGGCGGCATGGCGTTTTTTCCAAAGAACATTGAAGAAGTTGACCAGATCGCGGCCGAGGTGGCGCGCGACATCCGCAACCAATACGTGCTGGGATACCACTCGACCAAGCCGACCGGCGAACCGGGCTTTCGGCGGGTGGAGGTTACGGCCAAAGCCAGGCACCACGGCAGGCTCACGGTGCGCACACGCACCGGCTACTTCCCGACAGCGGGGTTCGTCAGGCAAGAGGCATTTCCGGAGAGGCATTAGAGCGGGTCGTTCGCCCGGCGGTATAAACTGGACCCCGCATGGAAACCACACGTTTAACTTCGCCCGCCTTGCGTATTGCCGCCGATATCACGCAACTTGTAGGCTCGACGCCGATGCTGGAGCTGACGCGCATTGCGCCGCAGCCGGCGGCCGCCGTCTTTGCCAAACTCGAATTTCTCAACCCCGGCGGCAGCATCAAGGACCGAGCCGCACTGGGCATGATTCTGGACGCCGAAGCGCGTGGATTGCTGCATCCGGGCTCGACGATCATCGAGGCCACGGCAGGCAACACCGGCGTGGGATTGGCGCTAATTGGCGTGAATCGCGGCTACAAAGTGAAGTTGTTTGTCCCCGAGGGCTTCGCTGAGGAGAAGTGCATTCTGATGCGCGGCTTCGGCGCGGAGGTGGTGCGCACGCCCGTGGATGAGGGCATGGGCGGCGCCATCCAGCGCGCGCGAGAGACCGGAGCGGCAATTGCCGGCTCGTTTACCGCGCTGCAGTTTGAGAACCAGGCCAATCCGCGGTTTCATCATGACACCACTGCGGCGGAGATCTGGGAGCAGATGGAGGGTCGCGTAGATGCGTTCGTGAATGGCGTTGGCTCGGGCGGAGCTTTCTCCGGTGTGGCGGGCTTTTTGAAGGAGAAGAATCCGGCCGTGATTACCGTGGCCGTGGAGACTGAAGGCTCCATTCTGCAAGGAGGAACGCCGGGCAAGCACAAGGTGGAAGGCATCGGCGTGAGCTTCATCCCCGAGACTTTTCATCGCGAGGTCTGCAACCGGATTGTGAAGGTCAGCGACGAAGATGCGTTCGCGATGGTCAAGCGGCTGGCGGCAGAAGAGGGATTAGTGGCGGGGTCCAGTTCCGGCGCGGCGGTATATGCGGCGGTGGAGTTAGCCCGCGAGTTAGGACCGGGCAAGCGCATTACTACCATTATTTCTGATTCGGCGGAGCGATATTTGTCGAAGAAGATCTTTGAGGGCGGAGTGTAGGGATTATGCGGCGGATTGGGGTACGGCTCGGCATTTTCGCTTTCCTGTTTATCTTTGCGTTGCCAGCGTTGGCTGGAGTGGAACTCCTCATATTGGAGAAGCCGATGTGTGCCGAGAAGCTGGCTGGAGTCGTTGTTGACTCGACCGGCGCTCCTGTCTCCGGCGTAACAATTGAAGACTGCGACCCGGCGTTCAATCGTGTATTGCTTTCTACGACAACCGACTCAACCGGGCACTTTGCGTTTCTCGAAGCGAAGACCGGGACCACTCATTATCTTCATGTGCAAGCGAATGGATTCGATCCCATGCGCATCACAGTGGTTCTGCGGCGTTTTGCAAAGGCCAAGCTGCGCATTCGGCTTCACATCGCAACGTAATCGAACCTAAAACACGCTCGCCGCGATAAGCTAGAAACGAAGAGGCTGATCATGTCCAACTACAAATACTCGACCCTCGCCGTTCATGCGGGGCAGTATCCCGACCCGCTGACGGGCGCCGTGAATGTGCCCATTTACCTTTCATCGACATTTGAGCTGACCGGCATTGGCGAGGATCGGGGCTGGGACTATTCGCGCGCCGGGAACCCAACGCGCGACCGGCTGGAGGAGGCGTTGGCGGCGCTCGAAGGCGGGACGAGCGGACACGCATTTGGCAGCGGCATGGCGGCCATCTACGCGCTGGTGGCCACGCTGCACACGGGCGATCACGTGATCTGTTCGCACAACGTGTACGGCGGGACGGCGCGGCTCTTCAACCAGGTCGTCTGCCACTACGGCATCGAAATCGAATACGTGGATACGAGCAAGCCGGAGGCTGTGGCTGCCGCCATGCGCCCCGCAACGAAGCTCATCCACATTGAAACGCCGACCAACCCGCTAATGTCTCTCACCGATATCAGCGCGATTTGCGAGATAGCGCACGCCAGAGGTATTGAGGTGAGTGTGGACAACACGTTCATGTCGCCCGTGCTGCAAAGTCCGCTGGCGCTGGGCGCGGACATGGTGATGCACTCGACCACCAAGTTTCTCAACGGCCACTCGGACGGGCTGGGAGGCGCGATCATCGGCTCGAAGCCGGAGCATAAGGAGCGGTTTCACCTGGTGCAGAAAGCCGCCGGAGGGATTCTGTCGCCCTTCGAGTGCTTCCTGGTTCTGCGCGGCATCAAGACGCTGCCGCTGCGCATGAAGCAGCACGAGGAGAACGGCAGGGCCGTGGCCCATTTTCTCTCGACGCAGCCGAAGCTGAGCCGCTTGGCTTATCCGGGCTTGGCGACGCATCCGCAGCACGCCCTGGCGGTGAAGCAGCAGAAGGGCTTTGGCTCGATGATGAGCTTTGACCTGGGGAGCAAAGAGGCGGCGGGGCGGTTTCTGGGCGCGCTCAAGATCTTTCTTAGCGCCGAATCGCTGGGCGGAGTCGAGTCGCTGGCGTCCCATTCGGCCACTACAACCCATGCCGCATTGAGCGATGCTGAGCGCCAATCCCTGGGCATCACGCCGGGGTTGGTGAGGCTCTCCGTGGGCATTGAGGACAAGGAAGACCTGATCGCCGACCTGGAGCAGGCTTTGGCGGCGGTATAAGAGGGGTCTCATGGCTGAGTCGACGTTTCTGCTTGGCATTGACACCTGCGGACCCACTGGTTCAGTGGCGCTGGGTCGGTGGTGCGGACAGGCTATTGAAGTACTGGGCCAGATTGAGCTGGAAGGACAACACTACTCCTCTACTTTGGTGGTGGCTGTGGGCGATCTACTGGCTGGGGCCGGGATGCGGCTTGGTCAGCTCAACGCGATTGTGGTTGTGAATGGGCCGGGCAGCTTTACCGGCGTGCGAGTGGGGCTGGCTGCGGTGAAGGGTCTGGCTGAATCCGCACAGATTCCGGTGGTGGCCGTTTCACGGCTGGAGGTGCTGGCCGCGAAGGCTGGTGTGCCTTCGGCAGCCCTGGATGCGCATCGGCATGAAGTCTATTTAAGGCTGGATGTGGCCGGCGAGCAGGCAAGGGAAATGCTGGCGGGAACTCATGAGCTGGCAGCCGTTGAATCTGCGCCGGCGCGGATTGCACTCTGCGACGAGGCTGCCGTGCTCGTGATCGGTGAAGCATGGCCGGGCGCGGAGTTGGTCAGAACGGCGGCGCCGACTGCCGGCGATGCGCTCCGGCTGTGCGCGTCGAGGGTGGCTCAAGGGGACTCTGTTGACCTGGCGATGCTGGATGGGCATTATCTGCGCCGGAGCGACGCTGAGATCTTCGGAGAGGGTGTTGCACTGGGGCCGCAAGGGGCGTGAAATCCGCGTTCGCAGAAGTGCGCATCCGTCGCATGACGCCCACGGATCTCGGCCGGGTGATGGAGATCGCCGAGAGCCTGAAGGAAGCGCCGCAGTGGCCTCGGACGGCTTTGGAGCGAGCTTTGGACCCCGCGGCACAGCCAAGGCGGATTTCGCTGGTGGCCGAGGGGATGGGCGTAGTGGAGGGCTTTGCCGTGGCGAGTCTGATGCCGCCGGAGGGCGAACTGGAGACAATCGCTGTGGCTGCGAAGGCTCAGCGGCAAGGTCTGGCGCGGAGGCTTTTTGCCGAGTTGACTGCTGAGCTTGGCAAGGCCGGGATTAAAGAGGTTTTTCTAGAGGTGCGCGCATCGAATCAGCCGGCGCTGGGACTTTATCGGGGGCTGGGCTTTGCGGAAACTGGACGCAGAGTGCGCTACTACCATGATCCTGTTGAAGATGCGATTCTGATGCGCCTGCGGCTTGGCGACTTTCCGTCCTCAGCTGCTTACTTAGCAGCGCTGTGACGGTTAAAACGAAGCCAGCGTGATTGCGGTCACGCAAGAGGGGTTTTCGGGATGAATTCCACAGAGAAGCGTTACTTTTGTTCCCTTTTGGACTTGCCCGTTGCGCCTCGACGGCGATATATGTAATTGTTCCTTAATAAACGGAGGTGCTTGATGGATGAAATACAGGATTCCACGCTGAGCGCAGAAATAGATCGCCTGCATGCCGAACATCGTAATTACGCTCAGCGGTTGGAAGAGTTGCTCCAAAAGCCCTATCTCTCGACAGAAGAACAGCTTGAGGAAGTGAAGCTGAAGAAGCTGAAGCTGCACGCCAAGGACCTGATTTTCGCCTTGGAACGCAGGCAGCCGGCTGTGGCTTAGGTCTTGAAGCAATCGATGAACGCAGGCGAATCGCCCGAGCGCCCTTCAGGTTCGGCCTTTGAAGGGTGAGTGTGTGCCTGAATCTACGTGCGGCCGGGCGGCTCAATCGGCACTTGAGTGGAATCACCGTATAATCGTCTAGGACAATGGTTCGTGACGGTTACATCTACGGTTTGAGCTTGCTGGCGGTGGCGATTGTGCTGGCGTGGGCCACAGGCAACTGGGCGTGGGGCGTAGCGCCTGTGCTTTTGGCGGTATTTTTTCTCTGGTTCTTCCGCGATCCCGAGCGGACGATTCCCACCGGACCCGGCCTGATTGTCTCTCCCGGAGACGGGCTGGTGACCGAAGCGGTCCTAATTGCCACTCCCGAAGGACCGCGGCAGCGGATCAGCATTTTCCTTAGCGTTTTTGACGTGCACGTGAACCGCTCGCCCGTTGCCGGCGTGTTGACCAGCGTGCGCTACCAGAAGGGCCAATACCTGAACGCCATGAATCCCGCATCGGCTGACCGCAACGAACAGAACATTGCCACGGTGCGCGGCGAGGACGGAGTTGAGATCACCTTCAAGCAAATTGCCGGACTGCTGGCGCGACGCATCGTTTTCAAATTGCACGAGGGCGACAAAGTCGAACGCGGGCAGCGCGTGGGCCTCATCAAGTTTGGTTCTCGCGTGAATGTGCTGCTGCCGGCCGAGGCTGAATTGCGCGTGAAGGTTGGCCAGCGCGTGAAAGGCGGCAAGAGCGTGCTGGCGGCCATGGCGTTTGCTGTATCAACGGTGAATCAATCCATGAGCGCCAACGCGCTTCCAAACAAGTCTGACGGAGGCCGCTCATGATGTACCGCGATGCCGCACAAGCAAAGGCCAACGCGAGGGCGCGGTTGCGCCGCGGTATGTTCGTTCTGCCTTCACTTTTTACAGTGGGCAACATCGCCCTCGGTTATTTCTCTATCACCGAGACGATCAAATCGCTGGTAGATGTGGGCAACGCGCATATGCATCTGGATTGGGCGGCGATTGCCATCCTTTTCGCAATCCCATTCGACGCGCTCGATGGCCGCATTGCCCGCATGACCAACACGTGCAGCGACTTTGGCAAGGAACTGGATTCGCTGGCCGACGCGATTACCTTTGGCGTGGCGCCCAGCCTGCTGGCGCTCATCTGGGGATTCCATTTTTTGCCGGACTCCGTCAGTCCTCAGTTGCACGAAAACATCCTCCATGCCGGGGCCTTTATCTGCTTTCTGTTTTTGATTGGCGGAGTTTCGCGACTGGCGCGATTCAACATCAGCCATGACGCGCAGCCGCGTAATCCGGGACGGCCGGACCGGAAGTATTTTGTGGGCATGCCGATTCCGGCTGCGGCAGGGCTGCTGGCCGCTTGCGTACATTTTGAGTACGGATATCCCATCGAGGCCTGGTGGGTTGCTCTTATCTGGCTGGGGATTGTGGGCACCAGTGGATTTCTTATGGTCAGCACCTGGCGATTCTGGTCAGCCAAGGAGCTAAGCCTCTCCCACCGTCATCCTTATCAGGTTATTTTTCTCATTCTGATTGCGATGTTTTTCATCTTCAAATTTTCCCAGTTGGTGATGTTTCTATGGGCGCTGACTTACATGTTCAGCGGCATTTGGGCGCGGGCGGCATACTCGTGGTCGCGGCGGCGGCGCAAGCATCCGGTTGCAGCTTTGACTGAACCCAACGCGACAGAACCGAAGCCGCTGGGCCGCTTGTAGATTTTCGCCAGTGAACTAATCGGACAAATCGAACAAGAGGACGCCTGTGTACAAAATCGCCATTGCCGGAGCTTCTTCCCTGGTGGGCCGGGAGTTGAAGGATGCCCTGTCAGAGTCGCCGCTGGCGGCTTCGAGCTTTCTGCTGCTTGACGAGGACGAGGTGCAGGGCCAGTTGGATCAGGTGGGCGACGAGATCACCTTCGTGCAGGCCATAGAGCCGGACGCTTTCGACCACGTGGATTTCACATTTTTCTGCGGCGCGGAAGACCTGACCCGCAAGCACTGGCGCGATGCGCTACGCGCAGGCTCAACCGTGCTTGACCTTTCAGGCGCTCTCGACCAGGAGGCGGGCGTGCTGGTACGTGCGCCTTGGCTGGGCTCCGAGGCGGTTACCGCTGACTTGTTTACCCCCGCGGTGGTTCCGGCGCACCCGGCGGCGCTGGCGCTGGCGCTGGTGCTCGAACGGCTCCAGCAGGCAGCTCCGGTACGTGCAACATTTGCCACGCTGCTTGAGCCGGCAAGCGAATTTGGCCGCGCGGCGCTGGACGAGCTTCACCAGCAGACCGTGAATCTGCTCAGCTTTCAATCGCTGCCGCGGGAGCTATATGACGCGCAGGCGGCTTATAACCTGCTGGCCGGGCTGGGCGAGGCCTCGAAGGTCAACCTGGGCGCGGTCGAGGCGCGGGTTCGCCGGCACTACGACGCGCTCTCTGCCGGCCGCTGGCCCGTTTTGGCCCTGCAGGTGGTTCACGCGCCGGTTTTCCACGGCCACAGTTTCTCGATCGGTATCGAACTGGAGCGGCCGGCGGAGATTGCCACCATCGAAGAGGCTTTGAGCGGAGGCCATCTGGATCTGGTTCTCGAAGACACCGACTCGCCCTCGAACCTGGCCGCTACGGGGCAGAATGACGTGCTGGTTCGGCTGCGTCCGGAGCAGGGGACGCGCAACTCCAGCCAGGTCTCCCGCCTGTGGCTCTGGGCCGCGTCGGACAACCTGCGCCTGCAGGCGCAGAATGCCGTTGCCTGCGCGCTGGATCTGCGTCGATTAAGGCCACAGGGAACGGTGCAGTAAACCACAGGCCGTCGAATTCGGGGTATTCCGACTCGATCGTTGAAAGCTGCGATTCGACGCGAGCGCGGACCATGTAATTTGCGCTGGAGTAAAATCCTCTTCCAAGGAGCAACCCATGAGATTCAACATCAGGGCTATGGCACTGGCAAGTGCAATTCTGTGGGGCGGGTGCGTTTTGCTGGTGGGTGTGGGCAACTTGATTATTGACGGCTACGGCCAGCATTTTCTCGAGGTTCTGGCCTCCATCTACCCCGGCTACCATGCGAACCGCAACTTCGCTGACGTTGGGATCGCAGTTTTCTACGCGATACTGGACGGCATGATCGGTGGAGGGATCCTTGCGTGGCTTTACAATCGCCTGGCCAGGCCCGGAGCCTACTTGCCGCCGAAGGGAATATGATCTGCGCCAAATGCGGTGACGAGATGCGGATGACGGAGAAGGACACCTCCTCAGGCCGCGATATTCGGGAGTATGCGTGCGATGGCTGCGGCCACGCGGACTGGGAGGTTCAGGGTCCGGCTTTGTGGCAGATTCTCTCCGACGACCGGAATGATCTCGAGGCGGCACAGGCCGACCGAGCTGGGACTGGCTCCTTGTGGAATCGGTTGCTTGCCTGTTTCGGCAAAAGCCGGTAGCAACACCCGTGTCGCTGACCAGCAGGGAGCATCTGAAGGATGCGCATGAAATCCATTGGCGAGATTGGCTTGAAGATCACCTCCGCACAGCGGGAGTACTTCCGCTACACAGGCGCATCGGCAGAGCTGGAGCAGCGTGGTGCGGGCTGTTCCCGGCTCGATCTGGCCTGGGTCCGCCGACAGAGGCCGAAGGATGGGGAACGCCGCCCCGAACCTCTATCCGGCGATGAAAACGACATAGAGAACCGGCCATAAACGGACGGAAACACGCAGGCATTTGCCTGGTGTTTCAAACTTGCTTATGGCCTTGCCGCGAGCCTGGGCGGATCTGTGATGTACTCATCGCCGAGGCGCGCCACGATTTGCTTGCGGCGATCGTCGAGCAGCTTCATCTGATTGGTCAGCTCGATGAATTCCTGCTTTTGCGCGGCAGAGAGCGGCGTCGCGGACGTGTTCAGCTTATTTAATTCGTCCAGTCTCGCCTCCGTGCGCGGTATTTCGCGGTCGATCAGCACAGGGTGAATCACAGGCGTTTTTGTGTAACCCGCAGCCAGCTCGTTGCGGTTGTTCTCGCCCCATGCAGGCAGAACGCCCACATGACCCAGCTCGACGCGGATGCCACCCGGCCCGTAATCTTTGCGCACAGCGGAAAACAGGCCAATCATTGAGTCGCGCGGGTCGCCTTCCCGGTCGGGCATCAAGCCGTCAACATAACTGCGCGACTGGTTGGAGAGGAAATTGCCCAGCGAATAAAAGATGACCGTGCTGCGCCCGTCTGCGGTGCGATAAGTCTCGACTGGTTGCAGAACGTGCGGATGATGGCCCACGATTACAGAGGCTCCGGCATCGAGCATCCTGTGCGCAGTTTCAACATCTTCAGAACGCGGCGCGGGCGCGTACTCGATGCCCCAGTGGATGGAAATCACCAGCAGGTCACACTGGATGCGCGCTTTCCTGATGGCCTCGAGCACTCCAGCCTCGTCCATTCCCGGCGCGCCGGGTGACTCGCCTGGATAGGAAAAAAATTTACGTGGGGCTGGTCTTGAGAGTCGGGATTTCGATTGCCGTTGAGCCAGCGCGTCATTCCAAGCCAGCCCACCTTGATGCCATTGTCCTCGACGATGGCGGGCTGCCATGCTGTTTGCGCCGTGTCGCCGGAGCCGGCAAAGAGCAGCCCCTCGGCGCGCAGGTGTTCGCGGGTCTCGGTGAAGCCGGGCCAGCCTTGGTCCATGACGTGGTTGTTGGCGAATGAAACGATTTTTACGCCGTTGGCCCTCAGCGCGTCAATCAATGCAACAGGCGCGTCAAACATGAACGGCTTGGAGCCGCGCGTGTGTTCGGGAGCCACGGGAGTTTCAAGATTCACAAAGCCGAAGTCGGCCTTCTCAAAGACATCGCTTACATTGCTGAGGAGTGCGCTCCAGCCCAGCGCGCCGTCTCCGGCCGCAGACGCTGCGGCGCGGATGGCTTCATGGGGAATTACGTCTCCGGCTACGGCAAAGCTAACCTGCGCCAACTCGTGCGGATATGGCACAACAGCCGCCGCGGAACGGCTGCCTCGGAATTCGAGCGAAACCGCGCCAATGGCTGCCGCAACCAGCAGCAGGCTAAACCCAGCTAACTGCCAGTGCTTGCACAGAGCAGTCTTAATTCCGGGAGCAGGCTTTGTGCCGGCTTCCGCGACAGGTCCTGCTTCAGGCAGAGAAACAACCAGCTCTTGCGCCAAGTCGTACCTCTTTCAGGCTGCTGGATAGAACGCGATCGGTATACAAACTTGTTCTCTTCAGCGTTGAGTGCGGGTGGCTACGGAAGCTATCGGTGAAGACTCGCACGCTAACCGAATTCCATTGGCCTGCTCGACAGGATCGGAGTCCGGCCCGAGCGCGGGGACATCCACGCGCGGGCCGTGAACGCCATGCATGTCAACGCCTGCGGCAAGGAGATGCCAGCGCCAAGTCATTAAGTGTTTAAGGTAGCGCCGGGCGCCTTCTGCTTCCGGAAAAGGATAACTGTCAGGCTGAGAAGCCCTGTGCCGAGCAGCAGCAGCGAGGAGGGTTCCGGACTCAAAGAGGCCGGTACACCGTAGGGATAGTCAATGTAATCAAATGCCCAATTTCCCCCCGGCGACCCTGTCGGCGTCCAGATATTGAAATACACCTGACCACCTTCGGACCAGAACTCAAGCTGCCCTCCAGCGAGGGAACCAAAGATGATTCCGCCCTTATCATCCACCTGTGGCGATGCCGTCTGAAAGAGGTCGTTGTAGGTCCACGGCGCATAAATCCAGTCCGGGGAAGAGGGCGCGTAAAAGCTGACGAGCCCTGGGGTCGGGTTAGAGATGACGGTTCCCGTGAATCCGTCAAAGGTAATGTTGCCGCTGGTGATGTTGTAAATGCCACCGCCGAGCGCAGTGCCCGTCAGGGTAACAGTGCCGGTGTCTCCGGCGGCAACGCCAGCGCCGACGACGGAGTAACTGAACGTATCTGCCGACGCAAAGGGTGAAATCGCAAAGGCCGTTGCCAATGCGAATAAAGCTAAGGGAATCTTTCTCACTGGTTTTCTTGCCTTTCTTCGGTCTGCGAATCTTTCCTCATTCAAAGGTTTGGCTGGAGGCGGGGAAAAGTTTCGGGGACTTGCGAGCAGTATATTCGCGGGCTTTAAGAAAAATGATGAGCATTCTTTACGGGAGCCAAAACCGCAGTCACAGAAGTTAGCACTGAAGTTTACAAAGAGGTAACTAATCCTGGCGGATTTTGAATGTTCCGTCGCGGTCAGTTGATGAAAAAATCAGATTTACTTGAGCTGAGGCACGCGCGGCCAAGATGGGCCACCAGGCACAACAGGCTATTCGGAGACAGGCCTGGTCTTGAAGGCGGCTAATTCGGTTCATGATCATTTCACGGGGCCCTGGGCTAACGTTTCGCCGGAAGGTGCCCTGGAATCGAGGATGTTGACGAGAGACCAGGGAGTGCCGGTCAGATCGTAGTGAAACTCTCCCTTCTCATCGATCACGAGCTTGCTTGCCGGATACAGGAACCCTTTGCTCTTGGTGTTGTCGGTGTCATTCAGGTCGAATTGGCCAACTGCCAGGTCGAAGAGCTGGGACGGCGTGTCCGGGCTGTCTTCGCCGGCCTCAAGCGGGCGGCTGGTGATAAAGGTGATCCGCCGCCCGGTTGGCGTTACAACCATTTGAATGAAGGCGATTTCATAGCTGAGAGCCCCTGAAATGGAGCAACGCCCGACCGCTTTTGTTTTGGAGAGCGCGAGGACCAATGCCTGATCCTGGCCCTCTTCAAACGCCTGTGAAAGGGTCTGCATGTCCGCCTGGTTGGAGTAGCCGTCGATGGTCAGCGTGACGCTGATCATTTTGCCGTTTTGAGCGTAGGTGGCCTGGATTGTCTCAGGATTTGGGCTGGCGGAGAATGCCAGGGTGGTCGCCAGCGCGAATGTGCCCGCCAGCAGCAGGCAGCGGAGTTCCGACTTGTGCGCGGATCGAATTACGCTCGTGAGCAGTCCCATGATATGGACCTCCAGGACACCCGCTTATGTCAGGTCTTCTTTGCGCCGCAAAAACTCAAAGTCATGCAGCGACTTTATGTTCGGTGGGCTTTTGGGGCTGGAGCAGCTCATCGAATATGGCGCGGTACTGGATCATGGCGGTGCGGAGCTCTTCAGTACTGGCTTCGATCTGGCCGGGCCTGACGGCAACGCCGTGCGCGAGGCGGTAGTTATCCATCACGCGGGGGTATGTGACGGAGACATCGTTGGCGCGCTGTTCGAAACCAGCTCTGGGATAGCCGCGCGCCTCAAGAACTGAGTTGACCAGATCGTCGGCCTCGGTGACGGCGGCCTTGGGGTGGTCGACGAAGCGGGATTGGACGGCGTGCCACTCGGCTACATAGCGTTCCCGCTCGGTGGCTTCGAGATCGCGGATCTTCAGGGCTTCCACGCGGGTTTCGCGGTCAGCCAGCTTGTTTTCGGCTTTTCGCGAGGAGCCGTGGGTAACAACGGCGCGGTCGTACTCGGTGCCGAAACGGTTGCGAAGAGCACGGGTTTTGGATTTGCGGTATTCAAGGTAGGCGCCAACTGCGATGAGAACGACGACGACGAGCGCAATCGCGGCGATGATGAGCTGGGTATTCGTAAAGGGAAGATTCATGGGGTTCTCCTGTGCAGGGCTTCCTCCACGGGCGAGAGTGGATGGCGAGGAACCTGTACACAATCCACTTTGGGCGGAGAAGAACCGGAATACTGGCCTGTATTGCACGGTATGAAATCAGCTTTTTAGCTCAAACGTGACAGCTCCTTTGCCCATTGAGCAGCGCTTGAGAGTCAGGGCTGGAGCGGCGACCGGCCGGCCGCGCCTTCCGAGCCGCCGCACTCGTCTCCCCTCACGAGGTTCTCCGCGGCTTGTCCGGCCTACCGCTGATGAGCGGTGAATGCGCCTTTCGCGTCTATCCGTTACGAGCACAGCGGGCGGAAACTGGTAACCTGAATACTGGGGAAATTTGCAGGGAATAGCCGGGGCGACTGAGCCGGCGGGCAGGGGCATGGCGGAATTCGTAATCAAGTTGGCCGACGAGCGCGGCCGCGTGCAGGAGCAGGTGCAGACAGCGGCCACTGCCGAGGAGTTGCGCGCCCGCTTTGTTCACGCCGGTTACCACGTCTTTTCCGTCAAGTCCCGGAGCGGTTTTGGAGGGCTCTCGAAACGCAAGGTCAAACTGGAGCCGTTTCTCATTTTTAATCAACAGTTCCTCACGCTGATTCGCGCCGGGTTGCCGATTCTGGGCTCGATTCAGATGCTTGCCAAGAACCAGAAGAACGCGAATTTTGCGGCGCAGTTGGACGATGTGGCCGCGAGGGTGAAAACGGGCGACGCGCTTTCAGCGGCTTTTGAGGCGCAGAGCGGTTTCCCGTTGATGTACACCACAACTTTGCTGGCCGGGGAACGCAGCGGCAATTTGCAGGAAGTGCTGGAGCGCTATGTGAGCTTCCAGCGTACCTCGCTCACCTTCCGCAAGAAGCTGGTGGCCTCGCTGATTTATCCCTGCGTGCTGATGGCGCTGGTTTGCTGCCTGATGTTTTTCATGTTCGTCTTTGTGATTCCGCAATTTGCCACGTTGTATGACCAGATGGGCTCGAAGCTACCGGCGATGACCATGGACCTCCTCGCCTTTGGCAAATTTTTGAACCACAATCTGCTGTGGATTCTGCTCATCTTTGCCGGCACGGGATTCGGCGGGTATCGCTTCTCGCAGACCGAAAAGGGCCGCGATTTCATCGACGGGTTTCGCATCAAGTTGCCCGTCTTAGGCAAGATCTGGCTCAAGTACCAGGTGGCCCTGTTTGCGCGCACGCTTTCGACGCTGCTGACGGGCGGACTGCCGCTGGTGCCATCGCTGGAAACTGCGGCGCGCTCCATCAGCTCGCGACGGGTTTCGCGCGCGGTGATCAGCTCGATTACCACGGTTCGCGAGGGCAAGAGCCTGGCGGATGCGCTGATCAAGACAAAGATTTTTCCCGATCTGGCCGGTGAGATGATCTCGGTGGGTGAGCAGACGGGCGCGCTGCCACAGATGCTCAACTCGGTTTCAGAGTTTTTTGAGGAGGATGTGTCTACCGCTCTCACTGCCGCGCTGGCGCTAATCGAGCCGGCCATTCTTGTCGTTATGGGCATTGTGGTGGTATTCATTCTCATCTCCCTCTATCTGCCCATCTTCTCGCTGGGGCAGGGCACCGGAGGTCCGGGATAAATATGGCTGAAGCAACGCAACTTGCGATTCCACTTCCCGGCGGGCCGTTGCCCGGCAGCGCGGAAGAGCGGGCACTTGCTGAGGCTCTGGCCGAGCGCTATCACGCAGAGTTTGTGGACCTGAAGAATTTCAAAATTCAGCACGAACTGTTGCGCACCGTTCCGGTGGAGCTGATGTTCCGCTATAATTTTGTGCCCATCGAACAACAGAAGGACGCGCTGGTGATTGCGGTCAGTGACCCATCGCAACTGATGGTGCTGGACGAGATTGCCGGGCTGCTCTCGCATCGCATCATTCCGAGGGTGGCAACGCTCTCGCAGATTACCGAGTTGCTGAAGAAGACCGAGCAGTCGCAACGCGTGCTGGACGAAGCCAGCGAGGGGCTGACCTTCGATGTGCTGACGGGCGACGAAAACGCCGACGAAAACATCTCCATTGAAAAGCTGACGAGCGAAGAAGACATCAGCCCCATTATCCGGCTGGTGGACACGACCATTTTCACCGCGCTCGAACGGAGAGCTTCCGATATACACATAGAAACCTATGACGATTCGGTGCACGTAAAGTACCGCATCGACGGCGTGCTGCAGGAGGCGATGGCGCCAATCGCGCGCGAGCATCACAGCACCATACTGGGCCGCATCAAGATCATGAGCGAACTGGACATTGCCGAGCGCAGAGTGCCGCAGGACGGGCGCTTTCGCGTGAGGTATAAGAATCGGCTGATCGACTTTCGCGTTTCGATCATGCCGACGATTCACGGCGAAAATGCCGTGTTGCGCGTGCTGGACAAGGAGTCAATGAGCGAGAAGTTCCACCACCTGACGCTCGACGTGGTGGGCTTCAACGACGCTGACCTGAAGCGCTTCCGCGGCTACATTCGCGAGCCTTACGGGATGGTGCTGGTGACGGGGCCGACGGGATCTGGAAAGACCACGACGCTCTACGCGGCGCTGAACGAGATCAAGAGCGACGAGGACAAGATCATCACCATCGAGGACCCGGTGGAGTACCAGATTCGCGGCATCACGCAGATTCCCGTGAACGAGAAAAAGGGTTTGACGTTTGCGCGCGGGCTGCGGTCCATTTTGCGCCATGATCCGGACAAGATACTAGTGGGCGAAATCCGCGACAATGAAACGGCGCAGATTGCCATCAACTCCGCGCTGACCGGGCATCTGGTGTTTACGACAGTCCACGCGAACAACGTGGTGGATGTGCTGGGCCGCTTTGTGAACATGGGCGTGGAGGTTTACAACTTTGTTTCTGCGCTGAACTGCATTCTGGCGCAGCGGCTGGTGCGCACCATCTGCGAGTACTGCGCGCGCCCTATCAGTTATGACGATGAGACGCTCAGGGCCAGCGGGATGGACCCGGCCGATTGGCGCGGGTTCGAATTTCGCGAAGGCCTGGGCTGCATGGAGTGCGGGGGCACAGGGTATCGAGGCAGGACAGCGATTCATGAGCTGCTGGATTTGACCGATCCGATTCGCGAATTGATTTTGGCGAAGAAACCGACCTCCGAGGTGCGCAAGCTGGCGCAGAAGGAAGGCATGAGCTTTTTGCGCGAGTCGGCACTGGATCGCGTGCGGCGCGGGTTGACCACGCTGAAAGAGATCAACAAGGTTACATTTATCGAGGCGTCAAGATAGTGACTTCGATTCTCAGCAAAGGCAAATTCGGTTCCGCATCCGGAGCGCGTCCGCCGGTGGCAGTGGAGCTATCGCCGCAGGGCGTGCTGGCAGCTGCCACGCCGGGGCCGGGCCAGCCGCCGGTTTATGCTTTTGAACCGCTGCCGCAGGGCGTGATTGTGCCGGGCATCGGCGAAGAAAATCTTCGCGCGCCGGAGATTGTGGTCAACGCCATCCGAACGGCGCTCGAACAAGTTTCGCCGCGCACACATGCGGTTACGCTGGTGCTGCCCGACACGGTGGTGCGCGTTTTTGTTCTGGACTTCGATTCGTTGCCCAGCAAGGCGGCGGAAGTTGTTCCGGTGATCCGATTCCGGTTGCGCAAGATGGTTCCGTTCGACGTGGAGCAGGCCGGAGTGAGCTACCAGGTGCTGGTGGAGAACAAGACGGAATGCAAGGCGTTGGCTGCGGTGTTGCCGGGAGCGATTTTGGCGGAGTACGAGGGCGCGGTGCGCACGGCAGGCTACGAGCCGGGAGCCGTGCTGCCCACGAGCCTGGCGTCGCTCGGGGTTATCGATTCGGATGAGCCAGTTTTGGCCGCAAACCTGGGCGCGCTGGCGCTGACTACATTGATTACTTACGGGCAGGATTTGCTGCTCTATCGCACGCTCGATTTGCCGGATGAACCCGAACAGCGGCTTGAAGAGGTGCAGCGCGGCATCGCCGTGGCCGCTGCTTATTTTGAGGACAAGGTGGGCGTTCGTCCGCAGGTGCTACATTTTGCCGGGATTGGAGCCGGCATGGGCACAGGCAGAGGCAGCACTGCAGAGGACTTTGCCCGCTGGATCTTCCCGCCCGGCTCCTCCGAATTGAGCGTCGTTGATCTGGCGCCTCGGCCCGAGACCGGAGCCGCAACGCCGCTGGGAAACGTGTTGACATTGGCGGGCGTGGCGGGCGCGCTGGCGGGAGCAGCCTGAAATCATGCGAATTACTCTCAATCTCGCCACGCGCCCCTACACCGATATTGGACCGGCACTCAAGCGGCTGCGCATTGCCATGGCGGTGCTCGCGCTGATGGCCATTGGCTTGTGGCTTGGCCTGCGCGCCGTTCACCAGAAAGCCGACGAGGCTCGCGCCACCGAACAGCGCGTGCAGAGCAAGATAGACGCCATCAACCGTGAACGGGAGGGCTACCATCAGATGATGCGGCAGCCCGCCAACGCAAGATTGCTGACCGAAGTGGGAATGCTTAACCAGCTCTTTGAGCAGAAAACATTCTCGTGGACGCTGGCGATGGAAGACCTGGAGAATGTAGTTCCCGGCGGCGTACAAGTGGCAACGCTGGAGCCGACAAGCGATGAGAAGACAGGCCGCACGACGCTGAAGTTGCGTGTGGTGGGACCGCGCGACCGCGCCGACGATCTGGTGCAGAACCTGGAGCATTCGAAACACTTTTTGCTGCCGGGCATTGTGGGCGAAAGTTCCGAGGCGACAGCGACAGGGGGCCAGGCTGACCGGCTGGAGCCGTTGAACGCTTCTAATCGCTTTACCTTCGAGCTGCAAGCGGTGTACAACCCGGCCGTGACCACGGAGCGCAAGGCGCAAAAAAAGCCTGAGGGCAAAAAGCCTTCGGCTGGCGAAGATGGAGCGAGCCAACAATTGAAATCGAATACAGGGGGCGTGCGATGAGTAATAGCACCCCATCCCTGTGGCGCGAGCGCTTGGCCTCCCCGCTTACATGGCACTACGCAGCCTTTGCCGTGCTGCTGGTTGCGGTTATCGGGCTCTCGATTCGCTTTGGCCTGGATTGGGCCGCGACGAGCGGCAGCTCGGCAGATGCGCTGGCGGCCAAAGAAGTTCAGTTGAAGGCGAAGGAGCTGCAAACCGCCCCGTTGCGCGGCCTGGACAAGCGCGTGGATGATGCGCGCGCGCAGGTGCAGGCGTTTTACGCCAAGCGCATTCCGCCGAATTACTCGTCCGTTGATCGCCGCATTGGGGAGCTGGCGCTGAAAGACTCTGTGCGATTAAGCCGGGTGCAATACTCGCAAGGCGCTGCCGGCTCCGACCTGACGGAGATTTCACTGGACGCGGGCATCACCGGCAACTACCAGCAGATCATGCGCTTTGTGAACAGCCTGGAGCGCGACCAGACTTTCTTTGTGATTCGCGGGCTTTCGCTGACTGGCCAGCAGGGCGGACTGGTGAACCTGCGGCTGAAAGTTTCTACCTGGCTGCGGCCAGCGGATGCGGCGGCCAGCGGATTGCCGTCCATACAGCAAGCGGGCGATGAGCGTTCTACTGCGCCGCTTGCCTCTCAGGGAAAGGAGGGCAGATAGCCATGGCCCTGCCCCTGGGAATCGAAAACAAGCGCCAGGTTTATATACTCGTCGTGCTGGTGGCCGTGATCGTCTGCGTAGGCGTCTACGAGCTCAAGGGAAGTTTTTCAGGAGCGCCTACGCCGGCGCGCCCGGTGGCGGCCGCACGGTCTATTACCGCTCAACCTGCTTTGGAGCAAGGCCGCACGCCTGCCACAAATTCTTCTGCATCCGGCTCTTCGGAGGCGCAGAAGCTTTCCAATGCCGACATTGACCCTACCTTGCATCTCGACAAGCTGGCGCTGAGCGAAGAGGTCGAGTACCTGGGCACGGGCAGAAACATTTTCTCTGCCGAGTCAGCGCCGGCGCACATCGAAATGCCAGTGGCAAGCGCGCGCCCCGGCCAGCAGATTGCGAATGCGGCTCCAATAATTCCTGAGAAGCCGCGGCCACCCGCCATCGATCTGAAGTACTTCGGCTACACGCAGGCCAAGGACAAATCGTTGCAAGCGTTTTTTGTTCACGGGGATGACATTTTTGTGGCTCGAGCTGGCGAAATTGTGGACCATCGCTACAAGGTGAACGCTATTATGCCGGGCAGCGTGCAGGTGACCGATCTGGGTTACAACAACACGCAAACGCTGCCGCTGCAAGCGAATTAGGTGATGGAAGCTGAATGATGAAACGCGCCCCAACCCGTCCGCAGCCCTCCGAGGAAGGGTACGTGCTGCTTGCGGTTATCTGCATGGTGGCGCTGTTGACCATTGCGCTGGCCATTGCGCTGCCCAAGGTTTCCAAGGAGATTCAGCGCGACCGTGAGTTGGAGACCATGCATCGCGGCAAGCAGTACGCGCGAGGCGTGAAGCTTTACTACAAGAAATTCGGGGCGTATCCGCCGAACGTCGATGCGCTGGTGAAGACCAACAACATCCGCTTCCTGCGCAAGAAATATTCAGACCCGACAACCGGCAAGGAAGATTGGAAACCGATTAGGTTTGGCCAGAACAAGGCTCCGACAGCCATGGGCTTCTTTGGAGTGCCGCTGGCAGGCTCGACGATTGCCGGCACGGGGCCAAGCGGCGGAAACGGACTGCCGGGCGGAAGCAGCCTTGGAGGCGGAAACAACCCTACAGGGGCAAGCAGCTTCTTCAACCAGCCGCCGGCCGCACCTGAACCGAACGCTGCGCAAGCGCAGAACGCGAACAGCAATGCCGCGCAGCCGCAGGACGCGAACAGCGCCAGCGGCGGCACGGCTACTGCAACGACGACTGGGACGACGACAGGAGCGGACACCGGATCGGGCGCTGGAACTGGTACTGGGTTGAGCGGACAGACTTTTGGCGGGGCGGGGATTATTGGCTTTTCTCCCAACAGCACCAAGCAGTCCATCATGGTTTACAAGAAGAAAAATCATTACAACGAATGGGAATTTGTTTACGACCCGATCGCCGAGCAGATGATGCAGATGGGTGGCAACGCGGGTGGCATGGGGGGGCAGCCCGCCAGCAGTACGGCCAACCCAGTGGGCAGCAACGCAAGTCCAGTAACCCCGCCTGCCAGCGGCACCCCTCCGGCATCCACGCCGACGCAGCAATAAGGTACTTGACGCCCGAGCAAATCAAGCAAATCTACGCAACAAAGGCTCGTCCCCGCTTGAGGGACGAGCCTCTTGCCGCAGCATAACTGACTGAGAAACGGGCCAACAGCGGCGCTAAACGCTGAAAGATGAACCGCAGCCGCAGGTGGACTTCACCTGCGGATTGTCGAATTTGAAGCCGGCGGCCTCAAGGCTTTCAACGTAGTCCACAGTGCAGCCATTGAGGTACATCAGCGAGGTTGCATCCACATAGACCTTGAGATCGTCGAAGCTGAAAACCTTGTCCATCATGCCGGCCTGATTCTCGAAGGCCATGGAGTATTGGAATCCAGAGCATCCGCCGCCCTCGACGCCGATGCGCAGTCCGGCGGGCAGGGGATCCTGGGTGGCCATGATCTCGCGCACTTTGGCGACGGCCTGGGGGGTCAGGGTGAGGGGGGCTTTCTTGACGGCGTCCTGTGCGGGTGCTGCGGTTGTGGTGGCCATGGGGTCTCCAAAAAACTGAAATGCGTGCGGTAAATCTTACTGTACTGCCCGGCGGGCGGGGATTCAAGGCCCCCAGATCGGTCCAGCTCCTGTTAGATGCACGAAAACCAGGTAAAGTCGCAGAACCAGCGGGCTTTGGCGTCGCTGTCGATTTCTGCGGCCAGGGGCGTTTTGAATACAGCGGAAGCACCGATGGCACTGACAGGCGAAGATTCTAGTTTTTATTGGACCAGGCGTGGCCGTTCGGCGTTATGATGTTCACCGAGACGGCTCCTCTACCATGCGGGTCCGGGAATTCTTTTGGGTCCGCCGCTTTTCGGGGCTGAAGGAATGTTCGGAGGTGGTATATGTCGCTTGTTCTGGTGATGTGGTCGGTTTATGGAGCGTTGGTGGCGATCACGGCAGTCCTTTACATTTATCGCGGAAGACTACAACGCGACGAAGAGGACCAGATTTTTCTGGACGACTCCTTCGAACACGAAAAGGCCGAGCAGGCGGCCATTGTCGCCAGGGTTCACAAGATTGAGCCTTCGCTGCGGATCATGAAGTGGCTCGTTGCTGTCGCGACGGTGCTCGTGGTCGTTTACTACATTTGGGATATTGTCACCCAGTTCAAATAAACCGCAAATTTTCAGATATTTCGCTGTCGGCTGGCCGAAGATGGAAGGGCGCCCGAGGGTAAGTCTGCGCTTGATTGGCCTCGGTTGGGCAGTTTCGGTTGGGCCGGCGCTTAAGGGCTATCAATATCCGTTGGCTACCAGCCAGGCCTCGGTCAGTTCCAGATCAGGCTTTTTCTCGGCTAGCAGTTGGGCGTGGGCCAGCTTGACCAGCACATCGGCCTCGACGTTTACCGGAGCGCCGGCAGGCAGCGTGTGCAAGTTGGTTCGCCAATAGGTCAGCGGCAAAATCGCAATGGTGATGGTCTCGCCGTCGAAATCGGCGATGGTGAGGCTGATGCCTTCGACGGCCACCGAGCCTTTGTGGACCATCCACGGACGCACCTTCTCGGGAACATTGACCTTGAGGGTCCAGTCGGTGGTCTCGCGGTCAAATTTTGGATCTGTCGCGGAGATCACAGGCTCAAGAGACGCGAGCCTCCCGCAGCCGTCTACATGGCCTTGGACAATGTGGCCGCCCAGTGGACTTCCGGCGGCGGTGGGCAGTTCCAGATTGACTTTGGCGCCGGGAGTGAGCGTGCCAAGTGAAGTGCAGTCCAGGGTTTCCTGGGCCAAATCGGCATGGAAAAGTGTGGGGTTCACGTCCAGCGCTGTAAGACAAACGCCGGAGACGCCCAGCGAGTCGCCTTCGCGCAGTTGGCCGGCGAGGCCGGGAGCTTCGACCGTGATGCGGCGGACTCCGCCGCGGTTTTCCAGACTGATGAGCGTGCCGGTTTGTTCGATGATGCCGGTGAACATGGTTTTATTTTACAGAGGACAGTGAACAGTGGTCAGTGATCAGATGCCCGGGGCTGTTTGAATGCTTGAGCTATTCTGGGCGCTGTGAGGTAGATTGGATCGATATGGCCAAACTTCCTGGGGGCGACCAACTTGTGGAACGTGCGCGTGAACTTGGCGTTGATGTTGTAGGCGACCCTCGAACGCAGAGTGCATCCGGTCGCGCACCGCGAGCGCCGGATTACGAATTACAGCGTCGAGTAATCGAAGCAGAGCGCAGGAATCGCGAGTCAAGACTCTGGGTAGTTGCTCTGATTTCGATGATCATCTCAGTGCTAAGTACCATAATTGCATTGATAGCAGTTGTGAAAAAGTGATGATGACTTTAAGTGAGCACTGACCACTGTTCACTGATCCCTGTCGTCCGGCCACGGATCGCGGAGCAGCGAGCAGAGGCCGAGGTCGTTGCCATAGCGCTCGACTTCTACTTCGGCCATGTGGATGGCGTGGGCCATGCCTTTGAAGGCGGGGACGGCGTCAGAACCCATGATCTGCGGGGCGACGAAGAGATGGATGCGGTCCACAAGGCCGCCAACCAGCAGCGCCGTGTTCAGCATGGTTCCGGTTTCAGTGAGCAGCGTCAGGATTCCCTCGTCGCCCAGCAGATCGAGGACCTTGCCGAGCGGAACGCGGCCGGCTTCGGCGGGCAGCACTTCGACGCGGACACCGCGGCGGCGGAGTTCAGCGGCGCGAGCTTCGTCTTTGGAGACGGTGAAGATGACCAGATCATTCTGGGCCGTAGCCACCATTTTAGAGTCGAGAGGCATACGCAGGGCGGAGTCGAGAACGATGCGCAGCAGAGGCCGTCGGCGGCGCAAACCGCTGCGGTCGGTGAGCATGGGGTCGTCAGCGAGGACCGTATCCACGCCGGTCAGAGCGGCGTCGGCCTGCCAGCGGAGCGGCTGCACGGCGGCGCGGGCGGCTTCAGAGGTGATCCAGTAAGGCTCACGCAGGGTGTGTTCGCCGGGTGGCGGCGCGATGCGGGCGTCGAGGGTCATGGCCACCTTCATCAAGACGAGTGGCCGATGGTGCTGGCTCCAGCGGGCGAACCCCTCGTTGAGGCGGCGGGCTTCGGACTGACAGACGCCGAGAGCGACTTCGATTCCGGCGGCGCGCAGTGCTTCAAGCCCGTGGCCGGCGACGTCGGGGTTGGGGTCGATGGTGGCTGCCACTACGCGGCGGAGGCCGGCGGCGATGAGAGCTTCGGCGCAGGGCGGCGTGCGGCCCGTGTGGTTGCAAGGCTCCAGGGTGACGTAGGCTGTGCCGCCGCGGAGGCGCTCGCCCGCGTGCTCGGTGGCGATTTTGAGAGCGACGACTTCAGCGTGGTCGAGCAGGTCGTATTCGTGCCAGCCCTCGCCAACAACCTGACCTGCGCAATCGAGAATGACGCAGCCCACAGCGGGGTTGGGCGAGCTGACGGCGATGCCGCGCCGGGCCAGCTCTAGAGCGCGCTGCATCCAATAGGTATCGTGGTCCGCCAAAATATTCCCTCAGGGGCTAAAGCCCGGTTGCTTTTTCGCATTTACGGCACGACTAAAGTCGTGCCCTGACGCATTTTGTGTCTCCGAAAGGTTATACCATTGCGTCTCGAAAAAGTTACCCGAGTAGCGAATCGACAAAATCTGTGGGCGAAAACTCCAGCAGGTCGGCCATTTGCTCGCCGACGCCGGCGAAGCGGACGGGGAGGTTGAGTTCCTGGGCGATGGCCACGGCGATGCCGCCTTTGGCCGTGCCGTCGAGCTTGGTGAGCACGATGCCGGTGGCGCCGGCGGACTGAGTAAATTGCCGCGCCTGCTGCAATCCATTCTGGCCGGTGGTCGCGTCCATCACCAGTAGGACTTCGTGAGGCGCGCCGGGAATCAACTTTGCAGCCGTGCGGCGCATCTTGTCCAATTCGTCCATGAGGCCGGTTTTGGTGTGAAGGCGGCCGGCGGTATCCACAATCAATTCGTCGATATTGTGCGCTTTGGCTGAGGAGATTGCGTCATAAAGAACCGCAGCCGGGTCGCCGCCGTGGCGGGTTTTGATCATCTCGACGCCGGAGCGTGAGGCCCAGACTTCAAGCTGCTCGATAGCCGCGGCGCGGAAGGTATCCGCGGCGCAGAGGAGAACTGTGCGGTCTTGCGCGCGATACCAGGCGGCCAGCTTTCCGGCAGAGGTGGTTTTGCCGGTACCGTTGACGCCGACGAGAAAGGTGACGTGAGGGCCATCTGAGGGCGAAGGGCTGGGTTGGTTGGCGATGGGAGCTTCGAGGATGGCTCGGATCTGGGCCTTGAGCAGATCGCGCAACTCGTCGCCGCCTTCAATAGCCTGACGTCGGGCGCGGTCGCGCAGGGCCTCGAGGATGGCGGTAGTGGTTTGCACGCCAAGGTCGCTCGAAAGCAGAACGGTTTCAAGGTCGTTCAAGGTGGATTCATCGACCGTGCGGGTGAGGGCGACGATGGTTTCGATGCGGGATGAGAGCGACTCGCGGGTGCGCGAGACCGCCTGCTTCATGCGGCTGAAGAGGCCGGATTTGGGGGTCTCGGCGGGGCCGGTCTCGGGCGCGGGGTTATCCGGACTGTCTTTCTTACCGCCAAAAAGCTTCATCATCATGTTGAGTTTAGAGCATCGACGCAGGTGAGCGCGACTGGGCGGTCGGAGGGCTTAGCGCAGTGGATTTTGCTTGCGTTTTTCGCCGCGGGTGGGCAAGAATCGCCAAAAGGACCTTGCGGACGTCTGGCGGAGAATGCCGGAGCGGGGAGAAAAGGAGAGCCATGAGCACAGTTAGGGTACTTGTGGGAACGCGCAAGGGCGCATTCATCCTGACTTCGGACGGCAAGAGGAAAGACTGGAAGGTGAGCGAGCCACTGTTTACCGGCTGGGAGGTATACCACCTGAAGGGGTCGCCCGCGGACCCGAACCGGTTGTATGCCTCGCAGTGCAGCGGCTGGTTTGGACAGCAGATTCAGCGCTCGGAGGACGGCGGAGCGAACTGGACGCCGGTGGGGAACAAGTTTACCTATGAGGGTGTGCCCGGCACGCACCAGTGGTATGACGGCACGGCGCATCCGTGGGAATTCAAGCGGGTGTGGCATCTGGAGCCTTCGCTCGGCGATCCTGACTTGGTGTATGCGGGAGTGGAGGACGCGGCGCTCTTCAAATCATCGGACGGTGGCGCAACGTGGCTGGAGCTGGCGGGGCTGCGCGGCCACGATACCGGACCGCATTGGCAGCCGGGCGCGGGTGGCATGTGCCTGCACACCGTCATTCTGGATCCTGCTGATCCGGGGCGGATGTATATTGCCATCTCGGCAGCGGGAGCTTTTCGAACGGACGACGGCGGCAAGAGTTGGAAGCCAATCAACAAGGGGCTGGTGTCGAACTTTATGCCCAACCCGACTGCGGAGGTGGGCCATTGCGTTCACCATGTTGCGATGCACCGCGAGCGCCCCGGGGTGCTCTTCATGCAGAAGCACTGGGACGTGATGCGCAGCGACGACGCCGGAGAAAATTGGCAGGAGGTGAGCGGCAATCTGCCCACCGATTTCGGTTTCGTCATTGATGTACATGCGCACGAGCCGGAGACCATTTACGTGGTGCCGATCAAGAGCGACTCGGAGCATTTTCCGCTGGACGGGAAGTTGCAGGTCTATCGCAGCCGGACGGGCGGCAACGAGTGGGAGGCACTGACCAAGGGGCTGCCGCAGAAGGATTGCTATGTGAACGTGCTGAGGGACGCCATGGCGGTGGACTCGCTGGACGCGTGCGGGGTCTACTTTGGGACTACTGGCGGGCAGGTGTACGCCTCGGCCGACGCGGGCGACAACTGGACGCCGATTGTGCGCGACCTGCCGGCTGTGCTTTCGGTTGAGGTGCAGACGCTGGCATGAGCGGCGCGATGCGAACAGTCAAGGTCATTCTGCCTTATCACCTGCGCACACTGGCGGGGGTGGGAGCGGAAGTCGAGGTCGAGGTTAGCGAGCCGGTGACGGTGCGGCGGGTGCTTGACTCGCTTGAAGTCCGCTATCCGATGCTGCGCGGAACGATTCGCGACCATGTAACGCAGAAGCGGCGGCCGTTTTTGCGGTTCTTTGCCTGCGAGCAGGATTTGTCGCATGACGCGACGGATTCGCTGCTGCCAGATGCGGTTGCATCGGGTGAGGAACCGCTGCTGATTATTGGGGCGATTGCGGGTGGATGAGGGTTATCGCGCCGAGTTCTGACATTTCCCGATCCGATTAATCCGGCAGGCGGCGGAGCCTTCCCTGGGGAAGTAATTCATAGGGGTCGCCGCGGTAGCGTAACCTGCGCGAGCCGAAGTAGCTTCTGACCCAGAAACAGAAACCCATGAAGTCGCGCAGAGGATAGAGCCAGGCCTTGCGCAGGGCGGCGCGGTCGCGGACTACATAGCCAGCAACCAGCAGGCAAAGCAGCACGCGGTCGAGGATGGTGAAAGCCAGCAGAGCGAGGCCGAGAGCCAGATGGCCGGCGGCGCCGAGAACGACCAGACCCAACAGTCCAAATGGAACGGCATAGGTCAACACTTCGCCGACGTGGCCCATGGGGCGCGAGAAGCGCGTGCTGGTGGCCCAGGCCTGCTGATGTGCGATGCTCTTTTTGAAGGCGGCGTTCAGGATATGGTGCTCGACGATATAAGAGGAGAGCGCGACGGTTTCGCCGGCCCTGGTTGCGGTCCAATTGCCCAGCACAAAATCGTCGGCGTAATACTGTGCGACCTCTTCGAAGCCTCCGATTTTCTCGACAGTGCTTTGACGCATGACCATGGAGGGTCCGAGCGCGAATTGCATTCCCTCGAGCATTTCCGCCACCAGAACGCCTGAGGTCATTTCGATGGACATTCCCATGGCCTCGAGTTGCGCCCAGAGCCCGTGGCGGGTGACGCCGCGATAGAGACAGGTGACCATGCCGACGTTGGGATCGGCGAGGGGCGCGACCACGGAAGCCAGGTAATCGGGTCCGACGCGCACATCGCTGTCGGATGTGACGAGGATAGGATAGCGGGCGTCGCGGCGCATGACCTCCAGCGAGAAGGTGCGCGCGTTGGGCCATGGAGGTTCGCCGCAGGTGAGGATGCGCGCATTCACGTGTGGGAAACGCGCGGCAACGCGACGAGCGGCAGCCAGGCCGGCGTCATCGCTGTGGCGCGCGCAAAATAGAATCTCGTACTCGGGATAATCCTGCTGGAAGAAGCTGGTAAGGTTCTGTTCCAGATCGGGTTCGTCGCCATGCACCGGCTTCAGGACGCTGACGGGGGGCAAAAATGGCCCGGCGCCGGATTTTGCTTTGGCGGCGGCTGCCGAGCGGCGAAACCGGCGCACGCCCAAGGCAACCATCACGCTGTAGACGGTGGAAGTGATCACCCCAAAGACGGCAAGCGCGTCCAGCGCGAAAGAAAGAATGGATCCAAAGGTCATGGCGGCGTGGTCGATCTCAAAGCCCGATTCTTGCACCCGATCCACTATCCCCGGAGCTTTGGTCAGGTATAGAAGAACCGTGGAAAAAGCAGTGCACCAATCTGAAATTTTACCTTAGCAGGGGTAGTTTCCCACTTTTGCGACGGATGAGTATCGCAAGAGTGGGAAACCTTGCTATTTCAGCGGCCGGTCGGTCCAGAGGGCCTTGTCGGCGATGGATTGGACGGGGTAGAGGCGACCGGCTAGCAGGCTTTCCACCTTCTGCTGGTTGACGTCCTGCGCGAAGAGCCACTTGCGATTGCCCTTACCCCACTGCTGGGAGAGCTGGTCTTCGCTGAGAAAGATATTGGGCACGTCGGGATAGCATGAGCCCCACAGCAGCGTGGATCCTTCTCCATGCTGGCCGCAGCGCGGCCTCACCATCAGCGCCGGTCTTCCCTGGAAGAAGGTGTGCGTATAAAAGACGACCGAAGAGGCGTCGGACTGGTCACCGAAAATGATGAAGGAGTCGGCAGGCGAGGCTTTTTCCCTGATGGTGTCGGCCAGGGGTTTGGAACTCAGCATGGGCTCAAAGCGGGCGAAGGCGATGTGCGCGGCGACAAGGAAGACCGTCAAAGTGAGGGCCACGCTGACGGTTGCGGCCAGGTGTCTGCCTTTGATGCGCAAGAGCCACCCTACGGCCGGTCCGATGAGAAGAGTAACCGCAGCCAGAATGGCAGGCAGGCGCAGGGCGGCAAAGGATGCGCCGGTGAGGTCAAAGAAGTGAGACATGGAGAGCGTGTAATCGCCCACGCCCCGGTGGGCCAGCACTGTGCCGATGTCGGAGACAAAGGGCAGGCGGCGCGAATCCCACAGGCCCCAACCGAGGGCCGCGGCACTGAGGACGCCCACGACTGCAAAGACCGCTTGCGCATAGCTGAGCCAGGCCGTGGAGAGCACTTGTTTGCTCCCCAATGCGCGATCGACAGCACTGTTCTGCTCGATTACGGCCAGGACTGCCGCGATGAGGATGAACATCGGCGTCCATACCGGGAAGGTGTAGTACTCCTGATTGGTGGAGATGCTGAAGAAGAGCAGAGTCCAGGCGGTGAAGAGGCTGAGCAGCCAGATGGAGTGGGCGCGGAACCTGCGCTGGAAGATCAATTCAGGGACGTCGGCGTGAGGGTTCTGGTCAAGGACGAGATCTACGGCCTGGTCCTCATCGTAGCGGAGGTACTGCATCCAGTTGTGGCGGGTCTTCCAGGCAACTGCGACTAGGGCAGGCAGGAAGAGGCTCCACGGGAAGAGCCAGACCAGATGGAGCAGCCAGTAGGCGGCATAAGGCAGCTTGTTGTAATCGTGCGGATAGCGCTGGCCAAAGAAGCGCAGGTAATGTTCGTTGACGAAATAGAAGTACCAGAAACCGTGGACGTTGCCGAAGGTGGGGTGGTTGCCGATGGGGTGTCCCTGGTCGGGATTGGCGAGGCCGCAAAGGATGTGCCAGGGCGCGGCGATAGCGAGGAAGAGTAACGAGCCGGTGACAGGCTTTAAAGCCCGCCAGCGTCGCCAAAGGCCGGTTAGGGCCAGGTATGGGATGGCCGCGCCGACAAAGAATGTGGGCGCAATGAGTCCCTTAGTGAGCAGAGCCAGCGCCAGGGCCGCCCACATCCAGTAAAATCGCACGGCCCGGCCCCGTTCGAAGCCGGTGAGCAAGCCGTAAAGGGCGATGAGCAGAAAGAGGCTCAACTGCGCCTCAGGAATGATGAAGCGGGTAAACAGAAATGGACCCACCGAAGTGAGCACGCCCAGACCGGCATAGAGTCCGGCGCGTTCGCCCCATGCGCGGCGCGCCCACAGCCACGCCAACCAGGCCAGACCCAGCATGGCCAGCGCATTGGGCAGGTGGGAGGCAAAAACATTTTCGCCGAATACCCTGTACAGGGCTCCGGAAAGCCAGTAAGGCAGCGGCGGTTTTTCGATATAGCGGATGCCGTTGACCCTGGCCGATATCCAGTCGCTGTGTTCGGCGAAATACTGCGCAGCCTGGGCATGGGAAGAGTCAACGTCGTCCAGCAGGGGCGGCGTAAACAGAGAGGCGAATTGCACGGCGGCAAAGATCGCCGCAAAAAGTATCCAAGTGGCCAGCGCGGAGGGCGCTGTGCGCAGGCGAGAAATGGTGTTTGGCTGGTCTGTCATTGGTAATTGAACGATCAAGGCAAGGATAACAGTTGGGCTTCGACCCCGGCGACAGGGAGCAGCCACGCAGGAGAACATTTTATTCGCGCTGGGAGAGGTGAATTGCTGGATATTTTCCATAAGCCTGGAGGCTGAAAAACCGTCTGGAGTAAATAGCAGGGTATAACATGAACAGCGGAAAGGAGACTGCAATGCACAATCGCCGTTTACTTTTCCCCTTCGCAATGTTTCTGACGGTCAGTTGCGCGCTTGCTGGCGTCTCTGCGATGGCCGCCACTCCGTTCGCTATCACGGCCACCAACTTCACATGGTCGTCAACGGGACCCAATTCCAGCCAGTACACCGTCACGGGGATTTTCGCGGACGGAACAATCGCGATCAGTTGCGTTTACGCGGGAACGGCGATGGCCAAGTACCCGATTTGCGGCGGAGGCCCGATCGACCGTATTCCCGTCAGGGCCGGGCAGACGCTGAATGGAGTCATCAACTTCCAGCCGTGAGGCACGCCCGTGCCTGTCAACCTGCACAAGACGCCGCAACGTCCAGGCTATTTGCCTATCGCGGGCCTGACGCTGGCCGGTGTGTTTATGGCCGGATTTGGTCTGCTGCGCAGACGCCCGCGCTGGATTGCGTTGGTAGTGTTAGCGGTGGGCGCGCTCGCTGGTCTGTGGGGAATCAGCGCCTGTGGCGGCACCAATCCCTTCGGTATGACGCCGGGAACCTATCCGTACACGGTTACGGCGGTCTTCCAAGAAACAGGAAGCAATGTGCTCCAGCCCGTGAGCACAACGATCACCATTACCGTGCCCTGAGTGCGATCTGAGGCAGCTCAACACCCCGGTTTCCACCGACTGCGCATATCGGGAATGGAGTGCCACGGCGTAACGTATTCTTGTATTCATGAAAAAATGTACGACGTGTTTGCGCGCTTTTTTCCGTTGGAGCGCGGTCATTGTTGGAGTTTGGCTTGCCGCCTGCGTTGCTATCGGCATTGTGGCAGACGAGTGGGCGCTGCATCCGTCGCGGCTTGCTTTGGGTCCGAAGGCGGAGGCGCGCGCGCAGGCGATTGCGGAGCGCAATCATGCGGTGCTCAGTGAGGTTTCTATTACTGCCGCCGACGGCGTTACGCTGCGGGGCTGGAGCATCAGGCCCGTTGCCGGCAATGGCGACGCGGTGATCTTGCTGCATGGGCACGCAGAAAACCGAAAAGGCATGCTGACCTATGCGGACCTGCTGCTGAGGCACGGGTATGCTGTTCTGCTGCCGGATGCGCGGGCGCACGGAAAGAGCGGTGGAAACCTCGCGACTTATGGGCTGAAGGAAGCGGGGGATGTGAGGGGCTGGTTTGATTGGGTCAAGCAGACTGAATCTCCGCGTTGTATCGACGGGCTCGGTAACTCGATGGGCGCCGCGCTAGTGCTGGAATCTTTGCGGACAACGCCGGGGTTTTGCGCGGTAGTGGCGGAGTCTCCGTTTGCCGACTTCAGAGAAGCGTCTTATGACCGGCTGGGCGAGTGGAGCCTCACGGGACCGTGGATAGGACGCACACTGATGCGGCCTGCGGTGGAGGTTGGCTTCCTGGACGCGCGCTGGATTCATGGAGTTGATTTGGAGCAAGCCTCGCCAGAGAACGCTGTGGTTGGAAGCTGCGTTCCTGTCCTGCTGATTCATGGCAAAAAAGACACGAAACTTCCCCGGTATAACTCGGAGGAGATTCAGGCGCATAACCGCGCTATAAATTTGTGGGAGCCAGCGAATGCGGGGCACTGCGGCGCGATTGATACGGAGCCGGCAGAGTATGAGCGCCGGTTGATTGGATGGTATGAAAGCCATGATGGGGCGGGGATGGATGCGACCCGGCATTAGCGCTGATTGCAATCTGCGTTGATTGTGCACCAAAGCTTATTTGTTTTTTCCAAAGTTCAGCGGGACGCCTAACTGGAACCAGAAGGCATTGCCGCGCGACTTGTTTTCAACCAGGGTGTCACGATAGTACTTAAACGCGAAGGCGCTGTGCGTTCCGAAAAAGACGCGCGCCTGCGGACCAAGAGCCAGATCGCGACCACGATTGCCGCCCGCAACCGGCGTTCCATTTAGCTGGTCGTCTGTTGTCTGTTTGTAGAGGTATCCATTGAGACCGATGGAAGCTTTTTTCGTGACGGCTTTCATGGTAGTGAATTCCCAGGTGAGTTCGTTCCCGGATCGATAACTTGTGGTTCCGTCTTTGAAGTTGACAATATAGTCCGCCTTTGAACTAACTTCCCACATGGCCTTGCTCGCGAGATAAGTGAAAGCTCCCGTTGGCCCCGCAGCGAAGTTATGCTGTCCTATGTTGAGAACGGCGGTTTTATCGTAAGGCGCTCCGGGAAGAAAGAAATCGCCCTGGTAAAACCAGTGCCAGTTTCCTTTGTTATAAGTAACTCCAACGGGGACAAGAAGTACATTGCCGAGGCCTAACTTATCGTACTTACCCGGCTCGATGTGTAACTGCTGATAGACAAGGGGAATTCCGATGGTGCTGGCCAACATTCCGCCCAGTGCCGGTACTCCCCAGTTATGTTCGATCTTCGGCGCATTGGCGAAGACTCTCACCTTGAACTCCGGCGCGGCACTCTCACCAGCGGAGTTATCCGTCCGATTCGCGGAGTATAGGGCGGTGAAAGTAAAGAGACCTGTTTCCCGCGGAGGCGGCATCATGCCCTGAAGGACGGTTTCCGCGCCGACCGGATAGACGCTGGCGCCATTTTCCGTGGCGTGGGCCACGGCGCATGAGAGCAGCGCCGCCAGCAAGCACGCGGTCATCCAGCCCCCAATGCGATTCTCTGTTCGCCGCGTGCGTAAAGCGTCCTGTCGGTCTGGCATAACAGTCTCTTCCTGTCGTCTCTGTCGAGAACGCCTGGCTCCTCGATCTTTTCGCCGTGCTACCAGCATAACTTGGCAGGGGATGGACAGGGTAGCCTGCGGAGAGAAGGTCCGGTCGTGTATGTTGGCAGCAGAGATTGATTCAGGCTCTTGGAGTAGACGAGATAGTCATGCCCACCTTTGCCGCTATCGATATAGGTTCCAACTCGTGCAGATTGAAGATTGCCAAGGTTGCAGCGCATCAATTGAAAACGCTGCACGAAGACCGCGAGGTGACGCGGCTGGGGGCGAGCGTCTTCGAGTGCGGGCTGGTTTCGCCGGATGCGATGGCGGCGACGCTGCAGGCGCTCAAGCGTTTTCAGCGCGCGGTGCAGTCGCACGGGGTGAACCAGATTCGGGCCGTCGCTACTTCGGCCATGCGCGACGCGCGCAATGGACCGGTCTTTCAGGCGATGGTGAAAGCCGAGACGGGCTGGGAGCTCGAGATCATTTCCGGCCTGGAAGAAGGCCGGCTGATTCATTTGGGCGTGATGGGAGGCAGCGAGGCTCAAGTTGAGCATCGAGCCGGGGCTGGCGCAACGGGCCGTGTGCTGCTGGTGGACCTGGGCGGCGGAAGCTGCGAGATTACGCTCTCCGAACGCAAACGGATTCAGGAGACTATCAGCTTGCCGTTGGGCGCGGTGCGGCTGACGGAAGAGTTTTTGCCGACTGATCCGGCTCCGGCGGAGGGACTGGAGCGGATGCGGCGGTTGATTGCTCGCGAACTGAGGCTGGCTCACAGCAAAATTCAGCCGGAGAATGTTTCACGCGTCATCGGCACGTCAGGCACTGCCGCAGCGCTGAGCGAGGCGATTGCGACGGCGGCGCGGGAAGGAAGCGCCAAGGCCGCCAAATCGGGAAAGAAGTCGGCCGGCAAGGCGGTTCAGGCGCTTGCGGTGAGCCAGGCTGTGCTGAGCGTGCCAGTGGCCGGGGTTACTCCCACGCGCGAGGTGCGCAGACTGGCCGACAAGCTCGTCCCGATGGCGCTGGGCGAGCGCGTGGCTATCGAAGGCATCGGGCCGCGGCGGGCGGAGATCATTGTGGCCGGCACGCAGGTTTTCGCTGAGTTGCTGGAGAGCTTTGGACTAGCTGGCTTCAGCTATTCGCCTCTGGGGCTGCGCGACGGAATTCTGGCTCAGATGCTGGCCGAGCAGGACGCGCGCGCCAGCGCTCACCGCGAGTTCGAGCATCAGCGCTGGGAGAGCGTGCTGGCCACGGCGCGGCGCTACGGCGTGGATTTGCATTACGCCGAGCCGGTGCGCGCCCACGCCGTGCAGCTTTACCGCGAGCTGCAGGCGCTGCACGAGTTGCCGCCGGAGTATGAGGGCTGGCTGGCTGCCGCCGCCATTCTGCGCGACACGGGCAAGTTCATCAACTATCAGGGCCATCACCGGCACACGCAATATGTTGTTTCGAGTTCGGAGATTTATGGCTTCACGCCGGTGCAGCGGACGCTGGTTTCGGCCATCGCGCGCTACCTGGGCAAAAGCCGCCCGCAGCCGGGCGACCGCGCGCTGCGCAATATTCCCGCAGGCGAGCACCAGCACGTGCATCGCGCGGTGGTGCTGCTGAGGCTGGCCGTGGCGCTCAACCAGGACCGCGCCAGCGACGTGCTGCGGGTTGCGGTGAAGGTCTATCCAAAACGCGTTTACCTAGAACTGGAACCGGGACGAACAGGCGCGGAGCTGGAGCTGTGGTCGCTGCGCAAAGAGGCGGATTATTTCCGCGAGGTCTTCGGGCGCGAGCTATTTTGCACGCTGGCGTAAATGGCGCGAGCGGAGCGCGGATCGATGAGCCACTGGAGCAGCGGCGGATGGCGATCAAGATCGATGCGTGCCACTGAGCCTTTTCTCATGCGAATCGCCGCGCCGCCGTTGCTGGCGATCAGCCGGCCGAGAAACTGGAAAAGATTGGGATTGTGTCCCACGGCAAGCACGCCGTCATATTGCACATATTTCGCGAGCATGCGCTGAAAGTCGCCGTATTCGGCGTCAAGACCCAGCGCGGGCGAGATCTCAACCCTGGCATCGTAACCCATCTCCGTACCCACAAGCTGCGCGGTTTGCAGGGCGCGCTTCAGAGGACTGGAGACGATCACGTCCACCTGTATCTTGAGCGCGTTCAGGGTGCGCGCCATGAGGATGCACTGCTCCTTACCCTCTTTTATAAGGGCGCGCTTTTCGTCGAGAAGGGGATTCTCGCGGCGAAGTCCAGCATTGGCGTGGCGCATGAGATATAGGTTCATGGGGAACTTGTCCGGCGGGCTATAAGTGTCTGCCAGCTCCTAAGCTTTAAATGGTAACACGAGTGTTATATAGCTTGGGCATTTCCGTGATTGCTGTAAACAGATGGTCAGGTATGCCTGCCAGACGATGCGGTAAAGTTCACAGTTTCACAGTTACACAGGAAATAGGGGGGGTAGGGGGGTAGGGGCAGGGAATAGAGAATAGGGAATAGGAAGGCATCGCCGCTTTGGTCATTGTTCATTTGATTATTGTGCGCCAGGGGATGGATATTTTCCGCAAAGTGCGCTGCAAAAAGTTGTGATTCCCTGGTTCAAAAAGGGGGAACTAGGGCGCGTTGCAATGGGTCCGGTATCGGCGCGGTTGATGTAAGGCGCAGTCAATTTCCTCAGGGGCGAAAGCCCGTTTCTTTATGGGAGATGTCCAGCCGGGCACTTGCTTTACATTTCAGACCGGGCAGATGGTTTACACATTGGTCCGATTTTTGGGGTTGTTTATGATTCATCTGCCCGCCGTAGTAGTGCCTGTGGGAAGGTGGGAAT
>JBEKSE010000038.1:0-48873 GCA_049517315.1 Occallatibacter sp. | reverse complement strand
CACTTCTACACGCCTTCGCAAACGGAACCACACCTGTAAACCATCTCCCCGGTCTGTTCTGTAAAGTATCTGCCCGGTTCGTACCCTGTCCTTGCGGCACGACTGAAGTCGTGCCCTGACACTTCTTGCACGCCGGGAGAGCTTTTCTTGAGAGCCTGGCGAGCTTACTTCCGGGGCTGAAGCCCGCGCTGATTTTGTTGCGTGATTCAGGAGCCTGAAGGCTCCTGCTCCCTCCGTGCAAAACACCTGCCTGAACATAAACAACCGCAGGTCCTTCGACTCGCTGCGCTCGCTCAGGATGACAGTGTGTTGGGGATAGGCGCACAAAGGCCGCCCTTGCGGGCGGCCTTTGTTGTTTTGCGCCGAAGGCGCGGCTGCTTAGTCGCCGGCGACCAGCTCGCTTTCTTTTTCCTTGGCGGGCTTGGCGGGGGCGATGGCGTTGAGGCTTACCAGGCCTTCGACGGGCTTTTCGCCGAGGACATGCTCGCGATAAAGCTTGGCCATGCGGGAGTTTTCCGCATCCTGCTTCAGCTTTGCATCGCGGGCGCGGATTTGCTCTTCGCGGGCGGTCTTGGCAATGCCGAGATCGTCGAGAGTGTGGTTGGCCGCAGCGGTGACGTGTACCTGGTTCAAGTTGAGGTCGTGGCCAACCACTGGCATGGTCACCTGCTTGCCGCCGGTGAAGATTTCGTGACGCCCGTGCTCCTCATACCACTTGGTGAGCGTGGCCGTCATGTGCATCTTCTCGATGATGTTGCGCCATCCCACGCCGGTGTTGTAAGCGCAGAAGCTGATTTCGCCTTCCTGCGTGGCGTAGGGGATGATGCACTGCTCGGTGCGGCGGAAGTCGTAGTTGAACAGATCCTGGAACCACATGCCGGCGATGAAGAGGAAGTTCCAGCGGTCCTGGCGGCGGAGCTTGATGTCTTCCAGAGTGCGGTCGCCTTTTACGCTGCCGTAGTTCTTGCCGGTGGCGTTGAAGGTCTTGTCCATCTTCTTCATCATGTCAGTGATTTTGAAGTGGGTGGGCGCCTGGAAGGGATCGTAGTTGCGGAGCAGAGAGAGCGTGATGCCGACGACAGAGAGCCACTTGCCGCGAGCCGCATCGTTGATTTTGGCAACATCCTTGGCCACCTTATCCATGTTGAGGAAGGCGGTTACGGGCGCGGATTCCTTGGTTTCCTTGTCGATCATCAGCGCCATGCCGATGCCGCAGTTGGGATGGCATCCGCAGGAGAGCTGGCCCCACTCGGCGGCGGGCCCGTGAATGAGATCGGCCCAATCGCTGAAGGTGCTCATGAAGCTGATGGGGAACCAATCGCGCTCCGGCTCGCCGATGCCCATCTGATTCTTGATGTCGTGGGCCATGTGGGAGAGCGTGTAGCGCTGGGCGAGACGGCGCTCGTCGGTGATCTCCTCGTCGCGGCCAGTGAAGCTGACCGGCTGGAAGCTGAGGAAGCTGATCTTCTTGGGGTTGTCGAGGGCGAACTGGATGATGTGGCCCACCTGCTCGTTGTTGATGCCGTTGATGATGGTGGTTACGGGCACAATCTCGACGCCGGCTTCGTGCAGGTTGTTGATGGCCTGCAGCTTCACATCAAAAAGGTTGCCGACTTTGCGGTGCGAGTTGGCGGCGTTTCCGATGCCGTCAAACTGAAGATAGACGTAGCGCAATCCGGCGAGTGCGGCGGCGCGGCAGAACTCTTTGCTCTTGGCGAATTCAATGCCATTGGAAGCGGCCTGCACGCTGTTGTAGCCGACCTTGCGGCTGTATGCGACGGCTTCAAGGAAGTGCGGCGAGAGCGTGGGCTCGCCACCGCTGAATTGCACGCTCATCTGCCGCTTGGGCTTGAGGGTGATGGCGTTGTCGAGCATGGTCTTGATTTCTTCAAGGCTGAGCTCGTGGACGAAACCAACCTGATTGGCGTCCATGAAGCAGGGATCGCACATCATGTTGCAGCGGTTGGTGAGGTCGATGGTAAGCACCGAGCCGCGCCCGTGAGTAATGGTCGAGGTGCCGTGGTTGTGCAGCCCCTTGTCGCCGTGCGCGCGCACATCGCGTCCGGGAAAGCTCTCTTCGAGATGCTTGAAGAAGGGCGCGTCGATGGACATGAGGTCTTCAAAGTGGCCGTGCTTGGGGCAATCCTTGACCATGAGGATTTTGCCGTCGCGCTCGATGATCTGCGCCTTGATTTCGCCGACTTTTTCGTTGAGGAGGACTTCGTAGGGCAGCTTGCCGTCGAGAATCTGCTTGCGGATTTCGGGCACGCACTTGGGACAAAGCGAGTCAGTGGTGCGCGGCCAGCCCAGGGGCGGCTTCTGCTTCTCGTAACTCTTCTGCAGAGGCTTGTCGCTCCACTTGGGGGTGAAAGATGGGTTGGGGCTGATGCGATTCAGCCGCTCAAAAACGACCCACGCTCCCTTTGCCGCGTAGACCGCAGCTTTCTCGGCGTACTTGATTGCTTTGGGCATAAGTGCAGACTCCTATATCAAATTTGCTTCCAGCGGCGGGTTAAGGCCACGCTCGCCTTTGGACTCCCGAAATGCTGGGAATCCTGGGGGCTGAAAATCCAGTACACAGGGTAACCTCCGCTCCCGGCCAACCCAAACGTGGAACAGCGAACGGCGGAATCCATGGCTGAATGGCGGGATGGGCGGTTTGAACGGGAGGGGCTTTTGAAGTCGCCAGGTCTTGGGAGCGGTGGGTCGGCAGGGGGAAACTTTGCCTAAATCCTTATGGAAAAACCACTTGACATTGGAGGGTATGCCCGTTTCTTGTAGGGAAACAGGGCAGTTCCCCGACTGCGCTTTAATCCCCACGGAGGTTAGTTCATGAGAGTCAGCACGAGTGTGTGTATGCTTGCGGGCCTGTTGCTCGCGGCTCCGGTAATGCAGGCTTCGTCAATCAGCGTCAACCTGGGTCAAAGCGCGCAGGATTACGTCTTGACGGGCCAGGGAACTGCCAACCCCTACGGTACTTATCTGAACACGCAAGGCTCCTGCGCTGCGGGGGCTTCCTCGACAACCTGTTCGCTGACCGGTGCGTTTACCGGCAGCACGGCAGGTTACACTGGCGGGACGTACGATTTTGTCACGACGTATTTGGGTACCGGGCCTTCCCCGCTAGGCTCGATTTCGGAGAATCCCATCGGTGGCGCCAACGAGGACTATTTTTATTTCAATAGCATTCCAGCCGGAACAACGATGTTTCTGCAACTGGACGAAAGCGGCGGCCCTGACTACAACATCCCAATTTTCGCTGGCGGCTCTTTCATAGGAGGGTTCAGCGTCTACTATGTTTCGCCGGTATGCGGGGGCACATCCCTCGGCTCGGATCCATGCGACCAGATTTATGTCGGGCAGTTTCTGGGAGCAACATATTCGGGTGAGGTGACTGGCAGCGCAACGTTCGATTCATCCACGGTGGTAACTGGAAATCCAGTTCCCGAGCCGGAGTGGCTGACGCTGGGAGGATTGCCATTATTGCTGGCGATGATTCGGCGCAGGCAGTTGGCGGGCGTCAGGGCGTAGGGATCTCGGATTAATCCGAGCTACATATAAGTGGGTAAATTTGGCTGCGGGCAGGCATCGCGCGCGGCCGTTGGGATCGGCGTGGTTTGCGCCGGCAATTCAGCTAATTCAACAAAAAGCCCCGTACCTCAAATCGAGGCGCGGGGCCATTTGTTTGGAAGGGTGAAGAGAGAGACTAGGCTGTAAGTTTCCGGCGAGCGAAGAAGAACAAGCCTAGCAGGCCGGTACCAAACAGCAGATAGCTGGCCGGCTCCGGAACCGGGGACCCGGACGTTACCGTGAGGCTGAGGTCCACCGGACCTTCGAGGCTGAAAAATGCGGTGCCACCGTTAGCCGCGATTCCACCTGCGAAGTTGACCACACCGGCCATATCGGTGCTGCTAATGCCCGAGTAGGTAACACCGGGGCCGCCATAGCCATTGGGGTCAGTGGCGCCGGTGCAGGCACTTGCTCCTCCAGTGCCAGTAGCGGAAAAGGTGTAGCCTCCGCAGATACCATCTCCGTCGAAGCCAAAGATGTCCGTCGAGGCGCTAGAAAGGTCGACTGAGTTGAGGGCGCTGCCAGTGAGGTTGACGATGCCGACCAGGTTGTCTTCACCGCCCGAGTCATAGAAGCCGTTGGCGTTGGGGTTAGTTGTCACAATCGATCCGTTCGACTCGAACGTGATCAGGACGTTGCAGGTCGCTCCGCCGGACGAAGTGATGTCGGAGAGGTAGCCAGAAGCGAGGCCTTCGCCGCCCGATGTCCCGCCGTTGGGCGTGGGGCAAGGGTTGACGACTGTACCAGCGAAAGCGGGTGCGCAAGCCAAGGAGGAAAGCGCCAGAACTACGGCACACAGGGAAACCTTGAGACTAAACTTGCTGATCATCGTACAAAACCTCCGATCTTGTTTACGAGGGTCAGACAGGGAATTCAGGGAAAATATTCCCAGTCAGGGGACGTGCACCGGGTTCCCATTTTGGACTGGTCCGGGGTGAAAAGAATATAGCTCAGATTTTGTATATCTCGCAATCTTTTTTTTCAAACTCCAACGTAAGATCGCCGGGGCGCCCTGGCAGAGCGACCGACGAGTTGCAAAGCTATTATTTGCTTTATTTTGCGCGGGATTAACGAGCTATAGGGGATTCACAGGCAAAAGGACAGATTTGCCTTATGACCGGCATCCCTTTCAAGGAAGACGCGACTATGGTCCGGAGCCACCCGTTTTTGCGACCTGGTTGATGATTCGCTGAATCAGGACCACGCGGACGTGAATGTGACGGGCCACGTCAGGCACGAACTCGGTGACGAAGTTGTCAATGGGCGCAGTGGCCATACCGATGCCGTAGCGCTCAGCGCTGGCCGGAAGATCGGTCTCCCTGCCGGGGACGTAGAGGTTGCCGATCTCGTCTTCGATGGCGCCGCCCACGATGTTTGAATAGTTCAGCATGCCCTTGCCGTTGTCGCCCTGCGTCCAGACCACCGCATAAAGGGCGTGCGCAATTCTGCGCTTAATGGTCGCATTGGGCATGCGGTGGTAATGCGGGTCCTGGTGCATGATGGAATCGATGAGAAAGGTGCCGACGAATTCGGCGGTCATGTCTTCTGTATAGCTGACGCCTACCGCGAGCTTGAAGCCATTAAAACCGGGGCCATAAGCGGAGTGAGAGTCGGAGCCAACGGCGATGGCCGAAGAGCCAAGAATGGTGAAGGCGTTGAAGGGGTCGGCAACATTGCGCACGGCCAGCCACGCCTTCTCTTTTGGGGCCATCGGCTTAACTTTTGGGCCGTCGATAAAGCGGGCATACCAGTTGATAAGTGGCGTCAAAGGCGGGCAGGATTCAACGGGCTGCGCGCCAGGCTGAGGTAACACTCCTGCTGCCGCGTTGCCAGCGCTAAAGACGGCTCCCAGTGCGGCCGCCTGAACTGTTTCAGAACTGGACCGGGAAGCCTGGCAAGGCCCTGGCGTAGGGGGTTTGGGGTGGGCGGGAAGATGCGGGACTGGAGCGCTGGGCAGCGGCGACTGGGGAGTTTCGGCCTGACCGGCCCAAGCTGAAAACGGCGTCAGAAGCAATTGCGCGACAAGCAACAGCAGAGTGGCACGACCCATTCCCCGCGCGGGACCAGAGTTCAGTTGGCCGGCGGCGAGATTCTTGCTGGCGTTCTCTCTCGAAATGCTTTCCAAAAGCCATGCCCTCGATGACGGGAGAATGGACTGCACGCTTCAGGGAAAACCGGTTCGCTGATTGACAAGTCTATCCAGGATAACCCGTCTGCAGCGAATCGCAATTTGATGCAACCACTGAGTCTGACGGAAATGCTTTGTGGAAGGTCACGCGCCGGTGAGACAAAGCGATGGCAGCAGAAGCGCGTGGAGGCTGCAAACTATATTGACCTTTGCGGCACCTTGGGCCCTTCCGCGGTTGACGCGCCGCTCTGCGCAGCCGAGACTTAAGAAGAGGTTGCTTGCCAAATCTCTTTGCGCGAGGTGCGATGTATGAGTACGAATCCCCCTCCGGGCCGCGGTCCCGGTTCAGGCGGCGCTGGCGCGCGCATTGAAGAGGCTGTCGAATTGATCGAGATGGAGTTGCGCCACGCCATCGCCTACGCGAACGACGCGGTGATTCCGCAAGTGCGCGCCGAATCGATCATGGCGCTGCGGACCGTGGCCGACAAACTGCGCGAGCTTGCCGACCGCTTTGAACGGAATGGGAGTCCGCGCCGCTGATGAAATTGCTGATTGAGGTCCGCGGTTTCCCACCCTTGCGACAGAAAAAAATCGCAAGGATGGGGCACGGAGCATGGGGTTCCTGGTCTCCCACCCTTCGCAGAATGCGCGAAGGATGGGGCACCCGGCAGCGGAACGAATTCGCTCTTGTCGTGGCGGCTTCGCTGGTTTTGATTCTGACAGGATGCGGGCATCAGCAAACTGTTGCATCGTGGACACCGCCGCAAGCTGTAGCGCCGCCTGTTCAGGCTCAGGCTCAGACTCAAGAGCAGGCTTACGCGCCTTTGCCAGCGCCCTTGCCACCCGGGCGCATTGCGCCCACACCTGTGCCGCCGGGCGGAGTGAGCGAGGATGACCTCAGCTATGTGAGGACACATAGACCCCTTTTCAGCGAGGAGGGACTGGCTACCTGGTACACCGCGCCCTACAAGGGCCGCAAAGCAGCCAATGGCGAGGTTTTCAGCGACGATGACCTTACGGCGGCTCACCGCACGCTGCCGATGGGTTCACTGATTGTGGTGACTAATTTGACGACCGGCCAATCCGCGGCCATGCGCATTACCGATCGCGGCCCGTTTGTGGCAGACAAGATGATAGATCTGACGATTGCGTCGGCCATGGCCACGGGCGTTTATCACGCCGGCACAGCCCGGGTCCGGTTGGATGTTTACCGGACACCTAAGTCTGTTTATACCGGTGGCCGCTGGTGTGTGCAGATCGGCGCCTTTACCAGTGAGCGCAAGGCCAACCAGTTTAAGGCGCAACTGCTGCGCAGGTATCCCGATGCCAGCGTGATCGAGTTTTCCGGCGAGGCCAGCTACTGGGTGCGCATCCGCCCTCAGGGCGACAACCGCGAAGAGGCCGAGATTATCGCGCGGAACTTGCGACCCGCGGAAGGCGACGCTTACCTGACACGGCTGGACTGAAGCTCTGAGCTGCGTCATCAATTTTTAAATTAGTGCGTAAGTTGCGAATTGTGCTTTAGAGCATTTTCGGTTCCGGTGTTTACTGTCGAATTGGACAGATGAGCTATCCCACCCATTTCGCAAATTGCGCGAAGTGGATGGGGCACCCAGAATTTTGTTAACACTTAAGTTGAAAATGCTCTAGAATCTCGCCATCACATTTTGGCGATGCGCGGACGCGCGAAGCGGTCTCTCCTAACAGGCCCTACACGCATCGCCGCGAGCGACAAATTTTCCCCACACGTGAAAAAATTGGAGGATGAAATGACAGAGTTACAGCCGAGAGTTCGGCAAAACTATTTGGCGATTGCCGTTGCCGCAGTGGCTTGCTTTTTGTTTGAGGCGGGCTGGTACTCGCTTTTCTTGAAGGCCTGGCTTGACGGGATCGGCCGCTCAATGAGCTGGCTGATGAACTGCGGCATGAGCCCGTCACTTCAATATGGAACGGCGCTGGTCTCGGCAGCGGTGATTGCCGCAACCATCTCATGCGTGACGCAGCTTACCGGGCCGCAGACATTGCTGCGCGGCATCAGGGTTGCGGTGCTGCTATGGTTCGGCCTGGTACTGACCACCTGGGCCACGGAATACATTTTCGAGGTCCGAAGCCTCAAGATCTTCGCCATCAATACCGGATTCTGGCTGCTGGGCATGATTCTGATGGGCGCCATTGTCGGCGCCTGGAAGAAGAAATAGCCATGCCTATCGGCCGTCCAGCTTACTCCGGCGGCGGATAGAAGGGCAGCTTGTCATTCTTCTTATTGGCGCGGCGGATAGTCACGTCATCGAAGAGCAGGGCCGGCGCCAGCACCGTCTCCGGTATTTCGCCGAGGTAGTTGGCGACCCAGAGCTGCTTGCCCGCGGCCACCACATCGGCACGCAAGGCACGCTGGTCAAGGTCGTCGAAGATGGCTCCGCGCACCAGTTCGCGTTTGCCGTCCGAGCCCACGCGATAAAGCAGCCGCGGCGCCATCTTATCGCCCATGGTGGAGACGTAATAGACATTTTTAAGGCCGCGATGACCGGCCGACTCCAGCAGTCTGCTGTTGAGTTCCTGGTCAGTCAGCCCGTCCTTTGCCGTCACCTGAAGCACTCCAATAGATGGCTTTGGCGGGCCGGTAATCCCGGCGCGGCCGTGGCCGTTGGATTGCGGAAAGTCGCGCACCGGCTCGCGGCCGAGCAGATAATTTTCCAGCTGGCCGGCGACGACCAGTTTGACCGCCTGCGCGGGAACGCCCTCGTCGTCAACATCGAACGCGCCCACGAGACCCTTGCCGTCGTAACTCTTCAGACCGGGATCATCGACCACGCCAAGAAATTCGGGCAGCACACGAGCATGGTAGCTGGATGCAAACGGCCCGTTGGTGCGCGCCTCGGTGCCAAGCTTGGGACGCGTCGCAGTAACAGCGCCCGCCACCAGCGAATGCGTGGTATCGGCTGCCGCGTCTGAACTCATCAAGAGCGGTCCGTGATACTCTTCCTCAACCAGCGGCGCCTTGCGAAGATCGGTGAGAGATGCGATCAGCGAGACCGCATGTTGGGCGAATGCATCGGCCGAATCCAGATCCTTGAGAGCGTTCCCATTCGTCGCATAGGAGCGCTCCAGGCTCATGCCGTCGGCCGCCTGTGTGCCCACGGCGAAACTCTCCTGGTAATCGGCCGCGGACTTGCGGACGATGGCGCCTTCGCTGGTAACAAGCCAGGTGGTTTTCACAAGCGCGGTAAAACTCCCCAAGGAGTACTCCACGTCGCGCTGGCTGGCCTTGACTGTGGAATCGGTGCGATAGAGGCCGGAGTCGCGCGCAACTCTCGCCTCCCACGCCTGCTCGTCCAGCTTCAGGCGGATGGGTTCTTCGAGACGGATGATCGGCTTCTCCTGGCTGAAGTCGTCGGCCTGTGGCGGCGTTTCGACTTGCTTGAGGGCGGCCTGCTTTTGAGCGTAAGCCGCGAGAGCGTTCTTGTACGCCTGATCGGTCGCCATCCATAGCGCCGTTCGCAGCGCGATCGGGTCGTCGTCCAGAGTCTCGATTTGGATTGCGCCGTCGCCCTTCTCTCCCGAGCTGTCGGTTTTGTAGTCGCCAACTCGGACGGTTACGCGCGCGACGCGGCCACGGCTGTGCTGTGAGCCAGTCGTGGCTCCAAACTGGGCCTTGGTCTCGAAGTTGTCCATTTCTTCAATGCGGTATTGGATGAAGAACGGTTTGGCGACGTCCTTCAACTGCAACTGGGTTTTGCTGCGGTCGAGCTCTGTGAGCATGGCTTTGAAAACGGGGTCTTTTTCCGCATCGGCGCGGGTTGGCTGGGGCGCTTGCGCGGATGCGACCAAGCTGATGGCTAAGAGTCCCGCTGCGGCGAGTAATTCGATTGGACGAATCAGGTTCATTGCGCCTCCTTCTTTGCGGGTGTTGCCGCTTCCGCTCCGGGAATCGGCAAGATCGGCGGACGCGCTGTGCCCTGCGCTTGTTTCTGCGTTTCCATCGTGCTCACCAGCATGGCAGGCGCTATAGCGCTGACCGGAATGGTGCCCGACTCGGCGCCACATTCGCCGTTGAAGACTTCGTACTTGTCGCCGGTGGCCACAATGCTCTTCATGGCCGCCAGCGGCGTGCCCACAATGCTGACGCCGCGGACCAGTTCATCCGGCCGGTGATCCACATAGACGCGCCAAACCACCAGCGGAATCACCTGGAAAGCCTGCGGCTTACTGCGTTGGGTGACGGCGAATCCCGAAGAGATGTCCTCGAAGTAAAGGCCGTAGGGCTTGCCTTGTTTTTTGGCTTCGTCGATCAATTGCTTGCGCAGTTTGGTCTCCGGCTCCATTTTTGTTGAGGTGACAATGAGGTTGCCCTGGCGGCCTGTGGGCACCTTGCCGGCCTGCGCGCGGCCGTGGCCGTTGGAGGCGCTGAAACTCGAAATCGGCAGCCGCGACATGAGGAAATTTTTCAGCACGCCGTCCTGGATCAGCTCGACGCGGCGCGCCTTCTGGCCTTCGTCGTCATATTCGTAGTTGCCGCTGAGCCAGGTTTTCCCGAAAGTGGTCAGGGTCGGGTCGTCAGCCACCGAGAGGAAGGTGGGCAGCACAGCTTGGCCCACTTCTTTGGTGAAGGTCTGGCCCTCCTCGGTGCCGCGCTGGCGTTGGCCTTCGAGCCTGTGGCCGAGCACCTCGTGAAAGAAGACCGCTGCTGCCCGGCCAGAGAGAATCGCCGGCCCGTTGAAGGGCTCAGTGACGGGCGCTTTGCGCAGCGCCTCAAGGCTGGCGCCCAGCTCGCGAATTGCCGCTTCCATCTCCGGCTGCGCGGGCAGCCCATCTGCCGTCTCTGCCTCGAAGGTCTGCTCGCGGAAGAGGTCCATGCCATCATCGGCGCGCGTAACGGCAATGACCACCAGCCGCGCAGCCAGGTGCGGCGCAATCACCTGCGAACCCTCCGAAGAGGCGTAGTAGTCGGTCTCGTTCTGGACAGAAAAGATGACCATGTTCAGATTCACATCGGGGTAGTCGCGGAAGATGAGTGAGAGCGCACGCACCCGCTGCTCCCATGCCGCGCGGTCAACCTTAACGAGCGGGGCAGGCTTGCCGAGTGACACCTGCGGCGCTTCCTGGCTGAAGTCGGGCGATGAGTCCTGTCCTTTGGCCTCGACTTCGGCCTCCGTTTTCACGCGCATGTAGTTGTCCAGCGCTTTGCCGTAGCCCGCGTTGGTAGCCAGCCATAGCGAACGCGCCAGCGCTTCCCGGTCATCGTTCAGCGGCAACGCGGTGCTGGTCACTGCCGAGGCGCGATGAGCGCCGTGCGTGTTGTCCAGCTTGGGATCGCCGATGCGCAACTGCACGTCGGCGACACGCACGTGATTGACTGAGCTATCAATGAGCGCGCCCGCTTGTGCGCGAATTGCCACACCGTCAGCGTCGCCCACCGAATAGCTCAGAAAATAGGGCGGCAACTGTTTGCCTGATTCCTGCTTGCCGAGGGAGGTGAAGGCGCGATTAAGCTCAGTCGTCATCGCGTTCAAGAGTACCGGGGCGGATTGTTGCTGGGCGCCAGCGGCGACGGGAAAGGCTAACGCCAAAACGGAAAAAACTGCGCGGATGGCGGTCTTCGTGGCCGTCCGCCTTCCGAAAGCAAAAGAAATATCTGTCATAGGCATGAAAACCATGTAAAAGGTCTTCAAAAGGAATTGTCGCAGAGTAAGCTACTCTGGAGGAAACTATCGATGAACGCTCGTGGCTCCGCCTTGTTGTTTGCGCGACGAAATCTTCTGACGTTTTGTATCGCTTTGCTGCTCGCCGGCTTGGTTGGGAGACTCTCGGCGCAGACTGCACCGACCCAGAGCGCGCCGACGCAACCTGCGCCGGCCTCTCAGCCAGCACAAGTCTCATCGCAGCCCGCCAGTACGCAGGCCTACAATCTGCCGCCCGACAAACTGGCCAAGGCCATCACCCTCGGCCACATAAGCACCGCGCTCGACATTGTTGGATCGCTGTGGGGCATTGCCGTCCTCTGGCTGTTGCTGGCCTCGCGCTGGGCCGCCGGTTTTGCAGCATGGGCTGAGAGCGTGTCGCGCAGGCGCTGGTTGCAGGGATTACTCTTTTTTGTCGTTTTGCTGGTCATCACCACCCTGGCTGGCCTGCCGCTGGATGTAATTGGCCACGCGGTCAGCCGCTACTACGGCATCAGCGTGCAGGGGTGGGGAAGCTGGCTTGAAGATCTGGGCAAGGGCCTGTGCCTCACGGTCCTTTTCGGAGCGCCTGTTCTGCTGCTTTTCAATTGGATTGTGCGCGTCTCGCCGCGCCGCTACTGGATGTGGATCTGGCTGGTGTCGCTTCCGCTGATAGTACTTTCTGTATTCGCAGCCCCGCTGCTTGACCCCATCTTCAACAAGTTCGAGCCACTGACGAAGACTCATTCCGCGCTGGTTGTGAAATTGGAAACCGTCGTGGCGCGCACTGGAACGCACATCCCGCCCGACCGCATGTTTCTAATGAAGGCCAGCACCAAGAGCAACGGGCTCAACGCGTATGTTACCGGCATCGGCGCCACCAAGCGATTTGTGATGTGGGATACGGCAACAGACCGGCTGCCCGATGACGAAGTTCTTTTCATCTTTGGGCACGAGAGCGGGCATTACGTTCTCAACCATATTCCCCAAGAGCTCTCCGGCATGGCCGCAGGGATGTTCTTTGTCTTCTGGGCTTGCGCCGGGTTTGCTGGCTGGTCGACGCGACGATTTGGCATTCGCTGGCAGTTGGGCGAACCATACAGTGGTTTTATCCCTCTGGCCAGCCGCCAGGGATTTGTGGTGCTGCTTTTCGCTCTCTCGATTGCCAGTTTCATCCTGCAACCGGCAGGCAATACTTTCAGCCGCCACTTTGAGCATGAGGCCGACGTCTACGGCCAGGAGGCCATCCATGGCCTTGTCGCCGACCCGCAAAAAACAGCCGTTTCCGCATTCAACCATATGGGCGAAGCATGGCTGGAAGATCCAAATCCAAGCCCATTCATTGAGTTTTGGGAGTACGGCCATCCCAGCGTGCAAACCCGCGCCAACTTTGCCGCGCACTATGACCCGTGGGCCAAGGGTGGAAGGGGAAGGTTCTTTGAAAAGTAGCGATCTGAAAAGCCGGGGGAGGGGCTTCCGCGCCTACTCCGCAGTGGTGGGGTCAATTACCGTTCGAATGCGGGAGATGTGGTTGGCGGGAAGACCAGCCTTCTGGGCATGTTTGCGGATTGCATCTTCATCCGGGGCGATGTAAATGCAATAAATCTTGTCGTCGGTTACGTAGCTCTGAACCCACTGAACCTGCGGGCCCATCTCTCGCAGAACACCGCACGACGTCTGCGATGCCGCTTGCAATTGCGCCGAAGACAGCTTGCCGACTTCGGGAATCTCTCTCTCAATGACGAACTTGGGCATGATAAGACCTCCTTGTCCTGATGCCAAGTAGAAGACAACTTATCACAATGCGGAGATTTCGAGCCATAGGATTGTCAACTCCAGGCAGGGTTTCCAATCCGTGCCTTTACAATCGTTCCATGCAATTTCTATCCCTTTCTCGCCGCCGAACCGACGCGTTTCCACCTGAAGCTTTCACCCCGGAACTGGCCGTCCGCGAGACCGAGCGCGTCAAGGAACTTTACGCCGCTGGCCTCCTTCGCCAGGTTTGGAGCCGTGGCGACATGCCCGGCGCGGCCATTCTCTGGGAGGCTGCTAACGAAGCCGAAGTCCAGACCGCCCTCGACAGCCTGCCCATCAAGAAGGCGGGAATGCTGGAAGTCGTGTTTCTTGTCCCGCTTGCACCCTACCGCGGCTTCCTCCCGGCGCAGTAGGGCCACGTTTTTGAGGCTGCCCCGAGTCAATCCAGCGCAAGCTGGGTTTTCCTTGAGGCCCCCAAGGTCGTACACTGGGTCTTCACTTTTTGGAGGAGCAGAATCGTCATGGCTTATCCCGCAAACTACCGTTATACCCGCGAACATGAATGGATTGAGCTGACTGGCTCCATTGGCGCCATCGGCATCACCGACTACGCGCAGAAGTCCCTCGGCGACATCGTTTACGTGGACTCACCCAAGGTGGGCGACGCGGTGACCGCCGGCGCAACCTTCGGCTCGGTTGAGAGCGTGAAGGCGGTCAGCGACCTCTATTCGCCGGTCACCGGCACAGTCACAGCCGTCAACGACGAACTGAGAACCGCGCCTGACAAGATCAACGAAAAGCCTCACGAAGCCTGGATTATCAAGGTTGAGGTTGCCGACCCAACGCAGGTCAGCACTCTGCTCGATGCGGCCGCTTATGAAGCTTTCATCGCAGAAGAGACAGAATAGGGACTAGGGACTAGGGACTAGGGACGTAGGGAATAGGGAATAAGGAACCGGGATACGAGGGCTAAACCATGGGGGAATCGTTCAGGGATCTCGCTGTTTGGCAGCGGTCCATTGAATTGACGTTGGCCGTCTATAAGCTCACCTCTTCTTTTCCGGAATCTGAGCGATTTGGTCTAACGAATCAGCTGCGTAGAGCAGCTGTGTCCGTTGCCAGTAACATCTCAGAGGGATATGGCCGTACAACCAGGGGAGAGTATGTTCAATTCTTGGGCCAAGCTCGCGGATCCAATTCTGAAGTCGAGACACAGATTGTCATTTCAAAAGCGCTGGGCTTCGGCTCGACGCAGATGTTCCAAACTGCGGAAGGACTGTGCGATGAGGTCGGCCGTATGCTTGGCGCAATGATGAAGTCGCTACGGTCCAAGTCCCTGGTCCCTAGTCCCTAGTCCCTTACTACCAACCCCAACAAGGATCAGACTTCCATGCGTTATCTTCCAAAATCTCCTGCTGAACGCGAACAGATGCTGGCCGAAATCGGCGCGCCCACCATTGACGATTTGTTCGCCGTCATTCCCGCCGAACATCGCCTGAACCGCGACCTGAACGTGCCACGCCAGCACGCCGAGAGCGAGATCATCGACTACTTTCGCGCGGCAGGCAAAAAGAATTCGACAGGCTTTGCCAGCTTTCTCGGCGCCGGAGCTTATCGCCACTATCGCCCGGTCATCATCGACTCATTGGTTCAGCGCGGCGAGTTCCTGACCAGTTACACGCCCTATCAGGCGGAGATAACTCAAGGCACGCTGCAAGCTATCTTCGAGTTTCAGACGATGATCGCCGAGCTGACCGGCATGGACGTGGCAAACGCCAGCATGTATGACGGATCAACCGGCGCGGCAGAGGCGGTGATGATGGCCGTGCGCGTCACAGGGCGCCACAAGGCTGTTGTCGCCGCGACCGTTCATCCCGAGTACCGCGAAGTGCTCGCTACTTATGCGAAGCATCAAGGCTTGCCGGCGAGCTTGGTTGGTTATGAACCGAAGACAGGGCGCATCGATCTGGCCGCGCTTGAAGCCAGCGTCACGCAAGAAACTGCGGCCGTCCTCGTGCAAAGCCCTAACTTCTTTGGGGTGATTGAAGATATTCCAGCCATCGCGGCGATTGCCCACGCCAAGGGAGCGCTGCTGATTGTTTCCATCGCGGAAGCGGTTTCGCTGGGCGTGGTTCGCCCGCCGGTCGAGGCAGACATAGTTAGCATGGAAGCGCAATCATTTGGCGTGGCGCTGAGTTATGGCGGCCCGTTTTGCGGCGTCCTCGCGGCCAAGGAGCAGTTTGTTCGCCAGATGCCGGGGCGGTTAGTGGGCCAGACCGTCGATGGCTCCGGTTACCGTGGGTTTGTACTTACACTTTCCACGCGCGAGCAGCACATTCGCCGCGAGAAGGCAACATCGAATATATGCACGAATCAAGCATTGGTCGCGCTGATGGCTACTATCTTTCTCAGCGTCTATGGCAAAGAGGGAATCCGCGAGTTAGCCGAACACAACCTGGCCAAAGCGGATTACGCGGCCAAAACTCTCAGTGCGCAACAGGGCGCGAAGCTGCTGTTCACCGGCGCGCCGCGCTTCCACGAGTTTGTTTTGCAAACTGAAGAAGCTCCCGTGCAGTGGAGCGAGCGGCTGCTTGACGCAGAGATTGTGGGCGGCATTGATCTGAGCCGTTGGTATCCCGAATTGCGCAACTGCACGCTCTGGTGCGCGACGGAAATTAATACCCGCGAGCAGATAGACGCCGCGGCGAAAGCTCTGGCAACTTTGTAACAAGGGCACGGCTTCAGCCGGGCCGCTACAGCAATGAGAGGAGAGTGGGCTTTAGCCCCTGTCATGGCGCATCCAGCCCGCAATGCTGCTTCGGCCAATATTCTCAATCCGTCGCGCATCTTTTTCGCGACGACAAAGACAAGCATGAGCATGCGGCTTCTGCAATCGGAACGCAATGCTGGGCTGCTGATCGATGTGCTGCGTTCGCTGGTCTCGAAAGATCGCTTCAAGCTCCACGATTTCGTGATTATGCCAGAGCACGTTCATCTTTTGATCGAGGTTGGCGGTGATATGACAGTCGAAAAGGCCATGCAGTTGATCAAGGGGCGCTTCTCTCATCGTCTGTCGCACGAGTTTGGCTACAAAGGTGAGGTCTGGCAGCGGGGATTCACAGAAGAGCAGATTTTCGGCAGAGCGAGTTTCGCGCAACACCGCAGATACATTGCGGAGAACCCGGTGAAGGCAGGGTTTGTGGATGCGGCGGAACAGTATCCATTTTGTTTTGAGACTTTGGCGCGGAAGAAGGCGGAGGAACGCGGAGCGGAGGCGGTGCGGACAACGGGTCCAGCGGAAGAGTGCAGGGGCTAAAGCCCGGCCATCTTTCCTGCTCTCTCTGGCCCGGCTGAAGCCGTGCCCTTGTTACAAAGCATGGTGTTGTAACGATAGGAAATATGCAGATGACCCTCAACGGCGAGAATGTTGTCAACAACGGCGACAAGATAGTTATCAGTGGCGATAAGATAGACAGTTTCGACGCGCGAAATCAAGCGCGGAAGGAGACTCGCGAATGGGGGTACATCAGTGTTCGAGAAGTTCAAGTCCGAAATGCGCGAAAAGCAGCGTTTGAAATGGGAGAAGAAGCGCAAGGACGGCAAGCAAGCCTTCATGATTTACCACGGAGTGCTGAAGTGGGGCGGCAGCATGTTTGTCCTGACAAGTATAGGCATCCTGGCTCGCCATCAAAAACTGCATTGGCTTTATGTGGCTAGTATGCTAGTAGCTTGCCCAGTGGCCGGATACGTTTGGGCAAGGTGCACGTGGAGTCTTCACGAAGATCGCTTTTATGGAACAAAGAAGCGGCAAGGTTCAATCAAGGAAAGTTAGCTTGGAAAAGTTTCGACGAGTTTGCAGCGAGGCAAAAATGGCGTCATCTGAAGTTTCAGTAGCAAGCATTAAGAAAGTTCGCCCGCACCCAACACAGAACGAGGCTCTGCTCTTTGAGAAGTCGTCGCCGGGCAAGCGCGCTTACAAGCTGCCTCCGCTTGACGTGCCTGCTGTAGATGCCAAGGGCCTGCTTGGCGCGGCACACCGCAAGACGCCGGGCGAGCTGCCTGAGTTGAGCGAGATTGAGATTATCCGCCACTTCACCCGGCTCTCGACGTGGAACTATGCCATCGACCTGGGGATGTATCCGCTGGGCTCGTGCACAATGAAGTACAACCCGAGAGTGAATGAGTTAGTCGCGCGGATTGAAGGCTTGGCCGAGGCGCATCCTTACCGGCCTGACTCGCTGGCGCAAGGGATTCTTGAAGTTATCGATTTGCTCCAGCGCTGCCTAATCGAGATCACCGGCATGGACGCTATTACGCTGCAACCGGCGGCGGGCGCTCACGGCGAGTTTACGGGAATTTTGCTAGTCCGCGCATGGCACGAGAAGCAAGGCAACCCACGCAAGAGGATACTTATCCCTGACTCGGCGCACGGCACTAACCCAGCTTCAGCGGCTATCTGCGGCTACACGGTGGAGACGCTCAAGTCCAACGCCGAGGGCGGCATCGACCTGGAAGCGCTGACTCGGCAGGTGGATGAAGACACTGCTGCACTTATGCTGACTAACCCCTCGACCATTGGAGTCTTTGAGAGCCAGATCGCGAAGATCGCCGAAATTCTTCATGCCAAGGGCGCGCTGCTTTATATGGACGGCGCCAACATGAACGCGCTGGTGGGCAAGGCACGGCCCGGCGACTTCGGCGTAGACGTGATGCACCTGAACCTGCACAAAACCTTTTCGACGCCCCACGGCGGCGGCGGACCCGGCTCCGGGCCTGTGGCGTGCAAGGCGTTTCTTGAGCCGTTCTTGCCCACGCCGGTTCTAGTCCAAGACAAGGACGGCGCGAAAAGCTGGGACTATGACCGGCCGCAATCCATTGGCCGGGTGCGCGCATTTTATGGCAACGTGGGAATGTTTATTCGTGCGCTGGCTTACATCTTGGCCAACGGCCCCGACGGGCTGAGGCAGACGACCGAAGACGCCGTACTCAACGCCAACTACATACGCGCCAAGCTGGAAGACTTTTACGATTTGCCATACAGGACTCCTTCGATGCACGAGGTGGTTTTCAGCGACAAGTGGCAGGCGGCCAAGGGAGTGAAGACCGGTGACATTGCCAAGCGGCTGATCGACTATGGCTTCCATCCCTACACGGTCAGCTTCCCGATGATTGTCCACGGCGCGTTGATGATTGAGCCGACGGAGAGCGAATCGCTGGAGGAACTGGACCTGTTCATCGATGCCATGCAAGCCATCGCGCGCGAAGTGGATGAGACGCCCGAGTTGGTGAAGACTGCGCCGCACTCGACGCGCGTCTCACGGCTGGATGAAGTGCAGGCGGCGAGGAAGCCGATTCTGCGGTGGAGACCGACTAAGTAGAAGCCAATCGGTCTTCCGTGTTTCCCAAAGAACAAGACCGATCAAGCTTCGTGATTTCCCACCCATCGCAAAAAGCGCGATGGATGGGGCACCCAGATTTTGTAGATGATCCGATGGGGTCTTCTAATCCCACCCTAACCGCAATAACAAATACGCGCCATGGATGGAGCACCCAGGCGCCCACGCGCCGAGGCAGTTGTGCGATCCCACCCATCGCAAAAAGCGCGATGGATGGGGCACCCAGATTTTGTAGATGATCCGATGGGGTCTTCTAATCCCACCCTAACCGCAATAACAAATACGCGCCATGGATGAGGCGCCCATTTCGAGATCTAGAGGAAAAGTTTAATGCGTGTGCCGGTATAACTCCTCCAACGCATTGCAGGCTTCGCGCACGCCGTCCTCGTGGCTAAGTTGCTGCGCCACGCTTTTGGCTCGCTGGGCAAGCAGCGGCTCGGCCAGCATTGCCTTCAGCCGACGCGCCACGCGCCACGGTTTGTAATTGCCACGTTGAATTACCCGGCCCACTTTCAGCCGCTTCATCCGGCGGGCATTGTCTGGCTGGTCGTGCGAATAGGGCATGATGAGCATCGGCTTGCCCGCGCGCAGGCATTGCGCCGTCGTTCCCACGCCGCCCTGGTGCACCACCATCGCCGAGCGGGAGAGCAGGGCGGAGTAGGGCGCGTACTCGGCTACGCAGATTGACTCAGGCAAGGCCGTTTTGAGGCGGTTGCGTGGGTCAGTTCCGATTAACAGCACAGCGCGAATCCCGAGACGGATGGCGGCCTTGGCTGAAACCTCGTAGAAGTTGCCGGCAGCCAGCACAGCCGCTGAGCCCAGGGTAAAGACCACCGGAGGCGGGCCTTGGATGAGGAACTGTTCGAGATTCTCCGGCAGCGCCTGGTTGCCGGCGTCGGCGTCGTAGTAGCAGAAGCCAGTAATGCGCGTGTGCTCCGGCCAGTCTTTTTGTTCGATACCCAATACGCGCGAAAACAGAGCCAGCACAAGGTCAGGCGAGTGTTTGGCGTCGAAGAGCGGGTTGGCGCCTCGGGGCAATCCCAGTTCGCGGCGCAACTCGTAAATGGGTTCCGGCCACTTGCGGCTGGTAAAGCGCGCGAGACGCCTGACGATGCGTCCGAATCCAGGTACCAGCTTGTCGGCGCGCGCCATTCGTGGATAGGGGGGCAACACCGGCGGGTCAAAGGCGGAGAAAAACGAGAGCGGCGCAAGCACGTAACTTGCCCAGGGAATCCCGGTCACCTCGGCAACCAGCGGGCCGGCGTAGTTCAACTCGCCGAGCAGCAGCAGATCTGCGCGCTCCGGTTTGGTGGCCGCATCGAGCAGATCGTCATAGGTTTGGCGCAGCGAAGGGAAAAGAAAATCCCTCAGGCCATGTTCCGTGCCGTGCTTTATGTCGTAGACCATTTCCACGAGAATCGTATTGGTGGGATCGATGTCCGGGCGGACGGCGTGAAACTCGATGCCCAGCGGGCGGATCTTCGGCTCGTAGACGGCAGGCAGCGCCATTACAGGCACATGGCCGCGCCGCTTGAGTTCCAATGCAATGGCGATTAACGGATTGATGTCGCCGAAGGTTCCGATATTTGAGAGAACAATGCGCAAGTGAGGTCCTCTGGCCCATTTTCGGGCCAACTCTATGAGGGTAATGTATCGGGGCGGGGTTGAACGAGCCGGATCGTTTTGCCGCAGTGGGGGATGGTATTCTTCCCGTGTTGCAGGAGGAGATTTCTCATGTCCATTCTTAGCGTTTTTGCCCGGCCCATTGCGGCCGCGGTTTTGCTTTGCGGCTTGTTCGCAGTCCCGGCGCAAATGGCCGCGCAGCAGCCTTATAAAGTTTTGGACACCTGGAAGGTGGGCGGCGAGGGCGGATGGGATTACCTGCTTGCTGATTCTGCGGCGCGCCGGCTTTATCTCGCTCACGGCATGCGCGTGGATGTGGTCGATACGCAGACGGGAAAGCTCGTGGGCAGTATTACAGGACTGCACGGCACGCATGGTATTGCGCTAGATGACGCCGGGAAGTTCGGCTACATCTCCGACGGCGGCGGCAACGCCGTGGTGGTCTTTGACCGCACTACGCTGGCGACCGTTACCACCATTCCAGCCGGCCAAAATCCCGACGCCATCGTCTTTGAGCCGTCTACACAGACCGTCTGGACTTTCAACGGGCGCAGCCACGACGCGACGGTCATTGACGCCGCCACGCAGAAAGTTGTTTCCACCATCGCCCTCCCGGGCAAGCCGGAGTTCGCCGCTGTCGATGGCAAAGGCACTATCTTCGACAATATCGAAGACAAGAACGAGCTGGTCAGGCTGGACGCACACACTAACAAACTCACCGGCGAGTGGCCGCTGACCGGCTGCGACGGGCCGAGCGGGCTGGCTTTTGACGTTGCCGGCGGACGGCTCTTCAGTGTTTGCGACGGCAAGAAAATGGCCGTGACCGACGCCGCGACAGGCAAGTCGCTGGCTACGCCTGAGATTGGTGATGGTCCCGACGCCGCTGGTTGGGACGCCGCGCACAAGCTGGCCTTTGCTTCCTGCGGGCGGGAAGGAACTCTCTCTGTAGTCAATGCCGCTGATCCGGGCTATCCCACTATCGAGAGTCTGCCCACGCAACCTGGCGCGCGCACCATGGCTTACGATTCACTGGCCGATCGCATTTATCTGGTTACCGCCGAGTTTGGCCCGCGTCCCGCGGCAACGGCGGAGAATCCGCGGCCTCGGCCGGCGATCGTTCCCGGCAGCTTTGTTGTGCTGGTTGTGGGACGGTAGGCAGTCGCACAATATCTCGACCAACTTGAAGGCTCCCATGTCTTGCTTATGAGACCTGGGAGCCTCGCCATTTAAAGCGAAGGCCTATTTTGGGCGCTGAGGAGAAATCTCTTGCGAAATGCTGGGTCTGGGTTGATGATTCAGGTGTCATTCTGTGACTGACTTTGCGGTTTTGAGGCGTAATTCGTTGCAGGGCCTAGTCAAGACTCCTAATTGAAAGGTTGAGAATGAAGAAAATACTGGCACTCTTTCTCTGCATTTTGTTTCCAGTCAGCGCGTTTGCTGGCGACAACGGTTACAAGATCGTCTATGACGGCGGATCGCTTCCCAATGCCAAGGCCGGAACAGATATGAAGCTCTACATTGATGGCGACAACATCCGGATCAAGAAGGGAGACACGGAAGTTGCGGTCATTTCGGCTGCGGCGGTGACGGAAATCAGCTATGGGCAGGATGTTCACCGGCGCGTGGGAGCAGCTATTGGTATTGGAGTATTCACTTTGGGCCTCGGAGCGTTGATGTTGTTAGCCAAATCGAAGAAGCATTTCGTAGGGCTCACATGGGATGACGGCGGCAAAAAAGGAGGACTTGCACTCCAGGCGGAGAAGAGCGACTATCGGGGCCTGTTGGCTGGACTCGAAGGTATTACTGGCAAAAAGGCAGTCGACTCAGACACTATGACGGTTAAGAACTGAAGCAGCGGGCCGAGATAGCCACCCATTCCGCCCGGAGTGATAGGGTATCTCTGACGGTCCTTCATGAATAAACGCACGCGAAGAACGCTTATGGTGGTGGCCGCGGTCCTGATTTTTTTGGCCGTGGCTATCTTCCTGCGCTCGAAGGCCCCGCCGGAAGCTGCGCGGCTGCTGCCCGAGTCTGACGGCATCATTTACGTCAACCTCAAGCCGGTGCGCGCCTTCTTTCACAAAGACCTTAAGCCGCCGGAGCGCGCCGCCGAGTACCAGCAGTTCATTGATGCGATTGGGATTGATCCGGAGCGCGACCTGGACGAGGCGGCCATCGCGCTGCACCGCATGACGGACCCCAACGGTCCCAACGGCACGGTGGCGTATTCGATGGTGCTGGTGGGCAAAATTACAGGTAAGCGACTGAACGACTGGCTTGATGCACACGCGGCGGCGCGCGAGTCATACGCGGGGCATATCGTCTACTCGATTCCCTCGGAGGGGCGCACGGTGCGCGTGGCGCAGATCGGCTACGACATGGTGGCCGTATCGAACACGCCGACCCCTGAGCAGATTCACTCCATGCTCGACCGGCACTCGACCGCCGCTTGGCCTTTTGCCGGCTCGACGCTGCTCAGGCGGCACTATCACGAGGTTCCGCTGCTCTCGCTGGCCTGGGGCGTGGGACAGATCGGCCTGCCTCTTGCCGACGAACGCGGCGGGGCGATCAACATTCTGGGTTTCTCGCTGCCGCTGGAGGCCGACTCGACCATCATCGCCAGCGTAACGCCGGCGTTGTCGCTGGGTGGATCGCTGAACGTAAAAGTGGTGGAGATAGCCCCCAGCAGCGACAAGGCCGCAAGCCAATGCGATGCACTCAATATGCTGTTGATCATGGCCCGCGGCATTACCGTTACACTGGCCGACAACGCGGCCAACAACGGGCTGAAGCAACTGCTGAAGACCGCAGAAGTGAAGCAGGAGCACGACCGGGTGGTTGTAACGGCTTCGCTGGATCGCGAGCTGTTTGCAGCTACGGCCGCGAGCCCCAGAAACCCGGCTGATTCCTCTTCCGGCTCAGGCGCGTCAAAGTAGACAGCAACAAAGCGGGGCGGCAGACGCGTCCATCCGTCCCAACCAACCGTCCATGGAATTGAACCGCATCCCCAGCGGAGGTTTTATGCTTTTTCCCAATTGGTCCTTGAGGACCGCTGCCGTTATTTGCTCACTTCTCTTTCTGGCCTATCTTGGCTTCGAGATCAGCCATTGGCGGGCAAGCGCCGCGCACCAAGGTTCCGTGCTTACCGGGCAGGCTGCATTCACTGACGCGGCCCACGAATTCCCCGGCATTCGCCGTCATCTCACAGTGGCCGACCTGCCCGCGCCGGCTCCTGGGCAGTCGGTGGACAACGGCCCGACGATGGTTCCGCGGCCCGCGAATGTGCTGCCCATAGCGCCCAAAGGTTTCAAAGTGGAGCTTTATGCCGCAGGCCTGGACAATCCGCGGCTGATTCGCACCGCACCGAATGGCGATCTTTTTCTGGCTGAGAGCGAAACCGGCAAGATCAAGATTTTCCGAGGTGTTGGCGCGGACGCGAAGGCTGCGCAGGTCTCGGTCTTCGCCGAGGGTTTGCACCAGCCATTCGGCATCGCTTTTTACCCCGCCGGCGCACATCCCGCGTGGGTTTATATAGGCAACACCGACGGGATTGTCCGCTTCCGGTATAAGAACGGCGACCTGAAGGCGACAGGCCCCTCGCAGCATCTGGCCGATCTGCCCGGCGGCGGGCGGCTGCGCGGCGGCGGGCACTGGACGCGCGACTTGGTGTTCTCGAAAGACGGCACAAAACTGTTTGCCTCGGTCGGCTCGCACTCCAACGTGGACGACCCCGATACGCATCCCGAGGAGTTTCATCGCGCCGATGTGTTGGAGTTCACGCCTGAAGGGATGTTTGTGAAGATCTACGCCTGGGGCCTGCGCAACTGCGTGGGAGAGGCGATTAATCCAGTCACTGGCGAGTTGTGGTGCTCGACCAATGAGCGCGACGGAATGGGCAACAATCTTCCGCCTGACTACATCACACACGTACAGGAAGGCGGCTTCTACGGTTGGCCGTGGTTCTACTACCATGGCCCCTCCGGTGGCGTGCAGGATTATCGCCACACCGGCAAGCACCCTGAACTGCAATCCAAAGTCATCACTCCCGACATTCTGGTGAATCCTCATTTTGCATCGCTGGAAATGCTCTTCTACGAGGGAAGCCAGTTTCCCGCCCAGTACAAGGGCGAGGGATTCGCAGCGGAGCATGGCTCATGGAACCGCGAGCCGCGCGGCGGCTATGAGGTTATTCGGCTGCCGATGGTGAATGGCCATGCGACCGGCGAATACGAAGACTTTCTCACAGGCTTTGTGCTTCCCGACGGAACCGTCTGGGGCCGGCCGGTCGGCGTGGCCGAAGCCAAAGACGGCTCGCTATTCGTCTCCGACGACGGCTCGCGCTCGATTTGGCATGTGAGTTATGTGGGTGGTACGTGAAGTGGAGTTAAAGGTGTTAGCGGAGTTAGCCCGAATTAACTAGCAGTCAAGGCAAATTAACTGCGCTCAAGGCAGCTTATTGCATGAGTGGGGCGGCTTCGTCCGGGTCACTAAATGCCATCTGCTCATAAGTGGTGCGCAAATACTTATACGGATTGACCGGGACCTTGTGGACGCGCACTTCATAGTGCAGGTGCGGACCGGTGGCGCGGCCTGACTGGCCCACATAGCCAATAACCTGGCCGCGCACGACATGCTGGCCGGGAACGACCGCCATTACCGATAGATGCCCGTAAATTGTCGTCACATCGTGGCCGTGATCGATCACGATCTCGCGGCCGTATCCAGCGTTCATGGAGGCTCCGGTCACATTGCCGTCGGCGGCGGCGCGCACTGGAGTACCAGTAGGCGCGTCAATGTCGATTCCGGAGTGGAAGGCGCCTTCGCCGTTAATCGGGTCCTGGCGCTCGCCGAAGCTCGAGCCGATACGGCCTTCCAGCGGCCAGAGCGAGGGAGCGTCGGCCAACTCGGTCCAGTCTCCGGCAAAGCTGGGCGTGAGTCCGCTCTCGAGGGCGCGGGAAACCCGGCCCGACATGGCCTCGGCGCGTAGCGCGTAAAACTGGTTGATGGATAGCTTTACCTGCTGCTGGGATAGGTCGTCTGTCACGGCCATGCTAGCGGGCGTGGACTCAGCCGCTGCGCTTGCCGCAGCCGCGGGCTTGGCTGCCGCCAATTTGTTCTGTCGCAGTCCGTAGAGCGCGGTTACTTCGCTTGCCAGCGCTCCCAGCGAGGCCACCTGCACATTGCGTTCGTGCGCAATCTGCGCCATCTGCTTGTAGTCTTTGCGCAGTGTTTCCCGATCCTGGCGGACCTGGTTAAAACTCTCGGTCTTGAGCAGCATGCGCGTGTAAGAGCCGAACAATCCAACGATGGTGAAGGCTCCCACCAGCGCGGCGGCCAGAAATCCATAAACGTATTTGAGAGGCAGGGAGATCTTGCGGATCTGTCCGTCATCGTCTCTTGCAACAAACAGAACGTAGTAGCGCTTGCGAAGCATTTTTTGCCTTTCATCCCTGCGAAGCGCAGGATCGCAACTCGCCGTGCACTATCAAAAGCCCAAGGCAGCGGAGCCTTCCAGCCCCCAAAATAATAAATACCCCCTAGCGGGCGTATTCCCAAGATCGTCTGTCAAGCTTAACAAATTCAGCCTTGAGGGGACAACGAAATTGAAAAAAGTAACATTACCCAACTAGTTACCTATGTCATCGCTGATTCAGTTGAAGTTAGCCCCAGTTAAGACATTGCCAGCAAGAATCCCGTTGGTTTGCCCTATTCTCATAAGGTGCGTATGAAGCAGACCCATTCCGGTGTCGGGCGAGGCGAAGTTGCCTTGCTCGGCGAGATTCGCCGGCGTGCAGCGAGCGCGGCCAGGAGTTACAGCAGGGGCGGCATTCGGCTGAGCATCGGCGACGACTGCGCGCTGCTGGCTCCGCGCCGCGGCGAAGAACTGGCGGTAACGACGGACTTGTCGATCGCAGGCCAACACTTCCACTTGAACTGGCACCAACCTGAAGCCGTCGGCCATCGCGTTCTGGCGCGCGGCTTGAGCGATTTGGCAGCCATGGGCGCGCGTCCCGTTGGCGCTTTTCTCTCTTTGGGCTTGCCGCGCGAGCTTACTTTGCCGGGTGGCCGCCGGATCGCGGTTGGGGCCGAATCCCATTCCTGGGTGCAGCGCTTTCTCGATGGGTTGCTGGCGCTGGCTGAATTCCACTCGACGCCACTGGCCGGTGGAGACCTGGCCGAATCCTCCCTGGCCGTGGCCGATATTGTGCTGGTTGGCGCCGTTGCCCATGGGCGGGCCTTGTTGCGTTCCGGCGCGAAGCCGGGCGACCTGCTCTATGTGACTGGCGCTCTGGGCGGAGCAGCTGCCGGTCTTGCCTGCCTGGAAAATCTGGCCAACGCCAACTCCGGTCGCGCAAAGCCGCCACGAGTTCCAAAAAAGCTGGCCGCAAAGCTCGTCCCGCACCTTTACCCGCAGCCGCGCATTGCCCAAGGCCTCTGGCTTCAACGGCGCGGAGTAGCTTCAGCCGCCATCGACCTGAGCGACGGCATTTCATCGGATCTGGCTCATATCTGCGAGGAGTCAGGTGTGGCCGCGGAGGTGGATGCGAGTGCGCTGCCGATCCATCCCGGCGCGACTCTCAATCAGGCTCTGCACGGCGGCGAGGACTACGAACTGCTTTTTACCGCTCGGGCGACGGCGAAGCTGCCGCGAGCGATCGCAGGCGTCAAGATTACGAAAATCGGCCGAATCTTGAAGACTCGCGCGGGGCGACCCGCAATGACGCTGATCTCCTCGCAAGGCGCAAAGCCGCTTGAGCCGCAGGGATGGGAGCATTTCACGTAGATTGTGATTCAGGGCTGCACCGTACTCCTGGCTTTTTCGCCGTCTATCATCAAAGAAGTGATGACTTATACTGCTTCCCATGTTCGATTTATAGATGAAGGCGCGGCGCGTGGCTTCGGTATCCCTGGCATCTGCGACCGCATCGAAGAGTCAGCAGGAGTTTGAACGCCATGAAGGGCATTTTCTGGATCAAAGGAATTCCGGTCGCGCCGCTGGCCATATTGATTCGCCCGCGCGGCGACGACTTGTTGGAAGATGCACTGCTGCGAATAAAGGAGAGCGGCATTCAAACCCTGGTGTCGATGATGGAGAACTGGGAGGCTGATTCGCTCGGCCTGGCGGACGAAGGTCAGCTCGCCAAGGAGATCGGGCTGAAGTTTCTCACTTTTCCGATTCCCGACACACGGATACCGATTGATGCAGCCGCTTTCCGCAGCTTCGTAATCGATTTGGCAAGCCGTCTCAGAGAAGGGGAACATATCGGGATCCACTGCCGGGGCAGCATCGGCCGGTCAACGGTGGCAGCGGCCTGCGCGCTCATGCATCTGGGCTGGCGCGCCGACAAGGCGCTGGACGCCATTGAAGACGCCCGCGGCTGTGCTGTTCCCGATACACAGGAGCAGGAGGAATTTATTCTGCATTACAAGGTGCAGCCGGGAGCGACCTCGCCCCAAGCCGATTCCCGCGAATCCTGACAATTGCCCTTCGCCGCCGCAGCCGTTAGACTGATGATTCGAGGGGGCCGGCTATGTTGGTTGTCATGAAGGCGCAGGCGTCGCAGGAGGAAATCCAGGCGGTCTGCGATCACATAGAGCAATTGGGCTTTCGCGCACATCCGCTTCCCGGAGCGCAGCGCACCGCCATCGGCATAACCGGCAACCAGGGCGAAGTGGACCGCGGCAACCTCGAAGCGCTGTCTGGAGTCGCTGAAGTGATCCGCGTTTCCAAGGCTTACAAGCTGGCCAGCCGGGACGTGAAAGAAGAAGACACCGTAATACGATTTGCGGGAATTGGAAGCCATCCCGAAGCTGCTATCGGCGGCCGCAACCTGGCCATCATCGCTGGGCCATGCTCGGTGGAAAGCCGCGAACAGGCCTTTGCCATTGCCGAAGCGGTAGCCGCATCGGGCGCGCAGTTCTTTCGCGGCGGCGCTTACAAGCCGCGCACATCGCCTTACGCGTTTCAAGGCCTGGGCGTGGAGGCGCTGCGCATCATGGCCGAGGTTCGCGAGCAATTCGGGTTGCGCATTGTCACCGAGGCCATCGACAACGAGACGCTGGACCTGGTGGCTGAATGGGCCGACGTGGTTCAGATTGGCGCGCGTAACATGCAGAACTTTTCTCTGCTGAAGCGCGCCGGCCAACTGAGGAAGCCGGTACTGATCAAGCGCGGCCTCTCGGCTACTCTGGAAGAGTTTTTGATGTCGGCCGAGTACGTGATGAGCGAGGGCAATTACCAGGTCATTCTGTGCGAGCGCGGGGTGCGCACCTTTGCCGACCACACGCGCAACACCCTGGACCTGAGCATTGTTCCGGCCATTCGGAAAGTGAGCCACCTGCCCATCCTTGTCGATCCCAGCCACGGCACCGGCAAACGCGACAGCGTGTTGCCCATGGCCCGCGCCGCGGTAGCCTCGGGCGCCGATGGCGTCATGGTCGAGGTGCACGACCACCCAGAAAAGGCGCTCTCCGACGGCCCCCAGTCCATCTATCCTGGGCAATTCGCCATCATGATGGACGAGCTGGAAAGGATTGCTCCGGTGGTTGGCCGCAATCTGCCGCGCGGCATTCGTATCGAGACCGCCAGAGCCTGAACTCGAGGTCCAACCGTTATGAACGCCGGACTTATTCAATGAACTCTCCGTACGCCACGATTACACACCTCTCCGCGCTCGCCCTGCTGGCCTTGGGTCTCACCAGCTGCCGGCCGCATGACTTTCCGCAATACCCTCCGAACTACCGTGAATACGCCTACGTGACCAACGGCGGCAGCGGAACTGTCAGCGTGCTCGACGTGGTCAACGTGCGGGTGGACCGGGAGCTTGCCGTGGGACAGAATCCTGTGGCAGTCGCCGTGAACCCCACACGCAACGAAGTCTACGTAGTCAATTCCGGCGCGGCTGGAGGGCAGGGTTCGATCTCGGTAATCAACGCGGAAAACAATACCGTCTCGGGCGCCATTACGGTTCACCGGCAGCCGGTCTCCATCGATATCGACTCGAAAGGCGAGCTGGCGTACGTGGCCAACTCCGGCTCGAACACCATCTCCGTGGTGGACCTGAAGGCGCGGAGTGAGATTGCGGCTATCGGCGCTGGCGAGGAGCCGGTGGCAGCGCGCATCTCTCCCGACGGCAAGACACTGGTCGTCGCCAATCGCAAAGCCGGCTCGGTCAGTCTCATCGATCCTGCGGCTCGTCGCGTCCGGCAGGTATTCGAGGGCTGCCCTCGCGCTTCCGACGCCGTGATTCTTCCCGATTCTTCTAAGGTTTTTGTGGTCTGCTCGGGAGGCCATCAGATCATGGCCATCGCACTGGCCCGCTCCGCATCAAGTCCGGACAAAACCTCAGGCCTCAAAGGCGAGGCCCAACTCGCGCAGCCCGACCGACTGGAAGCTTTGCTCGATGTGGGCCAGGCGCCGTTGCAGTTGGCCCTCAAACCGGACGGCGGCGAAGTGTTCGCGATGAACTCGCTCTCCAACTCCATCTCCGAGATCATCAACAACACCGACGACGTGAGCAGCGCAACCATGATCGGCGACTATCCAGTCAGCGGCTTGGTCTCGCCGGATAACTCCATGCTCTACGTGGCCAACCTTCACTCGCAATACGTGACGGTCTACGCTATCGACGAAGGCAAGCGCATGGGATCGATTCACGTTGGCGACGGCCCTTCGGCACTGGCGATTTCCGGCTCCGGCCTTCTGCTGTTTGCCGTCGATTCCCGCTCGAATGATGTGGCCGTGGTTCGCACAGGCACGCTCTCGCTCTTCACATTGCTCTCAGCCGGCAGCGCCCCGAACGCCATTGCCGTGAAGGCATTCAAGCTGCCGTAAGACAAGTCCGGCCTGCCGGAACCGGCCGGACTTGGATCTCCTAAATAATCCGTAAAATCTTGAGAACAGAAGCACGGGTTAGGCTCTGCCGTGGTCAGCGAATCGACAAACCCTCCATGGGAACATGGCTCCCAGTGAGGGAATGGAGGATCGCCTGAGACTTGCGCTTGATGGCTGACAAGAAGCCGGCGACGAATGAAGGGCGACGCTGCATCAGCGGCTCAGGGGCGCGGTAGTTTGATTTTCGGTATGCGATGTGGCGGACAGCAGGCTCCTGTCGCATCTCGATCTTCTGCTCCTGCGCGGCTTCGTACCAGCGGACGGCCATAGAGGCGTGGTAATCAGCCTCGCCGAAACTTTCCCGTTCGCGGGCGGCTTGAGCGAGCGCGAAATGCCGGGCGGCTTCTTCACGGTGGTAGGCTGTAATGTCACCAAAATCAGCAGGCATAGGTATGTCCGTTCTCCCGGTTCGCCGGGGTCGGTTAGCAAGTATGGGCACGCCCTCAGCCTCTTTGATCGCCAGCAAAGGCCAGGGCCGTCAAATACCGCTCCGGACATGTCTAGCGCTGTCAAGAAGATATGCTGGCGGTTCTCTACGCCTTCTGGGATAGTCTCAGCACTGCAATCCCCAAAGCTGTTCAAATCTGAACAGAAGCGCAAACGGCTATCTCTTGCATCAGCCAAGCGGAGCATTTGAGAAGCAAGGTGCAATTCCCCCTGCACATTTGCTTCCATCTATAGCATCGGCAAAATGTGGGAAATCTTAAGCAAACGAAAGACTAGTGGCAGGAGTCAGGCGTAGCGGCCTTCATTTGACGGCGGTGTGTGGGGTGAAAACGGCGGGAAGAAGGGTGGAATCGGTCTTAGTTTGTATCCTTAAGTGATTAACAATAAATAGGTTATCGGGCTATATGAGAGGTTTTTGGTTCTCGGATACATAAAGGTTAATAGGGCTACGGACTGGACGGGGGTGTCGCGCGCCCGGCGGCGAAGGCCTGCCGTCGGGGCCTGAGAGGAGTGACAATTCAGCGTGGCTTTTGACTCAGGCGGGCGGCATCGCGCTTCTGCGCTTGCCAGCGCACGCCGAGCCATGTGAGATAGCCCAGTTGGATGACCCAGGTGACGACATAGGCGGCAATGCGGAATTGGTGGTCGAGAATAGCTGCTTGATCCATTTTTCCCTCTAATTTCTCTGGTTCAGGTGCGGATTATTGGCTGAATCAGGCGTCGAGCGCTTGCTGGGCTTCAGCGGCCGCAATCTTCTGTTGCTGCCGCTCGACATGGTAACGGACGCCAAGAATCAGGATTCCCCAGCAGAGCCAGGCCAGGATATTCCACAGAAAGGCAGACACCATCGACGGGTCCATGCCGGAGCCTTGCGCGCCACCGAAGACCGGAGCAGGGTGCTGTGTGCGCCACCAACGGTTCGACATGTAGACGATAGGCACATCAAGGGCGCCGAAGATGCCAAGGACGGCGGCCAGCGTCTGCACTTGAGGGCCGGCGGCGAAGCGGCGCAACAGTAGGTAGCTGACATAGATAAGCCACAGAACGAGAGTGGTGGTCAGGCGCGCGTCCCATGTCCACCAGATGCCCCAGGCGCGGCGTCCCCACAAGGGGCCGGTGGTGAGCACAACGGTGCAGAAGACCACGCCAACTTCAGCGCCGGCGAGCGCCCAGGCATCGGAGACTTGCGCCCACAGCGGACGGTTGCGGCGGAAACTTAGGTAGCCGATGGAACCGGCCAGCGAGATGGCGAAGAAGAGGAACGCCACCATGGCCGAGGGCACGTGGTAGAAAATGATGCGAAAAATCTCGCCCTGCATGGCGTCAGTGGGCGCGACATAAACGGCCTGATAAAAACCCCAGACCATGAGGGCGATGGTGGCGGCGGCATAGATGCCTATGGCGAATTTCTTCATGGGGAATCCTGGTGGAACGATATCAGTGTACTAGGGTAAGAGCGCAGCGGTCTCGACCGGGAGATGGATATGAATTTGCTGATTCGGTTCATCCGGGTTTGAGATACCCCACCCATTTCGCAAAGGGCGCGAAATGGGTGGGGCACCGAGATTTGCGAAACTATCCCACCCTAGCCGCAAAAACAAGTACGCGGCGAGGATGGGGCACCCAGAGATGGCGGCCGGGCCTATTCGTATGCCAGCGCGTCGATGGGGTCCTTGCGGGCTCCCATCCAGGCCGGGTAGAGAGCGCCGCAGATAGCCCCTGCAAAGGCAATGGCGGAGCCTTTGGCGATCCAGATGCCCGTGACCTCGAAGTGCGTCATGGGAAACACGTGGACCATGAGGAGCTTTACGCCGAATGTGCCCGCAATGCCCAGCAGCACTCCCGCCACGGCCATTGCGGCAGTTTCTCTCAGCACAACATCCACGATGGTCAGCTTGGAAGCGCCCATCGACTTGAGAATCCCAATCTCCCTCGTGCGTTCGAGAACAGCCGTATACATGGACTGGAAGATGGCCAGAAACCCTACGAGAACGGCGATGAAGGTGACCACCCGGAGAGCGATATTGAAGCCGGGAATCTTGTCCGGCGTCATTTGCTCGAGCCAGTCGTCGATGGTTTCCACCGGGTTGCCTTCCAGGCCGCGCGTCGCCTGGATCTCCTTAATGACAGCGCTCTCGTTGGCTGGGTCGTCGCACTTGATGTAAAAAAGAGAGGCCTTGCCCTCTGAGCCCATCAACTTGCCCATCGTATCGAGGCGCAGCATCTTGCGCCCGCCCTTGCCGTGTTCGACAATGCCCGAGATGCGGAAGGGATGATCCAAGATGGTGATGGTATCGCCCACCTTAAGGCCGCCGTCGGCTCCTGCCGCGATGTCATCTATGATGGCGTCATCAGGCCCCTGAAACGGTCCGCCGGAGACATAGACGAAGGGTTTCAGGGCGTTGAAGCTGGGGTAATCGATGCCATAGAGAACTTCGATTTTGCCTGTGGTGTGGAGGTTTTGAATAACCGGCGAAGCGACGGCGACATGGGGCAACTGGCGGAGGACATCGACAATCTTGGCCGACATGGGCGCGCCGCTTACCCCAACCATGATGCTGGCATTGGAGGGGCGCATCATCAGATCGGCGCCGATGCCGTTCGTGCGCTCCTTTGTATCGTTCAATATACCCATGAAGATGCCGGCGATGGACAGGATCATGATCACTTCAATGGCCACGGCAAGGACGCTGATGATTGAGCGGACCGGGCGGTGCAGCAGGTTGGCAAAAATAAGCTTATTCATTCCCAAAGATGGCTCCGAGAGTCTGAAAAATGCTAGAAAAGCTCTCGCTTCAAGGGTAACAGCCCTGAGCGGATGCGAAAACTGTGCTGAGCACCGACGAAGAAACAGGGACGCGCGGCGATGGAAGCGGTCAATTGGGTACTTTCGTAAAGGAAAAGTCGCAGCGCCCTGAGACGAAAATGGAAAGATGCCGATAAGCTTTGACCTAAGAGGCAGCTAGGTTTATTGTGGAGTGGTCAATCTTACCTAGTACCTGAAGGTTGTGTGGCGAACGATGAGCAGCTTTGGAGAAGACCTGCGCACAGAGCGGATGTCCCGCGGCATAGCGTTGGAGCACATCACGGCGGTGACCAAGATCAGCCAGCAACATCTGATTGCGCTGGAGCAGGGGAAGTTTCGCCAGCTTCCCGGCGGCATCCTGAGCAAGGGCATTGTCCGCGGCTACGCGGGAGCGGTGGGCCTGGATGAGGTTGACTGGACGGAGCGATTCTTGAAGGCATATCGCGCCAGTGGACAGATGCTGGAAGATGACCGCAGTTGGATGGAGTTTGCCTCGAATGTAGGCAAGGCCCGCATTCAGCGGCGAGACGAACTGGAGAGGCGTCTGCGCCGGATCGGTGCGGCGCTGCTGTTGCTGGTGGGCCTGGCGGGCATTTGTCTGGCTGTGCGCTACTTTGGCCTGCGCGGCGGCTGGTGGCCCACGCTGTTGCCGTGAAGCTTTTCTAGTTAGCGGATTTCTCTGCTCTTTGCAAGACGAGATAACGGACCGGGTTACTTAAGGCTTGACGCTCGAATGCTGTCAGCCAGTCGCGGTTCACCATGCCTACAACCCCTTTGGGCGCGCACTTCTCGCCGTTCAATGCGAGTGATTGCTCTCGGACACTAGTGGCAATTACCATAGAACAATGCATCCCAAGGCACATGGCCTGACGGTGCTGGCATGTGCTGTGCGAGAGTGGGTCCGATGCGAGAGAGATATTCTGCTCTCCGTGCCGGTGATCCAGCGTGAACCGGTCCTCGCCCCAGACTGCCCAAATTGAAATCCCTGCAATGGGAGGAGCTTTTACATTGAGCGACCGTTTCTTGTTTACCTCTGAGTGCGTCACCGAAGGCCATCCGGATAAGATGGCGGACCAGATCTCCGACGCTATTCTGGACGCCTGCCTGGAGCAGGACCCTTACAGCCGCGTCGCCGCCGAGACGCTTTTGGCCACCGGCCTGGTGGTTATCGCCGGCGAAATCACCACCAAAGCATACGTTGATTTCCAAAGCCTGGTGCGCGGCGTTGTGGCCTCCATCGGCTACGACAATGCTCTCTACGGCTTCGACTCCAACACCTGCGCGGTGATTTCCACCATCAACAAGCAATCAGGCGACATTGCCCAGGGCGTTGACACCGGCGGCGCCGGCGACCAGGGCATGATGTTCGGCTACGCATCGAACGAAACCCCTGAGCTGATGCCGGCGCCCATCTCTCTGGCCCACAAGCTTACCCGCCAGCTAACTGCCGTGCGGAAGTCCGGCAAGCTCGCCTATCTGCGCCCCGACGGCAAGAGCCAGGTCACCGTGGAGTACGACGAAAACGGCAAGCCTGCACGCATTGACGCCGTGGTCATCAGCAGCCAGCACGCGGATACGGTCAGCAATGAAGAACTGCACGCCGACATCCTCAAGCACGTGATTCAAGCGGTGCTGCCGGCCAAGTGGCTCGACGAGCACACCAAGTATCACATCAACCCGACGGGGAGATTTGTGATCGGCGGACCGATGGGCGACACTGGCCTTACCGGCCGCAAGATCATCGTGGATACGTACGGCGGCGCGGGCCGTCACGGCGGCGGCGCCTTCAGCGGCAAAGACCCGACGAAGGTGGATCGCAGCGCGGCTTACATGGCCCGCTATATCGCCAAGAACATAGTGGCCGCTGGGCTGGCTGAACGCGCCGAGGTGCAGCTTGCCTACGCCATTGGCGTCGCCGAGCCGGTCAGCGTGCGCGTGGATACCTTCGGCACCGGCAAGATCGGCGAGGCTAAACTCACCGAGTTGGTGCGCAAGAACTTCTCGCTTACGCCCAAGGGCATCATGGAGAGCCTGAATCTGCGCCGGCCCATCTACCAGAAGACCGCGGCGTATGGCCACTTTGGCCGCACCGAGCCCGAGTTCACCTGGGAGGCCACCGACAAGGCCGCCGCTCTGGCTGAACAGGCGGGCCTGAAGGCTGCTGCCAAGTAGTTTCCGAGCACCATCGCAACACCAAGGGACCCTTCGCCAGAAGGGCCCCTTTTTTTTGAGGAGTGCAGTTTCCAGGCGGCTGGTCACTCGCCCGGGATTGATAAATATTGGGCGCCTTAATGCATTCAGGGCACGACCGAAGTCGTGCCCTGAACGCATTCTCGGCTCGTTGAGAGGTCCCCAGTGGGCATTGATCCCACTGGAGACCATCCAGCTTCAGAATGAAAGCTTGAGCGCCAGTTGGATAAGGCGCGGGTTGTTGACAGTGGAGCCGACGGTACCGAAGCCGTTAGCCGACGTAATAACTCCCGTTGGATCCGTGGTTGCTACGCCTATGTCGTTCCCCGGCATGCCGTACTGTGTGTGATTGAAGAGGTTGAAGAACTCGGCGCGGAAGTCCAAGCCCATATCTCTGCGAGGCAGCGCGATCTTCTTGATGAGAGAGAAGTCGGTGTTGACGAAATCCGGCCCGACGACCGGGACACGCGATGCATTGCCGAGCTCGCCACCAACATTCACGCCGGCGGCAATCTGGCCGGGCGCGGCGAAGCAGGATGTGTTGATCCACTGGTGCTGGCTGTGGTTGGCGGCGTAGGGGTTACAGCCTGAGACCTGGTTCGGACGGTTCAAGTTGTAGGAGTCGCCGCCGGAATTGAAGGCAGTGCCCGACGCATTTTTGCTGTCTATCAAGGGAACTGGGAAACCGGAAGAGATTCTTTCGATCAGAGTCAATTGGAAGTTGCCGAGAATGGCATTGGTCGCGTCATTCCAGCTGCTTCCGAACTGCTTCCCGTGGCCGAAGGGCAAATCGTAAATGACGCTGCCGGTGAAGCTTTGATCGAGATTGATCTGCGACAAGGCCCAATCCAGGTTTTGCCAGTTGGGAAGCGGGAAATAGGGTGCGCTCAACTCTGACCCCAGGCCGTCCGACAGACCGTTGTCATAGGTACGGGAGTAGGTGTAGGCAAACAAGGCGTAGAGGCCGTATTTTGGCGTCTTGGTCTCCGCTTTGAGCTGCGCCGAGTTGTAGTGCGTCTTGCCCACATCGCCGAAGAGCAAGGCGCTGTTGAAGTTTGCGTCGTCGTTGTAAAAGGTAAAGGTGTTGGTATACGCATAGGGCGCGCCGCCGGGAAGGCAGCCGATGGAGTAGCCGGTGACCACGCCGCACGCGGAGGGGCTGTTGACGTTGATGCCGTTGCCGATCACCAGAATATGGCCCGCGACCGAACCAGCGTAGCCGGCGGTCAGCAGGACATTTCCCGGCAACTGACGTTCGACGTTCGCGTTATATTGGTGAACCCTGCCTGGCTGGAAGTTGGTTGGCTGGTAGACGTACGTGCCGGTGAAGCTGGTCACATCTTGCGGCGTGGGAAGGAGGGGAAAGCCTCCGGTGGTAGTAGTGACACCGTAAACCGGTCCCCCAAGCGCGGAGGCGCAATATGAAGCCGCGGAGATGCAGCTAAAGTTACCGATGAATTGATCGGACTCGCCGAGGTTGGGCGGATTTTGCCAGAGACCCTGCGCGCCCTGGTTCCAGGACGAATCGTGATAGATGCCAAAGCCGAGGCGAAGCACAGTCATGTCGCTTCCGTGTATCTTCCATGTGAGGCCAAGACGGGGTTCGTATGCGTCCTTGAACATGTTGACGCCGGCCGATCTGCTCACTCCGTTCTTGCCGGCAATCAGCAACTGTCCTCCCGTTAATGAGGGGATGTAGTCCGCCATGCGGTTATGGACCTCGGTGATGGGAGTGGTCAAGTCCCAGGCCAGGCCGAGGTTGAGGGTAAGCGACGGGGTAACGCGCCAATCATCCTCGACGAAGGGCCTTATGATGTTCCAGCGGCGGCCGCTGACGGCTCCGTTGTATGTCTGGTCGTGGATGCCCCCGCCGGGAAGTCCCATCAGCAGGTCCGCCTCGGGATTGCCGGGGGCGAAACCTTGTGCGGTGAAGTTTCCCAAGGTACCGACGAGCCAGAAGCCGGATCCAAAGGCTGCTGTGCCGACGTTCATCTGATTGGCACGGATATCGATGCCGACGTGAATCTCATGCTTGCCGCGAATCAGATCGAGATCGTCTTTGAACGAGTAAATGTTCGTACCACCCTGGAAAGGAGAGTAGCCGCGATCGCCGAGGGCCCAATAGCCGCTGGTGATTTCAGCGGAAACCAAGCCTTCACTGTATGGAGCAGTGGAGTTGGGGGTACTGCCGGGGCCGATCCCCGTGCAGCCCAGATCAGCGCCCTGAATTCCCAGGATGGCCGATTCGCAGGTGTAGTTATCCTGTGAGGCAATGTAGTCGAAGATGCGGTCGTAGCCGAGGGTGGCCTGGTTGAGCGCGCGGGGCGAGAAGACGTGGTTCCAGCCAATGCCGATGTTGCGCGCGTGGTTGGTCAGGTTCTCACTGCTGCCAAAGGCGTTTGCTTCGGCGAGCCCCGGCGCGCCACCGGGAACAAACGAGGTTGCCTGGTCGTAGCTTAAACGGCCGAAAAGATTGTCTTTGGTGGAGAGCGTGTGGTCCAGACGGGCATCGAACTTGGTTTCGTTCAGAGTGCGCACAGGCTCGTTGACGTAGTTGTAGCCGGTGCCGGAGTTCCCGGCGTTGACAAGATTCGTGGGGTAAATGTTCAGCATCGCCTTCCCAATAGGGTCAATCAGGTTGGCTGGAATCTTGTTGCAGTTGGTCCCTTGGGGCTGACTTCCATCACCATTGGGGGTTATAGGATTCCCCGAGCCATCGCATTGGAAGTAGACATTCGGGTAGGCGGCCGCGTTGGTCGACGCGCCCTGCATATACGGATTGGCGATTACCGGAGTGAAATTGGCGCCGATCCCGGAAAGAGTATCGCCGAAGTTGTCGGCGGAAAAGTCGCCCGTGCGCATGGCCAGCGAAGGCACCAGACCTGTAAAGGGAATGCCGTGGCGCTGATATTTTTGTTCGGCGTCGACGAAGAAGAAGGTCTTGTTCTTGATAATCGGTCCGCCGACGGAACCGCCAAACTGGTTAAGGTTGAACTTTTCCACGCCGGAGGCGAAGTAGCTCTTGGCATCGAGATCGGTATTGCGTACAAACTCAAAGAGAGAGCCGTGAATGTTGTTGGTACCGGATTTTGTGCTGACCAGGACGGTGGGGCCGGCGCGGGAGCCGAATTCGGCGGAATAGGTGTAGGTTAAAACCTTGAATTCCTGAATGTCATCGATCGAAGAAAAGATGCCGATGCCACCCGCGGTGAGTTCGTTATTGTCGACTCCATCGAGCAGCCAGTCGGTGCTGTTGGGACGGGAGCCGCCGACCGAAAGTGAGAAGGAGCCGCGCGCGGCCACCTCGCTGTCGGCGCCCTGGGTGAAAAAGCTGTTGGGGTTCGTTTCCGCAGTGGCGCCGGCCGTAAGAGTGGCCAGTTGAACGAAATCGCGGCCATTGAGAGGCAGGTTCGTCACCTCCTGCGACGTGATTACCTGGCCGAGAGAGGGACTGGCTGTCTCGACGGTGACCGCATCAGCAGAAACCGCGACATTCGTCACCACAGTTGCGGGCACGAGCGTAAAATTCAGTTCCCTCGCTTCGTCAACCTGCAGGCGCAAGTCTTTTGCTTCAGCGCTCCTGAAGTTCGTCGCGTCCGCACGCACGGTGTAAACGCCAACGGGAAGCAGCGGAACCAGATAATGCCCCGCATCGTCTGATTTCACAGTACGGACCAGACCTGTTGCGGGGGAAGTGACCGTCACGGTTGCGCCGGGAATCGTCGATCCGGATTTATCGATAACATTGCCGGAGAAACTTCCCGTAGCCTGGCCATGAATGGCAGGGGAGATCATCAGCGTGAGAACGCAGACGACCGCTAGAAGAATCATTTTGAGGAACTTTGTATCGGTTGAGTTTTTCATCGATCGCGGGAAGTTTGCGTCAAACATCTGGCTCTTCAAGGTTGGGCTCCTTATTCAAATGAGACAGGGTGGCTATTGCGTTGACTGTGCGGCGCTTTATTAGAAACTAGGCTCATAGAATTTAAGGGATGTCTTGTCGAAAGTCAACACAAGTTTTGACCGAGACTCTCCTACCGCAGTGGAAAAACGGTACATTAAATATCGCACTCTAGCGCATGAACAAGAATGGGGAACGCCCCAGGGTTCATGGACCGCTGCAACGCTTGGATTGCCGGCTATTCCGGAAACTGCATCGCTTCATCTCATTCCCCTTTACCTTCTCTGCGTCCATCTTCTGTCTCGCTCGCCCGCTGTTGAAATCTCGCCCCCGAGTGCGTTCTCCTCCTTTGCGGCCGAGCATTTTGAACCATTCCCGAAGCCTCCTCATGATTCGCCAGACGTATCAACGCTGCCTCAGCAAGTTTTGCAGAGGAATACTACCCGGAAGCGCATGATGACAGCATCCCCAAACTCCGCCGAGTCGCTCTCTCCGCACAATCACCAAATGGACACCGACCGGAGGCGCGGTTTTTTGCTGATCCCTGTCGCCTGACACCGTACCCGAGCCCTACCCCCTACCCCCACTAACCCAGGGGTATAAATTTCTCTCAAAACATTGCAGATCATTTTTTAATCCGTTTGAAATCAACGCCGCTCGAAAAACTCCTGCCCCGAATTCTCCCGCATGGTGAGATTTGACCTCTGAAAATCACCGGAAATATCTGTTTCTTGCCTCAAAATCCAGCCTTTCTGCCGGGTCCGAGCCGAAAAACCGGCCCTCGAACAGCCCATTTTCCTCTCGCTTTTTTCGCCACTCTCGTCTGCAAAAGACACCGCTTCGATCTCCTGCTACAGCCGTCCCGTAAATGCCTTAGAATGCTCTCTGACGCGTTGCGCGTCCATTCTGAATCATTCTGTCAAGGAGCAATCTATGCGTTTCCCTGCACTTGCCGTTCTTGCACTGGGCATGGCGACCTTGGCCGCCGCACAAACCACTCCATGGGACTACGTGGGAAAACGCGGCGAGCTGGTCTGGGGCAAGCTGGATCCGGCTTATAAGGCTTGTTCGAAGGGCCATGAGCAGTCGCCGCTGGACATTCGCGGCGCACACCTGAACAAGGCGCTCCAGCCTATCGAGTTTCACTACATCGCGGGCCCAGTGACGCTCGTCAACACCGGCCACACCGTTGAGATCCATGTGAATCCTGGCAGTTATATTGTGGCCGGCGGCGTGCGCTATGACCTGGTGCAGTTCCACTTCCACCACCCTGGCGAGACACCGGTGAAGGGCAAGCTGACCGACATGGAGGCACATTTGGTGCACAGAAGCGCCGACGGCAAGTTGGCTGTGGTGGCGGTGCGGCTGGCGGAGGACGCGGGCAACCCGAATGCTGTGCTGGCTGCACTGTGGAAACACCTGCCCAAAACCGCAGGAGCAAGCGAGAAGATTGCGGATATGGTTGACCCCGCCGGACTGCTGCCCGCTGATCGCGGCTATTGGACCTACACGGGCTCTCTGACTGTACCGCCCTGCACCGAGGGCGTGCGCTGGTTTGTCTACGAGCAGGAGTTGAGCGTGAGCCGCGACCAGCTGCGCGCCTTCGCGTTGCTGTTCCGCATGAACGCACGCGGAGTGCAGGAGCCGCACGGACGCCGCATCGAGGCCAACGAATAGGCACCTTCAGTGGGGCCAGCCGCCACCCGCGGTGGGGCCAGCCGCTCGCTTTTCGCTCGCATGGGCGTCAGTGCTTTCCAAGGCTTGGCAAGCGTTGGTTCCGAATACCTATCCCCGGTAGACTATGACCATGCATCTTCATGCGGCACCCACCGGTTCGGGCGCCAGCAAGACTCAATCCGTACTGCGGTTTTCGTTGGTGGCCACCCTGGCTTATGTGGCAGTCACCTTCGTGGCCGGGCTGCGCGCTCACTCTCTGGCGCTGCTCTCCGAATCCGGCCACAACCTCTCCGATTTTCTGGCTTTATTGCTCAGCTTTGTTGCGGTCTACTATCAGTCCCGTCCCGCCGACCCCTCGAAGACCTTCGGCTACCAGCGGGCCGGCGTGCTGGCCGCATTCATCAACGCGGCGACGCTCATCGCGATTTCCGTCTGGATTGCCATCGAAGCGGTCCACCGGTTGAACTCGCCGGTTGCGATCGAGCCGCGGCTGATGATGATTGTGGCTGCCGCAGGCGTAGTGATGAATGGCGTGATAGCGGCCCTGCTCTGGGGCGTGGCCGGCGACGTAAACCTGCGCTCGGCTTTTCTGCACATGGCCGGCGACACACTTTCAACCGCGGCGGTTATCGCCGGCGGCGTGGGTATTTTGCTGACGGGCCACAATTGGATCGACCCCGCGCTCTCGTTGCTGATTGCCGCGCTTATCCTCTGGACCAGCTTCGGCATCGTTCGCGAGACCCTGAATATTCTGCTTGAAGGCACGCCACGCGGCGTTTCGCTCACTGAGATTCGCGGAGGTATGGAGGCCATCGAAGGCGTGGTCAACGTCCACGACCTGCATGTATGGAGTCTCGGTTCAAACTCCAGCGCACTGGCTTGTCACGTGACCATCGCCGACATTCCGCCATCGGCGAGCGCATGCATTCTGGCTCGCCTCAAATACCTGCTCAAGGAGCGATTTCATATCAGCCACGCGACCATTCAGTTTGAACACATGGGCTGCGAGGAGATGAAAGGATGCGTCGTACCGATGGAAGAGATGGCCAGCAGGCGCAGCCACAGCCACCACGGCCACGGGCATTAATTCATTTCCGGACACAGGCAAAAAGATTCTTTGCAATGTGAAGGGCACAGGCTGGGGTCCACGCGCTTTACTTATTATCGAGTAATTGGGCCGATCATTTTTCCTGTGTTGCGGAGGTCATTCTTGCTTCGTCTTCGAGTTGCTTTTGTCGCGCTTTCTCTCACTCTGTTTTCTGTTTCATTCGGTCAGGCCCAGGCGTCTCTCCCTGCCCAGGCGGCGGCGCCGGCACAGGCGACTGCGTCGACAGCGGCACAGCTCGAGTCGCTCGCCGGCGAATATACCGATCCGAATGAGCCTGACACGCCGGTCAGTTTTTACGTCAAGGACGGCAAGCTTGTCTTCGAGTCCGAACGTAACGTTCCCGCTGATTTGAAGCCTGTCTCCGCGCTCGAGTTTTCCTTGCACGGCGCGAAGTTCACTCTTCGCTTCGCGCTCGATGAAGATGGCCACGGCAGCAGTATGGTGTTTTCTGACACGCCCAATGATCGGTATAGCCGTACCGGCCCGCCTGTTCATCACGTATTTCACGACTACCAGCGCACTGAAGTCATGATCCCGATGCGCGACGGCGTCAAGCTGCACACCATCATTTTGAAGCCGGCCGACATCAACGCGCCGCTGCCGTTCCTCATCCAGCGCACGCCCTACGGCGTGGGCGGGGTCAATCGTGCTTCGTTTTTCGGCTCTCGCCCTGAGTTGGCCCGCGACGGTTATATTGCCGTTGCACAGGATATTCGCGGCCGCTACGAGAGCGAAGGCGAATTCATTATGAGCAGGCCGATGGCGGACCATCGCAACCCGAAATTATTCGACGAAAGTACCGATGCATACGATACCGTTGAATGGTTGTTGAAGAATGTGGTGGGCAACAACGGCCGCGCGGGATTTGTCGGCACAAGCTATCCGGGCTTTCTGGCCATGGCGGCCGGCATCGACCCGCATCCTGCGGTCAAGGCTATCTCTCCGCAGGCGCCCATGATTGATGCGTGGATGGGCGACGATTTTTTTCACAACGGCGCCTTCCGCCAGAGCTACGGCTACGATTACGTTCTGCGCATGGAGACCGGCAAGAGAGAAATCACTCCTGACTACGGCAAGGACAAAGACGGCAAACCGCGCGACGGTTTCGATTTTTTTCTGGAGCGCGGAAACTTTGCGGAAGACGTGAAGCAATCCGGCTCAAGATTGCTGCCCACCTGGAAGCTCTTCCTCAATCACCCCGCATATGATTCGGTTTGGCGCTCGCGCGGTGTGGAGCATAGTTTGAATGCGGTCGCCGTGCCCACGCTCTCGGTTGGCGGCTACTACGATCAGGAAGATATGTACGGCCCGCAGGTCGAGTACTCCGCGCTGGAGCCGCACGACCAAGACCATCAGAACTTCCTTGTCCTTGGTCCGTGGCGGCACGGTTATTGGTCGTCGTCCTCACGCCGCCTGGGCAGCCTCGACTTTGGTGAGCCCGTTGGCAGAGAATTCCGCGCTCAAATCGAGGCAAAATTCTTCGCGCACTATTTGAAGGATGCACCTGGCACAAATCCATCGGGCTTCGACTTGGAGGACACGGCAAGCTTTCAGACCGGATCGAACACGTGGAAGCGGTACACACATTTTCCGCCCGCCGAATCCCGGTTAACCAGCCTGCACCTCGAGGGCGCGAGCATGCTTGGTTTCAGTGGCTCGACCGCCGCAGCCAGCACCGGCTATGTGAGCGACCCAGCCAACCCTGTGCCTTATCGGCATCGGCCTGTTCAGGAGACTTACAGCGAAGGCTCGCAGTGGTACAGTTGGCTTACCGAGGACCAGAGTTTTGTTACCGATCGCAAAGACGTGGCCGTGTGGAGGCTGCCCGTGCTGAAGCGGGATTTGGTGCTGACCGGCGAGGTGGTCGCCGACATTTACGCATCGACCAGCGGCACGGACAACGACCTCGTGGTGAAGCTCATCGACCAGTACCCCGCCAACGATCCCGACGTGAAGATGCGCGGCTATGAACTCATGACCAATGCGGAAATATTTCGCGGCCGGTATCTCGACAGTTTTGAAAAACCCGCTGCGCTGAAGGCGGGCGCAGTGCGCGAGTACAAGTTTTCGTTGCACGATGTTGACCATGTATTCAAGGCCGGCCACACGGTGATGGTCGAGATTCAGAGCACATGGTTCCCGCTCTATGACCGGAACCCGCAGAACTTTGTGCCCAACATCATGACCGCCAAGCCCGCAGCCTACCGGCCCGCGACTATCACAATCTACTCCGGCCCTGGGCACGACTCGACGTTGCAGGTGTCGCTGATGGGTGATTGCCAGGCCGGCGAGTGCTATTGAGAGAAATCTTCAACCTGCGAGTGCACTTTCGCGCTAAAATAGAAACAGAAGTATGGTTCTCCATCAGCCCATCCGGGCCCTGCTCTAGCGGCGCTCGCCGCCTACACTCGTTCTTCGCCCATTTCCCGATTCGATCTCCAAAGGATTTACAAACACGCCCATGCACGGGCGAATGAAACTCAGGCGTGCAGATGAGGTTTAGCCGTGATTGACCGTTTGCAACAGATGGAAGAGCGCTACGAAGAGCTCTCTGCCCAGCTTTCGCTGCCCGAGGTGGTGAGCGACCGCGAGAAGTATCAGAAGGCCGGCAAGGCGCTCAGCGACCTGGAGACTCCGGTGATGAAGTTCCGCGAACTGAAGCAGGTGCGCGCGGGCCTGGCCGAAGCGCGCGCGATGCTGGCCGACCCGGAGATGAAGGCCATGGCCGAGGAAGAGATTGCCAAGCTCGCGCCGAGGGAACCGGCTTTGGAAGAAGAGATCAAAGTCATGCTTCTGCCGAAGGATCCCAACGACGAGAAAAACGTCATCCTCGAAATTCGAGCGGGGACTGGCGGCGACGAGGCATCGCTGTTTGCCGCCGAAATCTTCCGCATGTATCAGCGCTTTGCCGAGCAGCACAAATGGAAGATTGAGTTGATGTCGATGTCCGAGTCGGCCGTGGGCGGCTACAAGGAAGTGATTGCCATCATCGAGGGCGAGCGCGTTTACTCGCAGATGAAGTGGGAGAGCGGCGTGCATCGGGTGCAGCGCGTTCCCGCGACGGAGACGCAAGGCCGCGTTCACACATCGGCTGTGACGGTGGCCGTGCTGCCTGAGGCTGAGGAAGTGGACGTGAAGATCGAAGCCAAGGATATTCGCATCGATACTTTCTGCTCGTCAGGTCCCGGCGGCCAATCGGTGAATACCACTTATTCGGCAGTGCGAATTACTCACATTCCCACTAACACGGTGGTTAGCTGCCAGGACGAGAAATCGCAGATCAAGAACCGCGAAAAGGGAATGCGCGTGCTGCGTTCGCGGCTTTACGAGCAGGAGATGGATAAGCAGAATGCCGAGCTGGCCCAGGCGCGCAAGCAGCAGGTGGGCACCGGCGACCGCAGCGAGAAGATTCGCACTTATAACTTCCCGCAGAACCGGCTGACAGACCATCGCATTGGCCTGACTTTGCATCAGCTTGACCTAGTCATGGAGGGCCGGTTGCAGCCCATCGTTGATGCCCTTATCACCCACTATCAGGCGGAGCAATTGAAGGCCGACACCAAGGCGGCTTGAGGCCTTCTATGCCCTCACTTCGCCATTGTCTCGATCTTGGGGAGTCAGCGCTTAAGGATGGTCCGCATCCCAAGAGAGCGCGGCAGGATGCAGAGCTATTGCTGATGCACTTGCTGAAGAGAAGCCGCGCCTGGCTGATTACTCACGACGATGAGTTACTCGCCGATGACTTATCCGTGAGTTATGCGGAGTTAGTTAAACGGCGCCGCAAGGGCGAGCCTATCCAATACATCAGGGGCGAGACGGAGTTTTACGGCTTGCCATTTCGCGTCACGTCCGATGTGCTGATTCCGCGGCCGGAGACCGAACACCTAGTGGAGAAGGTCATTGAACTGGTCTCCAACTTTTCCGCCCCGCGCATTGTGGATGTCGGCACCGGGTCGGGAGCGATTGCCGTGGCGCTGGCACATAAGCTGCCACAAGCATCCATCACGGCAACCGACATTTCTTCGCGTGCACTGGCGCTCGCCGAGGAGAACGCAAAGCGCAACGGAGTCGCAATTCGGCTTCTTTTGGGCGATCTGCTTGCGCCGGTTGAGGGAGAGAGATTTGAAATCATTGTTTCGAATCCTCCGTATGTGGCCATGGCAGATTGCGATTCACTCGATGTTGAGGTGCGCGAGTACGAGCCTGCGCAGGCTTTGTTTGCGGGCGAAGATGGCCTGGAAATCTACCGCCGTCTCATTCCCGCTGCCTTCGATGCGCTTGTTCAGGGCGGATTTGGGGCGCTCGAAATCGGCTACGGTCAGTCGACGGCGATTGCCGATTTGCTCACGCGCGCCGGCTTTGAGCGGGTCGAATTTGTCTCCGATCTACAGGGCATTTCCCGCGTCGTCTGTGCGCGGAGGCCATGTGCAGTTCCGCAACAGACTTGATGTGGGTCTTGTGATCGAGATGAGTTCGCTGAAGTAGAGAATCAGCCGGATCTGTTGAGAAGAACAATCAACAGATCCGGTCCACTTGCCGTTGGCACGCGCTTGATTCCCCCACATCCTAGCCATTCTTTTCCCGCTCGGTGAGCAAATCGCCCAGACGATCCAACCGATGTTCCCAAATTGAGCGGCGGTCGCGGATCCATTGATCCATGACGTCGAGCCCTCCGGGTTCGATGCGGCAACTGCGCACCCTACCCACCTTTTCGGTTTGTACCAGGCCGCTTTCCTCCAAGACCTGCAAATGTTGAACCACCGCGGCCAGAGACATGGCGAACGGCTCTGCCATCCGCGACACGGACATGGTGCCTTGACTCAGCTTCTCCATCATGGCCCGGCGCGTGGGATCGCCGAGGGCGTGGAAGATACGGTCGATATTGGGTTTCTTTTTGCCCATCTCCGCGCCTTTCTGCGCCGCTCTACGGCTAGCTCTTTGGTCTCTTGAATTCGCCCCGTTTGCATTCGTGCTTTCCCACCCATTTCGCAAAAAGCGCGAAATGGAAGGGGCACGGAAGGTTCTTCTTGAAGCGATTGCCGACTTAGTTATCAAGCTCTTTTGCCAGTTTGTCGAGTAGCCCGCGCCATCCGGCTTCCCGCATCTCAGGACCATCTGCGCCCTCAAGGAACGCACTCTGGAACGTGAGAATCAGGTTGGTGCCAGTTTTGGACGGCAGAAGTTCAACGGTGCCCAGAGATACCGAGATGCATTTGTCTGCCACGGCCATGGTCGAGGTAAAAATGATGCGACGATTCGGGACGATATCCCGATAGATGTTCTCGCTTTTGAGCGAGAGGCCCTTCAGCGGATGGCCTTCTTTGAAGCCGCCCTTGGAGTAATGCTCCCTGCCTCCAACGCGGAAGTCCTGCTCATAGCTTTCGACGTCATTATTTTCGCCTTCGGCATACCAGCGGCGTTTCTGGGCAGGATCGGCGAAGGCGGCGAAGACGCGCTCGGGCTTGACGGGATAGCTGCGCTCGACGACAAATGTGTTGTGGATTACGGGTTGCTGGTCCATGTTTTTCTCACCTCCAAGGAGAATTGTTAAGTGCGAACTTAAGTATTTACCGGTTCTGTTTATTTGTCAAGTGGATACTTAAGTATTTTTTGGACCACCGCCTTGGCTTGATGAGGGTCTTTGTCGATACCCCGGCGGGAATTCCGGTGTCCTAGTGAAGGCAGGCTGGAAGATGCACACTGGATAAGGAACAAGCAGCGTGAGATCAGAAACTCGTCGTCTAATGAGGCGCTTCCAACGTCTATTGGGATAGGGACTTCTTCTCGACCCATTGGAGTTCGTATGAATTGCTGTGCCACGAATGTGCGTTCTTTGTCTGCAATCGCACTCGGCGTCGTGCTCACATTGAGCGCTCTTTCTCAGGATGCAAACCCCGGCCAGCGCGGGGGACGTGGCGAGTGGGGCGGCATGAACGGCGGAGGCGGCGTTACTGGAACGGTGACGGAAGTGGCAGCCGACCACTACATCATCAAGACCGATGCAGGCGAAACCTATACCATCCTGTTCAGCGCGAACACACGCATCATGAAGCAGACAGTGAGGCAACGGGGCGAGGGCGGGGGAAATCCTCCGCAGCCGCTTAAATCCACCGACATTAAGGTGGGCGATGCAGTGGCCGCGCTCGGAGAAGTAAACGCCGCAGCCAAATCCGTGGGCGCTGTAGTTGTGCTGCAGCTTGATCCCGAGCGCGCCAAACAGTTTCGCGAGATGCAAGCCAACTTTGGCAAGACGTGGCTGATGGGCAAGGTGACAGCCATCGATGGAACCAAGGTGAGCATTTTTGCCGCGGTGGACAACGCCGCGCACGCGTTTGTGGCCGACGAGAACACGACCTTCCGGAAGCACCGCGAACCCATCACCCTGACCGATGTTCAGGTGGGTGACAGGGTGCGCGTCGAGGGAGCCGTGAAGGATGGAATATTTGTGGCCGCGTCGGTGACGGTCATGGGAATGCCGCAGGGAGGGGCTCCAAGCGTTCCGCACGACGGGGCGCCACCAACTACTCCGCCATCAAATTAGACAGATGCGGTTTAAGTCATCGAGGGAATGCGAGTCAGAAAGAGCACATTCCCTCAGGGGCTTTAGTGTCTGCGTGAGAACTAGAGAAAGCACTTGATTTTCCCAGTGGAGATGGGCGACAAGATAAGTATGTCGCGATTCAAGTCTTACAGTCCTGATCAGGCGTATTTGCTGCCGCC
>JBEKSE010000037.1:0-52875 GCA_049517315.1 Occallatibacter sp. | reverse complement strand
AAACCATGCCCGGGCGAAGTATGTTGCCGCTGCCAACAGGGGCTGGATGTCAGTAAAAACCCTTCCCCCGGCGGATCAGGTGAAGTGTTTTTACTTGACATCCCCTTTTATAGAACCCGTCAATTATCCGCTCGCGCGTTAATAGGTTCTTTCTGGAGGCCCGTACGAGGATGCGCGGGTTGAGGCTCTTGGATTCCCACCCTTTCCGCGATAAGACTGCGGAAAGGATGGGGCATCCAGCTGCTGCGCCTCAATCGGTCACCGTTATGTGAATGGTGTTTGACCGGATTGCGATTCTCTGCGGTTGAGGGGAGGATCGGTCGAGACGCACTTCTTCCACGACATAGATTGTGTAAGTGCCAGGTTCGTTAAGATCGAAGAGACGCGTCAGAACGGCAAAATCATGAAAACTGTCACTAGGCGCTAGAACTACAGGCCTCCGACTGATCACAGCGTGAGGCATTCTCACTTGAGATCCATAACTGCGCTCGACCTGATACCCATCCATCCTCCGCAGAGCAACTCCAGCAGAGTTATCAACGTGGATTTCTGAATAGTCCCCCGCATGCCCACCGTCCGGTTTACCGGACGCTGTATGAATTTCCAGCGAAGCATCAGAAATATTCGTGAGAGTCATTTGCAAGTTAATTGGTGAACCTTTTGGCACTTGTTCCGACCCAACAGTGATCGAAAGTTGCGCTGGTAAGGGCTGCTGTGCCGATAGATCCAGACCGGCGAAGAAGCTGGACGTTAAGCACAAAACGAAAATAGCTTTCCTGTTCATGTGGTCCTCCTGCTATTGGCATGGCGTAGCTGGCAACTGCCAGGTTGGATAGGCCGAAGAAGTTGTGAAATTCCCGTTCGTTGTAGCATTGCTATCTGCTGTAACCTCAACCCATGCGCCTGTACCCGCGCTCCAGACTACGTCGCCGGCAATGTTCCAAGTCAGCGAGCCCAGAGGCACGGGTATTGATACGCTTGTTCCTGAGCCGATGCTTGGATTCCACATCAGATACATCTGATACTGTCCAGAAGCAGTCTGCTCGATCTCGTCGTTATTTGGAGGACTTTCCAAACCGATCAACGGGCCATCCTCGGCATACGCGCCAGTAGCGTAGGGATAGCTTGGCGGAGATCCCGCGTCGAACCCCGGCGTGTAGGTGCAAGTAGTTGGCTGGTCGCCATCGGAATAAATCCAGGTGTATTGGAATGATTGCACCAGCTGAATCCAAGTGAGTGTCCCTGTGTACCCACTGGGAGGCGTGGCGTTGGCATTGAATTGAATCCCCCAGTTCATTGCAGGCGGGTTGTCGCCGATGAAGAACTCTTGGCCCGAAGGCGTTACAGTCACGCTTGTCGGCCCGGCAACGTTAAAGGCCGCGTTTGCTGGAAGGCTGCATTGGCCGTCGGCATCTGCACCAGGGATGTCAACGCAATACTTGTAGGTTACTGGGATGTTGTCGTTTTCTCGATAGATCCAGTAAAAGGTTATATTCGCCTTCTTCAGGTCCGCGTCCGTCAATTCCTTAACTTTGGCTGAGGCGACGGTCGGCGCATAATCGGCGATTCTCGTCCCACCTACCGTCCATTTGTTCTTCGAAAAGGCGAGGCCGAGCGTGGTCAGCTTATCGGCAGTCGGCTTCGTTTTCAGTTTGATTTGCTGGCCCACAACAGCGTTTTGAGGGGTGGGGTCCGCATCGCCTGTTACGCTGATGCGCTTATCGTCCCATAGTATCTTTGGCGCGCCAAGGATCGCCACCGTTATCCCCTGATTGCCATCAGGATCAGTGCAAGGGCTGCCCGCTGTGCCGGCTGCTGGTGTGGCATTGGCGCTCTCAGCAGCCCGAACGACCAACGGGAAGAAGATGGCCGCCGTTACGCAGGCCGTCTCAGTGGGGTCACTGGGATCGGGAGTCGCGATTGCCATGATCTGCGTTGAGCTTTGGCTATTAACGCCAAGCGAAACGGATCCGGTATCCACGTTCACCCGGACAACGACAGGGCAATTTGCTCCCTCAAGGCCGACAGTGGAGTTCAAGTTGGTTCCCGTTATGGTGACCTTGTTATAGGTCTTCCCCGCAAACCACACGTCAGGAGTTATGGAGGTGATGGTTGGTGCGTGGCGGTCGGTGCAGGGGTCAAAAGCGTGGCAGAAAGTTGGAGAAATCAGCAACAAAAGCGTGACGGCGTGGAGGAGTGGCCCTGGAATTGCCCCCCCAATTTACCCAGGAACTTGCGCATGGGTGCGGTCCTTTCAGTGGGTTGGCTACGGGTTGAGCCCGATAATCCGCTCGGCGGCAATTGTAACCCAAGGCCGGTCAGTGCATCACGAATGAATTGATACTATTACGAATGAATTGATACTTTGGTAACGCAGTCTGCGATGGCGATGCGAGGAAGTGGCATTCGCGGCGTTTCGGGCTCCCTGACGGGATGAGCCGACTGTCATCTTCTGTCGTGCGACGAAGATTGTCGGCCTCAACCCATTGATAATGCACATTCGGCTTGGCTCGCAGCCATGCGAAGCGCGCTCTGCAAGCGCTTTCAGAAGATTTCCTTGCTAAAATCAAGAGGAGTTTGCCTCGAATAGGACCGGGTCGGATTGTCCATGCCCGACCGGGCGCGTAGGATTCTCTTTTGCCCGTGCGTCGCATTTCATGTTCAGAGCGCAGTGGAGACACGAAAACCTTGCAACCCGAATCACCTAAACCCTTCTGCTACGAATCCTTTCCTAGCTCCGGCCTGGTAGCGTACTTCTCGATGGAGATTGCGATTAACCCCGGCATGCCCACCTACTCCGGCGGCCTGGGCGTTCTTGCCGGAGACACGCTGCGCTCCGCTGCGGACCTCGGCGTTCCTCTTGTTGCCTTCACCCTGGTGCATCGCAAGGGTTATTTCCAGCAGCGCCTGGACGAAAAAGGCGTGCAAACCGAAGAGATTCAACCTTGGAATCCATCAGACTTCTGTACTGAAGAAAAAGCGCGGGTTACGGTTTCAGTGGAAGACCGTATTGTGACGGTACGCTGCTGGCGCTATGACATGGTGGGCCGCGCCGGGCACGTAGTGCCCATCTATCTGCTGGATACGGATCTGGAAGGGAACACGGGCTGGGATCGCGGCCTCACCGATCACCTGTACGGCGGCGACACCAACTACCGCCTGGAGCAGGAGATTGTTTTGGGCATGGGCGGCGCTCGCATGGCAAGCGCACTGGGTCACAAGGTAAACGTCCACCACATGAACGAGGGCCATGCGGCACTGCTGACACTGGCGCTGCTGGAAAGGCAATTGGGCGGCGGACCGTTGAACGGCGCTACAGAAATCGACATTGAACAGGTGCGAAATCAGTGTGTCTTCACGACCCATACCCCGGTTCCAGCCGGCCACGACCGGTTCTCTTCCGAGCAGGCCATTCGCATCCTGGGCGGCGACCGCACGGCGCGCCTGGAGACGCTTGACTGTTTTCGCGATGAGATGTTGAACATGACGCTGCTGGCGCTGCATTTCTCGCGCTATGCAAATGGCGTGGCCATGCAACACGCCAAAGTTTCCCGCGCAATGTTTCCGGAGTTTCAAATCAACTCGATCACCAATGGCGTTCACGCGCCTACATGGGTATCCACGCCGATCCAGCAGATGATGGATAAACACGAACCTTCATGGCGGCGCGACAATCTGTTTCTGCGCAGCGCCATCGACCTGCCGGAGCAGGAGATTCTCTCAGCTCACGCTGTGAACAAAGTAACGCTGCTGACCGAGGTAACCAAGCGCACGGGCCAGACATTTAATCCCAAGGTGCTCACGCTGGGCTTTGCCCGGCGCGCAGCAACTTACAAACGCGCCAATCTTTTATTCACCGATCCTAAACGGCTGATGGAGATTGCCACCGCGGCCGGCGGCTTGCAGATTATTTACGCCGGCAAGGCGCATCCCCAGGATGAGCCCGGCAAGGCGCTGATTCAGAAGGTGGTCGAGGATGCAGCCACCCTCTCCAATAATCTGTTGCACATCGTTTATCTGGAAAACTACGCGTGGGACCTGGGCGCATTGCTCACCGCGGGCGTGGATGTTTGGGTGAACACGCCGCGCAGGCCTTACGAGGCTTCGGGCACCAGCGGCATGAAGGCAGCGCTCAACGGTGTTCCCAGTCTGTCGATTCTGGATGGATGGTGGATTGAGGGCTGCATCGAAGGCTTCACCGGATGGGCCATTGAAGATGGCGCCGACGATGCCGCCGAGGCTGACTCGCTCTATAAGAAGCTAGAGAAAGCCGTTGTTCCGCTTTATCGCGATGCGCCGGAGCAATGGGCGCGCCTGATGCGCACCACGCTGGCCTTCAACGGTTCCTACTTCAACACCAACCGCATGGTGAGGCAATACATCCGTAATTCGTACTACCCGGTGAAGCTGATCGAGCGAGCGTAGGTGCGACTGCCACTGGCTTGTAGCTTCAAGCTACAACCCGGGGCGTGCTCAAGCTATCTGTTCCTGATCGTTGCATTCGGGTAAGAGAACACGCTCAACCCAGGGACCGCAGTTCCAGAAGATAAATGCGAAAAGCAACAAACCTGCAACCCGCGCGAACATGAATGCAATTCCAACCTGATCGTAGTTCCTGAAGTAAAAGTCCGACGGCAAAGCGGTGGATGCGCTTATTCGGCTCGTGTAGTGTTGGAGCGAAACGAGCCGGTCGGGTAATGTTGTGATCTCAAGGAATGCGGAAATCAGTTGAATAAACGCCAATGCGCGGCTTACAAGAAGCACGGCCTCTTTTCTTGACATGGGCTTACCTTTCTTCGCCTCATTGTACGACGCAATTTTCAATCGCAAATGAAGGACCTGGTAGCTGCCTTCAGTCTCCCGGCGCTTCTTCCATCTCGATGCCGATGCGGCGCAGCTTCATCACGCGCCATTGCAGGCGATCGAAGAAGAGGTAGACAACCGGAGTTGTGAAGAGCGTCAGCATCTGGGAGACGATGAGTCCGCCGACGATGGTGATGCCCAGAGGCTTGCGCAGCTCCGAGCCCACGCCCATGCCGATGGCCAGCGGCAACCCGCCGAATAGAGCCGCCATCGTCGTCATCATAATCGGCCGGAAGCGCAGCAAACAGGCCTGATAAATGGCCTCGACCGGAGGCAATCCCTGGTCGCGCTCTGCCTGCAGCGCAAAATCGATCATCATAATCGCGTTCTTCTTCACGATGCCGATCAGCAGAATGATGCCGATGAGCGCGATGATGGTCAGGCTGGTTCCGGTCAACATCAGGGCGAGAATGGCGCCCACGCCGGCTGGCGGAATTGTGGAAAGAATTGTCAGTGGGTGGATCAGGCTCTCGTAGAGAATGCCCAGAACGATGTAGACGGCTACCAATGCAGCAATAATCAGCCAGGGCATATTCTTCTTCATGGTCTGAAAGTCCTGCGTGGTTCCTTGGAAGGTGGCATGAATGGCGGGAGGCATTCCCATCTCGAGTTTGACTTTTTCAATCGCGTTGACGGCATCGCCCAGAGCCACGTTGGGCGCCAAGTTGAAGGTAAGCGTGACAGCCGGATACTGTCCCTGATGGTTCACCTGTAACGGCGTCCGCTGCTGTTCATAGTGCGCAATGGTGGAAAGCGGCACCATGGCGCCGCCCGTAGATGAAGCTGGAGCCGAGACGGCCGGAGTGGCGCTTGCGGCCGCTGCCGTTGGTGAGGTGACGGCGGAGACGATGGCGGTAGATGTGGGCGCGGATATGGTCGTTGGAACAGGCGTAGTACGGGGCGGAATGTTGGTGTTGGCCGCAGTGGGAAGTGTGACAGCGGTGAGCGTCATCGGTGTGGCAGAAGGCGCGGTTGTAACGGGCGCGGCGGTGGGGTTGGCAACCGCTGCCGTGGCAGTGACGGTGGCTGGCATGGCGGTAGTGGCGCCGACAACATTGTTGGCCTTGATGTAGATGCCGTTGAGCGCGTCGGGGCTGAGCTGATACTGTGGATCGACCTCCATCACCACGTAGTACTGGTTGAGCGCCGTATACATGGTGGAGACTTCGCGCTGGCCAAAGGCGTCGTAGAGCACGTTGTCGATGGCGCTGGCAGTGATGCCCAGCCGCGAAGCGGCGTCGCGATCGATGACCAGGTTGGCGGCCAGACCCCGGTCCTGCTGGTCGTTGGAAACATCGCGCAACTCAGGCATGGATCTGGCGCGAGCCAGTAACTTTGGCGCCCACGCGTTGAGTTCTTCGAGGTTTTCGTCCGAGAGCGTGTACTGGTACTGGGCCGCGCTTCCGCGCCCTCCGCTCTGGAACTCCTGCTGTGCCTGTAGATATAGAATGGCGCCGGGAACGCTGCTGAGCTTGCCGCGCAGCCGGTTGACCACTTGATCGGCACTGACGCGTCCTGGGCGCTGGTTGAGAGGCTTGAGGGCGATAAACATGAAGCCGGTGTTGTTGCTGCCCCGGCCGCCGCCGGCGAAGGCTGTCACCGAGCGCACCGCCGGGTCGTCAATCGTCATCTGCGCCAGTTGGCGTTGCTTATCGCGCATGGCAGGGAAGCTGATGTCCTGCGCGGCGACCGTTTGGCCTCCGAGCCTGCCCGTGTCCTGCTGCGGGAAAAAGTCGAAGTGCGCAATTGAGAATAGATAAACATTCAACAGCGCGGTTCCAACGGTCACGCCCAGAATCAGCCATTGATGGCGCAGAACCCAGCGCAGGCCGGTGGCATATTCGTTGTGCAGCCACTGGAACGCGCGTTCGCTCATCGCGTAGAAGCGGCCATGGTGGCTCTCGTCCCGCGACTTGAGAAAACGGGCGCAGAGCATGGGCGTGGTGGTCAGCGAGACAAGCAGTGAGACGGCAACTGCCACCGACAAAGTGACGGCGAATTCGCGGAAGAGCTTGCCCACAATGCCACCCATCAGCAGAATGGGAATGAAGACGGCAATCAAGGATGTGCTCATCGAAAGCACCGTGAAGCCGATCTCCCGAGATCCCTTCATGGCTGCGTCGAAAGGCTTCATGCCCATTTCGAGATAACGCGTGATGTTCTCGATCACCACGATGGCGTCGTCCACCACAAAGCCTGTCGCGATGGTGAGCGCCATCAGCGAGAGGTTGTCGATGGAGTAACCGAGCAGATACATCACGCCGAATGTGCCCACCAGCGAGAGCGGCACGGCGACGGAAGGGATGATGGTGGCCCACACCTCGCGCAGGAAGAGGAAGACGACCAGCACCACCAGCAAGACGCTGATAATCAGTGAAATCTCTACGTCGTGGACGCTGGAGCGGATGGTGGTGGTGCGGTCCACTACCACGTCGATCTTGATAGTGGGCGGGATCGCGGCCTGCAGGCGCGGCATCTCGGCCATCACATTGTCTACGGTGGAGATGACGTTGGCGCCGGGAATCTTGAAAATGATGACCAGAACCGCGCTCTTGAGCTGCGCTGGAGGCCCTTTGTCCGGGTTGAGGCCAGATACTCCGGCGGTATGAATGTCGGCGACGCTGTCGGTAATCGTGGCCAGGTCGGCGACGCGCACCGGCGCGCCGGTCTGCTTGTTATAGCCGGCGATGATGGGCGCGAAGTCGCTTGCCTTGAATATCTGGTCGTTGTCGCTGATCTGCCAGCGATGGTCCGAATCCTGAAAGGCGCCTTTGGGACGGTTGGCATTGGCGTTGGCCAGCGCGGTGCGCACTGCCTCCAGGCCTATGCCGTTGTTGCCCAATTGCATGGGATTCAACTCGACGCGCACGGCGGGGCTGGAACTGCCGCCGACAAAGACCTGACCGACACCCTGAATCTGAGAGATCTTTTGCGACAGGATGGAATCGGCCATGTCGTAGATCTGCGGTTTGGGCACGACATCAGAAGTCAGCGTCAGAATCAAAATCGGCGCTTCAGCCGGATTGACCTTGTTATAGCCGGGATTCTGCGGCAGATAAGACGGCAATTGACTGCGCGCCGCGTTGATTGCGGCCTGCACGTCGCGGGCGGCGGCATCGATGTTGCGATTGATGTCAAATTGAAGTGTGACGTTGGCCGAGCCCAGAGAACTTCTCGAGGTCATCTGATTGACGCCGGCGATTCGTCCAAACTGCCGCTCCAGCGGCGTTGCAACTGACGAGGCCATTGTCTCGGGACTGGCGCCGGGCAGCCCCGCCCCGACGCCGATGACCGGGTAGTCCACATTAGGCAGCGAGGCAACGGGTAAAACCGAATAAGCTATCGAACCGGCCAGCAGCATGGCCAGCGAGAGCAGCGAAGTGGCCACCGGGCGCTTGATAAATGGTGCGGAGAGATGCATCGCTCAGGTCTCCTAGTCCGCGCTTGCCGGCTGCTGCTCGCTGCTGATGTGAAGCTCGCGCGGCTTCATGCGCTGGGCCAGCTTGTCAAAGTAGAGATAAGTGACCGGAACGGTGTAGAGCGTGAGCAACTGAGACAGAATCAAGCCGCCTACGATGGTGACGCCCAGCGGCATGCGCAATTCTGCGCCTACGCCGCCGCCCAGAGCCAGCGGCAATCCTCCCAGCATGGCGGCCATGGTGGTCATGATGATGGGCCTGAACCGCAATTGGCAGGCCTGGAAGATGGCGGCTTCAGCGGTCTTGCCTTCGTTGCGTTCCGCCTGCAGCGCAAAGTCGATCATCATGATGGCGTTCTTCTGCACAATGCCAATGAGCAGGATGATGCCGATCAGCGCAATCACGCTGAACTCGGTGTGCGTAATGAGCAAGGCAAGAAGCGCGCCCACGCCGGCCGAAGGCAGCGAGGAGATGATGGTGATGGGGTGAATGTAGCTCTCGTAGAGCACGCCCAGCACGATGTAGACGGTGATCAGCGCGGCCAGAATCAGCAGCGGCTCATTGGAGAGCGAAGTCTGGAAGGCGGCGGCCGTGCCTTGAAAGCTGGCATTGATGGCAGACGGCATTTGGATGCGCTGTTCGATGCGGTTGACGGCGTTGACGGCATCGCCCAGCGCCTTGCCCGGCGCCAGGTTAAAGCTGATTACGGTAGACGGGAACTGTCCCTGGTGGCCAATCGACAGTTGCGCGCTCGATTGCTCCCAGTGAGCCAGCATGCTGAGCGGAACCTGCGTGCCGTTGCCTGATTTGACGTAAAGGTTGTTCAGCGTGGCGGGATCGGTCTGGAAACTCTGTCCCACTTCCATTACCACGTGGTACTGGTTGAGCTGGGTGAAGATGGTAGAAACCTGCCGCTGCCCGAAGGCGTCGTAGAGAGTGTTATCTACATCGGCCATGGCGATGCCGAGCCGGGCCGCCGTGTCGCGGTCGATTACCAACTGAGCGCCCAACCCTTGATCTTGCAGGTCGCTGGCCACATCGGTGACCACGGTCTCCTTGCCTAGTTCGCTGACCATCATCCGGGTGTATTTGGCCAGCTCCACAGGGTCGGGATCTTCCAGCGAGTACTGGAATTCCGTCCTGCTCACGCGGTCTTCCACCGTAAGGTCCTGTAGCGGCTGCAGGAACAACTGAATGCCTTCAACGCCTTCGAGCTTGGGCTGAAGACGCCGAATGACTGCCGTGGCAGATTCCTTGCGCACATCCAGCGGTTTCAGGTTGATCTGGATGCGGCCCGAATTCAGTGTGGTGTTTGTTCCGTCCACCCCGATAAACGAGGAGATGTTATCTACGGCCGGATCCTTGAGCAGAATGTCAACGAGTCTCTGCTGGCGTTCAGCCATCGAGGTAAAGCTGACCGTCTGAGGCGCTTCGCTGATGCCCAGAATCACGCCCGTATCCTGCACTGGAAAGAATCCTTTGGGAACCACAATGAAGAGCAAAACCGTGGCCACAAATGTGGAGATGGTGACCATCAACGTGGCGAAACGATGACGCAAAACCACCTGCAGCGTCCGCCCGTACGAGGCGATGATGGAGTTGAAGACTCTCTCCGACCAATAATAAAAGCGCGTCTGTTTGGCGACCGACTTGTCCTGCAAAATACGCGAGCACATCATGGGCGTCAGCGTCAGCGAGACCACTGCGGAGACCAGGATGGTGACCGCCAGGGTGATGGCAAACTCGCGGAAAAGCCGGCCCACCACATCGCTCATGAAGAGCAGCGGAATCAGCACCGCAATCAGTGAAACGGTCAGCGACATGATGGTGAAGCCGATCTGTTCGCTGCCCTTGAGCGCCGCCTTCATCGGACTCAGGCCTTCTTCAATGAAGCGCGAAATATTCTCGATCATGACAATGGCGTCGTCCACCACAAAGCCGGTCGAGATGGTGAGCGCCATCAATGTCAGATTGTTGAGCGAGTAGCCCAGCAGGTACATCACGCCGAAAGTGCCCACAATCGAGAGCGGCACCGCGACGGATGGGATGATGGTGGCCGCCAAGTTGCGCAGGAAGAGGAAGATGACCATGACGACCAGCGCAATGGTCAGCATCAGCTCATATTCCACGTCCCTGACTGAGGCGCGGATGGTAGTAGTACGGTCGGTGAGCACACGCACCTGCACAGAGGCCGGCAAACTGGTCTGCAACTGCGGCAGCAGCAGCTTGATGCGGTCCACCACGGCGATGATGTTGGCGCCCGGTTGGCGTTGAATGTTGACGATGACCGCGGGCTGGCGGTCCATCCATGCTGCCTGTTGGGAGTTCTCCGCCGCATCGACAATGGTGGCTACGTCCGACGCGCGCACAGCGGCCCCGTTGCGGTAGGCCACAATCACAGGCTTGTAATCGCTGCTGGCCAGCAACTGGTCGTTAGCGCCGATGGTGTAGGACTGCCGTGCGCCGTTCAGTGTGCCCTTGGCCTGATCCACGTTGGCCGCAGCCAATGCGGTGCGCAGGTCTTCGAGGCTCAGGTTATACGCGGCCAGTTGGGCCGGGTTGGCCTGAATGCGTACCGACGGCTTCTGGCCGCCCGCAATCGAAACCAATCCCACGCCGGTGACCTGGGAAATCTTCTGCGCCAGATTGGTGTCGGCCGCGTCTTCAATCTTGTCCAGCGGAAGCGAGTCGGAATAAAGCGCCAGCGTCATGATGGGCGCGTCGGCGGGGTTGACCTTGCTGTAAATAGGCGGGTTGGGCAGATCAGCGGGCAAGAAGCTGTTGGCCGCGTTGATGGCAGCCTGCACCTCCTGCTCGGCCACGTCGATGTTCTCGTCGAGGTTGAATTCGAGAGTAATTACCGATCCGCCGCCCGAACTGACCGAAGTCATCTGTTTCAGTCCCGGCATCTGGCCGAACTGCCGCTCCAGGGGCGCGGTGACTGACGAGGCCATCACCTCTGGCCCGCCGCCGGGGTAGAAGGTGATCACCTGGATTATCGGGTAATCCACTTCGGGCAGGGCGGAGACCGGCAACTGCTGGTAGCCCACAAAGCCCGCCAATAGAATGGCCGCCATCAGCAGCGAGGTCGCCACCGGGCGCAGAATGAATGGCCGGGAAGGGCTCACTGCTGATTCCCCTTGTTGTTGTTCTTGCCGTTGCCGCCAGCGTTTACGCTCGCCGCTCCTCGTCCAGCTTTGCCTTGGCCAGCCGCGCTGACAGTCACAATCTGCCCAGGACGCAACCGATCAGCGCCGTCCACCACCACGTTCTGGCCCGCTTGCAAGCCGCTATCCAGAATGGTCACCTGCCCCTCGGCCAGAGCGATCTTTACAGACTGAATTCTGGCTGTCGAAGCTTTCTTGGTGATGTCCGTATCCACCACCCACACAAAGGAGCCCTGGTTCCCGGACTGGATGGCCGCCGACGGCACCACCAGCGCATTCGGCCGGTTTTCCATCACCAGGTGAATGTTCACGAACTGATTGGGAAAGAGAGCCTGGTCGTGGTTGTCGAAGACGGCCTTCAGCTTGTCGGTTCCTGTAGTGGTGTCGATCTGGTTGTCGGCGGTGAGCAGATAGCCGCCGGCCAACTGATGCGTATCGCCCTGATCATAAGCGTCCACCGGCAGGCGCTTGTCCGCCGCCAGTTTGTGCAGAACCTGCGGAAGCTGGTCTTCGGGCAGAGTAAAGTACACGGCGATGGGCTGAAATTGATTAATGATGACGAGATTGGTGGTGTTGGCCGTGATGATGTTGCCGGGGTCCACGAGGCGCAGACCGATGCGGCCGTTGATGGGCGACTGGATGGTGCACCAGCTGAGTTGCAACTGGGCGGTCTCGATGGCCGCTTTGTCAGAGGCGATGGCGCCCTGATACTGGCCTTGGGTTGCCTCGTCGGCGTCCAGCGTCTCCTTTGAAACCACCCCCGCCGCGTACAGCGCCTGGTAGCGCTTGAACTCAGCCTGGGCGTCCTTGAGCAAGGCCTCATCGTGGGCCAGTGTGCCTTTGGCCTGGTCCAGAGCGGCCTGATAGGGTCGGGGATCGATCACCATGATCGTCTCGCCCTGCCTCACCTGTTGGCCCTCGGTGAACCGCACGGGCTCCAACTCGCCGCTGACGCGTGCCTTCACAGTAACGCTCATATAAGGAGTTACCGTGCCCAGCGCGGTCAGGAAGATCGGCATCGGCTTCTGTTCGGCGGCAGCCACCTGCACCGGAACCGGCCGACCCATCAGCGCCGCCGCTTGACTGGCGCTCGCCGCCGCTGCCTTCTGATGGTTCGAATAAATCAACCACGCGGCAAACCCAACAGCAGCCGCCAGAATCAGATAAACGAAAATGCGCACCCAGGAACCTTTGGGTGAAGAATGGAACTGCTCAAGGCCGCTTTCGGCCAGAGGGTTCTCCGGAGTGCCTTCAGTGGACATGGTATCGATTCCTGTCAAATTCTCTTGGGTAATTGCCTGCGTAATGAGTCATGCGCAGAGGCATTGTTGTTACCGTTCCGGGCAGCGGGCAAACCACACGCGTATGTTTCTAAGGACGCAAGAGTTTCCTGAAAGGTTTCGTTCGCCCGGGCAACATGCATCACGGAGCCTTTCTCTATAGAGAAGCGCGTCCCCGCCGTTGCAAGACGCAACTATTGTAAGCGAATCGGCCGGCCCGGGAACATTTGCGGCCCGTCTCTATCGGCTTCAGTTTGAAGGTATACTTGTCCCTGAGTTTACCCGCAACTGCGTTTTGCATTGAACAGTCGCCCAGCCGCGCCATTTCCGAATGAGTTGGTATTCCGCGGCCCGCCCCGGTAGTGTTACCACGGCCTGGCTGGCGCCATGAGGATTTATTGATTCGGAATTCCACACCTGCCGAGCAAGCCGATTCAGCGCAACCGCTGTGCGTCGATCTGGACGGCACGCTCATCAAATCCGATTCGCTTTTCGACGCGGTCTGCCAATTTCTGCGCCGCAATCCCCTCCGCTTCTGGCAACTGGGGCGGTGGCTGTCTACGGGACGCGCTCGCCTCAAGGCCGAAGTGGCAAGCCGTGCTCCGCTCGATCCGGCCCAACTGCCTTACAACGCCGAGTTGCTCCTGTACCTGCACGCCGAGAGGCGCCGAGGCCGGCAGATCTACCTGACGACTGGCGCGGATGGCCCGCTGGCGGAGCGGGTCGCGGCGCACCTGGGCATCTTTGACGGCGTTCTGGCCTCCGACGGCGTGACCAACCTCACCAGTGCGCTGAAACTGAAGTGCCTCAAGGACCGATTCGGCCAGTTCGATTACATTGGCAACTCCAGCGCTGACCTGCCTTTGCTGGTCAACGCGCGCCACGCCATGGTGGCCAACCCCACCGTCGGCCTGCGCCTCGATTTGCATCTGCGCCACATCCCGGTGGCCCGAGTGTTTCTCCATGAGCAACCACTGGCGCGCACGCTGCTGAAGGCGACTCGCGTTCATCAGTGGTCCAAAAATGTCCTTCTGTTCGTGCCGCTTCTGCTCTCGCACAAGTTGCACACTGAGGCCATCGGCGCAGTCATTGCCGCATTCTTTTGCTTTAGCTTCATGGCGTCAGCCAACTATCTTTTCAATGACTTGCTCGACATAGAGAGCGACCGCCGTCATCCGGCCAAGCGCTTCCGGCCCTTCGCCGCGGGAGATTTGCCGGTCGTGGGCGGCGCTGCCCTAGCGCTCGCGCTTATTGCGGCTTCATTCGCGCTCTTGCCCATTCTGCCCCATCAATTCATGCTGTGGCTGGCGGTCTATATCGTATCCACAACGGCTTACTCCTTTTATTTCAAGCAGGTGGCGCTGGTAGACGTGCTGATGCTCTCCGGGCTTTATACGTTGCGCCTGCTTGCCGGCGGCGCGGCCACCCGAACTGAAATCTCCCCTTGGCTGGCAGCCTTTTCCATTTTCCTGTTTCTCTCGCTGGCCATGGTCAAGCGCTTCAGCGAGCTCGAGAACCTGCATGAACGAGGCGCGACCGAAACCCATGGGCGCGGCTACCTGGCCGGCGATCTGGACCAGATTCGCAGCTTCGGCACGTCCAGCGCCACAGCCGCCGTGCTGGTGTTCATGATGTACATAGCGCGCCCCGATGTGACGGTTCTCTACAAGCATGCCGACCGGCTATGGCTCATCGTGCCGCTGATGCTCTTCTGGCTCTACCGCGTGTGGCTGCTGGGCTCGCGCGGCGAAATGGACGACGATCCGGTGATCTTCGCTCTTCGCGACCGAGTCAGTCTGGCGGTGGGAGCATGCGTGCTGGCCGTGGCGATTCTCGCAGTGTGAAAGCATCTTTTCAGTCGGCTGACGCGTCTCATTAATGTAAAGACAAATGCTTTGCCTGAGTGCGCGCCAAGGCGCGCTTCGTCGTCTAACATTGAAGTTTGAACAGGATATGGACCGGATCGAGCGGATGAGCACCGTCCGGTTCCGGAATCCGGCGCAGAGGTCATCACCAGACCAACGCGCTTGTCGAGCCGCTCAAGTGCGGTCTGGCGAACCAGCAACAAAGGCCGAGAGCTCGCGGCTCAGGAACGAGTACCTACCCTATGTGGATTGTCCGGCTTGCGCTGCGGCGGCCTTACACCTTTGTCGTCTTTGCGTTTTTGATTCTGATTTTTGGCGTCTTCAGCATCTTGACGATGCCCACGGACATCTTTCCTAACATCGATATACCGGTGGTGACGGTAGTGTGGAACTTCAACGGCCTCTCCGCGCCGGAGATGGCCAACCGCATAGTCACCAACAGCGAACGCGGCATGACCACCACGGTTAACGACATCGAGCACATCGAGTCGCAATCGCTTGACGGCCTCGCCATCATCAAGATTTTCTTCCATCCGCACGTCAATGTCGGCAACGCCGTAGCTCAGGTAACAGCCATCAGCCAGGTGCAGTTGCGCAGTTTGCCGCCCGGCTCCCTGCCGCCGTTCATCATCCAGTACAACGCCTCCAGCGTGCCCATTCTCATGCTGGGTCTTTCCGGCAAAGGCCTCAACGAGCAGCAGTTGAACGACCTGGGCCAGAACAATATCCGCACTCAACTGGCCACCATTGAAGGATCGCAGACACCCTTTCCCTACGGCGGAAAGCAGCGCCAGATTCAGGTGGATTTGGACCTGCATGCCCTTCAGGCCAAAGGACTGTCGCCCACCGATGTGGTCAACGCGATCTCCGTGCAGAACCTGATCGTTCCCTCCGGCACGATGAAGATTGACCGCTTCGAGTACGCCATCGAGACCAACTCCGCTCCGCAGTTGATCGACGACCTGAACAACCTGCCCATCAAAGCGGTGAACGGCGCTGTGGTCTACATCCGCGATGTGGCCCATGTCCGCGACGGTTATCCGCCGCAAACCAACATCGTGCGCGTTGACGGCAAGCGCGCCATCATGATGAGCATCATGAAAACCGGCACGGCTTCCACGCTGGACATCATCAAAGGGGTGCGTGACAAGCTGGAGAGTGTCGGCCTCAAAGGAACCTTGCCGCCGCAGTTGCAAATCAGCTTCCTTTCCGACCAGTCGATCTTCGTGCGCGGCGCCATCAACGGAGTAGTGCGCGAGGCCATTATTGCCGCCTGCCTCACCGCCATCATGATCCTGGTCTTCCTGGGCAGTTTCCGCTCCACGGTCATCATCGCGGTCTCCATTCCGCTCTCCATTCTTTGTTCGCTCAGTGTGCTCGCCATGCTGCACGAGACCATAAACATCATGACCCTTGGAGGCATGGCTCTGGCAGTCGGCATCCTGGTGGATGACGCTACAGTTGCCATTGAAAACATCAATCGCAATCTTGAGTCGGGCAAGGAACTGGAGCAATCCATCCTCGACGGCTCGGCGCAAATTGCAGTCCCCGCCTTGGTTTCCACCCTGGCCATTTGCATCGTCTTCGTGCCCATGTTCTTGCTGAGCGGAGTGGCGCGATTCCTCTTCGTTCCCATGGCCGAAGCCGTGGTTTTTGCCATGCTGGCCAGCTATCTGCTCTCGCGAACGCTGGTGCCCACCATGGCCAAGTATTTGCTCAAGGAGCACGACGACGCCGAGGCGGGCAGGAAACTCAACAGCCGCAATCCCTTTGTCCGGTTCCAAAGCAGTTTTGAATCCGGTTTCGACAGCTTCCGCAACGGTTATTTGCGCCTGCTCACCCTCTGCATGGACCACGCGGCGGTTTTCCTTATCCTGTTTCTGCTGTTTGCGATAGGTTCGGTCGTCGTGCTGGAGCCCTGGCTGGGTCAGGACTTTTTCCCCTCGGTCGATTCCGGCCAGTTCAAGATTCACGTGCGCGCCCACACCGGCACGCGCATCGAGGAAACGGCCGCGCTCTGCGATCAGATCGACTCCACCATCCGCCAGCAGATTCCTGCCAAAGAGCTGGTCACAATTCTCGATAACGTCGGCCTGCCCTACTCCGGCCTGAACCTTTCTTACTCAACCTCAGCGCCCATTGGCCCGGCGGACGCCGACATCCAGGTCCAGTTGACCAAGGACCATCACCCCACCGCAGCCTATGTCCAGCGGTTGCGCGGCGCGCTGGCCCGCCAGTATCCGGGCGTCACCTTCTATGTGCTGCCGGTGGACATCGTCACCCAGATTCTCAACTTCGGCCTTTCAGCTCCGATCGATATACAGGTCGTCGGTCCCGATATGTATGGAAATCACTCGCTCGCCGAACGCATGTTAGATGAAGTCCGCTATGTTCCCGGCGCAGCTGACGCGCGCATTCAGCAGCCCTTCAACTATCCCAATATGACGGTGAATGTTGACCGCACCCGCGCCCAGGAACTTGGCCTTACGCAGCAAAATGTGGCGCAAAGCATGCTGATAGCTCTCAGCGGCAGCTTCCAGACCGCACCCAGCTTCTATCTCGATCCGCGAAACGGCGTAAGTTACAGCGTCGCCGTCCAGGCTCCGCAGTACGGGATTGACTCGATGGCCGCGCTGGAAAGTTTGCCGATTACCGGTTCGACCATGGCAGAGAAGAACAGTGCCGGCGCGCCAGGAGCCGCCCCCGCCGCGGTGCCCGGCGCCGCTTCATCCGGCGCGCCCGGAGCTGCATCTCAAGTGCAGGTGCTCGGAAATCTCGCGACCATCGTCCCGGGCGCAGAGTTGGGCACAGTAAGCCACTACAATGTGCAGCCGGTCATCGACATCTACGCCAATGTGGATGGAACTGATCTGGGCACGGTGACAGGCAGGATAGAAAAAATCATCAACGAACATAAGGCCGAGTTGCCGCGCGGCTCTCAATTCATGCTGCGCGGCCAGAGCGAAACCATGAGAACCTCTTACATTGGCCTGCTCGGTGGTCTCGCGTTCTCCATTTTGCTGGTTTACCTGTTGATTGTGGTCAACTTCCAATCCTGGCTCGATCCGTTCCTGATCATCGCTGCGCTCCCTGCTGCGCTGGCCGGCATCGTCTGGTTCCTTTTCCTCACCAACACGCGGCTCAGCGTTCCGGCACTCACCGGAGCCATCATGTGCATGGGCGTGGCCACGGCCAACTCCATTCTGGTGGTCAGCTTTGCCCGTGAGCAATTGGAGATTCTGGTCGGCGACGCGCGCAGGGCTGCGCTCAACGCCGGCTTTGTCCGCTTGCGCCCGGTGTTGATGACTGCCCTCGCCATGATCATCGGCATGGTGCCCATGGCGCTTGGCCTGGGCGACGGCGGCGAGCAAAACGCTCCCCTGGGTCGCGCCGTCATCGGCGGCCTGCTGCTGGCCACCGTGGCCACACTCTTTTTTGTCCCCGCATTTTTCTATATCGTCCACGGCTGGCTCGAAGGCCGCCGCAGAACGGCTCACGGCCTGGCAACGGCCGGAACATTCGACGAGTTTGACAATATACCGGAGTAGTTTTTCATGACGAACGAATCCAATCCGAATCCCCAGCAGGCCAATCACCACGAGACCGCGCCGGAACAGAAGCCCATTTCGCCGCGCAAGGCCCTCGTAGGCGTGGCAATCGTGCTCATCGTGGCAGCCGTGCTGGCAGGCGTCGGCATGCTGCGCCGCCATCAGGCTGACAATGTTCTGGCCACGACCACCACCGAACTGGCCGCTCCCACAGTGATTGTCGCCGCGCCCAAAGCGGGCTCACCCGTTGACAGCTTCATACTCCCCGGCAATGTGACCTCTTACACCGATTTGCCCATCTACGCGCGCACTGCGGGCTACCTTACGCGCTGGTATTTCGACATCGGCGCACGCGTAAAGAAAGGCGCTCTGCTGGCCGTGATTGCCACGCCCGAGGTGGACCAGCAACTGGCCCAGGCGCAAGCCGACCTGAATACCGCACAGGCCAACGCCAATAACGCGCGCATCCAGGCCGATCGGTATTCCGGACTCGTTCAATCCAACGCCGTCTCCCGCCAGGATACTGACACGTTCGTAAACCAGGCGGCGGCCACGGCGGGCGCCGTCAAATCCGCGCAGGCTAACGTCGAGCGGCTGCGCCAACTGCAATCGTTTGAAAACGTCTATGCGCCCTTCGACGGCGTCATCACCGCGCGCAACATCGACACCGGCCAGCTTATCGATCCCGGCGCGGGCAAGGAACTCTTTCACCTTCAGGCCATTCAGACCCTGCGCGTCTACGCCAACCTGCCGCAGATCTACTCGTCGAACGTAAAGCCCGGAGCGAAGGTTGATCTCACCTTCACCGAGCACGGCGGAAAAATCTATCAGGGCACGCTGGTGCGCACCGCGGACTCTATTGATCCTGCCAGCCGCACGTTGCTCGTGGAGGTGGACGTGGATAACCGCGCCGGCGAACTGCTTCCCGGCTCGCTTGCACAGGTCCACTTCAAAACGCCGGCAGCCGGACCCGCCTTCATTGTGCCTGCCGCCGCGCTCATCTTCCGCAAAGAAGGCTTGCGTGTGGGCACTGTCGTCAACGGCGATGTGGCACACCTGATTCCGGTTGTCATCGGCGAAGACGACGGCGCAAACGTGCAGATCGTCACCGGCCTCAGCATCGCGGATCAGGTGATCCAGGATCCGCCCGACTCGCTCATCGATGGCGAAAAAGTGCAGATAGTGAACCCCGGCAGCCAGCCCAATGCGGGAGGCAAGTAGCGATGCGGGCGCTTCCGCTTCATATCGACCATCTGCTGGGTGCCCCATCCTTGCGACGTTCTTGTTTTTGTCGCAAGGGTGGGAAAGCGCGAATCTCAACCGGAATTTGCTCTCTGAGTGCTCTTCTCGCTCTCACCCTTCTCGCCGGTTGCAAACCTGTCGGTCCCAACTACAGCCGTCCCGGCTACGATGCTCCCGCAGCCTATAAGGAGACTGGCGCGACCGCGGTCGTCCCGCCGCCCGCACCCGCCGGAGGCAGTTGGCAGCCGGCATCGCCATCCGATGGAATGTTGCGCGGCAAATGGTGGGAGATCTACCAGGACCCGCAGCTCAACCAACTCGAAGACCGCATCGCCACGGAGAACCCCACCCTGCGCCAGGCGCTGGAAACTTACCTCGCCGCACATGACCAGGTCAGCGCCGCCAGAGCGGCTTTCTATCCCACGCTTTCAGCCGGAGCAGGTGCGCAGCGCGAGAAGATTTCGGCGAACGGTCCCTCCTACTCGCCGGGCAAACCCACCACCTATAGCGACTTTTCTCTCACCGGCCAGGCAAGTTGGGAGCCGGATTTCTGGGGACGCATCCGCCGCACCGTGGAGGCCGCCCGCTCCAACGCGCAGGCCAGCGCCGCAGACACGGCTGGCGTGGACCTGAGCCTTCATGCCGAAATGGCCGCCGACTACTTTCAGTTGCGCGGACTCGATGCCGAAATCGCGCTGCTCAACTCTACCGTCACCGATCTCGAAAACCAGCTCGACCTGACCCAGCGCCGCCTTACCGGCGGAATCGGCACCGAGGCCGACGTTGCACAGGCTCGCACTCAACTCGAAACCGTGCGCGCCCAGCGCGTCGATGTAGGAGTGGCTCGCGCTCAGTACGAGCACGCCATCGGTACCATCGCCAACCTCAAACTCTCTGACTTCAGCATTCCGTTTTCGCCGCTTGGCTCAGCTCTGAACACAGAGCTGCCCAAAGTTCCTGTCGGAGTGCCTTCGCAACTGCTCGAACGCCGCCCCGACATTGCAGCAGCCGAGCGCCGCGCCGCCGCCGCCAACGCGCAAATCGGCATCGCGGTCAGCGCCTACTATCCCAACATCAACCTGACTGGAACCGGCGGCTTTGAGAGCATGAACGTCGGTACCTTGATTGAAGGCCCCAGCGCTCTATGGAGCCTGGGAGCGCAAGCCACGCAGTTGCTCTTCGACGCCGGTCAGCGCCACGCGCTCACCAGCGCCGCTCGCCACACCTACGAAGCTCAGGCTGCCGCTTACCGCAGCACCGTTCTTAGCGCCTTCAACGACGTTGAAGATCAGCTCTCCGGCCTGCGAATTCTCGAGTCTGAATCCACTGTCGAGCAGAGGGCCGTCGATGCGGCTCAACATTCTTATGACATCTCAAACCAGCGATACAAGGGCGGCGTCACCAGCTACCTTGAAGTGCTGACGGCAAAGGCCACTCTGCTTCAGAATCAGCGCACCGCCATCGATCTCCAAACTCGGCAGTTTGTTTCGAGTGTCGGCCTCGTCCGCTCCCTCGGCGGCGGCTGGGATGCAAGCCGGTTGCCGAAGTAAGTATTCAGATGAACGGGCTCTTAGCGCACTTCGCTTTGCGGCAGCTCAGGCAGCTTCCATTGTCGTCTCAGCTTCTTGTATTCGGCGCGCGGCAACTGCACCAGCAGCGGACTTTTTGCGGGATCAAGCCACGCCAGTGCGCCTTCAAGATGCTCCTGCGTCATCGCCGTGCATCCCGTGGTTCCCTGTCCCGGCCCTGTCCAAATATGCAGGAAGATGCACGATCCAGTGCCGGGAGTCGTCGGGTCTGTGTTGTGATCGACGACCAGTCCCCATCGGTACAATTCATCGGGGCGCAACATATGTTCAGAGCTATTCCAGTCGGGCTCAACCGTCGCGCGGTCCAACACACGGTTATAAAATTTTGAGCTCGCGTCATCCACACATTCCACTGACGGCGTGAGGCTCACAAAAGGCATCTTCCATCCCGCCTGCTTTTCAGCTGCGTAGCCAAACGAAGTGCTCAGGCGAAAGACGCCCGCCGGCGACTTACCATCTCCTTCGTGCTTCACTGGATCGTTTGCCGTACGGGACTTCTCATCGCTGATCGACGCCAGCCCCACGCCCCAACCGAGCCCGTTCTTGCCCACCACCACGGCAATCGGCCCGCCAACCGCTTTCCATTTCTTATGCGCGCGCGGCCGCTCATACGCCTGCAAGACCCCGTCGACCGCATTCCAATCCTGAGTCGTAACTACCAGAATCTGAATGGATGAGTGCAATGCCGCCGGCTCTTCGCCGCGCACCGAACCAACCGAAACCAAACTCATCAAAACGGCACAACAGAAATACCAGCGAATCTTCATCGATTCCTAAGCCCCTGAAGACAACCCTACATCCACCACAGCCTATCAGCGACGACGAAGGCTGTCTTTTCTATTCCCTACTCCCTGTTCCCTGTTTCGCCGTTCCCTGCCTCACCACATCTTTTCTCGGATGGCTGTAAGCCGCCGGTGGCACGTCAGTCAACGGCAGCGCAGGGCCTTCCCACAACAATCTGGGCGCACCCTGGCTGGCCGAGTGCAAGCCTTCCAAATGAAATGTGTGCTCACCCGCGCGCAATCCAAGCGAGCCGCGATCATAGCGCATCGCGTTGCCCGGCGAGCCGCAGACCTCCGCAAACGCCGGGCCGGTCCTGGCAACTTCCACGCCGTCGATAACCAGTCGCGCGCCGTCGCGAGCCAGCAGATAGAACGTATAGCCGCCGTCCGCGGGGATATCGATCAGCCCGTCCCATGCCACGGCGTAACGCGTATAGCCCTGCGAATCCGCATGAATGTTGGGGCTCTCGCCAGAGAAGATCGCGCGTTCCGCGGCGAGGTTCGGTAGTTCAGTCCACGCTCCGGGGTAAAGTTGCCATGCGAGTCCTGGCAACATGGACCCCGCCGTGCTTGCGGCCTCATGCCAATGCGCCACTGTCACAACACCCTGCGCGGCCCAATCCTGATTGGTTGTATCGGGATTGCCTGTGGGCTCTGCCACATGCAGCAAAACCCTGAAGCGGCCGGCGCCCTTTTCAGCACCATCCAGCTCCGTCCCCTCCGCGTCAGCAAAACGATGACGCACGCGGCGGCCGCTTGCTTCGGTTCCGTCGCCAAAAAGCCACGTGTAGCTCGCACCGGGCGAAGATTGCGCGGTAAATGTGACCTTCTCTCCGGGTGCAAACACCGGCGGATCAACGGTAAATGCCGCCACGGGACCGTGCTGTGCGGGAAACTTCGCCTGCTGCGCGCCGTCTGCCGTCGAGAGCGCCAAATCCGCATTGCCGGCCGCGCGCTTCTGGCCGTACTTCACGTTGTCGAAGGTCACGCCCGCCACTTCGCCGACAATCGTGGAATCGGCCAGCGGCGGCTGATCCAGCGCCCAGATGTTATGAAAGGTAAACCCCAGCAGCCCCGGATACTTCTGATCCATTTGCTCCAGCGAGTACCAGTTATCCAAAAACAAATTTTCAAAAGTGTAGTTAACGTGGTTGCCTTTGGCTCCGTTCGCGCCCCAGAAGCCAAGCAGGCCGAAAGTTTGCCCGCACGCCCCTATGCCGCCGTGCAAAATGTCGGAATCGCGCAAGGTAAAGTTGCGCGAGTTATAGGTCTTCCGTGGCCATCCCGCGCGCACAATATTCGAGATGCTCGTAGATAGCACGCTGTGTTCAATGAGAATATTCTGCACATCATGGCCGGGACGCAACATCTCTTCGTCCGTGTAGCCGTCCCAGTTGCCCTGCATGGCAAACACATCATCCGACGAGCGAATAAATGCGTCGCGCACAGTGGAATCGCCGCCGCCCAGCCAATCCATACCGTCCTGGTTGGCGTTTCCGGGGTTGCCGCCAATCACGCGCAGATCGTCAAAAACAAATCCAGTCGAATCCTTCATCTGGATCGACCACGTCCTTGACCTCACAATGCAGGTCAGCCCGTCAATCTCCACGTTGTGAGCTTCCAGCGCGCCCACGCAGTGCCAGTCCGGCTTTTGCATCCAGCCTTCGTCGCTGCTGGGGTCCTGTGGACCCTCGTACACAATCGTTCCCTGGCCCAGAATCTTTACGTTTTTCACCTTCCACAAATTCAAACTGCCGAAAAAATACGAGCCCGCTGCAAGGTAATAAGTCTCGCCGCTTTTGGGATTGAGGCTCTCGTGATAAACCCCCGGCTTGTACGCGTGAATCTTCGCATCAAGCGGCATTGGCGGCTCCGGTGCGCCGGCAAACAGAAACAGCATTTTGGCGTAGTTTAGAAAGTCGCCGGGCCGCGAGATTGATAGCTTGGCCGGGCCGTCGAGTTTGAAGCGAATCGTCTGAGACTTTTGTTGGCCTTCGGTTCGCGCCGCCCGCAATCCCAGCCGCCAGGGTTGAATGTCCACGCCTTCATCCCAGAAACCCGGCTCTGCCGCTGTAATCTCCACGTCAAACGGGCCGCGTCCGTAAAAGCTGACGTAATCGTACCTCGCCGCGGCGTGAGCCACATCCACCGTCTGCCCGTTCACGCGAACCTTGAATTCAGTAGCCCGCATCTCCGGCGGAACGGGAGTAGATTCAATGCGAGCAGCCGCATGAGCGGCTGTTGGAAGCGCGAGAAGAACCAAGAGCAGCGAACGAAAACCCGGCAAGAAGCGGACCCCGGCAATAAAGTGAGAACGAAACCACTGTAGCACCAGGGGCGAGGTGGACATCGTGCATGTTGCTATCTCGATGGGACCCACGAAAGCGTTTTTACCGCGGCTTGGCAAATCTCCGATTTCGAGGGTGGGAACGGGCGCTTATCGATCTCGCACGATGTCGGCCAGTGCGTTATTCACTTTCGCCCACAACGTTGTATCTGCGCGTTGTCCCGTCAGCAAACAGAAATTCATAAACTCGCGAATATTCGTGAGTGGTAGAGATCTTGTCCTTGGATATCCTCGCCTTGTAGTCGCCCGCGGGAAGCACTTGAGTTGCAGGCAAGACCTCCAATTCGTAATTCTTGCCGTCAATGACAACGTCGAGGTGCTGCGCTAGATTTCCCATCGTGTAGATCACGTGCGAAGACTGCACGTGAACGGTGACTGTGTAGTTAGCTGCGTCCGGCAGTGGCTTCTTTTCCGCACAGGCCAGCGCGGGAGCCATAAGCAAAATGGCAATAAGAGCTCTCTTCATCGTTTCCTCCGAGTTCCTTATGACTCACTTACGGCTGGTGGCATTAAGCCATCTCTGTCCAAAAATAGCGCGAAATGCCGTGCAATCAGCTATCTGTTACAACCCTTGTAATCAACAAAAGTTGCCCCACCAGTCCTGCAGTCTTACCGCTGGAAGGGTGGGAAGGAACGAGTCTGCTTCGCGGCAGGCCGTTGCCGAAAATTTCTCTCGCTCAGCGCACAATGGAAGCAGTAGGCAGAGCGGGGCTCTTCTGACCACTGCCCCCGGTTCAATATGTCGGATATCCGCCCGGTCCGTACCCCCCCCTCCCCCCTCCCCCCCTCCCCCCCTATACCCCTGGGGGGTATAAATTTCTTCTCAAACCTTGCAGATTATTTTTGACCCGTTTGAAATCAACACAGTCAAAAAATCCAAAAGCCAAAATTCTCCCGCATCGTGAGATTTGACCTCTAAAAATCACCGGAAAAATCCGCTTATTGCCCCTAAAACGGCGCAGACGGGGAGAATATACTGGTTCGTGCCGCAGGAAGCTGGAAATTCCGACTGGAAGCGGGCTAGGCGTAGAAAGGGAGTAAGAAGATGAACCCGAATTTGATCGCATTTCTTATTTTGCTCGTGATTTCATTCGCTGTTCCAACCGCTCTTTTTCTTCTCTTGCGTGCCAGCCTTTGCGGCTTGCTGAGCCACACCATCAAACTACAGGCCGGAATCACCTTCTATCTGCGTTCGTTCCTTCTCGTTCTTTATCTTGCAGCGCTGTCGGGCGCTATCGGAATCTCTTTTGATCTGAAGCCAGATTCTCGATTCATGGAATACGTTTGGAAGGGCGCTACAGGCGTTTCTTCGTCCTTTCAGAGTATGGTTTGTTTTGTTGCTGTTTACCTGGTTCTTATCACAGTTCTGGTAGCCACACTGAAGGTCAAAGTTGACGAATGATCGATATCTAATCGCTTCTTATTTCGCGTGCGCCGCCTTGTCAATACTGGCTGGCATCATAGTGTATCTCTATCTACGGCGTTCTTTCGCCAGCGTGGTCGACAGTGCGCCTAGTAAGCATCTTCCCTCAGTGCTGAAAAAGCTCCTTCCCTGCGGATTGATTTTCCCGGCTCTGCTGGGATTTGTTTCTGTCTCTTACCAGGGTTGCGACCGGACGACCTACAAGGATATTGTTGAGAACCGGGATTACCTTGTGGCGAAGAATCATGAACAGTTATCTGCGATCTTGTTCTATATCGTGGTTGCCGTTCTGTTCTGGAATCTTGTGACCTTCCTAATTCTGAGGTCTGCGCAACACGGCAGAAAAGGCTGAGCGAGCAACCTTGCTTCCCTATACTGAAGAGAGCGAAGGCTGCAATTGACGCCGCGAAAGAGCATCTATGACCACTGAAAACCGAGCAGCCGCGCCGCGCCGCATTGTTCTCACCGGCTTCATGGGCTCGGGCAAGACGACTGCCGGCCCGCTGGTGGCCGCGCGGCTGGGCTGGAGATTTGTGGATGTGGACGACGTGATCGAGGCCGAGGCCGGCGCGACTATCGCCGAAATCTTCGCGCGCCACGGCGAAGCAGCTTTCCGCGAGCGCGAACATGCGGCGATTGCCCGGCTGGCCAGCGCCGATGCGCTGGTTCTGGCGCTGGGCGGCGGAGCCATCGAGCATCCCGCTACGCGCGCGCTGCTGCTGGCCGCCTCTGAAACGCTGCTGGTGCATTTGGAAGTGGAGTTGGCAACCACACTCAAGCGCTGCAGCGGAACAGAGCAGAGCCGCCCAGTCCTCGCCGACCAGGCCAACCTCGCAGCGCGTTACCAGCGCCGCTTGCCGCTCTATCGCACGGCGCACGTTTCAATCCAGGTTGACTCGCTAACTCCAGAGCAGGTCGTGGACGAAATCCTCCGCGCAGCTCACTGACCACTGTTCACTGCAGTATCGGAATTCCCGCAATCCTCTTCTGCCACTCCGCGGGGCCGGTCTGGTGAACGCTGGTACCTTTCGAATCGACGGCCACCGTTACCGGCATATCGCGCACGTCAAATTCATAAATTGCTTCCATTCCCAGGTCCGCAAAAGCCAGCACGCGCGCGCCATGAATCGCTTTCGACACCAGATAAGCCGCGCCGCCCACAGCCATCAGATAGACCGCACCGAATTCGCGAATGGCTTCAATCGCCGCCGGGCCGCGCTCGGCCTTGCCGACCATGCCGAGTAATCCCGTCTCGGCGAGCATTTGCCGCGTGAACTTGTCCATGCGCGTGGCTGTCGTCGGTCCCGCCGGACCCATGACCTCTTCGCGCACAGGGTCCACCGGCCCCACATAATAGATAAACCGGTCGCGGAGATCCACGGGAAGCTTTTCGCCCCGGTCCAGCATTTGCGTCATGCGCATATGAGCGGCGTCGCGGCCGGTGAGCAGTTTGCCGGTAAGCAGCAACACTTCGCCCAGCTTCCAGGTTGCGGCCTCCGCGCGGGTCACTGTGTCCAGATTCACGCGCCGCGCCGCCGAGACGTCATAAGTCAGCTTGGGCCAGTTATCCAGATTGGGCGGGTCGAGATAGACCGGGCCCGAGCCATCCAGCACAAAGTGCGCGTGGCGCGTGGCGGCGCAGTTGGGAATCATGGCCACCGGCAGGTTGGCCGCATGGCATGGCGTGTCCAGCACCTTCACGTCCAGCACAGTGGTCAGCCCACCCAGTCCCTGCGCGCCGATGCCCAGACGGTTCACCTTGTCATACAATTCGATGCGCATCTCTTCCGAGCGATTTTTCGGGCCGCGGGCGATCAACTCCTGAATGTTGATGGGGTCCATCAGCGACTGCTTGGCCAGCAGCATCGCCTTCTCCGCCGTGCCGCCAATGCCGATGCCCAACATCCCCGGCGGACACCACCCCGCGCCCATGGTGGGCACGGTCTTGACCACCCACTCCACCACGGAGTCCGTGGGGTTGAGCATGATGAACTTGCTCTTGGCCTCTGAGCCGCCGCCCTTGGCCGCCACTGTCACATCGACCGTTGCGCCCTTCACCAGTTCGACGTTGACCACGGACGGCGTGTTGTCTTTGGTGTTCTTGCGCGCGCCGGCTGGGTCGGCCAGAATCGAAGCCCGCAGCTTGTTGTCGGGGTCGAGATACGCGCGGCGCACGCCCTCATCCACCATCTGTTGCAGGTCTTTGCGCTCTTCGCCGGGACCGGGCTCAAACCGCGCGTCCATGCCCACCCTCACAAAGGCGTTCACGATCCCCGTGTCCTGGCAGATGGGCCTGTGTCCCTCGGCGCACATTCGGCTGTTGATGAGGATCTGCGCTATGGCGTCGCGCGCCGCCGGCGACTGTTCGCGCTCGTAGGCCTTGGCGAGGCTGGTGATGTAGTCCTCGGGATGGTAGTAGCTGATGTACTGCAACGCGCCCGCAACGCTCGCGATAAAGTCTTCCTGCCGGATGACGGTCATGGTGGACTCCTCTGACCTATCTAGGGTAATCGAAATCAGGGGTCAGGGAACTTCCGGGCAAGCCCCCCGCCTGCCCGCCTATTCCTTGCAGTTCAAATTGCACTCCACTACCTTCATCACATCTTCGGGTTCGCCGCTGCCAACCATGATCAGCGCAACCTCCCCGTCCGGCTGAATCAATACCAATGCAGGCAGCTCGGCCGCATAGTCAATCGTGCTCACTCCCAACTGGATCGGCAAGGGCGACATGAAGTTCATCGCGGCGACCGGAATCTTGATTTGAAAACGCTCAATCAAATCCTGAACCGCCTTGGGCTTGTCATTCAGTTCGATTTCCACGACCGCCAATCGGTCCTTTTCCTTCTCGGCCATCGAGAGAATTGCCGGCAGCCGCTCGACGCAAGGAGCGCACCAGGATGCGCTGAAATCAATCAGAACCCACTTGCCTTTGAGCTGATCGATGGTAATCGGTCCGTTGTTGACTGTTTCTAGCTCCACGTCGGGAGCGCTGAATCCTCTCGCCACGCGAGCAAATGGCTTGGCCCCAACCGGCGAGTAATCCTGCGTGGGAATTTGGCGCAGCACAATCTGCTGGCCAAAATCCATCCGTTTAATGTAAGCGGTGATACCGCGCCGGTAGCCCTCGTTAAAATAGCTGGCCATTTGCATCGGCCCGGTGTCGGCGGCGTTCTTGCCTTCGATGCGGATGATCAAATCGCCCTTCATCAGATTCCAATGAATCGATCCGGGCTTTTCCTCCTGCACACGCCATCCGTGCTCTTCGTGAACAATCGCAATATTATTCACCACGACAACAGGTTGAGGATGTGCAGCGGCATACTGCGTGGCAAGAGCCATCATTGGAAGCAATAAGAAATATTTCATTTCAACCGGAATCTCCCTTTCGATTCAGAGTCGCTACTATTTTACCGGTCTTGGTTAGGGGCCTCGTTCGGCGGATTACAAGATAATTAACTGCAGGGTTTTGAAAATATAAATAGGGGGGAGGGGGGTGCCTCTTTTTCTCCGGAGGGCGATTGAGGCGATTTCTCTCTCGCCTCTACTCCTTATCAGTTTGTATGAACGGGATGGTATTTTCTGCAAAATCGAAAGCGCGATCTGATGAGCACGTCTGGCCATGTGCCAAGGCTGATCGGAGGTCATTCTGCCCCTACAGGGGCGGAGGATTCTGGGTGGAACGTATTCCCCGGATTGCGCTACATCACCCCAGCGACGAAGACCTGCTCCTCCACCCCAGCGAGCAAAGACCGCTCGCCGGGGACCCCGAATCCGCTGGGGACCCCGGTACGCTCCATCCGGGGCTACTTTCACCGCCTCCCTCCGGGACCACCTGCGGTGGGGCCAACTGCCTTCGGCGAGGCGAGTTGAGGTTCATCGTCTCCCACATCTCAGAATCGAGATGTGGGCCGCCCGCCGCCCGCTCATCGCGATAAGACCGCGATGAACGGGGCACAGCTTCTCATAGCTCGTGGTGATTATTCGGGACTGGTGAGCGGGCCACCTGCCTACGGCGAACAGAACAAAGTACCTCGATTTAAGAATCTTCCGAAGCATTGATCCCTCCATCCTAGGCCAATGTCTTTTGCGGCTGGTTGGATTTGGCTAACCAGTCCCGCCTAGTTCGCTATAGTAGACCCTTGTCAATCAGGAACTCGTGCGTCTTTGCGTCCATTTTTGCTTTTGCCTCCACGATGGCCCGACTTTTCAGGGTCGCATTGCGAAAATCGCTCAGAGCGCCTTCCCCATCTGAGGCCAGGAGATCGAGTTTACCAAGGGAATAGAATAAACTGGCTTGGCTTTCGGGCAGCATTGTTGGCTCTGATCCAAGCGTGAGTGAAATCAGCTTTCGATATTTCATAATTTCTTGAGGGTTATTCGAGGCAGCAGCAAAGGAATATGCAATGTCTCCCTCTTCAAAATATTTCGGCTCGGGCGCGGTGAAATAGAGCTCCGCGATATGTGGTAGTCCGACCGCCGATGCAGCTGAAATGACTATGTCCCGCCTGTCCATTGCATATACAGCAGAATTTGTCTGATTTCGGCTTGGTTGAGTATTGATCTTCCATATCCATCCGAAAAATAGAACCGACGCGAAAATGAAGCCGGCGATGAAGACAAACAACGTTCTAGATATCGAGGATTTCTGCACGACTTCATACGGTATTGCTTTCGCCTCAAGGTCATTCGGCGATGTGACTGAAATACTTAGGGAATCCGAATAATAATATCGGCCCTCAACCTGAGCCTTCAGCACAACTTCTTCATCATGTTTAAGATATGGAAACGTGAGATCGACTCCGTCGTCTTTATCTATCAAATTGTATTCAAGGCCCTCAGGTTTTGAAATCACCTCCGTCTTGATCAGACTTTTGCTCGCCCTTATATGAAATGTAACGTCCTCAACTTTCTTTTTCGATGGGTTTTTTATCTTAATTCTGTAAGAACAAAAATGCTTGTCATCAACATCGACAGGTAGACCTGACAGCGACGAATATTCAACTCTTGGTGTAATACGCTTAACGTAATCGACAATTTGCCGTGTTACTTCGACAACAATGGCACCCAATATTAGCAACAAGACTTTGCCCGCGAAACCCTCCATTGACTAGCTCCTCTCTTGAAGAATTCGCCCTAGCTGTCCCAGGTCCGAGAATCCGGACCTGGGGCACCCAGTTGTTCATTGCGGCGCCAGCCGCGGCTGCTGCATGCAATGCCTATTCTTCCTCTTCCTCCACGGGGCGTTTGGCGTTGGCTAGGATTTTGTCGGCTACTAACTGGGGGACGATGTCGTAGTGGTCCATTTCCATGCGGTAACTGCCCTTGCCTTGAGTCATGGAAGTTAGAAGGGTTCCATAAGTGAGCATCTCGGACATGGGGACCTGCGCGTTGATGATTGTCGTGCGGCCCTTGGAATCGGTGCCTTGCACGCGGCCACGGCGGCTGCTGAGGTCGCCCATGAGGGTTCCGGCGAATTCGTCCGGCGATTCGATTTCGACCTTCATAATGGGTTCGAGGAGGCAGGGCTTGGCAGTTTCCATGGCCTTGCGGAAGGCGAGGCGGCCGGCCATCTTGAAGGACATTTCGTTGGAGTCGACGTCGTGGTAGCTACCGTCATAGACGACAGCGCGGAAGTCGACGACCGGATAGCCGGCGAGATAGCCGCGGGCGGCCGACTCGACGATGCCTTTTTCGATTGCCGGGATGAAGTTGCGAGGGATGGCGCCGCCGAAGACTTCGCTTGCGAACTCGAAGCCGCCGCCGCGAGGCAATGGCTCCATGCGGATTTTGCAGTCGCCGAACTGGCCGTGGCCACCGGTTTGCTTTTTGTGGCGACCCGGGGCCTCGACCTTGGCGCGGATGGTTTCGCGGTAGGGAACCTTGGGCGCCTTGAGGGTGACTTCAGCGTGGTAACGCTTTTTGAGGCGGCTGACGATGGCTTCGATGTGGGGCTGGCCTGCGCCGGCGATGAGGAATTCGTTGGTCTGCGGATCGCGGAAGAAGCGGATAAGCAGGTCCTCTTCCATGAGCTTGTGAATGGCGGGGGCGAGCTTGTCTTCGTCGGCGCGGGACTTGGGCTCGATGGCGTATGTCATGGCCGGCTCGGGAAGCGGATGGAGATCGATTTGTATCTCCGCGCCCTTTTGGCCGAGGGTGTCGCCGGTGAGGGTATCGCGGAGCTTGGCCACGGCGCCGATGTCTCCGGCATGCAGCTCGGGGATTTCGACGGCCTTGCGGCCCTGCATGACGCTGAGATGCGAGAGGCGCTCCTGGCCGCGGCGGGTGTAGTTTTCGACGGTGGCGTCGTTTTTGACCACGCCGCTGATGACCTTGAAGAAGCTGATGCGGCCGGAGAATGGATCGGACATGGTCTTGAAGACCATAAGGGCCAACGGCTCGCTGTCAGCGATTTTGCGGGTGGGCGCACTGGCCTCGGCTTCGGTTTCGATGGAGGGGTTGCGGATGGCTATGGGCGCGCGCTCGGCGGGCGAGGGCGTGTAGGCCTTGATGAAGTCGAGGAGGTGATCGAGGGCCATGTTGGCCAGGCCGCTGGAAAAGAGCACGGGGAAGATGCGGTCTTCGCGGATGGCTTCGTGGAGCGCGGCGATGAGGTGTTCTTCGGCGATGGTGCCCTTCTCGAAGTACTCTTCCATGAGCTCGTCTTTGCCTTCGGCGACCAGCTCGACCAGCGCCTCGTGGCGGGTTTTGGCGTCGGCTGCCACGCTGGCGGGAATTTCGCCGGTGACTTTGCCGCGGCCATCGCCGGCTGGGGTGTAATAGTAGGCCTGCATGGTGACGAGATCGACAACGCCGTGAAAGCCTTGGGCATCGGAGATGGGAAGCTGGACGGGCACGCAGTTGCGGCCCCAGCGGTCAACTAGATCGTCGATGAGGGCGCTCAAACCGCCGCCGCCGCCGGCTTTGGGGTGGTCCATCTGATTGATCAGGACGATGCGGGGAATGCCTGCTTCGTCGGCATAGCGCCAGACGCGCTCGGTGACCGGCTCGATGCCATTTTGGGCGTTCACCAGCACGATGGCGGATTCAACAGGCAACAGGGCCGCGCGCGCCTCGTGAGTGAACATGTGAAAGCCGGGAGTATCAATGAGATTGATTTTCACGCCCTGCCACTCGGCAAAGGCGACCGCGTTCTGCATGGTTGCGCCGCGGGCTACTTCTTCTTCGTCATAAGCGGTTACGGCCGTGCCATCTTCCACGCGGCCCTGGGTTGGGGTCATCTTGGCGGCATGCAGCAGAGCGGCGACGAGGGTGGTTTTGCCACTGTGCGCATGCCCCACTACAGCTACGTTACGGATCTCACTTCCCTGGTACGTTTTCATAGTGCTTCTCCTTGGTGATTTCTAACGAATTCTTCTGAAATTGCGGGACCAATCTGGGCAAGGCCAAACCGTATGGATGAGAGACGCGGTATCCCACCCTTGCGACAAAAGCAAAGGCGTCGCAAGGATGGGGCACCCATCGGTTGGGGCAGAATGACGGTGAATTTGAGAGGGAGGGACAGGGAAGCCGTTGGGACGCGCTTGAGGGCGTCCAGGTGGCCGAATTGGAGGGCCACAGGTCCCGGTCTGCCGTCTACCTCGTCCATAGTTGGGAGGGTCTCGGGCCATCGCCTTGCGGAGGGTTTTAGGATAGCCCGCAGACGCTTTTTGCTAAGAAAAGGGGATGCTATCACACGCGGAGTGTGAATGTCCTGTGACATGGGGCACCACCACCTGCGGTGGGGCCAAGTGACGGCTATTCGCTGGCGCCAGCCTTTGAGGTTCTGTATCCAACCACTTGCGGAGTCAACAGCCTGCGGCTTGCCGGGACTGGCGCACCTGAGGCCTGATGGGCGACAATCGCTTCCGTGATGACCAAACTAACTCGCCGTGGATTTCTGATAACCGCTTCCGCCGCAGCACTAGCGGCCGCCGCCTCCGCTTCGCTTGCCGCACCGTTTACTGCGCTGCCGGGCCGCAGACGGGTTTTCGTTGGCTCCAACAGGCCGGATGGGATTCTGGCATTTGACTGGGACTCGGCGACGGGCGAACTTAAGGCTGCGGGCGTGGCCGCGAAACTCGAGAACGTGGATTGGATTACGTACTCGGCGGGCCGCGAGTATCTTTACACCGCTTCGGAAGTGGACAACTTCAACGGCAAGCCGACAGGCGCTGTGACCAGCTATCGCGTGGCGAACGGCGAACTGCAACGGCTTTCGGCGCAGAACGCGGCCAGCAATGGGACGTGCCATGTGGCTCTGGACCGGACGGGCCGTGTGCTGTTGGCCGCAGACTACGGTGGCGGAAGCGCGGCGAGCTTTCTGGTGATTGACGGGCGGCTGAGCCCTGCGGTGTGGACCGAGCACTATGCCGGCCACGGGCCGAACAAGGACCGGCAGCAGAGCGCGCACGCGCATTTTGCTTCGTTCTCGCCGGATAACCGATTTGCGTATATTAACGACCTGGGCGAGGACTGCATCCATATTTATGGATTGAACGCGGAGACAGCAATGCTGACCCCGGCGGGAAGCTACAAGGCCAAACCCGGCGCTGGGCCGAGGACGCTGCACTTTCATCCCAACGGACATACGGCTTACTCGATCAACGAACTGGATTCTACGGTGGATGTGCTGGAGTGGAGCAAGGCGGACGGAAGCTTGACGCTGGTGAAGCGCATTGAGTTGTTGCCTGCGGGTTACACGGGCGACACGCACGCCTGCGACACGGTGATTTCAAGGGACGGGAAGTCAGTTTACTTTGCGAATCGCGGCGATAACTCGATTTACTTTTTCCGTGCCGATGAGAAGAGCGGCAGCCTGACGCGAGAAGGACGCTTTGACTGCGGTGGGAAGATTCCGCGCAACTTTGTGCTGGACCCGACGGAGCGCTGGATGCTGGTGGCTAATCAAAGCTCGAATCAGATCAGTGTTTTCGCGCGGAATGTGGAGACGGGCACGCTGGCCGCGGAAGGCAAAAGCTTTGCGGCGGCCGAGCCGATGTGCATTTTGTTTTGAGTGGAACGGTAGGGAATAGGGATTAGGGAATATAAAAAAGCCTGCGTTTCATGCGCTCATCAGGGCTGGGTTTTGGAGAATTGAAGTGGCTCCGGCTGGCACTTCCGCCTCGGGCGGAGGAGTCTCCACAGGCACATGGGCCAGCTCCCAGGTGGAGCGGTCCTTGAGAAGACGCGAAACCAGCGCTGAGTGCATGGCGTGGCCGGCGCGCTCGGCAACGACGTGGCCCTCGATGCGGCGTCCAGCGAGAGCGAGGTCGCCGATCAGGTCCAAGACTTTATGGCGCACATATTCATCTGGAGAGCGGAGCGGGCCGTTCTCCGGCCCCATCCCGGTGAGAATGATGGTGCACTCGGGGCCTGCGCCGCGGATAAGGCCCATGTCGCGCAGTTTCTGCTCGTCGGCCTTGTAGCCAAAGGTGCGAGCCGGGGCGATGAGCTGACCGTAGGTTTCGGCCGCAAGGTCAATGCAGGCGCTCTGATGGCCCACGGGCGCGGGAAAATCGATGGTGTATTCAATGCTGTAACCAGGACCGGGATAAAGCCCGATGAACTTGTTGCCTTCGAGCACCTCGATCGGGTTGAGCACGCGAATGGTCTCGCGGCGGCGGCGCTGGGTGCGAATGCCCACGCGCAAAAAGGCTTCAACGTAGGGCAGGGCGCTGCCGTCCAGGATGGGCAGCTCCAGGTTATCCAACTCCGCAATCACGTTGTCAACGCCCATGCCGATGAGTGAGGAGAGCAGATGTTCTGTGGTCTGAATCAGCACGCCTTGTCGCATGAGGCTGGTGGCGTAGCTGACCTTGGCCACATAGCGGCCGGTGGCGGGAATCTCGAAGTTGTCAAGATCTGTGCGACGGAAGACGATTCCCGAGCCTGCCGGAGCGGGCAAGAGGCGGAGGGTGACGGGCGCGCCTGAGTGGAGGCCGATCCCGGTGAACTCCAGGGGCGCGGCAATGGTCTGTTCGAGATGGGCGGGATTGGCCAGAGAGTCCCTTTTGAGCGGTGGCAAAACCGCACGCAATCATCAGGGTAGACGCAAAAGGCTATCTCGGCACTGTGGTATTTTTGCCACACTTTGCTTCAGTCAGGCCATTTTATTCACCGGAAACTGGCTGCCTGCACTTGATTAACCGTCGTAGAATCATGAAATCTCAGGTTTTGGAAGACTGGAATGAGCTTGAAAAGTCTTGAAATGCCCACTGCCGTCGATTCCTCCGTCCCCATGCGCGCACTGCTGGCCGGCGCGCGGCGTAAAGAGCATGCCCTGCTTGATCTGATTCAGGAACTGGTGCGGGCAGAGTCGCCTTCTGACGACAAGACGGCTGTGGACGGCTGCGTTGCGCTGGCCGCCGCGCACGCCAAGGCTCGGGACGGGCGCGTAAAGATCCATCGACAAAAGGATTTTGGCAATCTGCTGGAGGCGCGCTTCGGAACAAGATCCAAAACGGGCGCCGCAGGACGAACGCTGCTGTTGGGCCATCTGGACACGGTTTGGCCGCGCGGCACACTGAAGACGATGCCCTGCAAATTGAGTGAAGGCCAGTTGTGGGGGCCCGGCACTCTGGACATGAAGGCCGGCGTGGCGATGGCCTTTACCGCCATCGAGATGCTGACCGAAGCGGGGTTGCTGAATGGGGAGATCGTGCTGCTGCTCACGGGCGATGAGGAGATTGGCAGCCCCGCATCGCGGCCCGTGATTGAGCGAGTGGCGGCGGAGTGCGGACGGGTTTTTGTTCTGGAGCCTGCGCAGGGATTGGCATACAAAACCGCACGCAAAGGTACCGGTGACTTCCGCATTGAGGTGACGGGCGTGGCCGCGCATGCTGGGGTGGACTTCGAGAAAGGCGCGAGCGCAATTCGCGAATTAGCACGCGTGATCGAAACAGTAAGTGGATGGACCGACCTAAAGCGCGGAGTAACGGTGAGCGTGGGTGTTGTGGGCGGCGGGACGAAAAGCAACGTGATTGCCGCAGAGGCGTGGGCAGAGGTTGATCTGCGCATAGTTAGCAAGGCAGACGGCCCGCGCATGGAGCGGAAATTTTTGGCGCTCAAGCCCGCGGACAAGCGTTGCAAGCTGGCCGTAACGGGCGGCATCAACCGCCCGCCGATGGTACGCACTCGCGGAACCGTAAAGCTCTATCAGCAGGCCAGGGCGCTGGCCGGCGGGCTCGGATTCAAGCTGGAAGAGGCTATGAGCGGCGGCGGCTCCGACGGCAACTTCACTTCTGCGCTGGGCATTCCGACTCTGGACGGCATGGGCGCGGTGGGCGAGGGCGCGCATGCACGGCACGAATCCATCGTGGTGGAGCATCTGGCCCAAAGAACCGCTCTGCTGGCTGGATTACTGGCCGGGTGCAACAGTGCAGGAGCGCCTGATAGACTTCCCAGAAGAACGACCCGGAGTTAAAAAACACCATGAAGCACGTAGCTTTGATTTTGTTGTTAGCGGCCAGCACCGCAGCCGCCAGCGCGCAAACCCCCGCCAAACCGGCGACCGCAGCAAAACCTGCCACGACAGCCGCCAAGCCGGCAGCAACAGCCGCAAAGCCTGCGACAACTGCTGGAAAGCTGCCCCCCGGAGTGCCTGTGGTCAAAGGCATTCCCAAGACCCTTTTCTCCCTGCGCTACCAGGAGATCAAGATAGGCACAGGCGCAGGGGCTGAGCCTGGCAAGATGTACAGGGTTCTGTACACCGGCTGGCTTGGCGCCAACGGACGCGCGGACGACGGGCGCAAATTTGACTCGTCCGATGACCATCCACGCCCGCCGGTACTCGACAAGGACGGCAAGCCGGTGTTGGGCGACGACGGCAAACCCAAGCAGGGCCCTCCCCAGCCGATCACCTTTCCTCAGGGTATGGGCCGCGCGATTACCGGCTTTGACCAGGGATTTGCCGGCATGAGGATTGGCGGCAAGCGTCGCATCTTGATCCCATGGCAATTGGCCTATGGCGCAAAGGGGCGGCCCGGTCCTGATGCCGCTCACCCGGGGATTCCGGAAAAGTCGGACTTGATCTTCGATGTGGAATTGGTGGACGTAAGCGATTTGGTGATGCCGCCCGGCCATCCGGGTATGATGCCCGGCATGCGTCCGATGCCTGGTATGTCTCCGCATCCGCCGATGCCTGCGACGCCACCCAAGCCGCCGGCCGCACCAGCGACTCCAGGCGCGCAACCTGCTCCGGCGGCAACTCCGAATGCGCCTCCGGCACCAGCGGCAACGCCAAATCCGCCAGCGCCAGCCGCTCCTGCTACAACTCCGGCTGCGCCAGCCTCTCCGGCGACACCAGCACAACCTCAGGCGAAGTAGCACAACCAAGAAATTAGGCTTCCGTCCTTGCCGCGCTCATATTCTCAGGGCAAGGATGGAAGCCTATATCATTTCAGGAAAATCTCAAGCCAAATTACGAGTAACTCAATAGATGCTCCGATATAGAAGATAAATTTGCTAACTTGTCTAACTAAGAGCAGGCCGGTCTGGAACTCGGTTGATGCCTATAAAGTAGCTCAAGTCAAGAAATCGATTGAAACTCGTACGGCATCATCGACCTCGTCATGCAGATCACGCGCGAGTATAACCATCCAATAGTCGAGATTACCGAGAGCGGATGCGGCTATCTGGATGGTCCATACGAGAAGGATGGCGGACGCGTTCCTGACACACGCCGTATCAATTTCTTCCGCGATGAACTCGCGGAGTTGGCACGTGCCATCGCAGATGGAGCCAACGTAAGGGCCTTTCACGCGTGGAGCCTGCTGGACAACTTCGAATGGGCTGACGGCTATACCCAGCGCTACGGCCTCACTTACGTGGACTACCGTGACCAGAAGCGAACCGTGAAAGACTCGGGGCGTTGGTATGGCAAGGTTGCGGCAACGAATCGTCTGGATTATGCCTCCTAATCGGGCGCAGGCAAGGATGGCACCCTTTGTTTTCAGACCGAATTTTTAAAATTCAGTGAATTGGTCAAATTTTCATCTGAGTTATTCAAATATTCATCTTCCTCTGCGAGTGTTGAAAACGAAGCGTCCCGGGAAAGCTCCGCTTGCGCGGGTTCATTTTTCAGGACGCAACCTACATTCCGCACGCCCGTCGTAAGAAAACTTGGTTTTATGTCGAGGAAGTTTGGGGTGCGGGAGCTTAGGGCGCTCGTTAACGAAAACGAGCGCAGCCACGATTCAACACGATTCGAAAGGAAAATGAGAGGCCCCATGAACTTCAGACTCAAGATCGCTGCCGCAACAATGGTGGCAGTCAGCGTAGTTGCTTCCTATGGACAGACAAGCGAAGCTACACCTCCGGTGAAAAGGCACGCTGCAACCAAGACTGTGAAGGCACCCGCGCCGACAGTCGCAGAGCAGATACAGGCGCTGAAACAGGAGTTGGAAGGCCAGATCAACAGCCTGAAGACGGACCTGACCGCGAAAGACGCGGAGTTGCAGAAGGCACAGCAGGCCGCTGCTGATGCCCAGGCTGCAGCAGCGAAAGCGGAAGCTGCGGTTTCTTCCCAGCAGCAGGCAGTTACGGAGAATAACTCCGCGGTCACGACGCTGCAATCGGCTGTCACCGATCTGAAGGGGAGTCAGGCTTCACTGGCGACCACGGTATCCGACGAGACGGCCAAGATCAAGAAAGAAATTGGCAACCCTGGTGTCCTGCACTACAAGGGTATCGGCATCACGCCAGGCGGCTTTGTGGCGGGTGAAACTGTGTGGCGTTCGAAGGCTACAGGCGGCGACATTCCCACAGCGTTCAGCTCGATTCCTTACGAGGGCGCGGACGCCTATTCATTGAGCGAGTTCTACGGGTCAGCCCGCCAGTCGCGCATCACCATGCTGGCCGAAGGCAAGACCAGCTGGGGCACGCTGCGCGGCTACTACGAGGCTGACTTCCTGGGCACTGGCATCACCTCCAACAACAACCAGTCCAATAGCTATGTCCTTCGCCAGCGCGTTCTGTACGCCCAGGCCGAAACCAACAGCGGCTGGAAGTTCGCCGGCGGACAGTTGTGGTCTCTGGCCACTGAAGGCAAGAAGGGCATACCCAGCGCGCCGAGCGACATCCTGACTCCGCTGACGATAGACCCGAACTACGTGCCAGGATTTGTTTGGACGCGCCAGTACGGCTTCCGCGTGGTGAAGAGCACCGAGCATGCCGCCTTCGGCATTTCGGCTGAGAATCCGCAGCTTCTCTATACCGCCTCGATCGCCGGCAACACGCCTTATGCCGTTCTCGGCAGCGCTGGGGCCAACGGCGGCAACTACAACGCCGCGATCAGCGGTATCTCCTCCGTTGCGCCTTACATTCAGAACTACTTCACACAGACTGGGACTGGAGCCACGGCGGGCGTTACGCCCGTTGAGGATATTGTCACGAACACCGTCATCGCCAATAGCAATATCGCCAACATCTCCTTCAACCAGGCGCCTGACATCATCGCTAAAGTTGCGCTTGATCCCGGCTGGGGCCACTACGAGATCTTCGGCATCGGTGGCTTTGGCCACGAGACCGTTTATCCAGGCGTAACCACCAACAGCGTCAAATTCGGCGGCAAGGACGCGCTTGGCAACACGATAACCGACATCTTCACCGGCACTGCTCCGACGGTGCTCAATTACAGTGGCACCACAACAGCGTTGGCCTCATCCACCACAAATGGTTCGTACGTCAACAGCATTATGGTTGGCGGCGTCGGCGCCAGCTTGCGCGTGCCGGTGATCCCACAAAACAAGCTGACTTTTGGTGCCAAGGGCCTTTATGGACCGGGCGTAGGCCGCTACGGCGACTCCACCCTGGCTGATGTAACGTCCGACACCAACGGCGCTCTCGCTCCCATTCACAACCTGAGCGGGCTGCTGACCGTCGAAGCCACACCGACGCCTCGCCTGACCCTCTACATCAACTATGGCGGCGATTATGCAGGCCGTACCGACTTCGGAACCCGCAGCACCGTTGCCTCGTCGCTGAGTTCTCCCACCGCATACTTCTGCCCGATTGGTTTCACATCCGCCACGGCCGCCACCGTCTGCGTGAAGGCAAGCGCCGCTACCCCCGCGGAACTCGCCGCCGGCGGCACCTACGGCTCTCACTGGGCCACGCCAACCCCTGGAACGACCGCTGTGGGCTATGGTTCGCGTCAGCTCTCCAACTCCGCTTGCACCTCCATCGCCAGCCCCGGTTACAACGGCAGCGGCTTCCTTCCCGGCGGCTCTTGCGGCGCGCAAACCCGCGACGTGCAGGAACTGACGGGCGGTTACTGGTTTGACATCTATAAGGGCGACAAGGGCCGTCTACGCCAAAGCATCCAGTATGGTTATGCAGTGCGCGAAGGATGGTCAGGCCTGGGCACTCCCGCAATCGGCGCCAAGGGTATCGACAATATGTTCTGGACCAGCTTCCGCTACTATCTGCCGTAAACTGCAAACCTGCAGGAACGGCAGCACGACAAGAGGCAGCCCGCACTTCCGGGCTGCCTCTTCTGCTTTCCGTCTAAACTTTTCCATCTTTCAAGCCGATAGAGTTTTGTCGGGCTTCGCGTTGAGTGTCTCGAAGATGCGAGAGTACCGGGCGTCTGTTTATCTAGCGGGCGCAGGCAAGGTTCGATCCCATTCGAGAGAAAACGAGAGGCCAAATGTATTTCAAGCTCAACCTCGCAGCTACTGCGGTTCTGACAGTGTGTCTCGCCGCTTCTTTTGGGCAAGCAATCCAAGCCCAATCACCACTGAAAAAGCACGCAGAAACCAACAAGGTCAAGATACCCCCTTCACCCTCGATCGAAGCGCAAGTTCAGGCGCTCCGTGAGGAGTTGGAGGGTGAGAATAACAGCCTGAAGACCGATCTGGCCGTAAAGGACGCGCAGTTGCAGAAGGCCCAGCAGGTCGCAGCTGATGCGCAAGCAGCGGCGGCGAGAGCGGAAGCCGCAGCGGCGAGAGCGGAAGCCGCGGTTAACGCCCAGCAGCAGGCGGCCACGGAGAACACAACCGCCGTCACTACGCTACAGGCCGCTGTTACCGATCTGAAGGGCACGCAGGCTTTTCTGGCGACAGCGGTCTCCGACGAGACAGCCAAGTTGAAGAAAGAAATCGCCAATCCAACGATTCTGCGCTACAAAGGCATCTCCATTGCACCCTACGGCTTCATCGCTGGTGAATCCGCGTATCGCGCCAAGGCCACCGGCGGCGAAATGGCCACTCCGTTCAGCGCACTTCCCTACGAGGGCGCCGACGCTTATTCCATGAGCGAGATGTACATCTCGGGCCGTCAGACTCGTCCCGGTGTCATCTTCGAGGGCAAGACCAACTGGGGCACCATGCGCGCCATCGTGGAAGGTGACTTCCTGGGCGCCGGCACCACCTCCAACGACAACCAGTCCGAAAGCTACCTCTTCCGTCAACGCATTGCCTTGGGCGAAGTGGAAACAAACAGCGGCTGGACGGTCTCGGGCGGGCAGGGTTGGTCCCTGGTAACGGAAAACCGTAAAGGCATCAGCACCGCGGCTGCCAACATCGCTCTGCCGAACCAGATCGACCCGAACTACGTTACGGGCCTTATCTGGGCTCGTTCGGGCAGCTTCCGCCTGACCAAGAGCTTCAAGAATGCCTCATTCGCCGTCTCGGCGGAAAACCCACAGCTGCTCTACACGGCTTCGCTGGCAGGAAATACACCGTATGCGGTGGTGGGCAGCGCCGGTGTCAACGGTGGCTTGCTGAACAACGCTATCAGCGCGTGCTCGCCTTCGACCTCGATTGTGAACTACACCAACCAGGCGCTGATCACTTCGGGCGGTCAGACGGTTAACGCAGCGGTTCCGGTCTACAAGACGGTGAGCTCCTGCGCGAACCTGGCCAATATCTCCTTCAACGAGGCTCCTGACATGGTGGTCAAAGGCGCTATCGACACAAAGTTAGGCCACTATGAGCTGTTCGGAGTCGGTCGCTTCTTCCACGAGACCGTGTACACCGGCGAAACCACCAACAGTAATCTTTACGGCGGATTGAAGGACGTTCTGACCGGCGTTGCAGTGGCTCCTGCACTCTCCACTTCCAGCTCTGTTGCTGACAGTGTCATCTTTGGCGGCATGGGGGCTAGCGCGCGCGTTCCGATGTATGCCAACAAGTTCGTCCTCGGCGCCAAGGGCCTCTTTGGCCCGGGCGTTGGCCACTTCGGCGACTCCACACTCTCTGATGCCACTTCGAACTCCTCCGGCGGTCTTGCTCCCATCCACAACCTGAGCGGCCTGCTAACGCTTGAAGCCAACCCCTCGCCGCGCCTTCTTCTCTATGCTTATTACGGTGGCGACTATGCCGGCCGTGAGGACTACTCCAACGCCAGCACCACCACGCTGGGCGCGCCTAATCCCTGCTACGGCTCCACGGGCGGCACCTGCTTAAACGAAGTCGCCGGTACACCGGCCACTTACCCGCTGACTCTGCCCGCCACCCTGACAGGGGCGCAAATCACCGGCAACAAATGGGGCGGCACATGGGCGGCACCTTCACAGGCCGCCGTGGGTTACGGCTCGCGCTACCTGAGCAACTCCAGCTGCACCAGCACCACGGCGCCTGGTTACAACGGCAGCTCAACCGGCTACTACACCGGCGGTTCCTGCGGCGCGCAGACCCGCGATACCCAGGAAATCACTGGCGGTTACTGGTATGACATTTACAAGGGCGACAGGGGTCGTCTGCGTCAAGGCGTCCAGTATGGCTACGCGGTTCGCGAAGGCTGGTCAGGCGTTGGCGGAATCGGCGCCAAGGGCGTCGACAACATGTTCTTCACCAGCTTCCGTTATTACCTGCCGTAAACCGCAAACCTGCGAGTTCGGCAGTACGACAAGAGGCAGCCTGCATCACAGGCTGCCTCTTCTTCTTTTGCGGCGGAGATGCCAGGGTTCATGCATGCTGCGCAAGAAGCTGATAGATTTGAAAGCGCAATGAAGGGAACGGCGAAACAACTGGAGCTGATTGGCGCGCTTCTGCGAGGAGAGACAACTCTTTCGTTGGCCACGAGCGGCGAGGGCGGCGGGGCTTCCGTGGCGCCGCTTTTCTATATTGCCGACGAGGAACTCTCGTTGTATTGGTTCTCATCCGAGAGCAGCTTGCACAGCTTGAACCTGAATAGAACTTCGCGTGCCGCCGCTACTGTTTATCGCAGCGCAAATAGCTGGAGGGAGATTCGCGGCGTGCAAATGCGTGGTTCGGTGAGCAAAGTCACTGAACCGGAGCGACGCGCCGCGCTGGTGAAAACATATTGTGAGCGATTCAAGCTTGGGCGGGTTTTTCGGCTGGCTCTTCACACGAGCATTTTGTATTGTCTCCGCCCGGAGTTTCTCCGTTACATCGACAACGCCAGGCGCTTCGGCTACAAATTTGAACTTACGCGGCGGCCGGAAGGCTGGAGCGTAACTCGGCCCGAGGCCTGAACGGATTTAGATTATAAGATTATCCCGAATTGGTCGACTGACCAGTAAGTTGCAAAAAGGGAACCTGTACTCGGATTTTATGCAACTGAAACAAGCTTTCCCTGACGCAGCCCTCTAGACTGACCTCATCCAAAGTTGAATAGCAGGTATGAATGGTCGTCAAGACACAAAGCAAGGGACGCGGAGTTACCGGACTGCATGTTGGCGTGAACAATGTCCGTCGCTATTTCCCAAAACACATTGCGAGCATCGAGTTACAGTTGGATCATCTGCAGATCGAGTGCGGGTTGAAGCCTAATTTCTGGCAGGGCGAACCGGAGATTTTCGATCCCCGGCTGTGCGCGTGGCTTGAGTCCCGGCACATGCACAAGATGCCGGATCGAACTTCCATTCCGCTGGCAATGATTCCCGAAGGCAAAAACTCTTTTCGGCTGCGGCCCGTTCGCCTGAACGGAGAGGCTCGCGCCAAAGTGCATCCTGGCGCAGCATGAGTCCGCGAGCCTCACATTGAGAAGGGTCTCCCCAGCATCGGCGGAGACTCAACAACGTCAACGCCGAGGTTCACAGTGAACTAGGCGTGAATCGACGGCGAAGCGCTCATTACAGACCATACATCTTGACGAAGTTAGCAAGCGTGGAATTCCAGGTCAAGAGTTCGTCATCCAGCAATTCGTACGTACCGCCGGGAGTCATATCGACATCCATCTCGACCCAGGGATCGTTGGTGCTGTCGTAATATCCCCGGCCCCACCGCTGTTTTTTATTCCACTCGTTCATTTGCGAAATATCGAACTTGCCATGGGTTGCAAAACCGGCCGCGAACTGGATCGAGCCGCAACGATCATCTTTGCAGTCGAACATATAGACGGACCAAGTGACGCCCCCTGTTGACGTCTTGACGTGTCGCTTGCCATCGGAACCGGTTACCACTTCCGTCGAATGGCCCGAGCTCTGCAGCCAGGTGACGACGTCGTCAATCGTGAATCCGACGGCGGGAATATCGCGCGCGGACGCCACACTCGATGCAAACAACAAGACCATTGCCGCCAGGCCTGCGATTCTGATGCGCATGTTTTTCGTGTCCTCATTGCCGCCCTTGAGAGGCGCGCGCAATCCACAAACAGTAATGGTTCGCGAATCCTCCCGTCAATAACAAATCCCAACACCTGTCACGCGGAGGCCGCGAAGCCGGCACGGTCTTTCGCTTTTTCACTTTCTGCACTTGGTCTTTGGTACATCGCTCTCGGTGTTGATAGACTCAGATTGCAATGACCCTCACCCAACTGCAAAGCGCAATCGAGCTCCATTTTGCCGATGGCCCCGGCGCCATCGGAGACGAAGCGGCGATGACAACATTCCTGGCGCTCAGAGACTCTTTGGAGAGCGGCAAGGCGCGCGCCGCCTCGCCCGATGCCGATTCACCGACCGGCTGGCGGGTAAACGCATGGGTCAAGCGGGGAATTTTGCTGGGCTTTCGCCTTGGCGCGCTGAAGGAGTCAGCCACATCGGGCCTCTCGTTTGTAGACAAGGACACTTTTCCGGTGCGCCATTTCAGCTCGGGCGACGGGGTGCGAGTGGTTCCCGGCGGCTCCGCTGTGCGCGCTGGAGCTTATGTGGCGCGTAGCGTGGTTTGCATGCCGCCCATGTACATTAATGCCGGAGCCTACGTGGATGAAGGCACGATGGTGGATTCGCATGCGCTGGTCGGCTCCTGCGCCCAGATCGGCAAGCGCGTGCATCTGAGCGCGGCGGCGCAGATCGGCGGCGTGCTTGAACCCGTGAACGCCAGTCCGGTGGTCATCGAAGACGACGTGCTTGTGGGCGGCAACTGCGGCATTTACGAGGGAACCATTGTAAGCAAGGGCGCTGTACTGGCCGCTGGAACCATTCTCACGCGCGGAACCCCGATCTTCGATCTGGTCAACGGAATAGTTCTGCGCGCTGACGGCGAACTGCCGCTGATAGTTCCTGAAAATGCTGTGGTGGTGCCCGGCTCCCGCGCTGTGAGCAAAGGCAAAGGCCACGAACGGAGCAGGGAGTGGGGCCTGAGCCTTTACGCGCCTGTGATCGTGAAATATCGCGACGATAAGACGGATCTGAGCACAGCGCTCGAAGACCTGCTGCGGTAAGCGCTAAAGCGGACGGAACCGGACGATCGCTTTTGCGGCCTGCAAACTATCGCCGCCCATTCTGGCGCAAGGCAGGTTCGCCCCACGGAATTAATTCGCCGCGCGCCAGTCGTGATTGACAGACCATGTGTTTAAGTAGTTTTATCAACGCATCGGCATGCGTGGAAGCGGCAGGCCCAGCCAAATGCAAGGTCCCGTTGCAGGCGGTCACGGGCCTGCACTGAATCCTAAAGGGGGCGCCGCATATGCCGTTTATGGAATGGACCGAAGATATGAGCGTCGGCGTCAAAATTATCGACGACGATCACAAAAAATTGATAGAAATGTTGAACCAACTCAACGATGGAATTCTTGAAGGCAAAACCGCTGACTCGCTTGAAGGCGTTATTGAAGGATTGTTGAGATACACCAAGTATCACTTCGCCCGCGAAGAGCGGTTCTTTGCGCAGACCGGCTATCCCGGCGGGGCGGCGCACAAGGCTGAGCACGACCTGCTGGCCAGGCGTGTGAGTAATCTGCAGATGCGTTTCGAGACCGGTCAATCGCGCATACTTTCTGTGGAAGCGATGGAATTTCTCAAGAGCTGGCTGACCGACCACATCATGGGTTCTGACCAGCAGTATAGACCGCACTTTAAAGCCAAAGGAATACACTGAGTGCGTCCGCACAAAGCCGGAGAGTTTCCGTCACAGGCGAGTTTAACCCTGTGCATTTTGTTCTCGTTTCGGAGTAAGACGGGCGTTTGAGCGCAAGACAGGCTGTGGACCTTTTGAAACCATGCAAGCTGAAATGGAAGAACGGAAAGTGATTCGTTGGGGCATCGCGGGGCCCGGCTACGCGGGCGGGCGCTTTGCCGATGGACTCAAGGCGGTGGAGGGCGCAGCTCTCGAAGCGGTCTGGGGGCGGACGCATGAACGGACCCAGGCTTTCGCGCTAAAGTTTGGCGCACACCAAACCTTGGATTCGTTGGACCAGCTTTTGGCAGCCGAGGTGGATGCTGTGTATGTGGCTACCCATCCTGATAGCCACGCAACAATCTGCATTCGAGCGCTCGAAGCCGGCAAGCACGTGCTCTGCGAGAAGCCGGCTGCGTTGAATGAGCGCCAACTGGTCGAAATGCTGGGGGTAGCCGACCACTGCGACCGGCTGTTCATGGAGGCCATGAAGCCGCCGTTTTTTCCGCTCTACCGGCGGCTGCGCGAGCACCTATCAGCCGACCCCATCGGGCCTGTGGGTTTTGTGCGCGCCGGACACGTGGATGCAAGCCTCTCGAAAACGCACCCTCTGCACTCGGCCGAATTGGGCGGAGGCGGCATCATGGGGATCGGGCCGTATGAGGCCTTTTTGGCGCTGGACTGGCTGGGCGAAATGAAACGAATACAGACTATGGGCCGGGTGGGCACGGCGGGAGTGGACATGCTGGCGCTCTTTCAGACCGAGCATGAGCGCGGGATGGCGCAGTTGCATACAGGGATTGATCTGCTGGGGCGCGGCGATGCTCTGCTGTGCGGACCGGGCGGCTACGTCACCATCCACGAAAACTGGTGGAATCCACGGCGGGCGACTATCCAATATATCGACGGCCGACGGGTGGGGCTGAACGAGCCGTTCGAGGCCGGCGGCTTCAATTATGAGACAGCCCATTTTTGCGAGTTGGTTCGCCAGGGCCGGCGCGACAGCCCCGTCATTCCCCACGAGCTGTCGTTGGGAATGGCCCGGCTGCTGGAAGCGGCGCGAAACGAGCTTGGCGTCCGTTTTCCCGGCGAATGAAGCGCTATCCGGGCGGCCGGATTCCATTTTGGAATGTGAGATCAGCTAGTTGAGCACTATAGAACGATCCCCAAAGCCTGCGAGTGGTAGCATCGAATCTGACAGATGCAAACAAAAAAGCTGAAAATCATTCCCCTGGGCGGACTTGGCGAGTTCGGTATGAACTGCCTTGCGATTCGCTGGGAAGACGACATTATCGTGATCGACGCCGGATTGATGTTCCCGGAGTCGGAGTTGCTGGGTGTGGATATTGTTGTTCCCGACATCACCTACCTGGTTGAAAACAGGGCGCATGTTCGCGCTATCATTCTTACCCACGGCCACATGGACCACATCGGTGGCCTGCCGTGGATTCTGAACGAGATCAAAGTTCCCGTCTACGCCACCGAGTTCACGCTGGCGTATGTGGAGGGCAATCTCGAAGAGCACCAACTGCTGGACGAGACCGAGCTGGTGGAGATTGTGCCCAGGGAAAAGTTCACCATTGGGCCGTTTACCATCGAGCCGATCCACGTGACTCACTCCGTGGTGGACGCGGTGTCGCTGGCCATTGAGACGCCGGTCGGCGTAGTCATCCACACCGGCGACTTCAAGATCGATCTGTCGCCTCTGGACGGCAAGCTCTTTGATCTTCACACCTTTGCGGAGTACGGCAAGCGCGGCGTGCTGGCCCTGCTGCAGGACTCGACGAATATTGACAGGCCCGGCTACACGCCCGGCGAGTCGGCTGTTATTCCGCGGCTAGACGAGATTTTTTCGCGCACTAAAAAGAAGCTTTTCTTCAGTTGCTTCTCCTCGTCCATCTATCGCATTCGCATAGCACTGGAGCTGGCGCGCGCACATGGGCGCAAGGTGGCCGTAATTGGCCGCTCCATGTTGGAGAGCACGGAGATTGCACAGGACCTGGGTTATATCGACATTCCCCAGGGACTGATTATCAATCCCAGCCAGATGCGCGACTTTGCGCCTGAGCAGTTGATGCTGTTGATCAGCGGCACGCAGGGCGAGCCGATGAGCGCGCTGAGCCGCGCCGCCGTGGACAACCACAAGCACGCCAGCGTGGAGGCCGGCGACACAGTGGTGCTCAGTTCGAGAATTATTCCCGGCAACGAGAAAAGCATTTTCAGAGTAATTGATCACCTGTATCGCCGCGACGCACAGGTCATCTACGACAACGGCTCCAACGGCCTGATTCACGTGAGCGGCCACGGCAGCCAGGAAGAGATGCGCCTGCTTATCAACCTCGTGCGGCCCAAGTTTTTCATTCCGGTCCACGGCAACTACGGCAACCTGCACAAACACGCAAAGATCGCCATGGAGACCGGCGCAGTAGAGCACGCCATCGTGATTGAAGATGGCGACGTGCTGGAACTCGACAAGAAAGACGTTCGCAAGAAGGACAAGGTGACCACGGGACGCGTGCTGATCGACTCCGGCTCATCGACAGATGTGGTGGAGGATCTTGTGCTGCGCGACCGGCGCATTCTCTCAGAGGACGGCGTTGTTCTGGCGGTTCTTGCCATCAACAAGCGCACCGGCAAGGTGGAGCAATCGCCTGAGGTAGTGATGCGCGGCTTTGGCGGCGCGGATATCACCGAGCAGGCTCGCGAACTGGTTCTCAAAACTCTCGATGCGTTGACCACCGAAGAGAAGACTGACTATGGCATGGTGAAGGAAAAGGTTCGCGTCGAACTGAAGCGCATGATCCAGAAGACGACCGGAAGAAGGCCGATGATTATGCCGGTGATTTTAGAAATCTGAGCGAAGTTAATTATTAGAAGAGTTAGCAAGCGGCGGAAGCATTTTCACCTCCGCCGCTTGCCGCATTTAAGGGCTCATCGTTCCTAGCCGAATCGCTCCACGCCGCCTATTGCGGTAGCCCGTTATACGCGCTAGCGAACTTTTGCAGGATTGTAAACGCCTGGCTCGCAGGAATGATCTGACCCGCTTTGAAATCGAATCTGGGATCGTCCATGATGGTGGTGAGCACCAGTTTTTCTCCGTCGCCTCGCGCCGTAAAGTAAATCTTCAGCGCCGGCACCCACACCACGAAATCATCCTTGCCGGCGCGATGTGCCACTAGCGCCCGCGTTAGCGCGGAATTGCCGAACTCATTCGCCCTCCAGCCATCGTCGCGTTGTGTCGCCGATAGAGAAGAAACAACTTGCTGGTCCACCGTCAGCGGATAGATCTGCTTGCGCGCGTCTTGCAAAAGCCCGAAGGCATTAGCGTCGCCTTTGTAGGCCGACAAGGCATCCAGGGGAACTCGGTAAACTTTGAGCGGATCGCCCAACTGCGCGTTCTTCACCTGGTCCACTGAACTGAATCCCAGCCCTTGAAAGTTCTCAGTCATGACCAGCGACTGCATTACCTTCAGTCCAGTCTGCGCCGCATCCTGGCTTGAGCTGCTCGCCGGCGGGTCGCTAGACAGATTCCCCTGCGAGGCCGGAAAAAGTCTTCCTTTGCACCCTGAAACCAGCAGCGCAACCGATAACAGCAACATCGCTCCACGAGTTTTCATGTTAGCTCCCTCCCGTATAAGTGATGTTGTAGAAATCGTTCCAATGGGTATGGTCGCTGCCGCTCACGTAATTGGCGTAAGTCATAATCGTCTCCGTGCCGCCAGTCAACGTGTTCAGGTTGGTGAACGGCTCCGGATCGTTGACATCCACATACTGCACATTTTCCACCGTCAAGTAGCCCTTGACCACCATCATGTGCCCGCCGCCGCCAGTCCAGTGCCAGGAGAAAGCAAACGGCTTGTTGGCGCAGAAAATCTGACCCTGCACCTCGGCCCATGTCAATGCTGCGTTGTTGGTCTGATTGACCGTAAATCCATACTTCGTATACTCCGGCCATCCTCCGTTGTTGCACGACCCGCCATTGTTCTGGCAGCAAGTGCTCAGCCCGAACTCGTTATTGGCCTCGGTGCACTGACTCACATCGTGGCCAAAATATTTCATGGTCATTTCGCCGCTTGCCGCCCAGCACCAGTTCGAGTCTTGCTGGGGAAGTGTAGGGACATTCACCGTAGCCACCAGCGGGGGATTGCAGCACCCCGCCAGAAGAAGCAGAGGAAAGGCAAGGACGCCTTCCTGGAACATTCTCATAGGACGACCTCGATTCTTGGATTGATTCGAATCTGGCCGCTTTGCCCGGCTGGGTTCTATCCGGCCGAGGGGGAAGGCCAGAGAATGCACAATATATACTCCAGAAATAGTTTCGCGCGCCAGCTCTTTTTCATTTATTTCAGGGTTGGCGCGGGTGGGCCGAGGAGGGGTGGGCGTGGGTGCTCCAAGTTCCGCCTTGCTTTCGCGGCCAGGATGGAATGGCTTCACTTAAGTGCAGTCAACTATCACCGCTCTCACTTAACCGTTACGCTGCTTTCCCCGCCTTCTTTGTAAAAAGTCAAAGATAAGTCAATAACGTTTGCAGTTTTATCTCGATTTGGACCAAACCCAAATCCATAACCCTTGAACAATGGATCACTTGCGATCTTTTGGTAGAGACCCGTGATTGCCTCATCAAGATAAATGTCCCCCGGCTTCATGCCTAGCAGTTCTCGTACCTTGCTCTCCTGCTCGGCACTTAGCTTCTCGACCGTAATGCTTCGCAAGTGATAGACCGGCCCTGGAATCACATTTACGTGATACGAAACTAGAGCATGGTCGTGATCGAGAATTGGCAGGTTCTGAATCTCTACATCGGCGTATCCATAGTGTCGATAGAATCCCCCCAACTGACTCGTCAGATTTGCCAGAGGGTAGCGCCCGGGAACATCTCCATCCTGCATCCCGAAGAGTGGCGATAAATCTCTTCCAGCAAGCAGTGGGCCGCCGTCAGCCGTGATCGACGAAACGTGGTATTGGGGGCCAGCAATCACAGATACTGCGAGGGCCACCTGGTAGCGATCTCCGTCTTTAACAGGCGGCTGGCGGTTGATTTGAATTTGCGCGTCAAGATAGCCATTCTGGTGGAGAACTTCTTTGATGCGCGACCGTCTGAACCAATCTCCGAATGCACTATACGGCTTTCCTTCGCCCCAATGGGCGTCGTCCTGCAACAAGGATGCGAGATTCTCAGATTCAACCTTCAAATCAACTTTGCTCAACAGAATTTGCGGATTGAGGATGCTGAACTGAATGGAAGGCTCCGGCGCTTCCGGATCGCGCTTTCCACTGAGCGAAAAATCTGATGGCTCTTCGCTTAATATCTCCGCCTCAATTCCCTTTTCCTTCAACAACACTTTGAGCGCGTCTCGTATCCTGCCCATTGATGCCGAGGTAGTCGAGATCTCATCACCCAGCCCTGGCAGGCGCTTCTTAAGCAAGGCGCGCAAATCATTGTCGCTCCACCAGACAAAGTTGCCAAAGCTGTACGGCAAGTGGGGTGGGTAGTTCGGCACTGGTTCAGCGGACTGAGCAATTCCAATAATTGCCGTTCCCAATAACAATCCACAGAAAGCTGGTGCAATAAAACGGCAAATTGATTTCGATCTCGTTCTCACGGCACATTGAACCTCACAGGCATAGTAAAGCATTGGCCGGTTCCAGGTTCGACAGCACATCCCCGATAAAATTCCCGCCGCTTGTATTTAGCGCTCCAGGCCAAGGTCTTTCCTTACCGAAGCCGCGGAGTGCACCTTCTCCTGCCCCTTGCGTACCCGTTTGAGAGTATCGGCAGCCAAATAATACTGCTCCATCTCGCTAATGCCCTCTTGAATCATCTCTCGCAGATAAAAAGCCTTCGTGCGCCCCGTCTTCTCAGCCAACCGATCCAGCCGGTTTGAGAGTTCCGGCGCAAGCCTGATGGAAGTAGCCATAGTCACCTCCCGCATGAATACATGTATTCACTGTATCACATCGGCCGTAATTCCGACGCCTCGTCCCCTAACCTGCATTATGCATGAAGAGTTAGAGCGAGAACCGGATCTGCGCTAAAATGTAGTTTGCGAATCAACAACTTAGCAGCAGAAAAGTGGCTCTCGCTTGACCGATTCTACACCCACACAGTGT
>JBEKSE010000036.1:0-53278 GCA_049517315.1 Occallatibacter sp. | reverse complement strand
ATATCCGCGCCTGTATTCAGCGTAAGATTCGGGGCCGAGTATCCAAACTTGTGGGCAAAAATCGAAGGATCCTCGCCGGGGACGCAGGTGAGGCTTGTACCCAGGCCCGAGCATCCTGTAACTACGTTGAGGTAGCCCTGAGTCGAGTCGGGATTTGAGGGCAGATTCTCGCCCGCTTCCTTCTGGCCCTGAGTCAGCACTGAGCCAAAGACGCGAACCTTGTTCGATACTTCCGCATCGATGCGGGTGTAGCCGTAGTCGGTGTGGAAGTTTTGGCTGAAGGGAACTACACCCAGACCGGAGCCGCCCTGGGCTGCCGTTCCATAGTTCAGCGTTTCCTCGTAGTCATTGAACTCAGGGTTGTAGCTGGCAAACAGGAAAATCCGCTCCTTGAGCTTCTGATAAACGCCGTCCGGTATGCCGTAGAGCTTTGGAAATAGATCAGCAAGCGGGCCGCCGACTGAGACGCCGGGGTAGACGTCGCCGGTGTGCGGGCGGATGGGCTGGTAATCCTGAGCCACCGGGTCAAGCAGTCCGCCCCATGAGGTAGGGGTGCCGCTTGAAGCAGGATTGTAGCGCAGGAAAGCAGTCGGTGATCCCTGGAGGCCGCTAGCCTGGTAGCTCGTAAAGACCGAACCGTGCCACTGGTTGGTGCCCTTCTGCATGATCACGTTGACCACGCCGCCCAGTGCGCCGCCGTACTCAGCCTGAACGCCCTCGGTCTTCATCTGCACTTCCTTGACGAAGTCCATGGGGACGCTGGTGTGGGAGAAGCCGCCGATAATGTTGGCTGTCTCCTGGCCTTCAACCAGGTAGGAGTTCTCCGAGTCCGAGCCGCCGCCGATGGAGTAACCCACCGACCCGCCGTTGCTCATGCTGCCGGGAGACGAACCGCCGTTGCCTTTGCTCATTGAAGTGTTGCCCATCAGCGGCTCGTTGCGCGCCGAGGGAGCAAACTGAATCACCGACTGGAACGAAGTCCCGTGAGGAACATTCTGCAGCGTCTCTTCGGGGATGTTCGTCAGCGTGGTCACGGTGGTCGTGTCGATCATCGGACCTTCGGAATTCACTTCCACCACTGTGCTGACGTTGCCGACCTTGAGCACGATATTCAGCGAAGGAAGGTGGCCAACCTCGATGCGGAGGTTTGCTTGCTTGTAGGTTTCAAATCCTTGCGTCTTCACCACAACCGTATAAGAGTCTGGCGGAAGGTTGGCGAAGCGATAATAGCCTGCGGCATCCGTCCTTGTTTCCTTGGAGCCGACCAGGGTTGGAGCCGTAACGGTTACGCTGGCTCCTCCCACAACGGCGCCCGAGGGATCTGTAACTGTTCCTTGAAGACCGCCGGTCGTCTCCTGCGCCAAAAGCGCCGGAGCAAACAACCCCAGGAATAATCCCAGGGTCACCATCACAATTTGAAACCGGATAAATCGCATTGATCTCCTCCAAAACTTGGTTGTAACCGGAAGCCAACTCGGGACTTCCAAATTTACTTCTTGTGCTTCAGCGTTTCTTTGGGCATATATAGACTTAATCCCAGGAAGGCGAGGCACCACTTGTCGAATGGAGATGCAGGTGGAGTGCCATACCGGAATACCGTACCAAAATAATTATTTGTTGCTGAAAATAAACAAGTTAATCGCATATGAGCAATTGTGCTCTACGTCACAATATATGAAAAAGTGTATAGTTCTGAGCGAGAATCCCAAAAATGGGCGTAACCCTCCTTCTGCGGGGTTATCGCCAGTAGAATGACACATTACCATTCGACTGAACCGAGTCGTCCCGTCAAAACAGCCTGCGAATTGAAATCTGCGCCAATAACGCCGAATTTGATACCGTCAAGTGTCCTCTTCCTCTCGAATGTCTTATCGGCTCCAACCGGTGCGCGTTCTAGTTATTAACCCTGCGCATGGTCCAGCCCGGTGGCGTATTCTGCTCCCCATGAACCTTACCCTCGCGCATATCGGCGCGCGCCCCGGCGCGAAGGACGAATTCGACTCGCTCACCGCCGTATATCTGGGCCGCTGTTCCGGCTTCGCGCATTGCAAAGCCGAGGCATTTCGCACCGAGCAGGCGCTCCTCGATTGGCTGCAACGCCTCGAAGGACGCACTCCCGCCGTCACTGTCTTGCTCGACAGCCGTGGCCGCCAGATGACCTCGGAAGTTTTTGCCGAATGGCTCAGCACACGGCGCGACCAGGGCGCACAGCAAATTGTTTTCGCCGTTGGTCCGGCCAGCGGATGGTCAGACGCCGCTCGAACGCGTGCGCAGTTGCTCCTTTCGCTCGGGCCCATGACCATGGCCCACGCCCTCGCGCGCCTCGTAATGGCTGAGCAACTCTACCGCGCATTTACAATCCTCGCCGGCCATCCCTACCACTCTGGGCACTAAACGGCTGACAGCGATCAGTTGTCAGTTCTTAGCCTAGCGTTGACAATGGACGCTGAAGGTCGGTGGCTGTTCACTGTCCACTGATCACTGTCCACTGACTATGACCGATTCGCGACGAGGACTGATTCTAATCAACACCGGCCCTGGCAAAGGCAAGACGACCGCTGCCATGGGTACGGCCCTGCGCGCTGTGGGCAACGGAATGCGCGTGCTCATGATCCAATTCCTCAAAGGCTCCTGGCATTACGGCGAACTGGACGCGGTGAAAGCCTTCGGCGACAACTTCGTGCTCAAGCAGATGGGCCGCGGCTTTGTGAAGGTCGGCGGCGCTGAGACCGATCCTGAAGACGTTCGCTTGGTCGAGGCCGCATGGGCCGAAGCGCGGGATGCCATCTACTCCGGCGACTGGGATATGGTGGTGCTCGACGAAATTAATTATGCCATCGGCTACGGCATGCTCGATCCCGCCATTGTCGCTGATGCTCTGCGTTTGCGGCCGGAGATGGTCCATGTCATTCTCACCGGTCGCAACGCTCATCCCCTGCTGGTCGAGCTGGCCGACACGGTCACCGAAATGCGCGAAATGAAGCATGCCTACCAGAAGGGAATTCTCGCTCAGCGCGGGATAGAATACTGATAGTAGTTCACTGTTTCTGTCCCCTGACCCCTGTCGTCCTGTGAGGTCGAATGTCCTGGTTTAAGCGTGAAAGTGGAGAGTACGAGTCCGGCCACGGCTCTCATCGAGCCGCGAATACGGGTGAGAAGCGTGTGCGCACTGAGGGTTTGTGGATCAAGTGTGTCGGCTGCCGCGAGGTCATCTGGAAAGCGGATTTACTGGCCAACTTGAATGTTTGCCCCAAATGCCAGCACCACTTCAAAATGGGCGCGCGCCAGCGTATCGATCTCCTTCTCGAGCCGGGCTATGAGTTAGTGGACGGCGGCCTGCGCTCCACTGATCCGCTCGAATTCACCGACATAAGACCCTATAAGGCCCGTCTGCGCGCAGCGCAGGCGCAAACCGGTCTCGACGATGCCATTCTCAACGCGGTCGGTCAGCTCGGGCCGCATCAGGTCGTGCTCAGCGCCATGGAATACAGCTTCATCGGCGGCTCCATGGGCGCCGTGGTGGGCGAGACCATCGCCCGCGCCGTTGACCGTGCGCGCCTCACCCGCAAGCCGCTCATCATCGTTGCCGCCTCCGGCGGAGCGCGCATGATGGAGGGCGTGGTAAGCCTGATGCAACTGGCGAAAATCTCCACAGCTCTCGCGCAGTTGGACGACGCCAAGGTGCCGTACATCTGCGTCCTCACCGATCCCACCACGGGCGGCGTCACCGCCAGCTTCGCCATGCTCGGCGACCTGAACATAGCCGAGCCCGGCGCTCTGATTGGCTTTGCCGGCCCGCGAGTTATCGAGCAGACCATCCGCCAGAAACTCCCTGAAGGTTTTCAGCGCTCCGAGTTTCTCCTCGAAAAAGGCTTCCTCGACGCCGTCGTCCATCGCCGTGAGATAAAGGGCTACCTTATTCGCGCCCTCCAATTTTTGCGCGCTCCAGCGGTTGCGTGAAGAGCTGTCATTAGTCACTATGACTTAGAAACTCAACGGCCCGGCAGTTATGCCGGGCCGTTGTTGTCTCTTGTGTTTGTCTACTGATTGAAAAACTCCGCCCCATCGCAGGTGGTCAGATCCGCATCGGCATCAACACATACCGGTACTTATACTCCGCATCTGGATCTTCGGGCCGCATCTGCCCAGCTGACTGCGAGTCCTTGAACTCCAACCTCACCTCGCCTTCATTGCTCAGGGCCTTCAGGAAGTCGAGAATGTAGCCTGAGTTGAAGCCCACGGCGATAGGATCGCTCGAGTAGGGCGTGTCGATAGTGTCTTCGCTCTCGCCGCTTTCCGCCGAGTTCGAGCTGATCTTCAGTTCGTTGCTCTCCAGGCGCAGCCGAATGGCGCCGGAGCGCTCGTCAGCAAACTGCGCAACGCGCTGAATGGCCGCCGAGAGTTCGCTCGACCGCACCACGGCAAACTTCGTGTTGTCGCGCGGCATCACCGCCTCAAAGTTCGGGAACTGCCCTGAAAGCTTGCGTGTGCTCAGCGTGCGATGCCCCACGCGGAAGAAGAGCGTGTGCTCATCGTCGGCAAACTCCACCTTTTCGGCGTCGGAGACCGATAACAACTGCTGCAGCTCCTGCAGCGCCTTGCGTGGAATCAGCACGCGCTTTTCGCCGCTGATGCCTTCCAGAACCTCGTTCGGCTTCTCAACATAAGACAGTCGGTGTCCATCGGTGGCAACCATGGCCAGCGACTCGGCTTTGATCACCAGCAGCGCGCCATTCAACGTGTACCGCGACTCCTCGTTGGAGATGGCAAAAATGGTGCGATTGATGAGGGTCTTCAGCGCTAGTGAAGAAATGCTGGTTGCTGTAACTGTGGGAAATTCAGGAACCTGTGGGTAGTTGGCTCGCGCCATGCCGACCATCTTCGTATTTGAGCGTCCTGAGCGAATCTGCACCCAGTGGTTCTCCAGCAGTTTGATCGAGATGTCGCCGTCCGGCAGCAGTTTCACGTAGTCGTAGAGCTTACGGGCAGGAATCGTGCACGAACCCTGCTTCTTCACCTTGGCTTCGGTACTGGTACGGATTGCTTGATCAAGATCGGTCGCGGTAATGTTCAGCCGGCCATCCTCGGCCTCAATGAGGAAGTTCGACAGAATTGGAATAGTGGTCTTCCGCTCCACCACGCTTTGCGTCGCGGTAAGCTCCTTGACCAGGTCCTGACGGCTAACGGTAATCTCCATCGCTGCCCCCGACGCCACCGGCTTCTCCACTTCACTTTCCACTTTCGGCATGAGCCCACCCTCACTTTACAACGAGCGAAGAAAACCCCATCACAGCAGATTCAACGCTGGCCACACTTTACAACACCTTGCTCCCCATCGGAAACAACTGTGCTTTCTTCTTCTTGATTGTATTCACCTCCGGGTTAATATGCGCGTGGAAAACAGGGGTACTTCTCTGGATTCCGCGGACTTGACGCTGCGAGTGAGCATTGCTGTGTGCGAAGGCGTCACGGAACTCCACGGCCGCTTTGTCGCGTCCGGGAATCGCGGAGCGACGGGTATTAGGAAAAACATAGAAGAATAAAGAAAAAAGATAGTAGTACCCGTCGTTCGGAGAGGAAAAGTGGAAAGAAGGGTCAACTGGTTGCGAGAGAGAGGTTTGCGCAGGTGCTCAGTTTTCTAAAACAGAGCTGTGCAAATGAGGGGATTTGGAAAAGCTGGCAGCGGGCGGGAGAAAGCGGCCCAGGTTTCCCACTACTTTCACAGGGAGCGGAAATAGGCCTGTGCAAACGGAACGATTTGTGTGAAAAGCGCGTCCGCAGCCGCGTACTGCAATAGCCTGAACGGCCCGTGCGATGCACAGACGAGCTTTTTCGGAAGTGTCCTCGTTGGGCAGGCGGGGTGTTTCAAAAACTATAGAAAAGACCTTCAAAGATAGTTGCTTGTGATGTACCGGGGCACAATGGGACGTGAAATAGTTGCGCATGATGCTCCAGGTCACAACCAAGCGTGAATCCGATGTAGGGGTGTTCATTGTTCCTTGCTCCCGGAGGGAGCCAAGGATAGTAGCCCAGCATGAAGCGAAGCGCAATGCTGGGAACGCAGATGAACGAGATGTTGCGCCCTGTAGAGCCGCTGCGAAGACGTTCAGAAGTCGCGGATGAATCACACAAAGGTATTTTCGAACGAGACCGATAATTCCCGTGAACGCTCGCCAGAGAGGGAACTTCCCGTTCCAACACGCGGCCTGCACAATCAGGCGCATTAATCTCGAGCCTCGACTCAACAGGTCTTAGACTCACGAGATGAGGGCATCAGAGATGGGTATCGATTTGGGCCGCCTGGAGCGCGAACTACTGCAAATGTCGGCCGAAGAAGCGCCAGGACAAGATTTCTGCGAGTCCATCTCGGAGTTGGCGAGAATGGGGAGGTTTTCCCAATTACGCGAGGTGTTGCCGAGTATTGTGTACGACGAGCTATGGACCCGGTACCAGCGGGACAAAGCCGCCTTTGTTTCAGGGTGGCGTCTGTTGGCGCAGGAGATGCGCCAGGGGTTCATTCAACACGCGCGCCAGCGGCTCACTTCGCTGACAAAAATGCAGTACGCCGGGCTGGAAGCGCCCACGCCGGCATGGCAGGAGATTCAGCGCGCGCTTGATAGCCAGCAGAACGATCTATTGCGCACTGCATTTGCCTTGGAGTTGCTGGAGTTGGTCGAGCCAGCCGTGCAGCGGGCCACTCATCTGCGCGAGTGTGTAGTGGCCGCGCCCAGTTCAGAAGAGGCCGATCGCTATCTGGACGAAGCGACCCGCTGCTATTTCTTTGGCCTCTACACAGCCTGCGCGGTCATGTGCCGCTCGGTTCTCGAGGAGGCCATCAAGCAAAAGCTGCCCTCGTCGCTCACCAGGCAAATCCATTCGCGCTATCGGAATGCGGCCACCCTCGGCAATCTCTTGCATGAGGTCAACAACAATCTGCAAATGACAGGGTTCGACGCGGACTTTCCGCGCATTGCCAACCTGGTCAACGATATCGGTAGAAAGGCGGTCCATCAAGGACTGCTTTCGGAAGATGAGGCCAGATCCTGCCTCCAGGACGCCCGTCAAGCCGTGCAGCTCCTGCTGAGGCGATAAAGCAACGCGGAGCACCAGCCGCTGCATAAATTTCAAGCCCTACAATCGAAACCCCTTGCCCATGGCAATTTCTGCCGATTCATACTCTTCTCGTTTGACTATGGAGTTAAAATATCTCAAATCCTCCGTAGGCTTTGTCTCGTTCCTGTAATGATGTGCCAGCAATCTAGGAGCACGCTCATGAGAGAAACCTCTCGAAATATCACTTTCATTTTCGCCTTCGCGCTGATGGCTATCAGCACGCTTCAGGCCCAACAAGCCGTCGTGCCCCCGCCCAGACCTGCCGACAGCGGTCCGTCGCTCGAAAAGACCATGCAGTTCATCCAGGAGAACGCCGCCGAAGGCAAGCTTAGCTACACCGCATTCGTCACCGACGCCTCGCCGCAGGGCGTGGAATGGAGGAACCAGTTCACAGTGGAGACGAGCAATCTGGTGGCCGGTGCCGGTGCCTGCCGCATCACCTATCACTGGCGCGCCGAGTTGAACGGTAAGCTCGCCGCCGACGCGGACTACTCCCTGGCGCTCAAAGATGTGAAGGAGATCTTCGTCCTGCCCCAGGATCAGAACCAGAATCAGGTAGACAACCGCAACGGCCATCCCGACTGGAACTCGCGCATCTCGCCTCCGCTCTTCGTGCTGATAGCGAAGCGTCCCAGGGGTTTGGTCAATGTCTTCCTCTTCTCCGACGAAGAGATGGCAAACCGCGTGGCCAAAGCCATCACCCATGCCGTTGAACTCTGCGGCGGCGGAAAGGATGCCTTCTAGATGAGATACCCGAAGATCTTCGCCAAAAGCGCGGCGCTATTTTTTGTCCTGTGCATGGCCGTCCTGCAGTCTCACACGCAAAATCAAACGCCCGCGAACGATCCTCCGCCCGTTGGATGGGCCGATCCGGCCACCGGCCTGGCTTGGACAACGGAGGACAACGGTTCGGACGTGAATTGGAATCAGGCTATCGCTTACTGCGCCAATCTGCGCCTGGGCGGATACACCGACTGGCGCCTGCCCACCATCGAGGAGTTGCAGGGAATCTACGACGTGAACGCAAGTGAAAAGCATGTGAAGGGTAACCTGAATCTTTCCTCCAAATATTTTTGGAGCAGCACTCCGGCTTCCTCGAAGGCGTGGTTCTTCTTTTTCTCCAATGGAAGACGGTACACCTTCCGCATTAGCGACAGTAAAGAAGATCGCGCCCTCTGTGTGCGCCGTTTCGGAAAATGATGTCAGCGAATTGATTCTTTGTTAATTTGATCTTTTGATTCCCTGTTCTTGTTCGTCACCTTGAGCGGAGCGCAGTCGAAGGGCCTGCGCTTCTTTCTTCACTAGTCCCGCCGCCTTCTATACTGTTCTTTCCATGTCCTACACAGCAGCCATCAATGAACTGAACGCCATGGCGCCGGAGCTGTATACGCGCCCCGGCCAGCCTCGGCGAAAATTCTCCCTCGACGAGGTTCGCATCCTGCTGGCTGCGCTGGGCGATCCGCATAAGCGCTTTCGCTCCATCCTCATAGCTGGAACCAACGGCAAAGGCTCTACCGCAGCCACGCTAGCCTCGGTTCTGACTGCTTCCGGCGTGCGCGCTGGCCTCTACACCTCGCCGCACCTCGAGCGTGTTAACGAGCGTATCCGCATTGATCTCACAGAAATTGGCGACGATTCCTTTGCCCGGCTTTATTTCCGCGTCCACGATGTCGCACAGGAGCTGGTGCTCCAGGGCAGTCTGCCCCAGCATCCGAGCTTCTTCGAGATTCTGACCGCGCAGGCGCTTGTCTACTTCGCCGAAGAAAAAGTGGAGTTGGCAGTACTCGAGGTGGGGATGGGCGGCCGCCTCGACGCGACCAACGTAGTCGATCCACTGCTCTCGATCATGACCGACATCTCGCTCGACCACACGGAATGGCTGGGCTCGACTATTACAGCCATCACGCGCGAGAAAGCCGGCATCCTGCGCCGGAACGGTACGCTGATTACATTGCCCCAGCATCCTGAGGCCAATCAGGTGTTAGGTGAAGCAGTAGCGGACTTTAACCTCCGTCGAGTGAAGGCGGAGGCTTACATTCCATCCACCGGCGCGGAAACCGCTGCTTCCTATTCAATCGAAGTGATCGGCACCTCAGTCGAAGTCGCGTCTCCGCTCACCGGCGCCCACCAGCACCGAAATGTGGCCCTGGCCATTGCCGCTGCCGTCGAGTTGGCTTCTTCGCATGGCTTTCCAATCACGCCGGCGTCCATCTCCCAAGGGATTAGTCAGACGCGCTGGCCCGGACGGATCGAGCGAATCGAAGCGTGCGGCGCGCAGTGGATTCTCGACGTGGCGCATAACCCGGCAGGAGCGTGGGCTCTCCGCTCAGGGCTATCCAGATTGCTGAGCGAAGATCGCCCCCGGCTTCTTGTCTTCAGTTGCCTGCGCGACAAGCCCTTTGCAGAAATGGCGCAAATCCTCTTTCCACTCTTCGACCAGGTGATTTTCGCGCCTATCCATTCTGCCAGGGCAACGCCGCTGGAGGAGATGGAAGCTGCGGCCAGAGCAACTGGGACTTCAACCCTCAGCGCAGGCTCAGTACGCGAGGCCTTGCAATGGGCTGGTCAGCGTGGCCACGGCGGGACGGTTGTAGTCTCCGGCTCGGTTTATCTCGTAGGCGAAGTGCGATCGCTGCTTCTTGCTGGGGACATCATATTATGAGACAACGTCCCAATCCCCTCCCGCGATTCTATCGTTGGCGTACCAACCTCCTCCAGACACCGCTTTTCGCCCTCTTTACTGCAGCCTTCGGAAGCCTCTCGCTGCTGGTTTCCCTTGTCGACAAGAAAGGCAACGTGCAGCACAGGATTGCGCGCATTTGGGCGCGAGCCTGTGTATGGGCTTCAGGCTCCAGACTTACTGTCATCGGCGCGGAAAACATGCGAATGTACCCCGTCGCCCTCTATGCCAGCAACCATACTTCCTACATGGACGTGCCGGTAATCTTTGCCGCGCTGCCCTTTCAGTTTCGCATTCTCGCGCGCAAGCAACTGTGGCCCATCCCGTTCATAGGATGGTACTTGAATCGTTCAGGCCAGATGCCTATCGATACTGCCAACCCCCACGCCACGCTCTCCAGTCTCGGCGCGGGAGCCAGGGCCTTGCGCTCGGGTATGCCCTTGTTTGTCTTCCCCGAGGGAGGACGAACTCCGGACGGCCAGTTGAAGCCATTTCTCTCGGGTGCAGCTTACCTCGCCATTCGCGCACAGGTGCCGCTGGTGCCTCTCGCGCTCGGCGGAGTATTCGAGTTGCTGCCAATGCACACCCACCATTTTTTCCCAGGCGAACTAACTCTAAAGATCGGCGAGCCGATCGAAACCGCGGGAATGACGGTGCGTCAAACGGACGAACTGACAGCGCGACTGCGTGACGCCATCCAGGAATTATTGAACCTGCCTGTGCCCGTCGCAACGCGCGAAGACGTCTGACGGTATTGTGGCTGTAGGTACGGGGGTTTGACTCTGCGGTCCAGTTTCCCTATCGCTTTTTCGCTGGAGACCTTACACTGTTTCTGCCATGTGCATCCATGTCGCAATAGCCGAGCCTACAGGCGCCGATTCAGCTTACAATCAGCTGTCGTTGCCGCCCTATCTTGCCGCCCTTCGTTCCGCCGGCGCCACGCCCATCATCGTCCCACTTCACGAACGGCCTGATCGTGTAGCCCGGTTGCTCGCAGGAGTACAGGGAGTGCTTTTGCCCGGCAGCAAGTTTGATGTGGACCCGCAAAGATATGGCGAAGATCCTATTCCGGAGTGCGGTGAATCGGACCCAGCCCGAACCGCCGTTGACGAGCTTTTACTTCAGGACGCATTCAATCTGCACAAGCCCATTCTCGCTATCTGCCACGGAGTGCAGACTTTGAACGTCTGGCTGAACGGGTCGTTGATTCAAGATTTGAGAACAGCTGTCAATCACCGCCCTGGCCGGGATGTGGTTGAGGCCCACCCGGTGCGGATTGCTTCTGAATCGCGCCTGGCTGGCCTTGTTCCTCGCGGGTTTGCCGCAGATCCTCTAGTCAACTCCAGCCACCACCAGGCGATTCATATTCCCGGCGATGGTCTGTTAGTCAGTGCAGTCTCGCCGGCCGATGGGGTAGTGGAGGCAGTCGAACTAGACTCGCACGAGCATTTCGTTCTGGGAGTGCAGTGGCATCCTGAGCGGACTTACACCGAGAGCGCCTTCTCGCGCGCCATCTTCGCGGCGTTTGTGCAGGCTGCTGCCGTTTGGGAGCCGCGACAGATTGAAGAGTCGACCACGCGGGCATGAGTGAGATTTCAAGTCCTCCCGGAATCCGGCTCAACGCTCTTCTGGCAGAAGCTGGCTTGGACCAACTCGACTCGGTTCTATCACAGCGTTTCCAGGACTATCTTTCACTTCTCCTTCGCTGGAATGCCCGCGTCAATCTGACGGCCATTCGCGACGAGGAAGGCATTGTCGCGCGCCATTTTGTCGAGTCGATTGCATGTGCCCGGTCCCTGCCAACTGGAATCGCCACACTGTTGGACTTCGGCTCCGGTGCAGGTTTTCCCGGAATCCCCATAGCTCTCTGCCGACAGGAGATAGCCGTCACTCTGGCCGAATCGCAGGGCAAAAAGGCCGCTTTTCTCAGCGAAGCTGTCCGAGTGTTGGAAGTCTCCGCATTGGTCTATTCCGGCCGTGCGGAGACGCTTTGTGCCGTCTTCGATTGCGTGACTCTGCGCGCTGTAGACAAGATGGAACTTGCCGCCCTCGCGGCATCAAGGCTGGTCCGGTCCGGCGGTTGGCTTGCGCTGATGACCACCTCCGTTGACCTTCCAGCCCTCCAGGAAGCGGCAGGAGCGGAGTTTAGGTGGAGCAAGTCGCTGCCGCTACCCGGCAGTGAGGACCGGTTGATTGCGCTCGGAGAGCGTGGTAGCGGATTCACTATCGCCTGAACTGTCGCCTGATAGCGAGCAGAAACAGCGCAAACAAGGATGAAGCGAGCAAAGTCTCAAAGATTGCCAGAACCCGCCCCCAGGGATGGACAGGAGTGTATTCTGGATTCCTTTGAAACTCCATCACATCCACGGATGCAATCAAGCTATTCAAGGCCAGATATTCCTCTTTCCTCATTGCCCACAGATTCTCTCCGTAGCTCTTTTGAAAATCCCAGACCGAAGCGTAAGTCTCGGCTTGTGTGGCCCCTTGCCGCTTTAATCCAACCCCGGGGAGAGGGTACAAAGAGGCAAAAAAGAAATGGAACCCAAAAAGCCAAAGGAGCGGCCGCCAATAACTGTTCCCGTAGTCGCTCGCCCAGCGGTAGAGGGCTACAAAGCTCAGATTGCGATGCCACCACCGTCGCAAACCTAAAAGCATCCATCCATCCGTCGGCCCAGCCAGCCGCTTCATCTCCATCTCGCCAAAATGAAACTCATTGGCCGTCCAGTAATCCAGGCGAGAATCGTAGTTCTTCTTCAACTGCTGATAGATCTGCGCCACCGCCCGGTAGTCGCGCTGCCCGTCTCTCTTCATGTCCAATGCGCGATATTCTCTGAGGGGAATCGTCTCTTCGTAGACCGCAAGGCCGCGATTGTCTTCCCTGCCTGCCCATTTCACGGAAGAGGTAAACCAAACCTGGCTCACATCGCAGTTATGGAAGAGGGCGCGGCTCAGATCGACATCATCGAAAACGACACTTGCTGGCTTATAGAAGGTAGCCAGCGCGAATATAGCGGTTTCGTGTCCGGTAATTTGAGATTCGAGGTTTGTGCGTCGAAAATTTACCCGGTCGAGAAACCGACTTCTAGTCCATTTGGCCGTTTCACCAAAAGATGCATCCTCAAATTGCGCGTACTGTGTGAAGGTTGCATTGAAAAAGTTTGCGCCCAGTTTAAATTTCGTTCTGTAGAAGTTTGCATTCCGCATAAACGTCACACCCATAAAGGAGACGTTCTGCAAGAAGGTTGCAACCCGGAAATCTGCGTCCATTGTGAAGGTTGAAATCATGAAGTTTGCGCCGTGCGTGAAGGTCGCTTGGCTGAAGTCGGCATCCTGCGTAAATGTCACTTTGCTGAAGTCTCCGTCTTGCGTGAAGGCCGCTCCGCCGAAGTTTGCGTGTTGCATGAACGTCGCTTCATTGAAGTAAGCGTTCTGCATGAAGGACACTCCGCGGAATTCTGCGTTTTTCGAGAAGGTCGCTTTCCAGAAGACGGCTTTCTGCTTGAAGGTCGCGCCGAAAAAGCTTGCGCCATGCGCGAAAATCGCTTCCTCAAACCGGCAGATCGCCTGGAATTCCCTCCCACTGAAATTGTGTTGGGGAAAGACAAAGCGAGAGAAATTAGCCTCACAATTCCCGGCGTCTTCGAGAATTTTCTCAAACTCTAACCAAAATGCATCGAATAGCGGTCCTGACTGCTTGTTCGGATCCTTCGAGTGCATCAGGCATACTGGCTTCTCGTCTGAGCCGTATAGTGCCTCGTGTAGGTGACGCCCGCATTTCGGGCCGCCGACGCCCATCTCGATCGGGCAGCCCGCATCGCCGCCGCCGACTTCCGCCACGGCGCTTTCGTTGGGCGCTCTCACGGGTTCCTCCATCGGACCTTCGTTAGCCTCAATCTCCAGCTCCGCACCGACGCTCTCTTCGGACGCAATCCCGTCCACCGCTGCCAAGCGCTCAGCCGACGCAACTTCTTGCTCGTTCGCCATAATCCGCGAGTGTACCACCGCCTAAGCAACTGCCCCTTCATGTACCGTCTCTTGCGTTCATTATTGTGCGCGACGACGAGAGAGCGGAGCGGGCTATTTGGAGTCTGATCGGCGGCTTGCACGGCTACCTGGGCCTATCGCAGCCCTAGCGCCCAACCGAAAAAGAGGCGAAATCAGGAAATCATTAATCTGCAACGCAAAGTGTTCCACGTGGAACACTTTCTAGGACCAACCAAAGCGCGAATTGTTCCACGTGGAACATATCTCCCCTTTAGCCCAAAATGGGCGCAGTTTCAAATTGGCGCTGACGAAATATTTCTAGATTTCTCGTTCAAAATTCTCCTGAGATCGCAGAAGTTTTCCACCGATCCGCCTTTTCGGAGTACCAATATTCGTCGCTTCGCAACCCACGTCGAAACCCTTCCACTGCAAGGGCCTGCCGGATTTTAGCCACTTCCCGTCCAGAAAGCTTTCCACAGGTTGGCGTGGTTCTCCACAGCGCAAGTGCCTATCCTCGAACAGCCCTTCCCTTTAGTCTGGATTGCCATGGGTAAGATTCTCGGGCTTGTGAACCAAAAGGGCGGAGTCGGCAAGACTACCACAGCCATTAATCTGGCCGCCTGTCTAGCTATTGAGGGCCTAAAAGTCCTTCTCGTAGATTGCGATCCGCAGGCAAATTGTTCCTCTGGCCTTGGATTTCAGCGCGACGACAATCGCCATTCGATCTATGACGTCCTCATGGGGGACGCTCCAGCCGCGCAGGTGATTCTGCCCACGGAGATCGATCTGCTCTTTCTGCTGCCCGGCTCGAAAAATCTCACCGGCGCCAATATCGAGTTGGCTGGGGCTGAAGACCGCGCGCTGCGCCTGCGCCGCGCACTGGCGCCGATTCAGTGCAATTTTGATTTGGTTATTTTGGATTGTCCTCCGGCGCTTGATCTGCTTACGCTCAATGTGTTGGCCGCGTCCGATTCGCTAATTGTGCCGATGCAAGCCGAGTACTTCGCGTTGGAGGGCATCTCGGAGCTGATCTCCACACTCGAGCGGGTTCGCGCCGCGTACAACCCGACGCTGAACATTGAGGGCGTTCTGTTGACCATGTACGACAATCGCAACAATCTGGCCCAGCAAGTGACAGATACGCTGCGCGAGTACTTCAAAGATCGCCTTTTCCGCACTGTTATTCCGCGCAACGTGCGACTCGCCGAGGCACCCAGTCACGGCAAGCCTGTGGCCCTCTACGATCCCCGTTCCCGCGGCACAGAGGCCTACTTCGAGATGGCTGGAGAATATTTGGCGCGCAACGGCACCCAGATACCGCGCAAAGAAGAACATGTTGATGTCCAGCCAGAGGCGGAGGCCCGCTTCTTGCCGCGCTCCTGACGGCTGCCTCGCCGCAGATCGCCGCAGACGAGCCTGACTCCATGAAAACAAATTTGACAAACCCGGCAGTTTCCCCGGAATAAAGGATTGAGAATTATGACTCTTGTTGCTCCCGACCCTAAACGCCGCGCCCTTGGTAAAGGGCTGGACTCCCTGTTGCCCCGTGTCCCGGCAGTATCCGTTCCATCGGCCGCTGAGAATGAAGGGGGCAAGCCCCTCGAGATTCCCATCGAACAGATTGATCGCAACCCATTCCAGACTCGCTCTCAGATGAACGAAGGGCAATTGGGCGAGCTGGCAGCGTCCATCACTTCAAATGGTGTCGTACAGCCAGTGCTGGTGCGCCCGCTGGCTAACGGTCGCTTCCAACTCATCGCAGGGGAGCGGCGCTGGCGGGCTTCGGAGATCGCCGGCAAGAAGACGATACCGGCAATTCTGCGCCAGGTTTCCGACGAGCAGGCGATGGAAATCACCATCGTCGAGAACCTGCAACGCGCGGACCTGAACCCGATGGAGCAGGCGCGCGCCTTCGAGCGGCTCTCACGCGAGTTCCACATGACCCAGGAGCAGATGGCGATACGCACTGGCAAGGACCGGGCTACAGTGGCTAACTTCCTTAGATTATTGAAGTTACCAGACTCTGTGCAGGCGCGAGTGGAGACAGGTGAGCTGACTTATGGACACGCGCGAGCCTTATTGGCATTTGAGCACGCGGAGGAGATGGAAGTAGCGGCGAGACGGGTAGTTAACCATTCGCTTTCTGTTCGCCAAACTGAGAGCTATGTGGCGGGCCTGCTGCACCCAGAGCGAGGCGCCAAAAAGGAACCGAAACCTGATATCTCCATCGACCCCAATGTGCGAGAAGTGGAGGAGCGCTTGCAGCGCGCCCTTGGATTGAAGGTCCATATTGACGATCACAACGGCCATGGCAGAGTCATCATCGAATACGCGCACCTGGAAGATTTCGATGGGCTGCTGGAGCAGTTGGCCGGGGACTAGCCGTCCAGGCGGGCGGCGCTTGCGCGCCATGGAGTTCGTGGATTCCCATATCCCAAAATCGGGATCTGAGGCTGGCGGCTCGCTCTGCGCTTGCATAGGGTGCGAAACGTGATGACAAAGGGCACGCTCCGGATATTGCTGATCGACGACCATGCAGTCGTGCGCGAGGGGTTGCGCTCCGCGCTTGAGATTATGGGCGAGATGAAGTGCTCGGAAGCCACCAGCGCCGAGGAGGCCCTGAGTCAACTGCGTAGCGGTCTGCGCCCCGATGTCGTGGTAATGGACTTCGGACTTCCGGGGTTGGACGGACTGGATGCCATCGGTCTGATTCACGCCGAGCAAAGCAAACTTCCGGTGCTGATCTTCAGTATGCAGCCGGAAGAAAAGCTGGCCCTGCGCGCTCTCGAACAAGGCGCGGCGGGCTACATCTCGAAATCTTCGCCTAACTCGGAAGTGGTCAATGCGGTGCGTGTTGTTGCCGAAGGGAAGCAGTATGTTTCACGCCAGTTTGCCGCGCGGCTGAATGGGACCATGGACAGAGCACAGCCGGCCGAGGCGCACGAAGCACTTTCCGCGCGTGAATTCGAAACCATACGCCTGATCGCGGTGGGCAAGTCGCTTCAGGAGATCGCCGAGGCGCTGAAAATCAGCAAAGCGACTGCCAGCACTTATCGCGAACGCTTGATGATGAAGCTGAATTTGAGCAATAACTACGAGATCATCTGCTACGCCATAGAAAAAGGGCTGGTCAATCGTGGATAGACGCCTATGAGCGAAATGAATATTCTGCACATGGGCAATCGTCTGTGGCTCACCATGGGAGCCATCGCGCTGCTTGAAGCGATTGCCATCCATATTTGGCGCTATCGCCGGGAACGCGGCGCGATCCCGCTGATCGGTTTTCAGATTTGCAAAACCATATGGCTGCTGGGCTCGCTCTTGGCTTGGTCCGCCACGCAGGACTCTACGCGGATCTTCTGGTTTGATGCTGCTTTGCTGGCGGCCATGGGGCTCAGCTACGCGGGGTTCCGGTTTCTGGCTGAACTGTGGGAACTGGGAATAAAAACGCTACGGAGCATTGACGGAGTCAATCTGACCATTCTCGCACTCTATGCGGCGTCGATGCTCACCGATTGCTGGCACCATCTTTTCTGGCGCGCGAACGGCATTGATTTGGCGAGCATGCTGCTGGGCGGCCCGCTGCAAGCGTTCTGGATATGGGTGAACATCGGGCTGAACCTCCTCTATATGCTCTTGCTCGGGGGATGGGCGGTGTGCGAACGGGGTCTGAGGCGGCGACAGGCGCAGATGCTTCTGCTGGCGTGCCTGATCTCGTGGGCCACGATGCTGCTCACGCAGAATCCCTTGCTGCGTGCGCGCGGCTCGCTGCCGATCGGCTTTGCTCTTTCGAGCCTGGCGATGACTTGGGCCTTTTTGCGCTGGCGGCTGGTGGGCTTGATGCCCCTGGCGCGGGAGACGGTGCTCGACGAGCGCGTGGATGGGCTGATGATCCTGGATACCAGCGGGCATATCCTGGCGCTGAATCCTGCCGCGCGGGCGCTCTTCCCCGCGCTGCATCTGGCCGAGGGCGATTCCTTCCGCAAGGTGGCGGACGACTGGCCGGCATTGATCGGCTTGACTGAAGACAGCGGGTCAAGCCAATTGGACGCCAGCCGACAGCTTTTCGGTCGCCGGATGATCTTCGAGGTTGCGCAAACGCCGCTGCACAATCCCATGGGCCAATCGCTGGGCCGTGTTCTTACCTTTGTCGATGTGACTGAGGAGCGTAGCGAGCAGTCGCGCAAGTTGGAACATCATAAGGCCGCAACCATGCTGGAAGAGCGTCAGCGGCTGGGCCGCGAACTGCACGACAGAGGCCAGGTCTGGTACTTCTTTTCTTCACAGGTGCAGACACTGGAGCACCTGCTAATGCGCAAAGAGACGCAGCGCGGGCTGGAGATCATCCGCCGCATGACGGCCGTGCTGGATGAAAATGCGATCGGGATGCGCGAATCGATGCTGGCGCTGCAAAGCGAATTGAGCGAGCAGCAGGAGCTGCCGCGGGCGATCGAGGAGCAACTGGACTGGTATCGGCGACATTGCGGGATGGTGGCCGAGTTGCGCACGGAGCCGGAGTGGGAACCGGCGCGCGTTTCGCTGCCGGCGCAGGCGCAACTGCTTCGCATTGCGCAGGAGGCACTGGCCAACACGCGCAAGCACGCGGCGGCCACCAGCGTGCGGGTGGAAGTTCATCTGGGCAGCGACCGGCTGACGCTGAGCATCGCCGACAATGGCAGCGGCTTCGATGCGGAGAGTGGCGCGAGCCTGCAAGGACATTTCGGCTTGAAGACCATGCGCGAGCGGGCAGAGAGCGTGGGCGCGCGATTCGAGTTAGAGACCGCTCCCGGCGCCGGCAGCCGCATCACGGTCGAGCTGCTCCTCGTCTAGAGCTGTTCTCCAATTAGTATGCGGCATTTTGAGTATTGAGCAAGGTGGCTTTTTCTTGATGAAAAAGCCACTTAGCTGATGTGCCTTTGCTCTACAGTAATTGGAGAACAGCTATAATCCATCTTCGCTTTTTCTTCTGTCACACGAAATACGGACATACAAAGCGCGGCAATTTCTCTACTCTGCACTCAGCCGACTCCATTGAACCCATTTGAAGCAGTGCACGCGCGATCCCGCTGGCGATATTTGCGGTGAGGGTGGAAGCCTGGCAGAAATTTTATTGAGATGCGAGGAAACACCCATGAAACTCAGCCAGTATTTAACGGCAAGCGCTTTTCTTCTTACCCTCCCCTTCTTCGGTTGCGGCGGAAGCGTCGTCACCACCAAAACCCCAACCATCTACATGGCGGGCTATCAGCGAAATACATCCAGCGTCATCTCTGCCTACACTTGGACAACGCCCACAAGCAGCAGCACGTCCACGCCGAGCAGCGGCACGGCCACATCCCTGACCGCCCCCAGCGGAACCACCAATCCTTGGGCTAATTCGATCGCCGTCTCCGGCAGCGATGTCTACGTTGCAGGCTATGCGGTGGATTCTAACAACTACAGCGAAGCCGTCCTGTGGACGAACGGCACACCCAGCATCCTTACACTTCCCAGCGGAGCGACTTCCTCCAATGCGATGTCGGTCGCCGTCTCTGGCAGCAATGTTTATGTGGCGGGCTATGCGAGTTTGTCCGGCAATGGCGAAGCCGTCCTGTGGACGAACGGTACGCCTAGTGTCCTAACCGTTCCCAGCGGAACGACCAGCTCCGAAGCGCTCTCGATGGCCGTCTCCGGCAGCAACGTGTATGTGGCGGGCTATGGATTAGTGTCCGGCACCTGGAATGCCTTTCTCTGGACGAACGGCACACCCAGCACACTTACCCTGCCGAGCGGGGCGACGAGAGCTCTTGCGTACGCGGTCGCCGTCTCCGGCAGCAATATCTACGTGGCGGGCTCTGCGCTTGTGTCTAGCGTAAACGAATTTGTGTTGTGGACGAACGGCACGCCCAGCGTACTTACCCTTCCCAGCGGCACGACTACTGCTTTAATTACGTCGGTGGCCGCCTCCGGCAGCAATGTCTACGTGACAGGCTATGTGATTGATGCCAACAGCGTCCGCGATGCCGTCCTGTGGACGAACGGCACGCCCGCGATTCTACCCTTACCCAGTACGGGGGGAGGGATGCCTACGCCGACCTCAATCGCCGTCAATGGCAGCGATGTCTACGTATCGGGCGATTTCAATGACACCACCAAAGGCCAGTATGTGGCCTGCTACTGGAAGAATGGCGGGACGCCGGTGGAAGTGAGCGACGGCACGGAAGTGGCAGTGGCGAACGCGATCGCCGTGCAATAGCGGGAAGATCGGCGCGGCGTTTACGCAATTTCTCACCACCTGGAGTCCGGCGCTACAAAATCGTTGATGCCGCATGAGAAACTCTGGCTACCCCCACGCATCCACGGTTACAAACTCGTGCGTTGGTTGGTAGCGGGCGATGAGCTGTGCGGCGGCGGCGATGGATGGTGCGCGGTTGGCGGCGGGGTCCAGGTGGTTTCCGTCGTGGAGTACGATGTTGGCTGCATGGCCTCGACGGTAAAGGCGGTTTATTCTGCTGCTAAGCCGGTTGGCGATGGCGTCGCCGGAAGGATTTTTCCAGTCAGTGGTCATGGCGTTCCAGAGAACGGGAATCAAACCGAGTCGTCGTGCGATGCGCAGAACTTCGGGACGGCGCGCGCCAAAAGGCGGACGAAATAAGCGGACTGGAGCGCCTGTGATCTGTTCGAGAGTCTGGCTGGTGCGAGAGATCTGCTCTTCGATGCGGCTGGCAGACGCCAGGGCTAAATTGAGATGGCTCCAGGAGTGATTTCCGATCTGGTGCCCTGCGGCGACGATCAGCTGCACCAGCGCTGGCTCTGCCTGTGCGTAACGGCCGACGAGAAAAAAGGTCGCATGCACTTCGCGGCGGGCCAGGATGTCGAGCAGGCGAGGAGTCCATGCGGGATTGGGACCGTCGTCGAAGGTGAGGGCAAGCTCGCCAGGATGCGGCGGCGCAATCAGCGCAGAACCGAAGAGCCGCGATGCGGGCCATAGTGCAGCATATGCAAAACCGCCCGCCGCGAGGCCGAGTCCGGCGGTTGCGCCAAGGCCGGCAGAGATTCCTATGGACAATGGGGAAATCATTCTGCTTCTCAGTGTGACGCGCCGAGGGTGAGGACCGCAAGCTGAAAGGTCTGGGCGACCGCGCGATATGGAGAGGTTTTGATAAGTGTGGCAAGTTAGCCCTGCTTCGCGGGAATGGCGAGTTGGCAAGCTCGCAACGACGAAAGTTTGCTCCTCTCGAACGGCATGCTATCCATTTGCACCTCCGCTCTGCGATTCTGCTTGACACAACATTCCTGTCCACAGCAACATCAACAACGCGACCCTGGTTCGCGACGGAGGATATTCAATGCATCATCTGCACTTCAATCACCTGGCAATACTGGTTGCTGCACTGTATCAATGGATACTGGGCGCGCTCTGGTATTCGCTGTTCTTTGCCAAGCCGTGGATGGCGCTGACCGGCCACAAGAAGGGCGAGCGGCCTAAGGGTGCGGTTGTCGGGATGATCTCGTCGTTCATCGGCGGGCTGATTCTTTCGTTCATTCTGGCGCATGTGGTGATTTGGTCAGGCTCGACGACAATTGGCTGCGGCGCTTTCATCGGGTTCATCTGCTGGCTGGGCTTCATTGCGGCACCACTTTTTGCGGAGACGATTTACGAACAGCGCTCCTTCAAACTGTTGGCGATCAACTTGGGCTATTGGCTAGCGGCGCTGATGGTGAGCGGCGGTCTTCTCGCGGTGTGGCATTGAGATTTTTGGCTTGTTCCCCCGGCTACAATTTAGGCATGAGCAAACACGTGATTGCAACATCCTCGGCTCCTGCCGCAATCGGCCCTTATTCGCAGGCTGTGCGCGCGGGAAATCTTGTCTTCACTGCCGGCCAGATTGCGCTGGACCCGGCTACACAGCAGGTCGTCGCCAGCGGCATCACTGAGCAGACCACACGCGTGTTGGAAAACCTCAAGGCGATTCTGGAAGCAGCGGGAACAAGCCTCGCAAAGGCAGTGAAGACGACCGTCTTCCTCAAAGACTTCAACGATTTTGCGGCCATGAATGCGGTCTACGGAGCCTATCTTGGCCCGAAAGGCGTTACGCCTCCGGCACGGACCACGGTGGAAGTCTCCCGCTTGCCCAAAGATGTGCTGGTGGAGATTGAAGTGGTGGCGGAGGTCTGAAGTTCTGCTCCGTTCCAGTGGTCGAGCGCATCCAACCCGCGTAGAGAGGCACTCGATGAGCGAAGCAGGCAAAGCGAGCGAGACGCAGGAACCCATTCCACACACAGAGGCCGAATGGCGCGCGCGACTTACGCCGGAGCAGTACAGGGTGCTGCGTGAAAAAGGCACCGAGCGGCCATTCACGGGCGTCCTCACAGAGAACCACGAGACAGGAAACTACCATTGCGCGGGATGCGGCGCGCTGCTGTTTCTGAGCGGGGCGAAGTTCGACTCTGGCTGCGGCTGGCCGAGCTTTATGCTGCCTGCGGAGTCCAAAGCCGTCAGCGAGCATGAAGACACGAGCCTGGGCATGCGGCGCGTCGAAGTCACATGCGCCCGCTGCGGCGGGCATTTGGGCCACGTCTTCCCTGACGGTCCGCGGCCCACCGGACTGCGCTACTGCATCAACTCCGCTTCACTCACTTTCGAGCGGGCGAAGTGAGGCAATAGCGGCTCGGAAAGACATTTGAAAAATGCAGCGAAATAGCCTCCGCTTCGCGCAGATCCCAAATCAGCGATTTGGCGGATCAAAACGGCGGGAAGAGCGAACCTGACGTGGATGGCATGGTGGCCAGACGAGCACGGCGACGCGGCGGCTGGGGCTCGGGCGCGGCGAGGAGGCTGGCGATCTCGCGAAGTTCAGCGCGCGCGTGTGCGATGGTCGAAGCAACGTCATCCGTTTGACTAGAGATAGGCTGGGTTTCGCCGACGACGGCGAGCGGCAACCGAGACTGAGGATCAGGTTGCGGTTCCGGCTGGGGACTATGTTGGCGATGGCCTTGCTCGAGGGCCTGGCGTGCGCCAGAGAGCGTATAGCCCTCGGTGTGGACCAGGTGTTTGATCTTCAAGGCCAGCTCGACATCATGACGCCGGTAGAGCCGCTGGCCGGTTCCGCTCTTGTTGGGTTTAAGCTGCGGAAACTGCGTCTCCCAAAAGCGCAAGACATAGGTTTCAACTTTGCAGATTCGGGCTACATCGCCGATCTTGAAGTAGAGACGGTCAGGTATTACGGGTGAATCGGGGGCGCGATTCGTGTGTAGTTGCATAGCCATGGAGAAGACGAGGAGGGTACCGCGACCGTGGTGAAGACCCTGCTCTAGAGGCAGTATAGGCCACAATTTGCACTATTTGCGAAGCAAAATCGGTGGAGCGGCCGCAGTTTGTCGGGGAACGGCGCGGGGCGCGGATGCGAATCGACGAGAAATCTGCTCAGGTCCGCGGCTGTTTAGGTCGCCTTTTCAGGGCGGGTGATGTGAGAGCGTGCGGTGGAATTGGAGGGCGCAGCGCGCAGATATTGCGGCGGCCAACTGACGGGCTCAGCGAGAACGGCCGCGGCATGGAGCGGCCAGTAAGGATCGCGCAGCAGTTCGCGGCCGAGGAGAATGAGATCGGCTTCGCCTCGGGCAACGATGGTATCCGCTTGGACGGGGTCAGTAATCAGGCCAACGGCAGCAGTGGGAATGGATGCTTCGCGACGGATTCTGGCGGCAAACTCTACCTGAAATCCGGGAACTGCGGGGATCTGGGCGTTGGGAACCTGGCCACCAGAGGAAACATCGACTAGATCAACGCCATGCTCGCGAAAGAGCATAGAAAGCTGGACGGATTCGTCGACGGACCAGCCGCCGGGAACCCAGTCGGTGGCGGAGATGCGAACAAAGAGCGGCAGATGGGCGGGCCATTGGGCGCGGACAGCGTCCACCACCTGCAAGGCCAGACGAGCGCGATTTTGAAAACTTCCGCCGTAAGAATCGGTGCGCTGATTGGCAAGAGGAGATAGAAATTGGTGGAGCAGATAACCGTGCGCAGCGTGAATCTCAACGATGTCGAAACCGGCATTGTGCGCGCGGCGAGCAGCTTGGGCAAAGGCATCGATTATGGCCGTGATGCTGGCCTGATCGAGAGACTTGGGCGAGGCGTAACCGGGCGCGAAGGGTAATGGGCTGGGCGCGACCACCTGCCAGGCGCCATCGGCGGCTGAGAGCGGACCTGATCCAGAGAAAGGAATCTTCGTGCTGGCCTTGCGTCCGGCGTGAGCCAGTTGAATTGCCGCGCAAGCGCCTTGCGAGTGAATGAACTGAACAATGCGCTCGAGTGCCGGGATGTGTTCGTCGCTCCAAATACCGAGATCGCCGGGAGAGATGCGACCCTCCGGAACAATAGCTGCGGCTTCGAGAATGACTAGGCCAGCGCCTCCTTGCGCGCGGCAGCCGAGATGGACGAGGTGCCAATCTGTAGCGAAGCCGTCTTGCGAGGAATACTGGCACATCGGCGTGACGCCGATGCGATTGGGAAAGCTGACTGAACGAAGTTGGAGCGGAGAAAAAAGAGAATGGCTCATGGGTGTATGGATGCGCGGAGACAAAGCTGGATTCAGAGCGAATCATTTTAGGGTTGGTTGGCGAGGAGAACGGAATGAGTGACGCGGTCGGTCCACAGAGCCTCATCGCCGGTGCAGGCGAGAGGCGCTCCATCGAGAATGGCGGAGACGAAGTTTTCAATGCATGGGTAATGCGCGTTGGAGTGCCTGGGGAGCGACTCCTGCACGTCGCCAACGCGGAGCATCGGGCCGCTGAGAGGATCAAGGATCATCTCGCCGTCGGTTCCGATCACGCGAAACTGGTCGCGCTCAATGTGCGAGTTCCAGCGCACGTCAACTGTGGCATGGACGCCGCGCTCGTATTGAACGAGCACGGTGGCCGCATCTTCGACAGCCATGGAATGAAAAGCGCTGGAAAGAAAGCCGGTGGAGCGGCACGGCTCGCCAAAGAGGAAGTTCAGGGCATCAATGCGATGGCAGGCGATGTCGAAAAGCGGGCCGCCCCCGGCCATGGCTGGATCGAAAAGCCATTTTCTAGTCCAATTCGGATCGTCGTTTTTCAGCCAACTATGACAGTTTGCTTCGGCGAAAACGGGCCGGCCGATGGCACCTTCGAGCATGAGTTGTCGGGCGCGAATGAGCTTGGGAAAGAATCTGCGGTAGTAGGCGACGGAGAAGAGCCGCTGATGAGCGCGGGCCGCGGCAACCATGGACTGCGCATCGGCGAGGTTCATCGCAGTGGGTTTTTCGCAGAGGACGTGCTTGCCTGCGCGAAGGCAGGCAATGGTTTGGGGCGCATGAAGAAAGACCGGCGAGGCAACGTAGACGGCGTCAATCGGGGTGGTGAGGAGAGCAACTTCGAGATTGGTGAAGACCTCGACGCCGGGATATGCGGCGGCCTTGTGCGGGTCGCGTGTGACGAACGCCTGCAGGTGGCTGCGCTGCTCGGCGAGAATGGCCGGGATGATGCGACGGCGCGCGATGTCGCCAATTCCGATGACAAGCCAGCGAATCATGACTTGATAAGGGTAAACGATGTGGGTGGATTCCCAGGTCCCCAAATGCGAGGGACCTGGGGCACCCGCATTGCTGAGCGCGATGAAGGTTTGCCTTCTGGTTACTGCTTTTTGAGAACGGCGGAGTCCTTTTCGTCGGCGAGAATGGTGGACTCAAGCAGGCGGAAGTCGGCGGCTTTGGCGGGAGGAATCTCAACCTGGCGGACGATGTACTCGCGCTCGTAATGGAGGAGATTGGCTTTGGCAGTGGTCGCAGAATGGTAGCTGGCAAAGCCAACGTCGATGCTGACGGGGTCTGGAGTTTCATCGATGACATAGCCGGGAGGGATGGTGATGTCGAAGCTGTCGCGCCAGCGGCCGGTGGCGTCAAGGTCGATGGGATAGATGCGTGGCTTGTCGTCGAAGGGCAGAGCAAAGGAGCCAACCACGCGGGGGCGCACCAGCAGGAGCGAACCGGCCTGATGGGAGTATTGGTGAGCTGTCACCTTGTAGTGAAATTCGAGGGGCTTGTCGAGGGCTGGGGGCTCGATGAATTGAAATTCGTCGAGCGTGACGCCGGGAAGGGTGTAAGCCACAGACTTCTCCCAATACTCGCGGCGCTCTTTATCGTCGGTGTACTTGAGAACGGTGCGCAGGTCGCCGCCTTTGGGGCCAATTGAAGCGCTGTCTACGGAGCCGGTCAGAGTTCCATCGGGCGCGAGGGTGAAGACACCTTTGCGCTCCGTGCCGTTGGCGTCGGGATCAAGGACCGGGAGAACGATGATTTGGCTGGAAGCTCCGGCGGCAAGGGTGCCGTAAGCGCCTTGCTCCTCAGAGGGGAGATTGCCGAGTGGAGTGCGCTCGTCGGTGGGGTCGAAGATGAGGTAGCGCTTGCCGTCCTTGGCTTTGACAATGGCTTTGAGGCGCGGATCCTGCACGTCCGCAGGAACCTCGATGGCCGTAATCATGTGGTTGCCCATCAAGGAGGGTGCGTCGGGATCGACGATGCCGCGGCGGTTGTCTAATGGCACATAAAAGGCATGAATGCCGGCCACCTGAAGCATGGAGATGAGCAGGGTGGTCTTGTCTTTGCAATCGCCGTAACGATTGCGGAAGATGTCGGCTGCATGATTCGCCTGCAGGCCGCCAATGCCGCGCGAGACGGTGAAGTAGCGGACGTTTTTCTGAATGTACTCGGTAATGCGGCTAAGTTTGGCGTAGAAGTCGGGCGCGCCGGCGATGAGGCTCTGGGTTTGGGCTGTGATCTCCGGCGACGGATCGGGACGGTTTGCCTCCAGCGTGGTCACCCATTGACCGATGGCGCGCCACTGATTGTCTGTGCCCGGAACGGCGGCCTCGCCCCACTGAACGGACATACGGGCAGCGAGCGCGGCCCATTCAGGACGAGACTTTACGTCGCGCAGGTCGAGCGCGGGCATATCTTTCAGTTCCCAGCGCCAGTGGTTGGGAGCGACCTCGACGGGCTTGACGGGCGGGAATTTATGCCAGGCCGCGGAGTAAGAGCGACCGGCGGGCAGGTCTACTTCGAGAGCCTGGAAAACTACGGGAATACTGAGCTGGATTTCCCAGACCGTCTCCTGGAGGTATGGTTCAAGGAGTTCCTCGGACTCACAGACGATGACAGCGCCGACATCGGCGGCGGGAGGATGGACAACGCGGTTTTTACGAGTGGAGAGCATGATGGGGACGCTGGTGTCGCCCACGTCGATGAAGTCCGTGTCCTGGGCCTGGTACTGCTTTTGGTCGGCGGCAATGGTCCACTCGCGGAAGTAGTTGATCTTCTCGTCTACGTCGTAGGAGACATTGCACGTAATGTTGCGGCCCTGTGGCTTGAGGATGCGCTTGACTCTGCGCTCGCGCTCGACGGCGCGGCCCTGGTCGTCAACGGTTTCAAGGTATTCATCGAAAAGGATGACAGAGGCTGCATCTTTTACATAGGTGGGCGTGGGAGTTTTGGCGGCGTCCAGGCCCCACTGCGGCAGATCCTGCTTATCCTTGCCGAACCAACTAGCGTGGCCGGGCTGGCAGGCGAATATGAGCAACGCGGCGATGGAGAGACGAATGGAAGAGAGCGGGAATTTCATGATCAGTTTCCTTTCGCGGCAGGGGCGCGGGTAAGCACGAGTTGCTGCTGGTCGGCGGCGGCAAGCTTCTGATAAAAACCGCGGAGGTCCTGGTACTCCGCTGGCTGGGCTACAGTAAAGGCGCGGGCGAGGGTGCGTCCAACAGTGACGCTACCGGGCGCAGAGATAATTTTTGTGACAAGAACCGCATGGTCCTTCCAGGCAACAGTTGCGTCCTGAGGCGCACCCTCAACTGCGAGATTTTGGGGTATCCGATAACTGACTTGATCCGTGATCTGTTCGCCATAGTGCATATCTACAGTTTCGAGACGCGTTTCCTGAGCGACGAAGGGATGCGCGCCGCGTGTCTCAAAGAAAAAAGCTGGGAGCATAAGGCGTTTGGAAGTTGCCGCGCCGAGCACCCCGTGAACATTGACGATAGCCGTCAAAGCTGCATCGGGATCGTCGAGCTGCAAGAAGTGATCGATATGAGCCTCGATGCCTTCGGGGAGGATGAGATCAAGCGAGTGATCAAATTGCTTCTTGACCTCGTCGAGGTCGTTGCGCAGCGCTGCCTGCCGCCAGCGGAGCGCTTCCTGGCCGGTCATGATGAACCGGAACGCGCCGGTGATCGTGCCGTGTTCGTCCACATTAACGTCGCCAATGCGCACGAGAGAATTCGGCTTGTAGTATTGAAGCGGCGTTGTAGCGGCGTAATGGGCATCGGGGCTTTGGCGGGCGCCACTGGCTCCGGAATGGCTCCAATGCAGGGTTTGGAAGGGACACATCTTCTCGCCGGGGTCGAGGAGGATTTCCTGGCCGCCGATGGCGAGGATAACAACGTCGTCATCGAGCTGATCGAAGTTGAGATAAGCGTTGTCAAAAATACCCTCTTTGCGGTTGACGAGTTTCATATCGTACGCAGTGAGGCCGGCAGCGCGCAGCATTGCAATGTAGAGGAGGGCAATGTCCTCACTTGTGCCGCTTTTCTGCGTCCAGGTGTCTTCAGCGCGTTTGGCCGTCTTCAGCTTGAGCGGCTTCATCTCGGACGTGCTCTTTTTGCGGGAAAAGTCGGTGTTATCGAGGGCCTGAACGGCTTTGTAAAGTTTCTTCGCTTTATCGAGGTCGCTGTCGGTTGGCGCAACCAGAGTGTTCACTGCTTCGTGGATAGCTTTGGTAGGCTCGGCAAAGTGGTCTACGTCTTTTGACCACAATTTGGTCTCACCGGCCCAGAATTCCTGATTGTTTGAGGCGTATTTGTAGTAGAAGAGAACGCGATAAAGCAAGCTGCGGATGGGTGGCATCCACTCTTCTTGAGGGGCCGGAGGAACGTCGGTCAGGTCAAGGCTGAAACGCCCGAAACCATCCCTCTTGAGCTCGGTCCCTGGTGGGAGTTGGGTCCACCAGAGGAGCATGTTAAGTGGTCTACGACGAGCATCCAGCAGGTAACTGCCGGTGCTGTCCGCGGAGTCCCTCATGAATGACTTCCACGGAGTGAAGGTGTAATGGGCCTTGTGGACGAAATATGGCTGCTGAATCTCCCAAGTTGGGGATGAGACCTTGTATTCGCTGTAACGCACTTGGAAGCGATACTCAAGGATGCTACCGACCTCAACGCTGGGCAGAGTGAGAACTTTCTTATTGACCTCGAAATCGCCATACTTGGTTACCGTCTTGGAGATCAATAAATCGGCAGGCTTTCCAACAAGCGGAACGACTGTTCCGTCTGTGTGAATGGTACGGGCTTGAATGTCGGTAATCTCGTCGCCGTTGTCCAGATAAGGAATCTGGACAGTAGCCAACTCCTTTCCCTTCTCTGTAAGCACTTTGATGCGCGCGTAATAGTTCATATCGTGGAAAGGGTCGTTGGTGCTCTGCTCGATGTTGAGGTAGACGGCGGCCGCACCGGGAGCTTTGGGGTCGGCGGTCATCTTGAGTTCTTCATCAGTGGGTTGCTGGAACTGTGCGCGAAGGAGGGCTGGCGACGCGACGACGAGAAGCGACAGAAGGCTGCGGATGAAAACGGAAACTCGCAAGAATTTATCCTTTCACTGAATGCAACAGAAGCCATAGAGCACTGCTTTTGAAATGTGACCCTATCAATTCCCTTTCTGTGCGGGAGCCGTTTTGACGAGAACGAGTTGTGCCTGATCGGCGGCGGCGACCTTCTGATAAAAGCCGCGCAGGTCCTGGTACTCCTCTGGCTTGGCGGAGCTGAAGCCGCGGGCAAGGATGCGAGCGATGGTTATCTGGCCGGGTGCGGAAGCCGTTTTGGTGGCAAAGATTGCATGGCCTTGCCAGGAAATCTTCGTATCCAGGGGCGCGCCTTCCACGCTCATGTTGGCAGGCAGGTGGTAGACAATCTGGTCGGTCACCTGTTCGCCATAACGCATATCAACAGGTTCGAGGCGCTTTTCTTCATTTACGAAGGGATGGCTTCCGCGGGTCTGAAAGAAGAAACCTGGCAGGAGCAGGCGCTTTGAAGTCGCAGCGCCCAGATTTCCGTGGACATTCACAATGGTCACCAGCTTGGCCTCGGGATCGTCCAACCCCACGAAGTGATCGACATGGGCCTCGACGCCTTCAGGAACGTAGGACTCGAGAGAATGATCGAACTGCTTTTTCAGTTCGTCCTGGTCGTTTTTCAGGGCGGCCTGGCGCCAGTCGATGGCCTGCTGGCCTTGCGTCACAAAGGTAAGTTGTCCTGCGATTGCGCCGTGTTCGTCGAGAGTGAGCTCACCGGTGCGCGTCGTCTTGTTGTCGGTATAGGCCTGCTCGGGGGTAATTCCAAGGTTGCGCACGTGATCGGCCTGGGCGATGCCGGTGGTTCCGGAATGGGTCCAGCGGACGATCTGAAATGGGCACATCTTCTCGCCGGGATCAAGAGGAATTTCCTTGCCGGCGCTGTTCAGAAGAACGATGTCATCATCCAACTGGTCGAAATCGAGGTAGCCGATCGCAAATACACGCTGACTGCGATCGACGACCTTCATGTCATTGGCGTTGAGGCCCGCGGCGCGCAGCATGGCGAGATAGAGCAAGGCGATGTCCTGGCTGGAGCCGCTTTTCTGCGCCCATGTATCTTCGGCTCGACGGGCGACTTTCAATTTGAGCTGCTTAAGTTCCGCGTCAGTCTTCTTGCGGGAATAGTCGGTGTTGTCGAGCGCCTGCACGGCCTTGTAGAGCTTTTTGGCTTTATCCAATTCGCTGTCACCGGGAGCGATGATGCCGGCTACTGCTTCCTTGATTGACCTGGAGGGCTCAGCGAAGTGATCCACTTCCTTAGACCAGCGCTTGGCCTCATATACCCAGTATTCAGCGGAGTCATGGGCGCTTTTGTAGTAGAACTTCACTTGATAGAGCAGGCCATCGAGGGGCGGCATGAACTCTTCGTCTGGCGCGGCTGGGATGTCGGTCACCTCAAGGCGGAAAACTCCAGCCACATCAGCCTTCATGTCGACACCAGCCGGAAGAACCTTGTACCAGATGAGGGCATTGACCGGGTCGCCATGAGCATCGGTAATGTACATGCTGGTGGTGCCGCCGGGCAGGAATGCCTTGAAGGGTGTAAAAGTGTAGCGCGCCTGGTGAACGAAATAGGGACGCTGAATCTCCCAAGTTGGCGACGAGACATGGTCGTCGTCGTAGCGCAGATCGTAGCGATATTCGAGGATGCTGCCGACCTCGACGCTGGGCAGCGTGAACACCTTGCTATTGATCTGCATCTGATCGCCTTTGCCGAGCGCTGTCTTGGAGAGCAATAGGTCTTCAGGTTTGCCAATTAGCGGAATAATGGTTCCGTCAGAGTGAATGGTGCGCGCCTTGATGTCCTCAATCTTGAAGTTGCCGTGCCAGTAAGGGAGATGGACGGTAGCCAGCTCCTTGCCTTTCTCCTGAAGCACCTTGATGCGCACGTAGACGGTCTGGAAATGGATGGGATCGTTGGCGACCTCTTCCACGTTGAGGTAGACGGCGGCCGCACCCGGAGCTTTTGGGTCAGCGGTCATTTTGAGCTCTTCATCGGTGGGCTTTTGAAACTGGGCCAGAAGGAGGGCTGGTGATGTGATGGCAAAAAGCAGGGGCAGGTGGCGCACGAAGGACGAAATCCGCATGGGTCTTTCCTTTTCTTACAAGCGATTAGAGGCCGGTCAAGAGTGGGGAAATTGATTTCGAGAATTCTACATGAGCAGGAAGGGGTCGTCGAATGAAAAGCTTGTGCTGGGAGCAAGGCAGGCTGGTGGGGGAATTTGGTTGCGTAGCCGAGGAGGAACGTATCGCTCTTTCATTGGGTCGGAGGGACGAAGTGCATAAGGCTGGCGTGGCAATTATTACTGCCGCACGAGGAAGAGTCGATATGGCGCTTCAGGTCATTTGCCGAGCGGTCAAATCTGCGGTTCAATATTAGGACATTATTTATGCACTATACAAAAAGCAAAAATCACGTTCTGAATTAGTCAAAAACTAGGAAATTATGCCATTCCTGCATAACTAATGCCCTATACTGACTTGCGGAGGCGATCCATGCGACCAACTGGCTCTCCTGAAGAGTTGGAGCGGCGGCGATTTCGCGCCCTGGTTTTGCTCGCGCAGGGGCTTGCCCCGGTGGAGGTTGCGCGGCTGACGGGAGTGGATCGGCGCAGTTTGAGGCGTTGGAGAGCGACTGTTCGGCAAGAGGGCAGCCAGGCGTTGCGAGCCCAACCGGCCGCCGGCCGACCTCGACGGTTGGATGCGGATGCCATGCGGGAACTCGACCAGGTTTTGGCGAAGGAAACGAGCTTAGATTCCAGCCCCTGGACCTGCGCTCGCGTGGCCGATCTGATTGAGGAGCGCTTCGGCGTCCGCTATCATCCCGCACATGTATGCCGGTTGCTGCACAGGCTGGGCTATACGGGCAGCGAAAAGACCAGGAACTGAGGGCGAAACTGACCAGAAATGTCCCTCAGCGGCTAAAGCCCAGTTCATTTTGGGGTGTTCATTTACGGGCTGAAGCCCGTACCCTCCAAACACGCCTGCCACGAAGAGCTTTAGCCTACGGTTTAAGGGTAGATGCGATGGAGGGTGCGGGCGAAGGGGATGGTTTCGCGGACGTGGTCTAGGCCGCAGATCCAGGCCACCGCTCTTTCGATGCCCATGCCGAAGCCCGAATGGGGGACGCTGCCGTAACGGCGCAGGTCGAGATACCACTGGAAGGCTTCTTTGGGCAGGTTGTGTTGCTCGATGCGTGAGTTGAGCAGCTCAAAGCTGGAAACGCGCTGCGAGCCTCCGATGATTTCGCCGTAGCCTTCGGGGGCGAGTACATCGACGCAAAGGGCGTAGCGCGAGTCGATGGGGTCAGGCTCCATGTAAAAGGCTTTTACATCAGCAGGATAGCGGTGAACCATGACGGGACGGTCGAATTGAGAACTGAGCCAGGTTTCGTCGGGAGAGCCGAAGTCGTTTCCGTACTCGAACGGCGCCTCAAGATGGCCGTCTTTGTGAGCCTGGTTGAGCATTTCACAGGCCACGTCGTAGCGGAGGCGCGGGAAGGGCGGGCAAATGGCTTGCAATTTAGCGGGGTCGCGGCCGATGACCGCCAGTTCGGGAGCGCGGTTCTTGAGAACGGATTGAACAATGTGAGAGAGGAAGTTTTCGGCTAACTCGAGGAGGCCGTCGAGGTCCATAAAGGCGACCTCCGGCTCGATCATCCAGAACTCGGTAAGGTGACGGCGGGTTTTGGATTTCTCAGCGCGGAAAGTCGGGCCGAAGCTGTAGACCTTGCCGAGAGCGAGGGCGGTGGACTCGATATAAAGCTGGCCGGATTGAGTGAGAAAGGCCGGATCGCCGAAGTAATCGACTGGAAAGAGCGTTGAGGTGCCTTCGCAGGCCGCGGGTGTCAGGATGGGCGGGTCGGTGCGGATGAAGCCGTTGGTATCGAAATATTCCGCAGCGGCTCGCATGATTTCAGCACGGATGCGGAGGATGGCAGACTGGCGCGGAGAGCGAACCCAGAGATGGCGGTGTTCCATGAGAAAATCGACGCCGTGCTCCTTGGGTGTAATGGGATAGGGGTCGGACTCGGGAACGCGCTGAACAATCTGGAGGCCTTCAACATCGAGTTCGAAGCCGCCGGGAGCGCGCTTGTCGGCGCGGACCTTGCCGGTGACGATGACGCTGGATTCTTGAGTGAGGCCCTTGAGTGCCTCGAAGACTTCGGGCGGGACACTCTTGACGTGGGCGACGCCCTGGATGGTTCCAGTGCCGTCACGAAAGATGGGAAAGAGCAGCTTGCCGCTCTCCCGTAGGTTATAGAGCCAGCCGCGGAGGGTGACGGATTGGCCTTCATGCTGGTCGAGAGTGGCGATGGTGGCCACTGGCGGCACCTGCGGTGCGGCAGGAGTGTTTGAGTCTTCGGGCATTTTCTTCCTTATGGGCCAGATGGTGCTTGATCGGCCAGACTCTTTAGGATAGCGCGTGCGGTACAGAGACGATCTTATCAACGGCAGCGAATCCCACCCTTGCGACAAAAACAAGTACGTCGCAAGGATGGGGCACCCGGCAACCCGGCTGGATCGACCGGACTCTTTAGGATAGCGCGTGAGGGTTGGGTGGGGTTCGTCCGGCTCCTCCGGGGTTATGGATTTTGATTTGGACGCATATCCGGGGTCTCACCCTGCCACCCCAGCACACAAAAACCGCGTGCCAGGGACCCCAGCCCTGGGCTATTCTCGACGCCCCCCTACGGGAGGAGATCTGTTAGAGAGAGAAATAAGATTGCTAGGGAAATGAGGCTTTAGTAGGATGAGAATTGTTGTTGATGCGCGCAATATTTCCCCAGGGTAAAGAATTTGCGCGTGGGCTGGAGGGTCTATGAGCGAGTCGGCGGTGGTTCGCAGCGAAGAGACGCAAAAGTCGCAGGTGGATGCGGAGACAACGTCGCAGGTGATTGCCGAGAAGCATATCGGTGACCGGATCAGGCGGCTGCGGCTGAAGAAGTCGATGGGGCTGGTGGAGTTGGGCCAGAGGACGGGGCTTTCGGCCAGTTTCTTGTCGCAGTTGGAGACGGGGCGTGTGGTGCCGACGCTACGCAACCTGGCGCGGATCGCGATGGTGTTTTCAAAGGATCTGTCGTACTTCTTTGAGAGCGATCCATCGGCGGTTTTCCGGATTCACCGGCGCAAGGAGCGGGTGAGGCTGCCGCAGACCGGGGTGGAGTTTCCTACTTACTTTTTCGAGAGCCTGGGCTACATGGTTCCTGACCGGCAGATGGACCCATACTTTGCCGAGTTTGTTCCGCTGACGAAGGAGATGGAGCCCAAGGCGCACATGCACCCAGGGTTTGAGTTTCTATACGTTCTGGAGGGAGAGCTGGAGCTGCGCCACGGGGAACAGGGGTTCTTGCTGGGCGTGGGCGACGCGGTTTACTTTGACTCGAGCATTCCGCACTCTTACCAGTGCCAAGGCAAGAAGCCGGCTGGGGCGATTATTGTTACGCTGCACCAGTCGCAGGGAGCGATGCCGCTGCGGGTGATGAATGCGAAGGGGCTGGGAAAGGGCGCGACTGGCGAGGCCGTGAAGGCGGACGGAGCTGCGATGTAGGTTGGGGATGTTCTGCGGACCCGCCTGATATAGGATGGGGACGCTTCGCACGGAGAATCCATGGCTGCCTCAATCAAAATGGCGTTATTCGCAATCGCATCGGTGCTCTTCCAGTTTGGCCTCGCTATTCTCGGCGGTGGTGGGTTTTCCATCTTCTTTTCACATCCGGCTCTTGATGCCCTGGCGATTGCCACGTTGGCGCTGACCGTCGTCGCGCTCTTCGCCGGCGCAAACATCAGTTCCGGCGAAGAGGAGGACCGGTCGAACCGCTGGGTGTTGGTTGCCTTCAGCGTGATCGCAATCCTGATCGCCTACTTCCCCGCTTACACAGATCGGATGGGGCTATGGACCATCGATGGGGATTCCATTCGCTGGGTTGGCGTGGCACTTCTCACCGCCGGCGGCGCGCTGCGCATCTGGCCGGTCTATGTGCTTGGTAATCGGTTCAGCGGGCTGGTAGCGATTCAGCATGGACATAAGCTGGTCACGAGCGGAGTTTATGGCGTGATTCGCAATCCCAGCTACCTGGGTTTGCTGATCAGCTCGCTGGGATGGGCTCTGGCGTTTCGTTCGGAGGTGGGCGTGGTGCTTGCGGCACTGATGATTCCACCGCTGGTGGCGCGCATGGGCGCGGAAGAGAGGCTGCTTTCCGCGCATTTCGGCAGCGAGTACGATGCATATTGCAAACGGACGTGGCGGCTGATTCCACGGGTTTATTGAGAGCGGTGGGAGAAGGCTCTGGGCAATACTCAGAAGGGGCACGCGGGCATTACAGTAAGTTGCAAGTGAAAACATAGATTGCCCACGCGAAAATCGCCCAGTAAACAGTCTGAACGGCAACCGCAAGCCCAACATTTGCCGCCCGATTCCCGCCACTATAACGGAACACCGAAGCCCAAGGACTATTTGCACGAATCCGAAGGCTGTACCAAGTCCAAAGAATGGCGGCGCAGCTTCCGAGAATTGCGCAGAGCGGAACTGTAAGGATGCAAACAAGCGGTCCCTGACCGTCACAGTACGAGCCTTGGGCGTACATGTCGCTGCACCACTTTGATTCTGCCGAAGGGAATATAGCAATTGCTGTGATTTCGCCAACAAGTCCGCCGAGAAAACCGAGAAACACTTTCTTCCAAAACCCCAGCTTTAGTCTCGGAGCATCGTTTTGCGGGGGCGTCTTTAAGCACGAGACGATGTAGCGGGCTGCAGCCAATAAGATCAAAGACGAAATGACAGCGAGGGATAGAAGAATCACGATCAGATAAAAGAGAGCCTTGAAAATCTGATCGTTGATCATATCTTTCACCAGCTTTTTTCTGGAATTCGAATACAAGCCAGCCGAGAACAACGCAATACGGCACGGCTAAGGCCGTGCCCTTTCAAAGCAACGAACTGGCCTTGCTGCTAACGCCCTGCTCTCTCAAAAACGCTCCATTCGCACGTTCGTCCGACGCTGCTCAGGCTAGCTCCACTTCGATTTTCTTGGCTTCCGCATCGAGTTTTGTGATTTTGAAGTTGCGGATCTGGCCTTCGTTAAATGGCTCCGGCTTGATGGCTGCAGCGAGAGTGCTGCCTTTGAAGCGATCTTTAAAGAGCGCAGACAAGTTGGACAGATCAGGCTTGGCGGCGGGTGTGGCTGCCTCTTCTGCCGATTTTTCGGTTTTCTCGGCGGAGGCTGATGCGCTGGGGCAAGTGGCGCGGATGCCGTCGCCTAACTCGACGTGGATGAGCGATGGGGATTGCTCGATGACGCGGCCGGAAACGGTGTCGCCCACCTTGTGCTCGGCGATGTACTCGTCGATTTCTGTGGGGACGAGCTGCTTCATGCTGAGCTTGATCTGGCGTTTCAGCGGGTCGATGGCGAGGACTTGCGCCTTGACGATCTGACCGGTGCGGAGCACATCCGAGGGGTGGTTGAGGCGGCGATCCGCGGTGATCTCGCTGATGTGGACGAGGCCTTCAACGCCGTCGGCGAGTTGCACGAAAGCGCCAAAGTTCATCAGCTTGGTGATGGGGCCTTCGATCTGCGAGCCGACGGGGAAGTTGCGTTCGACTTCGGTCCAGGGGTCGGCGAGGGTCTGCTTGAGGCCAAGGGAGATGCGGCGCTCTTCCGGCTTGATGGCAAGGATTACGGCATCGACGCGCTCGCCCTGCTTGAGCATGTCGCTGGGATGGCGGAGCTTTTTGCCGTAGGACATCTCCGAGATGTGGATGAGGCCTTCGACGCCCGGCTCGATCTCGACAAATGCACCGAAGTCAGCGAGGCGTGTGACCGTGCCGGTGATGCGCTGGCCGACGGTGAGACTAACGGTCTGCCATGGTTCGGGTTGAAGCTGCTTGAGGCCAAGAGAGATTTTCTTGGTTTCAGGATCGATTTTGAGGATTCTGAGTTGAAGTTCCTGGCCGACAGTGAAGACATCTTCGGGCTTGGTGACGCGGGCGTGGGAAATGTCAGAAACGTGGAGAAGGCCATCGATGCCGCCGATATCCACGAAAGCGCCGTAGGGCATGAGAGTACTGACAGTGCCGGTGACGGTTGAGCCTTCAGTCAGCGCTTCGCGGCGAGCCGCGGTGAGGCCACGGGCCTGCTCTTCAAGAACGATGCGGCGATCAACGACTACATCTTCGTCGGTGACGTCGAGCTTGGTAATGCGGCAGGTAATCTCGGTGCCGACCAGCTTTTCCAGTTCGGCTGCGTCCTTGGTGCCGCTGCGGCTGGCAGGCATGAAAGCGCGGACGCCGACATCGACAGTGACGCCGCCCTTGCGGACTTCAGTGACGGTGCCGACGATGGCGATCTTCTCAGCGAAAGCGGCTTCGAGAGCCGACCAATCGCGGGGCTGGGCGACTTTAAAGCGCGAAAGCTCGTAGTAGTGCTCGGTGTTGCGGCCAGTAACGGAGACAGGGAATGTGTCGCCGGGCTTGACGGCCTCGGCGTTGTTGTCAAAGGCCGAGCGGGGCAAAACACCCTCGGTCTTGTAGCCGATGTCGAGAAAGACCTGGTCTGCGGAAAGCGAAATGACGACGCCCTGGAGCTGGCGCTGGCCGGGCTCGGATTTATGCGAGTGGCTGAGCTCGAAGGCCGAGAGCATGTCGGCGAAGGATTCCAGAGACTCGGACGGCTCGTCGGCGGGTTCTTCGGGCGTATGCGCGGCGACGGGGACAGAAGTCGCCTCTGCGGCAGGCTCAGGCATGCTTTCGGGGGAGGGCAGGGAGTTTTCGAGGTTGTCGTTTGTCATAACGGTGTACCACTTCATTCTCCCATGATTGAGCGCGGAGCGTTTTGGAAGTGGCTTGGCGCGGAGTTTCCCGGGTTAGGGTTTGCGCGGCAACGGCATGGGTTATCGAGCAAATCAAGATGGAAGGCTGTGGTTTATGGAAACTCAGTCACCTTGGCGGTCATGTGAGTATGCGGGATTGCGGCATCTCCCACGTCGTCAATGACGTGGCCGATTGCGCCCAGATTACCCAGAGTCACGGTGATCATGTGGTGGAAGCGGACGCCGGGCGTGCGGGGCGTCTCGATGGCGTGGTCGAGCACAACATTTGGATAACGGAATACTGAGTAGATGCCGAGTCCCCAGGCCTCGTGGCTGGTCACATTGGCGGCGACTTTATAGGATGCCCATCCGTTCACCCCTGGAGCGCTGGAGTAGCCGGCCTGGTCCGGCGGATCGTAGGGGATCTCGGATTGATAGAAATAAGTACGGCCGCCATTGCCGTTCCATAGCACCTGAAATTGACGCTGATGCTCGACAAAGAGACCGTAAGCCGTGACGTTGTCGCCGTTCACCACCAGGCCGTTCTCATTGGTGTTCAGGCTCCAGCCCACACCGGAGCCGTGATCTGCGCGCCAGATCCAGGTGTGATCAACGATGGCGTCGTTGCTGTTGATCTCGAGGTCGATCCCAGCGCGTCCCAGGCTGGCCCCGCCAACGCGGAAGAAGGTATCGCTGAGGGAAATTGGAGCTTTGGCGTGACTGGCGTGGCTGCCTTGAGAACCGATTTGCATCAGCACGGGTGAAAGCGTGGCTCCGGCGTCGATGAGAAGGCCCGCGACGACGATGCCGTCCTCGTCACTGGCGACCAAAACGGCATTGCCGTTCGCGGGTCGCAGCGTGGCGAAGCCAAGTCCCATAACCACTGTGCCGGGACGGGTGACGCGGATGGCCTCGGCAAGCTCGTAAATGCCAGGGGTGAAAAGCAGATTCTTACCGGCCGCTAGTTGTGCGTTGATGGCCGCGGCTGTGTCGCCGGGGTGGGCGATGTAAAAGCGATCGATGGGGATTGATTCGCCCGGCGTGGAGCCCGCGCGCCATGTGACGCCGGCGCTATCGCGGCGCAAGTGGGGCACGCGAACAAAGTAGTTACCCTGAGCGTCAACGGCGAGAAAGGGCTTTTCGCGCACAACTGGAGTTTGGGCGACCTTGGTAAAGGGCGGTGCGGGCCACTCGCCGGATGGAGGCGAGGGTACGCCGACGAAGACCATGTTCCAGTTGGAGCCGGTCCAACTGCCCCACTCGCTGTTGCGCGAGATCCACTGCTGCTGGGTACCGGAGTCAACGTTGCCGTCCACTACTGTATCGGACATCCAGCCGCCGCTCGCCCAGCCGTGTTGCTGGTGGAGAACCAAATTGCCCAGAATGTGCATACGGCGGAGAACGCCAGCCTGCGCGACCGCCCATTGCATCGTGCCGCCAGTGGGAGTCACCGAGAAGCCCTCGGCGGCGCGCCAAAAGGTGCAAGTGGCGTTATTTTTTGGCCGGCTGGCGTCAGCGTGGACGTTGCCTGCGATGTGGACGCTGTTGGGCGTTGCGCCCAGGCCGACCACTTCGGTGTAAAAGCCGACGGGCACATCCAAATGGTAATTGCCGGGCAAAAACAGCAATGCGTAGCGCGCCGAGCCAAACTCGCTGTCGCGCTGAATGGCGTAAACCTGATCGATCTGCCGCTGGATGTCTGCTGACGGCATGGATGGATTGAAGACCAGGACGTTGGGGCCGAAATCCGGCTTGGCCGCGCTCCCGGCAAAAAGCGGAGCCGCGCAACCGGCCAACAATGCAATCATCAGGACAAATCGAACGTGAGCCGCGCTCGCTCGGTGGCAGCGCTGACGTAAAGGAATCAACTCTCTCACTTCCCTCTCCTTAAAAACCGGTTGAACCTTCCCGGTCCTGCGATTCCAGAGTACCAACCCGGACGGCATGGGCGTGAGGACGATTCATCGCAAGCTGCCGGACTTTCGTGTTCGCGGTGCGCCCTCATGGCAGGTCAATTGGAATAAACCCTCCCTCAGGGGCTAAAGCCCGGTTGATTTGGCTCGGGTAATGTACGGGCTGAAGCCCGCACCCTTCAAATCGACTCTTTGACTGCGCTTCCATTCCGCAGCCAGTTACACTAAATAGGCTATGGAAAATCGCACAAAGAACGAAATGAGCGGTAACGAGATTCGCGAAACATTTTTGCGTTTTTTTGAGTCGAAGGGCCACCGCAGAGTACATTCTTCGTCGCTGGTGCCTGCCAACGACCCCACGCTGCTGTTTACCAACGCGGGGATGAACCAGTTCAAGGATTTGTTCCTGGGGGCCGAGCGGCGGGAGTACTCTCGGGCGACGACTTCGCAGAAGTGCGTGCGGGCGGGCGGCAAGCACAACGACCTGGAGAATGTGGGCTTTACGCGGCGGCATCATACGTTTTTTGAGATGCTGGGGAACTTCTCGTTCGGGGATTACTTCAAAAAAGAGGCGATTGCGTTTGCGTGGGAGCTGGTGACCAGCCCCGAGTGGCTGGGGATTCCGAAAGAGCGGCTGTATGTGACGATTTTCGAGGGTGCCGATGGCGTGCCGCGCGACGACGAGGCCGAGGGTTATTGGATTGAAGCGGGCGTGCCCAAAGAGCGCATTCTCGAATACGGGCTCAAAGATAACTTCTGGCAGATGGGCGAGACTGGGCCTTGCGGACCGTGCTCGGAGATTTTCTACGACATGGGGATCGAGGCGGCAGAGACTCCGGGTGTCGATTTGCCGTTTGGTAAGGATGAAGCGCGGTATGTCGAGATTTGGAATCTGGTCTTCATGCAGTTTGACCGGGCTGCGGTGGTGGACGCTTCGGGCAAGACAACCGGGTACACGCTGACGCCGCTGCCCAGGCCGTCGATCGATACGGGCGCGGGGCTGGAGCGGCTGGCGGCGGTGCTGCAAGGGAAGGTTTCGAACTTTGAGACAGATTTGTTTACGCCGTTGATTGAGAGGGCGGCGGAGTTGACGGGTTTGCAAGCTGGCGAGTTGGCAAGTCGGCGAGTTAGCGAGTTGGCGGGGCTCGTGGGCAACGCCAGCCTTAGAATCATCGCCGACCATGCTCGGGCGGCGACGTTTCTGATTAATGATGGAGTGCTGCCGTCGAATGAGGGGCGGGGCTATGTGCTGCGGAAGATTTTGCGGCGCGGGATTCGGCATGGACGGCTGCTGGGGCAGGAGAGGCCTTTCCTTTATCAGATGGTTTTTGCCGTGCGGGATTTGATGCAAGGGGCGTACCCAGAGTTGAAGGATTCGGCAGATCGAGTCGCCAAGGTGGTTGAGGCGGAGGAGAAACAGTTTGATCGCGTGCTCAAGGTGGGACTTACGAAGCTCGACGAATTAATTCGAGAAGCCCACTCTGGGGCAGGCTTCAGTGACGGAACTGGTTCCGGCAGGGGCTCCGGTGACGGTGCTGGTTCGAGAGGCGGCTCTGGGTTCGGCGGTGGATCGGGCAGTGGCGCTGGCTTTGGTGATGGTTCGGGCTATAGCGGCGGGCTAATTCCTGGCGAAATGGCTTTCCATCTTTACGAGACCTTCGGTCTTCCGCTCGACTTCATGGTGGACGCAGCGCGAGATGCGTCATTGAGATTCGACGAGGCTGGCTTCGAGGCTGCTCGCGCGGAAGAGCAGTCACGCGCACGCGCCTCCTGGAAGGGTGGGAGCCAGAAGTCTGCCAGTCCGGCTTATCGGGAACTGCCGAAGACGGATTTTCTGGGTTACAAACAGCTCACTGCTGCTGGCGCTGAGGTGCTGGCGATTGTGAAGGATGGTGTGGGCGTTCCGGCTGCGACGGCTGGCGATCTGGTGGAGGTTGTGCTGGATCAGACGAGCTTTTACGGCGACTCGGGCGGGCAGACGGGCGATACGGGGTGGTTTACTTCGGCGGACGGGAATGCGACTGTGGCCGAGATTACGGGGTGCGTGCTGCCGGTGCAGGGTGTGCGGGCGCACAAGGCTCTGCTTAAGGAGCCGCTGGCGGTTGGAGATCATGTGCGCACCGTGGTAGATGGCGAGCGGCGCGACGCAATTCGGCGGAATCATACGGGGACGCACCTGTTGCACGCGGCGCTGCGGCAGGTGCTGGGGACGCATGTGAAGCAGGCGGGGTCCGCGGTGCATCCGGATCGGTTGCGCTTCGATTTCTCTCACTTTGCGCAGGTGGCTAATGAGGAGATGGAGGAGATTGAGAGCATCGTGAACCGCGAGGTGCTGGCCGATGCGAAGGTCGAGACCATCGAAGATGTGCCAATCGACGTGGCTGTGAACGAGTACCACGCCATGGCGCTGTTTGGGGAAAAGTACGGCGATCGGGTGCGGGTGGTGAAGCTGGCTGACGGATTTTCGACGGAGCTTTGCGGCGGCACGCATACGCGAGCTACGGGCGAGATTGGGCTGATCAAGATTGTCAGCGAAGAGTCGGTGTCCTCTGGAGTTAGGCGGCTGGAGGCGATCACGGGGTTGGGCGCTCTGGATACGTTTCGGCGAGACTTTGAAGTGGCGCAGCTCGTTTCTCAAGTTGCCTCCGCGCCTGAGGGCGGCACTCTTTCGGACGGGCTTCGCGCGCGGTTTGCCGCTCAGGAAGACGAGTTGAAACGGCTGCGGCGGGAGCTGGACGAGGCTCGGATGAAGGGGGCTGCCGGAGCGCTGGACGAGGCGTTGGCGGGCGCGGTCGAAGTGAAGGGCGTGCGGCTGGTGACGCTCAGGGCCGATGGGCTGGAGCGCGGGCAGTTGCGGACGCTGGTGGACAACTTGAAGCAGAAGCTGGGCGAAGGCGTGGTGGTGCTGGCGTCGGCGCAAGCGGAGGGGAAAGTCGCTCTTATTGCTGGAGTTACGCCGGGACTGACCAAGCGGATTCAAGCGGGTAAGCTGGTGGGCGCGGTGGCAAAGCTCGTGGGCGGATTGGGCGGCGGGAAAGCGGAGATTGCCGAAGCCGGCGGGAAAGACCAGGCGGGCATTGATGCGGCGCTGAAGGCCGCGGCGGAGATTGTCGGGGAGTTGATTGGATAGACAGGCAGCGGACGAGATTGGTGGTTTCCCACCCATTCCGCGATAAGGCTGCGGAATGGATGGGGCACCCGGCACCCGGCTTGGGTGACCACCTGCCGTAGGGCCAGCGGCCTTCGGCTCGGGAAATGGAATGCGTTGGTTTCCCAATCCTGGAGTTATTTCCGGGGCTAAAGCCCATGTCGATTCTCTGGGCGCAATACGGGGGTTGAAACCCGCGCCTCCCTCCGGATTTCGACACTCTTATGTTGATGCAGTGAAGTTTTCCAACGGACAGTCATGCCGAAGTAAGGAGAAAGATGAATATGACGATGAATCGAAAGCTCATGGCGCTTGCTCTTGTCACCTTGGCTCTCACACCGCTCGGCCGTGCGCAATCGCAGATAGCCGGGGACTGGCAAGGCACGCTGAACGCCGGTGGCGCGCAACTACGATTGGTTCTGCATGTTACCGCAGCCAAAGACGGAAGCCTCTCTTCAACACTCGACAGCTTGGATCAAGGCGCACTCGGTATTCCGGTCACTTCCGCCACGCTGAAGGATTCCAGGCTGAGTCTCGTCGTCGATGCTGTCCGCGGGAGCTACGAAGGCACTGTCAACAAAGATGCAACGGAGATCGACGGCGCCTGGACGCAAGACCAATCGCTCGAACTTAACTTCAAGCGTGCGGTCGCGCAACCACCGGTCAAGCTTGCGGCGCCGTCGGAGATTGATGGAACGTGGCTTGGCACGTTGGATGCGGGCACTGCCAAGCTGCATATTTTCTTCAAGATCGTCAATACCGAGGGCGGTTTGACCGCATCGCTGCAAAGTCCCGACCAAAGTCCGGGGTGGGTTCCCACCACTGCGGTTACACGCACCGGTAGTTCGTTGACCATCGCCATCAAAGGAATTGGAGCGGTGTTTGAAGGCAAGATCAGTTCCGACCGGAGATCTATCAGCGGTACGTTTACCCAGATGGGAAAAGCCTTCCCGCTGCGGATCGATCGTGTGAAGGATTAGGCTCAACGGCCACCAGACCCGGCGGTGGGCAAGATGTTTTTCTTTTCTAGCGGAGGAGAATGGCTTCCGGATTTCCCTCCTGAACCAGTCAGGTTCTAGTAGGGCTTTGTCCGAAGTTGAATGGAAGCAGGGTCGTTTTTCCAGCCCACAACCCGATTGTTCTGGAAATAAACTTCAGATGAGCCATACTCGAATTTGCCTTCAGAGAATGCTGTTGGAGTTCCTTGAACCACCAGCACAACATCTTTCCTGGAGCCAATCGTGAAAGACTTCAAAGTTGTGTCGACTGAAGACTCCGGCCAGAGCTTTACCTTGATCGGAGACGAGACGGGATCGATTCTCCATCCGACTACGTTGTTGTTTTTTAAGTAAAGTTCGGACCGGCCATAGACCAATTTATCTTCTGAGGCTGCCGTCGGGGTACCTAGCTGAGCCAACACCTCCTGCTGGGTTGATCCGACCGTAATGTATGAATAGACCTTATGCGGCGCGACTTTGATCCTGGGTTGCGGCCTCTCAGACGCTTTCTGCTCGTTATCCGGGTTGGCTGCCGATGTGGGTTCCTCCGCTTGCGACAGGTCAGCCGGGGCCGGGCTGCTTAAGCCCAGACTCCGCAAGTCATCTTCCACCGCATTCAGGAACCTTCTTCTGGGTGTCTCCAACTCTTTCATTACGCTGTCTTTGCCGTCACCAACTACTGATGAGGCTTCGCCGGTGAGGCTCTGAAAGTTGAAAGCGATCCAGATATAGCGGCCGACCAGAATCGCTAATAGAACCAGGGCTAGCCGGAAGAGAATTCTGAGCGTTGGGAGTTTCCAGGGGAAACTGCCTCGGGCTGCACTGACAAAAGGAGCTCCCTTGTCCGTTCGTGCCTGTCCTGCTGTCGAATCTTGGCTGGTGGGTGGCTCTTGGGGCACTGTATCCGGAGGCGCAGCTCTTTCGTTTTCTTGTCGATCTCCCATCGAGGGGGATGAAGTCAAAAACACATAAGCAGTATTAATGCTATTGAGTTTGGCGTCCGCGATGTCCTTCAATGCTTTGTCGCCCTGGAAGCGGTCCGGATGCCAAACTTTGACCAGCGTGCGATAAGCGGCTTTGATCTCTGCAGCCGATGCGCCCACACGAAGTTCGAGAACTTGCAAAGCGGCGCATCGGCGGCAGAGTAAGCCGTTGCTCTCAGCCGCGTTTCCGCATGCGCAGAGATTCATCTTGTCCGATTTCCTTCAATTCAGCTCTAAGGAGACGGCTCAATTATAGAAGAGAATCGGCTCAGTTGACATCCTCGATACGTGCGGCATGGAGTCGTTCCGAACCGCGTTAATCTGAAGTTGCTCTGGGCTCTCACAGCATTTTCGAAAATAGTGTGAACTCGCAAAAGTTGTAAATGTGGGTTTTACTTCCACCCCAGCGACGAATACCTGTCGCCGGGGACCCCGGTTGAGGAAAAACCCACTGAGCGGTTGTGGTTCCGGCCTACATCATTTCCGAAAATGCGTTAGCCGCCACTATGGCCGAGATAGGACTGGTTAGGTTTGTTCAACAACAAGGGCCGCTTCCGAATGGGAGGCGGCCCTAGCTGGACTTGTGCGCTGGAAGTTACTTGGCGTGAAAGTCGTAGGCTATGCCGAAGGAGAAGATCGGATAGACCTGCAGGGGGTTCAGATCGTTCTTCCACTTGGCGAGCTGTGCAGCCAGATCAGCTTGCGCTTGCGCATTAGTGGCCATATTCACGCAAGAAGGGCCATTGATCGCGACATCCGCTTGATTGGTGCAGGCATCGCCAGAGAGGGTCATAGCCAGGGTGGGTACACCGGTGAAGGCCGCGCCTAACTCAAAGGGGAATGATAGGTGTCCGCCGCGCTTGCGGGGAATCATGTTGCCCCAACCGGTGGTCATGGTGAAGGCCTTTTGGCGCGTATTCAGGCCCAGGTTTGCGGAGGCGTTGATGGGATTGACCGAGTCCGCATAGAAATTCTGGCTGTTGAGAGTAATGCTGGTTCCGGGCGTGGGGCTGCCGACGGCCGAGATCTCGTTCTTGTTATAGAGGAGCGCTCCGAAGCTGAGGCGAAAGCCGTGCGCCGGGAAGGGATAAAGGTCCAGCGAGACGCCGCCTGTGGCCATATTTACCGTGCCGTTCAGGCTAAAGCCGTTGGTAGAGATGTCATTGGCGGTGTAGTTGAAGAAGTTACCGGTTCCGCGCAGGTTCAGATAGCGGTTTACGTTTGTCGCAGCCTGCAGGTTGACGCCCATCAGCGACATTCCTCCGCCGAACGCAAGCGCGGAAAACGGCCTGAGGTGAACCTGCTCCTTCTTTGCGGCCTTGTCAGCTTTGGCAGTCGGGGCCGGGCTGGCCGCCTGCGGAGATGGACTTGCAGGCGCGCTGGGCGACTCGCCCAGGAGAGCCGAGGTTGCTGCGAAAAATGCAAGAGACAAGACAACTACGATTCGCCTCATGACGGAAACCTCCATGGAAAAGTGAAGATTCAGGCAACCGGGTTGATTTCCGCTTGTAGTTGTGGCGGCCCGGGGGACCACAATCAGCCTGCGGCGACAGCAGATGGAACGCCGCCAGGAGAGATGAACTTGTGGAATTTAGCCTTAAACCGGCACTGACTGACCGAGATGGTATGAATCTCGGCGGAGAAAAGATGGCCAAAAGGTGACACATCCCAGAAATTAGAGCGAAACCAGAGTAGAGGTGCCCTGCGAAGGATGCACAAGGTGGCTGGTGAGCCTTCGTGGAGCGGCGACTCTGGCTTCTCTAGAAGCCCCGGGCGGTGCGTGGCTACTTGTTGTCGTTGCCGATGAGGCGGAAGGTGATGGTGCCCCAGAAGAGGCGGGCGCGCATCTGGACGGGCAGGTGTCGGTCGTCGTCTGTGTACCAGATCCAGATGTTGCCGCGATTCTTGACCACGCCGGCGTCGGCTGTGGGCTGAACGCGCAGAGTATGGAATGAGCCGAGGGGGGTCTTGATCTCCTCGCGTCCTTCGACCTTCATCGTGACGGGCACGACGTGCATGTTGTCGACCACTGGGATGATGAAGTTGTGTCCCAGAGCGATGGACTGCGACGAGGCATAGTAGACGCCGGAGAGCAGATCGGTGAGGCAGGCGGGCGCGGTTGACTCCACATGCTTGGTTTGCTTAGTGACCAGGTTCTTCTCGTTCAAGATGGAACGATTCTGGGCGTAGTCCAGGTGGAGGGTTGAGGAGACCTGGCGGCGGCCTTCGACCGTCTGCTTGTTGAAGTCGTAAGTGCAGCCTTTGGCGCGGTCAAAGCTGGACTGGAAGCGATCGGCAACGTGGAAGAGCATGTTGATGGCGCCGATTGTGTCGGCGCTGGCGGTGAGGTTCTCACGGTCGCCGTCCGCCTCAAATCGCATCACGGCTGTTCCGGCGGGAAAGACACGCCAGTCGACCGAGTAGGTGAGGGTCTGCTTGAGCGGAAAGGTGAAGCCCGGGCGCGGCGGCGCGAGAGTGGGGGTTTGCTGGCTGTTAGCCACTGCGGCCAAAACGAGCGTGCTGAGAAAGGCGATTGTGATCGTAAAGGTCTTCACCGGCGGCCTGGCTCCTTGCTAGATGAACTGCTGGGATAAATGAACTCCTGGGTCGTCTGAACGCTCACCGCGGCAGATTAACCCATGCGGCAAGCAGCGGTCGCAGAAGGAGCAGGCTGAGATAAAGCAGTAAAGCCCCTATAGCTGCATTGTACTCGCGGTGCTGGATGTAGAGCGAAAAGGAGAAGGCACCCGTTTCAGCGCCAGGGGCGCTCTCTCCTTTCGGGTTAGGAGCCGGGGTCCAGCGCGGGATGAGGCGTGGAACCTGTCGGCAGTAGCCGTCGAAGCCGGGAAAAGTGGCGCGCAGAAAGCGCTCCTCGGAAGCGATAACCGGTACATAAATCATTGCGAAACCGAGCGCGAGCGCGAGCGCTACGGGCCAACTGAGCAGCGCCACCGCAAAACCGGCTGCGATCAGCACGGAGCCGAGGTAGAGCGGATTGCGGGTGTGGGCGTAGGGTCCGGTGACGGTCAACTCGCGATTCTTTTTGACGTAGCCGGCGGCGTATGCGCGGAGCCAAAGGCCGGGAAGCACGAGAACCAGGCTCCATGCGACGGCGGTCGGATAGGGCGCGCGGCGGACCAGTTCAAAAAGATAGAGTGCAGCAGTAAGAAATCCCAGCGGAACGCGAATGCGCCGGGCCACGCGCTGCCAGCGGGCGATGAAGTCTGGTGGCGGCGGGTCGGATTGAGTGGACGAGTGCTGGGTCATAGAGCCGTTTCAGGATAAAGCAATGCGTTGGCGGCGCGCAGAACGGCGTCGGGCTGGATGGTAAGCAAACCTGCTTCCGGAGCCTGGTGACGGGTGTGGTCGCGGCGGCTCTCCGGGCTGCGTAAGACGATAAAGCGCGTGCCGAAGGGTCCGTTGCGGCTGGGATCGGTGGGACCGTAGATGCCCACCACTGGACGCGAAAGTGCGCAGGCCAGATGGAGCGGGCCGGTGTCACCGCCGATGGCCAGATCGATGCGGCGAGTGACGGCGATGAGCTGAGCGAGCGAGCAGACGAGCGGAGTGGCAGCACCGGCGGTCTGGCTGAGGATGACGTCGGCCAGCGGTTCCTCGCCGGGGCCGACGTTGATCAGAATGCGGCAGCCGCCGGCGACGAGGCACTGAGCTACGGCGGCGTAACGCTCGACAGGCCAGCGTTTTGCACCCCAGCCGGCGCCGGGATTGATGAGAACAATGGGTTTATTGTTGCTCGAAGATAGGATTTTATCTGCCCAAGCTTCGGCGGCGGGGTCTACGGGCAGCAAGGGAGGTACGGGGGCGAGTTTATCGCCGGCGACGGCTGAGGCCAGCTCGATGTCCTGCTCGATGACGTGCGTGCCATGCGTCGAAATGCGCTCGGAAAACAGCCAGCGCGCGCCACGCTCCCTTGGTTCGGCCTCTCCGATCAGCCGCTTACCGCTCGCGAGCCGCGCCAAAACGGCCGACCGGATGGCCCCTTGCAGGTCGATGACAGCATCGTACTCGCCGGCCTTCATGGCTATCCGCAAGGCATTGATTTCATGGATGGTTTGGCAACTGAATGGGGCTCTGCGCCAGGTTCTGGTGGAGGCGAGATGAAGGCGGTTTACGATCGGTTGCGCTGAGCCTTGCCCAGAGCTGCTTTCAGCGGCCAGGAGCGCACGCCAGCGCGGCTCGACGACCCAGTCGATGATCCAATCGGGATGGATTTGGCGTAGTGCCGTTACCGCCGGGAGGGCATGCAGAATGTCTCCCATTGCGCCGAGCCGGACCACAAGCAAGCGAAAGTCGGAGTGGGTCTGCAAGCTCTGATTTTCTCACGGCAGAGCTGAGGCTGGCCCGAGCCGGCCTACGAGCCAGTCGATGGCGGCGTCCTGGTTCTCGATCTCAATGCGCAGACGAGCGGTTAAGAGCGGCATAGATTCCGAGAAGGTGGAGGCAAGCGCTCTGAGGCGGACAAGGTCTTTCTCGGTTGTAACGAAAGCCGTGGCGCGGGCGTCGCGGGCTGCGGCCACGAGGCGGTCGAGGTCAAGACCGGTGTAGCGGTGATGGTCGGGGAAGACTTGGCGGAGAGCAAGTTTGAGGCCGGCGGCTTCAAGGCCGGCGAAGAACTGTTTCGGGCGGGCGATGCCGCAGAAGGCAGCGATGGGGCCGTTGACGGCAGGGATGTTCATTGTACGGCGCAGCCGCAGGATGCGGCCTTGCCAGCCCCATGCGCGCAGGTCGTCCTCAAATTTCGGTTCGTCGGCTGGAATCGCGATGGCGCTGGCCCGGCGGACGGCACCGAGCGGCTCGCGCAGATTTCCGGCCGGGAGCAGCCAGTCCCGCCAGTCCTGCCGATTGAGCAGCAGAATATCGACATCGCGATAGAGTTGGCGGTGCTGGAAACCGTCGTCGAGAAGATGGACGATGGGCTGGTGGTTTTCTCCATCGGATTGTTGCGCATCAGCTTCGGCCAGCAAACCTGCGCTGTACCGCTGCGGGGCCACGTAGACTGGAACACCTGCCTCGCGGGCAATGAGGAGGGGTTCGTCACCGAACTCTTCGGCGGTTCCGTCGGGGCTGACGCGGGCGGCGAGTTGACTCTGGCGGCCATAGCCTCGGCTGAGTACATCCACGCGCAAGCCACGTCGACTTAGCGCTTTAGCCAGCGCGACGGTCAGCGGCGTCTTGCCCGAGCCGCCCATGGAGAGGTTGCCGATGCTGACCACAGGAAATCGCAGGCGACGGACCGGCTCAAGTCCCGAGCGGATGCGGAATCCGCGGAAGGCGAGCGCCAGATGATAGAGCGGAATCAGGGGGGAGAGCAAGCGGCGCGCGGAGACAGTGTCTTTCATGAGCTCTACTCAGTATTATCATCCGCCGAAAGCAACTCTGTGAGCGCGTCTATGCAGCGGGCGGTTGCTCCGGCGTGGCTGGAGAAAACCTGTTTGGCGCGAGCGCCCATGGCAGCGGCTTTGGTCCAGTTGCGCAGCAGGTCAATCAAGGTTGAGGCCAGGTCCGCATTGCCGGCAATGCGAAGGGCATGGTGGGCCAATAAATCTTCAGTGATGGCGCGGAAATTCGCAAAATGCGGACCCATCACGATGGGAACGCCAAACTGAGCCGGCTCAAGCGGGTTGTGACCGCCAGCGGGAATGAGGCTGCCTCCGACGAAGGCGACCGAGGCCAACGAGTAGACCGATGCCAGCTCGCCGATCGTGTCGAGCAGGACGATTTGACCGGGGGCAAGGGGTTTCAACGCCCCAGCGGGCTGAGCGTTCCAATCCGAACGCCGCAGCCAGGGAATGCCGGATTTGTCGAGCAGCGCAGCCACTGCTGCAAAGCGCTCCGGATGGCGAACGGCGAGGATCATGGCCAGTTTCGGATCGAATTCGAGCAGGCGCGGCCAAGCTTCAAGTAGCGCCGCTTCTTCACCTTCGAGCGTGCTGCCCGCGACAATAAGGCGCAGATTGGCTGCCAACGATTTCAGCAGACGAGTGGCCGCGGCTTGTTCGGCGGCGCGCACATCGAATTTGAGATTGCCGGCGACGGTGACGGCTTGCGGACGGCAGCCGATAGCATCAAGCCGGTCAGCATCGGTCCGGCTTTGTGCAAGAACGCGGCTGAGCGGCTCAAGAAACGGACTCCACAACGAGCGCAGACGCTGATAGCGCGGCCAGGAACGGTCGGAGATGCGGGCATTGACTACGGCCACAGGAATCTTGCGGCGGTAACAGCCGTTGAGCAGATTAGGCCAAAACTCGGTCTCGGCAAGGACCAGTAGGCGCGGTCGCAAAGCATTTAACCAGGCGCGAACGGCCCAGGGCAGGTCGAGCGGACAATAGAAGACGCGGCTCGGGCCGAAGCGTTCGCGGGCAAGCGCCTGACCGGTGCGAGTGGTGGTGGAGATGACAACCATGTATTGCGGCAGGGCGTCTCCGAGCGAATTGACCAGACGGCTGACAGCCAACACCTCGCCGACAGAGACGGCATGGACCCAGATAATGGGACGTTGAGGGACCAATCCGGTAGCTGCGTGGCGAAAGCGGGAGGGAACAAATCCCAGGCGTTGCGGCAACCCCTCGCGGTATTTTTGCGTAGTAATCATGCGGAAAAGCCACCAGGGCGCGCCCGCAACTAGCACCGCGATTAATGCCAGATTGTAGATAAACAGAATCATCGACTTAGAAAATTTACCCTTCTGCCACTAATTATCAAATGATACAAGCCTCATTTAGTGTTACAGTCATTGACAATGACTCCCCTGAAGGCTAATACTCTATGGCTGCTTTTGCTGGTATTGCCAGCTATGGCGAGTAGCCACGCCCCGCCTCCAGTGCAGGCGGCCTCGTTGTTCTCAGCCGTCGTGGTACATGATGATGAGAAGGTAGCAATCGCTGCCGAACCTTATGACTCGCAAGAGAAGGAAGCCATCTTCCGCGGCGATTATCTCAGCCACGGCGTGATGCCTATCCGCGTTATTATCACGAACTACGGTGACCGGCCAATTCGGTTGCTCGACGCGCGGATTACCTTTCTCACCGCCGCGGGCGATACGATCAGGGCTGCGGATCCGGCGGATGTGGATCGGCTGATGGCCCTCAAGGAACGCGAAGCCGGTGGAACCGCACCGCACAAGATCAAGCCCATGCCCAAACTCAGCAAACGGGAGATCGATGCGGACTTTGACACCTTCGAGCTCCAAGCGCTTGTGGTTGAACCACATTCGACGCGTGCGGGGTTCGTGTTCTACAACATATCCGCGCTCGATCACCCGCTGGAGGGCGCCAAGCTGCTTCTACGCACTCTGCGGGACGCTGACGGCATTGCGCTGTTTGACTTTGAGATTCCCTTCGACAAATACCTAAAGTCGCAGTCAAGCCCAACGAACTGAGCGTCGGGAAAACCGCTGGCGAACGCCTACTCGTAATAAGTAGCGGTGCAGGTATCCGTCTCCCAGACGGTCAAATCTTTTACACGCACGCGGCCCTGGGTCATGGCCGCGAGTTGCTCGTTGGTCTGGTCGTAGAAGTATTTGGCGATGTTTTCGGCCGAAGGGTTCAACACGGTGAATGGCTCGAGGTCGTTGAGCATCTGATGGTCGATGCGTTCGACGACCGGGCGCAGCACCTGCTTGAGCAGCTTGAAGTCCAGCAGAAGGCCGGCGTGGTCCAGCTCCGCTCCGGCGAGGGTAACGCGAACCTTGTAGTTGTGGCCGTGCGGGTTTTCGCACTTGCCCTTGTAGTTGCGAAGGTAGTGTCCGGAAGAAAAACCGGACTCCACGGTGACTTCAAACATTGGCGTCTGCTCGATTCTGTTGGGGAAGCGCCCCTGCTTCTATTTTAGTCTGTCGCTGCTTTGGGACAGACTGCGTGAATGCATTTCAGCCAGCGATCGGATGTCGCTCGGGGCTAAAGTGTCTGCGTGAGAACGCCCGCGGTTCCGACTGAGTGGGGTGTTCCGGTTAAGGTTTTCCGGCAGGCGGTTGTTTTTTTGGTGGCGCGCCGGGGCGAGTTTGCTGTTTTC
>JBEKSE010000035.1:0-85778 GCA_049517315.1 Occallatibacter sp. | reverse complement strand
GCCGCTGCGCCCGCAAACGCCGCCGGATCGAGCGGCTGGGTTCCATAGAGCATTGATCGCAGCAGTTGCGTGGCCAGAGCGCTGGCAGCGACGCCAAAAATCAGTCCGATAAGCGCAGGGCGGAGCCCTTCGAAAAGAACAAGTCGCAGGAGCTGTGATCGCTGCGCGCCAACCGCAATGCGAAGACCGATTTCCGCCGTCCGCTGCGTGGTCAGATAGGAGAGCACTCCATAGAGGCCGACCGCCGCCAAAAGAAGCGACAGGGCGGCAAAGGCCAACAGCAGATTGGCCGCGAAACCCTGGCTGGCTGAGGTCTTGCCAAGAATCTGGTCCATTGTCAATGCGTTATAGACGGGCAACTCCGGCTCGAGCGCCGAGATCTGTCGCTGGATGGGCATGGACATCGTCAGCGGATCGGCGGAAGTGTAGGCCACGATCGTCGCCTCCGAAGTCTGATCGGGAATGCCCGACAGGATAGGGAAGTACATCGTCGGCTGAATCGGCTTGGTAACGTCAATGACCGTGTCGCCGACTTCGCCGAGGATCTCGTAAACTTCCGGCTTGGTATCCCAGTCCACGCGGACATGCTTGCCGACCGGGTCGTCGCCCGCGAGGTACTGATCGACGAACGTCTTGCTCACAACGACGTAGTGATCGTTACTGAGTCGCTCGTGTTCTGTGAAGACGCGCCCGCGCAGCAGTGGAATCTGCATCACGCTGAAGTACTGTGGGTCGGCGGTCAAAGTGATGGCGTAGTACTGAAGGGTATAGCTCGGCGCCGGCCGCTCCAGAATGGTGAACACCCTGCTTTCGGACGGGCCCACGCCCGGAGGAACGGAAACGAGGCCCACACCGCGCACCCCGGGCAGCCGGCGCAAGCGCTCCAGCAACGACTCGTGAAAGCCCGCCACCTTGTCGCGCGTACGGTATTGGATTTCCGGAAGGCCGAATTTCATGGTAATCACGCTATCGATGCGGCAGCCGAGATCTGTTGTGCGCAGGTGCAGGAAGCTTTTGAACAGCAGGCCCGCTGAGATCAGAAGCATTACCGTAAGCGCGATCTCAATCGTTAACATCGTCTTGCGCAGCCGCGCCCGGGAGGCGCTGCCGCCCATCGTTCGCGAGGAATCGCGCAGTCCCGAAAGCAGCCCTTTTCCGGTGGACGAAATTGCGGGCACAAGGCCGGCCAGCAATGCTGCCGCGGCTACCAGGGCCAAGGTAAACGCGAGAACCCACACATCGACATGCACCGACTCGGCGCGCGGCAGATTGCGCCAATGTGCCGCGAGCCAGTAGGTCGAAGCCAGCGACAGCAGCAAGCCCAGTGCTCCACCGGCCAGACAGATCAGCAAGCTTTCCGTCATCTGCTCGCAGATAAGAACAACACGGCTGCCGCCAAGCGCACCGCGCACCGCAACCTCCCTGCGCCGAGTCGCCGACCTCGCCACCAGCAGATTGGTGAGGTTCAGGCAGGCAATCAGGAGCATGCAGCCCACCGCACCCAGCAATACCAGTAGAGGCGTGCGCACATTCTTGGCAAGGTCGTCGATCATCGGCCGGAACCACACGTCTTCGGCTACAGGCTTCGACGCATTGGCGAGGTGGATCTGATACTGCAGCGCACTCACCTCGCTCGTCGCCGCCGCTGCGCTCACACCCGGCTTGAGTCGTGCCACCACCATGCTCTGGTGGTCGGCGTGCCCGTAGTCGCCCGGCGAGTACGAGAAGGTCTGCGCATACGGCAGCCAGAATTGAATTTTGGCATCGGGATACGTAAACCAGCTCGGCAGCACGCCAATGACTGTAGTTGGTTTCGTGTCCAGATGAACCTGCTTGCCGATGATCGACGGATCGCCGGCAAAGCGGCGCTGAAAGATGCTCCAGGTCAGCAGCACAACGGGCTGCCCTTCCGGCTGGTCTTCAGCGTCAGTAAAGGTCCGCCCCAAAACCGGCGACACGCCGAGCAGGGGAAAGAGATTGGCCGAACCTGCGGCGCTCTGCACAACTTCAGGTAGCTCACTCTGCACGCCGGAGATGATGCCTCCGTATGCGCGCATGGCGGCCATGTCTTCAAAGCCGTGGCTCTGCGCGCGCCAGTCGCGGTAGTCGCCGGCGGCGACGGTACTAAACCCATCCCCGCGTTCGTCGTGGCGAAAATGATCGTAGAGCATCACCAGCCTGCCGGGATCGCGAAACGGCAGGGGCCGCAGAAGCACAGCACGCACAATGGTGAACAGCGATGTGGTTGCGCCGATACCGAGCGCCATCACGAGCACCGATACGATCGAGAAACTCGGCGAGCGCCACAACGTGCGCACGCCATATTTAAGGTTGCGCAGCAATCGCTCGAGCCAGTTCCAGGTCCACACGGCCCGCGTCTGCTCACGTATCACAGTAGGGTTTCCGAAAGCGCGCACGGCGGCAAAATGGGCCTCTTCCGCGGACAACCCGAACTCCTGTTGTTCCTCTTCTTCCAGTTCAAGGTCAGACTGGAGTTCTCGCGCCAGGTCCTCATCCCGATTCTTCCACGGCCACCATCGCATATCAGCTCTCCTCAGCCGCAGGCCACATCACGCGAGCCACCGCGTCCGCCATCTGCTTCCACTGCGATTCTTCGACCACAAGCTGCTTCTTGCCTTTATCCGTCAACCGGTAGTACTTGAACTCGCGGTTGCGGTCCGGCGCCGTCTCCCATTTGGACACCACCCACCCTCTCTTCTCCAGCCGATGCAAGGCGGGATAAAGAGAACCATGCTGCATCTGCAGAAACTCATTCGTGGCCCTCTGAATATGCTTGCCAATCTGATGTCCGTGCGCCGGCCCATACAGAAGCGTTTTCAGGATCATCATGTCCAGCGTTCCCTGCAGAACGGCACTGCGTTGCTTCGACTCTTTCGGCATGGAAGAGACTCTACCCTCAATAACTACGATGGTAGTCATTCGACTATCAAATCGTCAAGATGTATCGTGAAATGACGAGATCAAATCACTCATCCAGCATAGTTTCCGGGGTCTTCACCGGATTAGTACCCGAAAACGCCCATGTCGCCAGGAGGGATTCTCGATAGGCGCAAAATCTCCTCGTATCTGGAACCGGACCGTGGTGACCTTGTGGTTGGACATCGGGAGGGCCGTAGCAGGCTACTGACCGATGTTTACATTGTTTGATTTTTGGCGGAGCAGCCTTGTTCTCCGCGAGGAGGGCTCCAGAGCAGGCGAGGTGCTTAGAAGAGCCGCGACTCTGGCGCAGGGACCGCAACTTGTGATTGAATCGAGGGTGAGAGCGGGCGCGCCGGGAGATCGCAAGAAATTGGCGCGGCTCGACAGGGCGAGATCCGCCCGAGAGAAAACTGGAGAAACGAAAATGGCAAATTCCCTGCTTCCCCCAGAGGAACGTCATCTGACCCCTGACCAGGTGGAGGCGCTGGATAAACGGCGCGACCTGGGCCATACACTGATGGTGATCGCAGGGCAGTTTGCGGTGATCGCCACTATTCTGCTGTTGTGGGTGGGCCAGGACCTGGCCTATTCGCCGGGGTGGGCGCATCCTATGGCTTATTACTTTGTCCTTGCGCTGGTGATTATCGCCGTCTGCGGGGTGGTTGGCTTTTTGTTGCGCCGGGGCACGCCAAGGATTGACTGAGGGCAAGGTCTGTTCATTCGGCCTTCGGGATATTTGTTATTCCCGCCCATTTCGCAAAGAGCGCGGAATGGACGGGGCACCAGATAACCTTCGGATTACGCGAGAGCGCGAGAATCAAAACGGTGTAGCCTTGAATTCACCGATGGCTGCTGTTTCCCCAATTTCTTTGCCCGCAGTGACTCCCAGCCCACGGCTGACCGATGGCCTGGGTCGAGTCATCCACGATTTGCGCGTCTCGATCACGGACCGGTGCAACTACAAGTGCGTGTACTGCCGGACGGGCGAGATGGGCGCGCAGTTTCCGGAGCTGGGCATTGACGAGTACCTGCGGATGATTGGGATTTTCGTTTCGCTGGGAATTACCAAGGTGCGATTGACAGGTGGCGAGCCGCTGCTGCGCCGTGGAATTGTGGAGTTGGTTGAGGAACTCGGACGCCTGCGCACTGCAAACGGCGAGGCGCTGGACCTGGCGCTGACGACTAACGGCCACTTGCTGGACGGGTTGGCCGCGCCGCTAAAGGCCGCGGGGTTGCGTCGCGTCACGGTGAGCATGGACGCGGTGGACGAAGAGACGTTTGAGCGCATCACGCGGATTACCGGAAGCTTTTCGGCGGTGCTTGCGGGGATTCGTGCGGCACGGGCAGCGGGGCTGGAGCCGCTCAAGATCAATTGCGTTCTGCTGCGCGGCTTCAACGACAATCAGATAGAAGGCTTTGCGCACTTTGCGCGGCGAGAAGGCGTTGTGGTGCGGTTCATCGAGTTCATGCCGCTGGAGGAAGGCCGGCTGTGGACGCCAGAAATCGTCGTTCCACTCAAGGAAATTGTGGAACGCATCGGGCGGGTACTGCCGCTGGTTGCCATGGAACCGCGCGAGGCGAGCGAGACGGCGCGGCGCTACGGCTTTGAGGACGGCGTCGGCGAGATCGGCATTATCGCGCCAGTGAGCCAGGCATTCTGCGGGGCGTGCAGCCGGGTGCGGCTTACCTCGGATGGCAAGATTCGCACTTGCCTGTTTTCGCAGGTGGAGCACGACCTGTATGGGCGCCTGCGCGGGGGCGCGAGCGATGCGGAACTGGCAGGGTACATTATCCGTACAGTACAGGGCAAGGAGCCGCGCCATCATATCGGCGAACCGGGATTCCTAAAGCCTTCCCGTTCAATGGTTCATATTGGCGGTTGACTGAGTGGACCCGGACGGCACACAATCTTAACTAACTTCCCCTACAATGCAGTGCAGACGCGTGCCTGTTTCTGTTTTCTTTTCTGGCATCATGGTGTGACAGAACCGCGAATAGACTCATAGCGCAGACAAACTGACTTTTTGAAAGCCGAAATGGGCCCCGGATGACAAAAAAGACGGAAAGCCGCATCCCGCTCGACGACCTTCTCGTCTTCCACCAGATCACGCGCTCGCTGACCTCGAGCTTCGATCTGGATACGATTCTGCGCACCATTATTGAGCACATGGAGCGGTTCATTGAGGCGGAGCTGTGGACTCTGCTGATGGTGGATGAAACCGGCAAGGAACTTTACTATGCGATAGCCGCGGGCAGAGGAGATGTGCCGTTGCAAGGGCTGCGCATGAAGGTGGGCGAGGGCGTGGCCGGCTGGGTGGTGGAGCACGGCGAGACGCTGCTGGTTCCCGAAGCCGGGCTCGATCCGAGGGTCGCCGAGGAACACGGCGCGCAACCGAGCAAGGTGCGTTCGGTGATCGCTCTGCCGTTGCGCGGGCGCAAGGGAACGCACGGCGCTATCGAGATATTCAATCCGCAGGCCGACCAGCTCACCGATTACACCATCGCCTTTCTGCATATACTGGCAGACCACGCGGCGATCGCGATTGAGAATGCGCGCGATGTGGCGCGCATTCAGCAATTGACTATCACGGACGACTGCACCACGCTCTACAACGCGCGCTATCTCTACGAGGTGCTGAGCCGGGAGCTGGAACGGTGCGTGAAGGCTGGGTTGCCGGTGAGCATGGCGTTCCTGGACCTGGACCACTTCAAGATGGTGAACGACGCGCACGGTCATCTGGTGGGAAGCGAGTTGCTGGGTCGCGTGGGGCTGCGGCTGCTGGAGCTGACCCGCAAACAGGATTGGTGCTTCCGCTACGGCGGCGATGAGTTTGCGGTTTTGATGCCGGAGACCGGCGAGGATGAAGCGCTGGCGCTAAGCAACAAGATGTTGCGCGGGCTGATGGAAACCGAATTCGAGATGAAGGACAAGCTGAAACTGTGGGTTAGCGCCAGCGTGGGCGTAGCGACTGCGCCCATTGACGGCACGGCCGTTCACGAAGTGATCGGGGTTTCCGATATGCGCATGTACGCGGTGAAGGCGCGCGGGCGTGGTGGGGTAAGAGGGGCGTAGGGGGAGCGTGCTTGCGCCTCTACAGTGTGAGATGGCATTCACCTCCTAGAGACGAGGCCGAAGGGGCATGAAATTATTTATCTTCGTCTACCGGCTTCTGGGTGATCTGCTCTGTGGCTAACCGCTCCAACTGGTTGCGCCAGTCGAGTGATTCGACGAAACTCTTTGACTCGCGCCAGCCGGGTTCGACGATGACGTGCAGTTCTAAATAGACGCGCGTTCCGATGAGGGATTCGATTTGACGTCGGGCGGCAGTGCCGATTTCCTTCAGCTTGGAACCGCCTTTGCCTATCAGGATCGCTTTCTGTCCGTCGCGCTCACAATAGATAGCGGCGGCGATGCGGGTGAGCGGCAAGCGGGCCGGAGCCTGACCTTTTTTCCGCGGCGGAGCGGGCGGCTCGGCCTCTTCGTAGCGCTCGATGACAACGGCGGAAGCGTAGGGGACCTCTTCGCCAGTCTCGGCCAGGATGCTCTCGCGGATCAACTCGGCGACCATGAAGCGCTGGGGCTGATCGGTGTATTGGTCCTTGGGGTAGTAGCGCTCACCGGTGGGCAGAGCCTCAACTATCTTGCGGACGAGAATATCCATGCCGTCGCGCTTGCGGGCGCTGATGGGAATGACCTGAGCAAAGCCGAAATGGTGGGTGAGCGTGTCGATGAGAGGCAAGAGCTGGTCTTTGGCGACGAGATCGATCTTGGTGAGCACAAGAAAGACCGGGCAGTCGAGGTTGCGGATGAGGCCGAAGAGAAATTCGTCTTCGCTGGCCCAGTTGGTGCGGGCGTGCTTGGGGGTTGGATTCCTGGATTCGAGAAGATGCAGGTCCTTCGACTCCCCCTTCGCGTCGCTCAGGGTCCGCTCAGGATGACAGTCTTGGGGAGTTGGGGAATTCTGTTCTGCGGCGGATTCTCCGGCGGGCTCGGCGGCGGCTTCCAGTTGCACGCGGCGGGTGGCGTCCATGAGGACGAGGACGAGGTCGCGGGTTTCGAGAGCTTCGTAGACCTCCTGCAACATGCGGCGGTCAAGGTGCGAGCCGGGCTTGTGGACGCCGGGAGTATCAACAAAGACAATCTGCGCAGCCGGATGCACGCCTTTGTGCGCCGGAACTTCGACCACTCCCGCGATGCGGTTGCGAGTGGTTTGTGGCTTGGCGGAGACGATGGCAACCTTTTCGCCTGTTAGAGCGTTGAGGAGGGTACTTTTGCCGGCGTTGGGCCGGCCGAGAATGGCGACAAATCCTGATTTCAAAGGGAGAAATACTCCTGACTGAGTTTACGACGTTTTGGAGTTGCTGGTTGGGGTTCGTGCTATCCCACCCATTCGCAAAGAACGCGAATGGATGGGGCACCCAGGCAACTAGGCACCCAGGTTTTGTGCGGCGGTTAAGAAGCCTGTGTTGGTCCGGATTCTTCAGCTGGCGGGAAGACGCGCAGGCGCTCGACGCGGCGGCCTGTGGAGGCGATGATCTCGATCTTCATGCCGGAGGATTCAAGCAGGACGACTTCGCCGGGGAGCGGGATGCGGCCTTCGATTTCGCTGACCAGGCCGCCGAGCGTGGTGGCTTCGTAAGCCTCGTCGAGACCAGCCAGGCCGTCCTGCTCGCCAAATAGGTCGGGCAACCGGTTGACGGGAAAGCTGCCGGGGACAAGCCAGACGCCGTGCGGCTCGCGCTGGGGATCTTCGATGGGCGTCTCTTCCTCGTGCTCATCCTTGATGTTGCCGACGATCTCTTCTAGCAGGTCTTCGATGGTGACCAAGCCGGCGACTGCGCCGTACTCATCGATAACGATGCGCATGTGCTGCTTTTCGCGCTGCATCTCACGCAGGAGCTCGTAACCGCGCTTGGTTTCAGGAACAAAAACGGCAGGGCGCTTGATGGAGGCAACTGTGCGGGTGTGCGCTTCCTCGTCAGCGATCTGCAAAAGGTCGTGGGCGAAAGCGATGCCGGTGACGTTGTCGAGGGAGCCGGAATAAACCGGTACGCGGGAAAAGTTGTTCACGCGCAACAGATAGATAAACTGTTCGAGCGTGGTCTCCTCACGCACGGCGAAGACATCGGGACGCGGAGTCATGACTTCGCGGACGAGCTTGTCGCCGAACTCGACGGCGGAGCGGACCAGATCGCGGTCGCTCTCTTCGAGAATGCCTTCATCTTCGCCGGCTTCGAGCAGCGCCTCGACATCGGCTTCGGTTTCTTCTTCAGGGCTGGCAGGCTGCTCGGCCAGCGAGGCAACGGAGAGGAAGAAGCGGAGAAAGACGGTGATGGGCGTCATGAGCCAGAGGAGCAGGCGGATGGGCCAGATGAGCCTTCTTGCCCAGCGACCCTCGGTGCGGTTGAAGAGGAGCGCGGGCAAAAGCTGGTTGCAGAAGACCACGACGAGCACCAGCACGAGTATGGACTGGGCGATCTCGGCTGGGGTGGGACGAGCCAGGTTCGGCGCGCGATCGAAGAGGAACGCGCCGAGGCCCAGGGCGATGACGCCGAGGGCGAGTTGTTGCAGGGCCGCCGCGCAGAGGGCGGCGTGCTGGCGACTGAGGCCCAGTTGCGGCTCGACCAGTTCCTCCCAGGCGTCGAGATTTTCTTCGATCTCGTGGGTGAGGATTTTGCCGAACTCGGCGTAGACGCGGCTGATGTAAGAGGCCAGCGTTTCGATGGCGGCAAGGAGGATGAGGAGGAGTATGAAGAGCGGGGTCATGGTTTGAGACTCCGCTTGCGAGTGGGGGTTTGCGGTTTCCCACCCATTCCCAAAGAACGCGAATGGATGGGGCACCCATGATTTGTGCACCCAACATTTGTGGACCCTTTGAGATCCGGTTCTACATTTGTGCGTTCGATGAGGCCTTGCGGGAGGCCGAGACGGGCGCGGAGGAGGCGTTCGCGGCGGGCCATCTGTCCTGCGTCGGACTCATGGTCATGACCGGCGAGATGGAGCAGGCCGTGGAGGATGAGAACTTTGATCTCAATGGAGAGTGAGTGATTTTGCTCGATGGCCTGGCGAAGCGCTGTGGGAACGGAGATGGCCAGATCGCCAGCAATTTCTTCGGCGCCAATGCCATCGGCTGGAAAAGAGAGAACGTCGGTGGCCTTGTCTTTGTGGCGGAATTGGCGGTTGAGTTTGCGAATGGCGGCGTCGGTGGTGAGCAGAACGGTGACCTCTCCTTTGAGGCGGACGGCGGATTGCGCATCGGTGAGAAAGCGGGCCAGGGTGCGGGCGGAGAGTAAGCTCAGTTTTCGGTTTGGAGTTATGAGGCTAGACGCAGCCGTTTGCTTCGCTGAAGTTGATGCCAGCGCGGGGTCGGGGTCCAAATCTGGGTCGAGGAGGATCATCGTGCGCGGAGACGCGGCTTGCACGGCTCCGGTTAATTCTCATTCTACGCGGGTTCTTCGCATTCCACGCTAACTACGAAGTTTCAACGGGGTGCCCATTGGTCTCGATGTGACGGTAGAGCTACATCTGGTACCCCCCACCCATATTTTGGGCATAAAATCCTTGTTTTCTTGAGCTTACGGGATGGGTTGCGCTGTAAAATCTTGGAAACAAAGAAGTTCCCTGCAAAATCGTCCAGGATAAGGAGTTACGTGACGTTTCGGCGTCTGTAGGCAGTTTCCGGCTGAGAGGCGGCGCGAAGAGGAGGTGCCGGAACGATGATTTGATGGAAGACTTCTGAGAATCATTGTGCGACGAGGTGGGGAAATAATCTGCAACCACCTGCGGTGGGCCAGCCGCTCGCTATTCGCTCGCATAGAGTTCGTGGTCTCCAGAGACTCAAATCCGGGACTTGGGGTGCTCGAACTGAAGGCTGAGTACGAGACAGTTCTCTCCATCGGCATTCAGGAAATCTTGGATTCGGGAAAATGCATCCCGAAGCAGGAAACCGGCACGAACGGTGGTGCAATTGCCTATGCGCAGCCAGATCACTTTCGGCGGGCGTCCACGCAGAACGCTTAGCTCTGAAAAATCGGAGTCCTTGGTGACAATGGCAAAGCCGTTCTCTCCTGCATAATCCCAGACCTTATCGTCGGGCATGTTTACCAGACCACATTCTTCAACGTGAGCAGAACCGGGGCGGAGATCCACTGACTAACTTAATTTGGGGCAATCAAGCGCAGAGAGAGGTTTCCATCCAACAGGAGCTTCAAGCGGAGAGAATCTCGAATTTGCGTTCGCGGTCGGCGGCGAAGGCCAGGCACGCGCGGATGTCGGATTCGCGCAGCAGGGGGAAGTCGGCGAGAATCTTCGCCTCGGTCATGCCGGAGGCCAGATAATCGAGCACATCGTAGACGGTGATGCGCAGGCCGCGAATGCAGGGCTTGCCGCTCCGCTTGCCTGGTTCAATCGTAATGATGCCCGTGTAGTCCATGCACTTTCAGGATAGGACAACCGTCGTTTCGGCGCAACCACCTGGGGTGGGATCAACCGCGCTTCGCCATGGGGTTCGTGGAATCCCAGGTCCCCAAATGCGAGGGACCTGGGGCACCCGGCAAGGGTGGGGAATCTGGCACAGATTACTTATATGGCCCTTGCGATTTTTCAATCCATTTTGAATCCTGCTCATTCAAGGTGTCGGCAATGTCGATTGTGTGGCATCCTCGATCTGTAAGCTGCTTTATCAGTCTACGTGCACTGATTGGTTCTGTAGCAGACCACGCCTCCAACACTTCAGGCGGTGTGGCAATCGCAACATACAGGTCTTCGCTGATCTTTTTTACCTGTAGCACGTTGTCTACCACCTACAGTTCTGCCAGCCACTCGACTTGATACAAACGAATGCTAAATGCCTCAGAACTGCTACTGCGGCTTCGCCGGATGCGACGGTTGCGGCTGCGTGCGGTTCTCGCGGGCTGGGGCGCCGACTTCGATGGCCTCGCCTGCGCCGAGCGGCAGCTCCTGCTGTTGCGGCTTGACCGACTCGTAGGCACGGACGATGCGCTGTACGAGCGCATGGCGGACAACGTCGCAATCCTCGAAGTGGCAGAAGTGGATGCCCTCGACACCGTCGAGAATGTTGATGGCGTCGATCAGGCCAGACTTGCGCGGATTGGGCAGGTCGATTTGGGTGATGTCGCCGGTGATGACCGCCTTTGAGTTGTTGCCCATGCGCGTGAGGAACATCTTCATCTGCTCGATGGTGGTGTTCTGCGCCTCGTCCATGATGATGAAAGCGTCGTTGAGGGTGCGGCCGCGCATGAAAGCCAGCGGGGCGACCTCGATGACGTTCTTCTCGAACATTTTGTCGACCTTCTCCGGATCGAGCAGGTCGTAGAGGGCGTCGTAGAGCGGGCGCAGATAGGGGTCCACTTTTTCCTGGAGTGTGCCGGGCAAAAAGCCGAGGCGCTCGCCGGCTTCGACCGCGGGGCGAACGAGGATGATGCGGCTAACCTTTTTAGCGTTCATGGCGGAGACAGCCATCGCGACGGCGAGGTAAGTTTTGCCGGTTCCGGCAGGGCCGACGCCAAAGACCATGTCGTTCTGCTCGATGGCCTCGACGTATTTGCGCTGGTTGATGGAGCGCGGCTGGACGGTGCGTTTGACGCCTGCAGAGCGCTGCTTGCCGGAGTCAACCAGCGAACGCAGAGAGGTAGCAGGGTCGGCCACGACAAGGCGCAACATTCCATTGAGTTCGCCGTTGTGCGGGTTGACGCCCTGGCGGCGCATCGCCTCGAAATCGGCGAATATACCCCGGACGCGAGTTACGCCTGTTTCCGGTCCCTCGATATGGACGGCATCGGAGCGAAGATCGATGCGCACGCCAAGCGAGTCTTCCATGAGCCTGAGGTTTTCATCGCGAGTCCCGAACAGGGGCTCCAGATTGGGAGTGATCTCCAGAGCGATCTTCAATGGATTCGATGGCCTCCAGTGCCGCGTGGTGAGGTTGAACAGAGCCGGGTTGGGTTGGTGGAGAGGTCAGACAAAGACGACAGACCGCCAACTCGAACGATGAGTTGCGGGCAAGGAGTTGAATAAGAGGGAAACCGGCGGAAGGGGCGCAGGATTGGGCTGAAGCTCGGGACTGAAGTGCGGGACCGCGGGTTTGAGAAGGCTACCAAATTTGGTTTGAGTCTTCGCTATCTGGGCTTGAGAGTAGCGCCAAAGGGGCCAGGAGTCAATGCGCGTCGCAATGATTTTTGGTGAAAAGTGTGCCTTGGCGGTTACCTCGTCCGAGGCCACGCTCCCTGATCCGTCCGAAGCCACAAAGGATCGATCGCTCGAAGTTAGAGTTGGTCCTCCGCAGGGGGCTCCGCGTAGGTCTCAGCGAAGGATTCGTCGGGAAGCGTAGCCGGCCAGCCGACTATGACCAAAAACACATCGAGGACGAAAAGCGCAATGGCAACGTCATTGAAAAGCGTGGCTTGGGGCAGGTCCGGCCAAAATTGATTCGCCGCCCAGAAGAGAAAGGCAACTGCAAGCAGGACCGCCTTGACTGCTTCCAAGTGCGCTGGCCTGCGCGCGGTCTGGAAAACGAGATAGGCCAAAGCGATCATGGCGAGTGGAAATGCGGCGAGAACGTTATGCGCTCTGGCAGGGAACAGCCGGGGAAAGGCGTCCCATGCAACCAGCAGGGCAACGCTCGGCAGCGTGACCACACCAAGGACCACTGGAAGGGCGCGATGGGCCCGGTTGAGACGAGTTTTCATAGATTATTATTGCCAACACTTCAAAAGGAAACCATAAAAATGTGCGAAATGCACAGGATGCCCCGGCTCTTGTGGAGGCAAAGGTCAACCAATTCGCTTTCAATCGGTATTCTTTGGGGTTGGCTGCACGCCCCGGCCTCATCGCTCACGGCGCGGGCGCATTGACCAGCGGCCTGATTTCCCGTAGACTAGGAAATTGCGAGGGATGCGGCTCGAGTTGCATTCTGACACCGCATCATTTTGCCTGAAATCAGGGCTTACTATTTTGCCCCTGAACCCAGCGCACTGAAATAAAGGATAAGCAATGGCAAACCATGTATCTTCGCTGAAGCGCGCCCGGCAGACCGTAACCCGCACCGAAGTAAACCGCGCCAACCGCAGCCGTGTGCGCACCAGCCTGCGCTCGCTGCGCGAAGCACTCGCCGCCGGCGATGTAAAGGCCGCACAGGCGCAGTATCGCGAGACCGTCTCCACCCTCGACAAGAGCGTGCAGAAGGGGATTTTGCACGACAACACCGTCTCCCGCTACAAGAGCCGGTTGAACGCGCGGCTGAAGGCTCTGGTCACAGCCAAAGCGTAACGCTGCGAGAGCCGTCTGGGAAAGATTGAATGATGAGAAGCAGCCGGGAGCGATCCTGGCTGCTTTTGTTTTGTGCGCGAGGGCCAGGTCTCTTACCGCATGATTTCGTATTTTGAGCTTCGAGGTTTCCCACCCTTTCGCCAGGAAAAAGGCGAAAGGATGGGGCACCCCGGATAATAGATGAGCAAGCGGTCAGAAATCTAGAACTCGTAGCGGAGGCTGAGGACGGGATAGCGGCCCATTAAGTCGGCTTTGGCGATGGGCTGTCCGCTGGAATTGCCGCAACCCCATGCCACCTGGCAGTCGTCGAGCCAGAGATAGCCCAACAGGTTGCCGCGATTCAGGATATTCTCAGCGCCGGCGTGGAACTCGAAGACTCCCCTGGGGACTCGGAAGCGACGTTCCAGCTCCACATCGAGGCGGTTGTAGGTCGGGCCGCGCGCGGCATTGACTCGGGTGAGATCGTAGATGGCGCGGCTTTGCGCGGTGGAGTCGGCGAGATCGAATGGCGTGTAGGGGTGGCCACTGGAAGCCGACTCGCGCAGGTCGAGCTGAATTCCCTTCCACAGACGGAGGTTGCCGAGCGCGTTTGCCGCCATGGGCGTGTCGTAGTTGCCGGGGCGGCGAATGCCGTCGAGTGCGCGATAAGTGGTTTGGGAACGGGCGGCGGAGAGAAGCAACTGCGCACGACTGCGCGAGTGAGCGCGCAAAGCAAGCTCGAGGCCGCGAGCCTGAGCCGTTCCGGAGCTCGAGAGCGGCAGCCAGACAAATCCCTGACCGAGTGTGTCGACCATGTTGGATAACATGAGGGCCGGATACTCGGTGGAGACTGGTTCGCGGCGGTAATTCTTCTCGTAGGCCTCAACGTCCAACGTGCCCCACGATCCCTGCAAGACTCTCATACCGAGCGCCTCCTGGCGGACCTGAGTGGGTTGCAGGGCGCGATTGTTCGCGTAGCTGATCATGTCCATGATGGGGGGCAATTGCGATGAGATGTTCATGGAACCGTAGAGGGTTTGGCGGCTATTGAGGCGGTATGCAAGCGAGACGCGCGGGTCGAGGGCATAGCCACCGGTGATGGCGAAGCTTTCAGCACGCAGGCCGGCTAACAGCTTCCAACGCTTGCCGAGACTGCCTTCTGCTCCAACGAAGGCGGCTGTTTGGCCGGTGGAAAAATTGCGCTGGAAGGCGACCGCGTCGGATCGCGCGGGGCTGGCGCTGAAGGGCGATTGCTGACCGTTGGGTTGGGCAACGGAGTCATTTGGGGTGGTCAGCTTGCCGCTGGCGCCCGCGGAGAAGAGCCACTCGCGCACACTTGCACGAAATTCGTAATTCAAAGCTGACAAGCCAGTGCGCGAGTCTTCTTCGTAAGCCGGCAACAGAGTTACCGGATGGCAGTTACCGCTGCTGTCTATTACTTCACCTATTTGTTGCTGCTGACTTATGTTCTGTTTGGTGAGCGAAGAGCTGGCAGTAAGGTTAACGGTAAGTTGCGGTCCGTAGTTATGACGCCAACTTAGCGCCTCGGTGGTGCGCCATCCGGAATATTGAGTTTGATAAATGCTGGTCGAGTCGGGCGAGGGGCACGGCGTCATATCGATGAAATCCGCGCCGCTCAAGCTGAGGACAGAAAGCGTATCACGGTCAGTGGGATGAAGTTCCATTTGCGCCATGCCGTTGGTGTAAGTGGGAACGCCATTGATGCCAATGTCGTTGGTGACGAGATTGAGGATGCTGCGGTGCGCAGTAAGAAGGAAGCTGCCTTTGCGGGCCAACGCGCGCTGGTAAAGTCCGCCGGCGCCGGCTATGCCCGCAGAGAGATTCCCGGCCTGATGGGCCTCACCCAATTCGCGAGTATGAATCTCGATCAGCGAGGAGAGACGGCTGGAGTAGGCGGGATCGTACACTTCGTCCCGCAAATCCATGCGGTCGACAGAGGTGGAATCGATCATAGATGTGAAGCCGCCGGTTGTGCCGGAGAGCGAGAAGTGGTTGATGTTGGGGACTTCGACGCCATCGACGACAAAGAGATTTTCAGTTGGATGGCCGCCGCGCACAAGGACGTCGTTGCTGAGATCGGAAACCCAGACCACGCCCGGCAAAACCTGGAGATAGCGGCTAAAGTCTCCGTAAGTTCCCGCCGATGAGAGGATTTCGATCTGGGTAACATTGGCGGCAGGCGAAAGCGGATCGAGAGTGGCTGATTCTTCGGCAACCACTTTCAGAGTGGTAAAGACTCTGGGCATCGGTATTGCGCGAGGGATGGAGGTGTCGACGCGGGCATCTGCGCCGGGAGCTTCGACGGGGACAACGCGGGCAATTTCCTGGCCGGACTGCGCAGGGAGGAACGCGGGAAGATTGGCGAAGAGAAACAGCAAGGGCCAGCAAACGAGAGCCAGAACGCCGCGGTTTGATAAGTTAGACATTTCTAATTTAGTGTCGCTTGAGCTTGAAGGAATTGAAATATCACATCCGAGCGGGATTAAGTAATGTGTGTCTTGTTTTGAGACAGTTTTAGGAGATAAGTTATGGGTTTGTTACACGGTAGTTATTGGATGGAGGAGTGCCGGTAACTCGGAGAGAGTTACCGGCAAAATTAGCTATTGAAGAAGAGTGAGTTAAATGAGCACCTCGAAGATGGCGGCGGCACCCATGCCTCCGCCGACGCACATGGTTACCATGCCGTAGTGAAGCTTACGGCGGCGCAATTCTGCGAGCAGGGTTGCGGTGAGTTTGGATCCTGTGCAGCCGAGCGGGTGACCGAGGGCGATGGCTCCTCCGTTGACATTGACGCGTTCGGGATCGAGGCCGAGTTCGCGGATGACGGCCAGCACCTGCGCGGCAAATGCCTCGTTGAGCTCGATGAGGCTGATGTCGGAGAGGGTGAAACCGGCGATGCGGAGAACCTTGCGAATGGCAGAAACGGGGCCCATGCCCATCTCCTCCGGGAGGCATCCGGTGGCTGCGTAGGCGAGCAGGCGACCGATGGGTCGAATGCCGAGTTCGCGGGCGCGGCCGGCTTCCATCAGAACAGTGGCGGCAGCGCCGTCGGAGGTTTGCGAAGAGTTGCCGGCGGTGACGGTTCCTTCCGCGTGGAAGGCGGGCTTGAGTTTGGCGAGAGCTTCGAGCGAGGAGTCGGCGCGCGGACCTTCGTCGGCGGAAAACGGTGTCTCCGACACTTCAGGCTTTCCGGGTTTGCTGCCGGGAATTGAAGTGGTGACGGCGACCGGAATCAGCTCATCGGCAAAACGGCCGGCGGCCTGCGCGGCAAGGGCCTTGCGATGGCTGGCGAGAGCGAAGGCGTCCTGATCGGCGCGGGAGACGTTGTAATGGCGGGCGACGCGTTCGGCGGTGAGGCCCATGGTGAGGAGCGCGGCCGGATAATGCTCGGCGAGCCATGGGTTGGGGCTGGGCTTGAGGCCGCCAAAGGGCAGCAGGCTCATGGACTCGACCCCGCCAGCCACGACGACGCGGTCACCACCCGAGCGGATGCGCAGATCGGCCTGGACGATGGCTTCAAGGCCGGAGGCGCAGAGGCGGTTGACGGTGACGCCGGGAACCTCGACCGGCAACTCGGCGCGCAGAGCGGCAAAGCGGGCGATGTTCCAGCCCTGCTCGCCTTCCGGCTGAGCGCAACCGAGGATTACGTCGTCGATTTCGGCCTTTTTCAGGTCGGGAATCTTCTTCAATGCTCCGCCGATGGCGAGCGCGGCGAGGTCGTCGGGGCGAGTGGTGGAAAGAGCGCCTTTGGGGGCGCGGCCCACCGGGGTGCGAACTGCGCTGACGATTACGGCTTCCGGCATGGGGGATGCTCCTTACGTTGCGGGTGTGGCTTTGGCATTTTCCAAACAAGTTCGTGTTACGGTATCCAAATTCCCTCAGGGGCTAAAGCCCTGTCAACTTTGTTTGCCTCATGTATGGGCTGAAGCCCGTACTCTTCAAACAAGAACTCTCAGTGATCCTCGACGACGAACAGCTAGTCCGACATTTCCAGTATGGTCCAGGCGTTTTTGGAATAGAAGTGATAAACGGTGCGGCCTTCGACGACCGAATCGGCGAGGGCGTCGTGGTCGAGCCGCGCGGGGTGAAAGACGAGGCCGGCCTGGGCCTGGCGAACCTGCTCGGGCGAAGCGGGATCGATGCCCCAATTGAAACCGAGAACGCCAGTGGGGTCGTGCGGCTGAAGGCGCTCGGTTTCCGGCGCGGCGGAGAGCACAAGGAGATTGGCCGGGGCGCTGGAAAAGAAGACCAGGAGCGAGACCGTTCCCCGCTCCGAGCAAAGAACCGCCCAGTCGGAGGAGCCGGTGCGCTCCAGGCTGGCGTGGATGACGTTTTCCGGGTGATGCGCCTCGTAAGTCTGCGGAATGATGCAGCCGCGCTGGGTGAGGAGGGCGATGAGTTCGTCGGGGAGGCCAGGGAACGAGTTGAGCGGCAGATGACGGATGCGGTAGAGAGTTGCGCGGCCGGCGAGGAGGATCTGTCCAGATTCGTTGAGCGGCGCGGGGGCAGGTTCCTGTGGCTGGGCCGGAAGCATGGAGCAGACGCAGAGCAAAACGCCCTGCAAACAAACGAACCTTCTGAGACCGGCGCGAACCATGGAGATTGCAATCCCTCAGGGGCTAAAGCCCCGCCCTTATTTTGTTGCGTTGGCGGCACGGCTGAAGCCGTGCCCTTTCAAAGCAATGGATCTGCCTTGCTAATTACGCAGCGGTTTGCCGGTTTTGAGGGTGAAGGCGATGCGCTCCTGCGTTTTGCGCTCGCCGCAGAGGGAGAGAAAAGCCTCACGCTCGAGGTCGAGGATGTACTGCTCGGAGACGAGAGTTCCGGCGGTGACACGGCCGCCGGAGAGGATGTAGGCGGCCCAGCGAGCTACCTTCTGGTCGTGTTCAGAGGCGAAGCCGGCCTCGCCCATGAGGAATGCGCCGGTTTCGAGCATTGCCAAAGCCCCAGCGCCGGGCGCGGGAATCTGCGTGCGCGGTTGCGGGGCAACGTAGCCTGTCGCAGCCAGTAACCCGACATGGGCCTTGGCTTCGAGGAGCAAGCGCTCGCGGTTAAGGGTGATGCCGTCTGCGGGGCCGAGGAGACCAAGTGAGCGGGCCTCGGCGGCTGAGGTGGAGACTTTGGCCATCGCGATGGTTTCAAAGGAGCGGCGCAGCGCGGCGGAGAGCTCAGCCGACTGGGCAAAGCGCGATGGCAGATTCGAACTTGGCACGCGCGGGTCGGGAGGGGCGAAGGTTGTGGCCGCATCGATGGCCCGAAGCAACATTTCCTTTGTTCCGCCGCCAGCGGGAATGAGACCGACGCCGGCCTCGACCAAGCCTATGTATGTCTCCGCATGGGCCTGGCGGCGCACGGCGTGAAGGCAAATCTCCGCACCGCCGCCGAGGGTCAGGCTGAATGGCGCGGCGACCACGGGCCGAGGGCAGTACTTGATGGCCATGGTCATCTTCTGGAAGCCGTGAATGACGGCGCCCAGCTCCTCCCATTCGCCCTCTTGCGCGGCCATGAGGAGTTGCATGAGGTTTGCGCCGACTGAGAAATTTTCGCGGTCGCTGGCGATGACAAAGCCGGCAAAGTCGCGCACCGCGTCGGAGTCTGGGTTGAGCACCGCCGAGGCCAGTGTGAGCACGTCGCCGCCGATGGCGTTCTTGAGCGAGTGCAGCTCAATGCAGCCGATGCCGTCACCCAGATCGACAAGCGAGGCTCCAGCGTTGGAGCGGACGACCGTGTTGGAGCGGCGGAAATCCGCGATGCGAGCGTGGCCGGGAAAGGCGGCTACGGGCTCAAGCTTCTTCTTTTCGGGCTGGAAACATTCGCGGCCGTCGCGGGCGTACCAGGAGGTGTGGCCGGCAGCAAGCAAGGCCTCAGCGTGCGGGCTTACCGGAAGGCCAAGCGCTTTCATGCGGACGACAGTGGTGGCGACGCCGACAGCATCCCACATTTCAAAAGGACCCATCTCCCAGTTGAAGCCTGCGCGCATGGCGAGGTCGATGGAGGGCGCGTCACCGGCGATTTCGCCGACGCGGTCGGCGGCGGAGTTCCACAGCGCGGCGAGAAGCGGCCAGAGGAAGGCCGAGGATCGATCTTTTGCGGGGTGGTTTTCCAGCAGTTGGCGCAAACGCTCAGGCAGCGTGGCGGCATTCTTGGCCATTTCCAGAGCGGGCAGGGCGGGTTTGGCTGCCGGGCGATACTCCCAGGTGGCAAAGTCGAGCACCATGCGAGTGTCTTTACCGTCTTCGCCACGGAGCTTTTTGTAGAAGCCCTGACCGGTCTTGTCGCCGAGCCAGCCGCGGCGGACCATCTCCTCCAAAATGCCGGAAAAGGCACTTTGCGTGACGCCCTTAGGAAAGTTCGCAGCCACGTGGGCGGGAATGTCGATGCCCACCATGTCAGCAAGGCGGAAGGTGCCGGTGCGAGGCCAGCCGATGGCCTGACCAGTGAGCGCGTCCACGTCTTCGATGGTCAGCTTCTGCTCCAGCATGAGCGCGGCCGCGGAGAACATGACCGAGATGCCGATGCGGTTGGCGATGAAGTTGGGGCTGTCGTTGGCGAAGACCACGAGCTTGCCCAGATTGCGGTCAGCATAGGCGGAAAAAGAGGCGACCACGGCCGGGTCGGATTCGGCAGTGGGAATGACTTCGAGCAGGCGCATGTAGCGCGGCGGATTGAAAAAATGAGTTCCGAAGAAGCGATTGCGATGCGCGGTGAGTCCCGCTGCGATCTGCTTGAGGGGCAGGCCGGAGGTGTTGGTGGTGAGCAAGGCGTGAGGGGCCAGATGAGGCACGACGCGGGTCAGGAGCGCCGTTTTTATCTCCAGATTTTCGGCCACGGCCTCAATGACCCAATCGCACGCGGCAAGGCGCGGCAGGTCATCCTCGAAGTTGCCGGGGGTGATGAGCGCGGCAAGCGACGCCTCGTAGAGGGCAGCCGGTTTGGACTTGGCCAGAGCGGCAAGCGCGGCCTTCGCCAGGCGGTTTTTATCACCCTCGCCGGGTGGAACAAGATCGAGGAGAAGCGTGGGGATGCCGGCGTTGGCCAGGTGAGCGGCGATGCGGGAGCCCATGGTACCGGCTCCGAGCACAGCGGCTCGGCGGATGAGAAGCGAAGGAGCGACAACGGAAGCCGGACCGGCCGGGCCGGGAGCGGAGGTTACAGCCGGGGAAGTCGTGCTCATACGGGCTCTCCCTTTGGGGGTTGGGGTTCAAGAATCATTCGCCTGAGGAAACCATCGCAGGATACGGAAGTGCGCGGCACACGGTCAAGGATGAAGGCGGTCTTCCGCCGTACGAAAGTTTTCCTACTAAGGGGCGGTCTCCAGAAGCGCGCCCAAGCCTTTCATATCTTTTACTACAATCCGGCGGGCGTCCACATCCAAAAGGCCCTCGGCCTGAAGGCGCATCAAATTGCGCGAGATCAGTTCGCGCACCGTTCCTAATTGATTCGCCAGCTCCTGATGGGTTGCAGGCAATTGAAACTCGATGCCGCCGTCGGTCTTGTTGCCCTGACTTTCGGCGAGACGGATGAGCGTGGAGACGAGGCGCTGGCGAATGGTGGTAAACGACAGCTCCTCGATGATACCTACCAGACGCCGGAGCCGCGCGCCCGCCACAGAGAGCACCTTGAGCGCGACCTGGGGATGTTCGAGGCAATAACTGTGAAAGTCGCGCTGCGAGATAAAGGCGATCTCGGTTTCCTCGATGGCGACGGCGGATGCGGGATAAACTCCTCCATCAAAGATCGGCAACTCGGCTACGGATTCACCGGCCTGGTTGACGGCCAGTACCTGCTCGCGGCCGTTGACCGAAGCCTTGAAGATGCGCACTTTGCCGGTGGCGATGACGTGCAATCCGTGGCAGGGCTCACCCTCGGAAAAAAGCAGTTCGCCAGTCTTGAATCGCTTGCGCGCGGTGCGGGCAGCCAAGGCGCGCAGTTCTTCCGCGGAGAGGCCGGAGAACAGCGCCGTGCCTTCGAGGACGGCGACAAGATCAAAGCGCAGATTGCTCACAGGTGAATTTTACCAGCAGTAAATTTTGGTTAACGCTATTTTGAGCGGCGCTCCGGTTGATTTGCGCGCTGGTCGACTTCAGTCTTGCGGCGCTCCCACTGAGGATCAATCGGCGAAGACTTATCAGCCGGTTTGTGAGGAGAGGCGGATGCGCTGCTCGCGGCTGGTGCGCCAGGGACGGATGGTCCCGAATCGCTGGTCAGCAATTTACTCAGAACCGGGGCATTCGCGCGCTGCGTTTCCACAAAATCCACTCCCTCGGCAGTCAACGTGAAGGCCGAGTTATCGGCGCGCAGAATGTAGCCCTTCTTTTGAAGGTACCAGGTGGTGAATTCCAAATAGTCACGAGGAAAACCCATTCGGGTTTCAACTTCCATCAGCGAAACGTCCGGGCTGGAGGGGTTGGTACGACGCCGGATATAGAGCACGGCAAGCACCGCCAGCCGCCGGTTCAACTCGCCTTCGATTTGATCCATGAAATCAATCGAGCTGGATAAGGGGTCGGGCGGAGGCACCTCATCTTCGAATGAAGCATCGTACTTGGCACGACGCTCTGGGTCGGACAGGACGTCATAAGCCTGTTTTAACAGGAAGAACTTTGAAGCGTCGCCTGTCTCCGCGTTGTCGGGGTGAAAGCGGGCAGCGAGAAATCGATAGACGCGGTGGATGGTTTCGGACTCGGCATTGCGGCTGATCTGGAGGAACTCGTAATAGTCCTGAACTTCCATCTGGTCTCCATGTAGATTGGCGGCTCTTTTTTATAGACGGGGCTTCAAGAGTTTCAGCGCCGTCAGGGTTCGTAGGCACTTATAAGGGGGCAGCGCCCTAAAAGTGCTGGGAGGCCCCAAAGACAAATATAACCCAGTTGTGTCCATTTGCGCTGATCCTATAGTGCGTTAGGACGATGCAGCGTTTCAAAATCGCGGCCAGAAATGGGCATGGGAATGGATTTTTGGGGAGCGAGTGACGAAAGTCGCTGCCAGTGAGGCCGGCGGTGCCCGATGCTGCAAGAGAAGGAGATCGAAATGAACCCAGCCACACAGACCGTTCGCGAAATTGCTTTGGAACAACCTTCCTCAATGCGCGTCTTTGAGCACTACGGAATCGATTATTGCTGCGGAGGGCGCAAGCCTCTGGCCGAGGCCTGCGCGGCCAGCCAGGTTGAAGTGGACGCAGTGATTTCAGCTCTTGAAGCCGCGGCGACGGCCGGCGCTCCCGTGGCAGAAGACTGGCCGCAGCGCTCGATGGAAGAGCTTGTTGGCCACATCGTTGCCACGCATCACGCTTATGTAAAAAGGGAGTTGCCGCGGCTGGCGGCGCTGGCGCAGAAAGTGGTGAATCGTCACGGCGCAAGAAGAGCTGAGCTGCCGGCGATTCAAACGGCTCTGACTAGCCTGGATGAAGAGCTGACGCTGCACCTGGCGAAGGAAGAGACTATTCTGTTTCCCCATATCGTCAAGCTGGAACGCTCCCGCACAAGCGGAGCGGCGATGCCTTCCGCTTGTTTTGGGACAGTGGCCCATCCCATCCAGATGATGACCCAGGAGCACGATGCAGCCGGGACTCTGCTGGCCGAGATGAGGCGTTTGAGCCAGAACTTCACCACGCCGGAGGACGCCTGCCCGACCTATCATGCGTTCTACGACGGATTGAAGGAGTTTGAGCAGGATCTTCACCAGCATATCCATCTGGAAAACAATATTTTGTTTCCGCGCGCGATTGAGGTGGAATTGCAGGCGGGTGGGAGCCGGTAAGAACGATGAATCTACCGGCGCACAGGTCGCCGGTTTGACCCTCACCGGTCGAGGGCAATACTTTGAAAGGGTGCGCAAAGCCACCCCAGCGACCAAGACCTGTCGCCGGGGACTCCGGTTTCTGCCCCAGCGACTAGAGCTGTCGCCGGGATCACGGAATGGCGTTTCGCGCGCCTGAACGAAGGAGGCCGGATGCAGGACAGAAATTTCCCCTGGTTTTGGAAGGGCTTGCTGGCGCTGATGCTGGCGGCGATGGCCGTGACAAGCCCACGAGCTCAGGACCTGAAGAGCTTTGAGCAGAAGATTACGACCAAGGTGCTGGCCAACGGACTTACGCTGATCATCTGTGAGAGGCCGGAAGCGCCGGTTTTCAGCTACAACACCTTTATTGATGCGGGCGATGTGAACGACCCCTCGGGCGAGAGCGGGCTGGCGCATATGTTTGAACATCTGGCCTTCAAGGGAACGAGCCAGATAGGCACCAAGGACTACGCCGCCGAGAAGGTGGCGCTGGCCAAGGTGGAAGAGGCGAACGCTGCCTACGAAGCCGAGTACCTGAAGGCCGTGGGCCGCGACCCGGCCAAGCTGGCCGCGCTGAAAGCGGCGTTCGTTGAGGCTCAGGTCGAGGCGCACAAATACGTTGTTCCGAACCAGTTCACTGACGTGGCGGAACGGAACGGCGCAGAGGGCGTGAACGCCGAAACCGGACTGGACGACACGCAGTATTTCTGGTCTATGCCGGAGAATCGCCTGGAGCTTTGGGCGTGGCTGGAGAGCGGACGGCTGTCGGATGCGGTGCCGCGCGAGTTTTACAAGGAACGCGAGGTAGTGATTGAAGAGCGGCGGATGCGCACTGACTCGAACCCAGTCGGACGGCTCCTCGAGCAGTTTGTTGCCACGGCCTACGTGGCGCACAACTACGGCCGCAGCGGCATCGGCTGGCCCAGCGAGGTGAGCCAAATCAACGCCACCGAAGCAATGGAGTTCCACAAGAAGTATTACGTGGGAGCCAACATTGTGATCGCAGTGGTGGGCGATGTGAAGGCGAGCGAGGCTCTGCCGGTGCTGGAGAGATATTTCAGCCGCGTTCCCGCCGGCCCGAAGCCGGAGGAGATGACGACCGTCGAGCCGAAGCAATTTGCCGAGAAGACGGTAACGATTCGCGAACAGACGCAGCCGTTTTACATTGAGGGCTACCATCGGCCCGATTATCGCGACCCGGACGATGCGGTTTTCGACGCCATACAGGACATTCTGTCGAATGGACGCGTCTCGCGGCTCTATCGCAGTTTGGTGCGCGACCAGCAGATTGCCGCCGAGGCCGCCGGATTCAGCCCGTATCCCGGAGACAAGTATCCCAGCCTTTTTGCGTTCTATGCTGTCCCGCTGCCGGGGCATACGCCGACCCAGATGCGCGACGCCATTCACAAGGAGATTGAAAAGCTGAGGACGGCAGATGTGAGCGACCAGGAACTGGCCATGTTCAAGACGCGCACTCGCGCCGATTTGCTGAGAGGTCTCGCGGATAATCAGGGGCTGGCCAACAATCTGGCCGAGTACCAGACGCGGTATGGCGACTGGCGCCAACTCTTCAAGCAACTGGACGAGGTGGATAAGGTGAGCAAGGCCGATATTCGTCGGGTTGCCAACCAGATTTTTGTAACGAGCAACAGGACCGAGGCGTGGATTGAGACGGCTGCTCCCGCGCAGAAAGATGGAGGCGCGCAATGAAGAGCTTATTGATGGGGCCGGTTCAGTTGAATCCCGGGTGTGCCAGTGGAGAAGGCCGGATGAGGTTCGAGGCTTCCCGCCCTTGCCGCAAAAACAAGAACGCGGCAAGGATGGGGCACCCACTCATTGGTGGAAAGTGTCTTGCGTTTGCAATCTGCGCACTTGCTTTTCTGTCCGGCGCGGTCCACGCACAACAGGCCAAGCCGTGGGAGCAGATTCCTGTTCCGAAACTGCATGAGTTCAAGCCGCACCAGCCTGTGCGCGTCGAGCTGAAGAATGGCATTGTGCTGTTTTTGCAGGAGGACCACGAGCTGCCGTTTGTTTCCGGGTCTGTGCTGATTCCTGGCGGGGCGCGGAACGAGGATGCGGCGAAAACAGGACTGGTGGCGCTTTACGGGCAGACGTGGCGCACAAGCGGCACCGCCAAGCTGAACGGCGACGCCATGGACGACCTGCTGGAAGCCAAGGCCGCGCACGTTGAAACCGGCGGAGATGTGGATTCCACGGCGGTGTCATGGGACTCGCTGAAGGGCGACGCGGACCAGGTGTTTTCGCTCGCCATGGACTTGCTGTTTCATCCGCAATTCAGCGCGGAGAAGCTCGAGCTGGCGCAGCAACAGATGGCCACGGGGATTGTGCGGCGCAACGACGAAGAGGACGAGATTGCGAATCGCGAATCGGCCAAGCTGGTGTACGGCGCCAACAGCCCCTATACGCGGCAGCCGGAACTGGCCACCATCGGCGCGGTTACGGTGGACGATTTGAAGGCGTGGCACGAGCGCACGCTTGGCGGCAAGCTGATTGTGGCCGTGAGCGGCGACTTCGACCCAGTGGCGATGGAAGCCGAGCTGCGCGGGGTCTTCGAGGGATTGCCAAAGGTAATGGCGGCACCAGCGCGGCACGATGATTTTGCGGGGCCCAAACCCGGCGTCTACTTTATCGACAAAGAGGACGTGAACCAGTCGAACGTGGAGATTGTGGGACTGGGCACGGACCGGCGAAATCCTGATGTTCCCGCGCTGGCGGAGATGAACGAGATTCTGGGCGGTGGGTTTGCCAGCCGGCTGTTCCAGAAGATTCGGACCGAGAAGGGCCTGGCTTATGAAGTTGGCGGCGGCCTGAGCTTCGCCTACGATCACCCGGCGGAGTTTCGCGTTGTGGTACTCACTCAGAGCCCGAACACGGTGGAAGCTACACAACTTGCGCTGGCCGAGATCGACGGACTGACAACACGGCCCTTTACCGAAGAAGAATTGGCGCGGGCAAAGGACAATATTCTCAGTTCATTCCTCTTCCGTTACGACACCAGGGGGAAGGTGCTCGCCGAGCGTGAACGGCTGGAGTTCTATGGCTACCCGGCGGACTATCTGGAGAGCTACAAGGCGGCGCTCGAAAAGGTAACGCTGGCTGACCTGGACCGAGTAGCGAAAAAGTATATCCATACGGACAAGCTGGCGGTGCTGGTGGTGGGCAACAGGCCGGAGATCAAGCCTTCCTTAGAAGAACTGAAGCTGGGGCCCGTGCAGACAATAGATGTTACGATTCCGATGCCGAAGCAACCGACGACGGAACAAAGGTAGTGAAAGCAGGACTGATTGAGGACAGAGTTTCCCAGGTCCCCAAATGCGAGGGACCTGGGGTACCTGCAGGAACGGTTCTCGATGCGCTTTTGTTTTCGCTGAAGAGGTAGAATGACTCGGGTGTTACCGGGACCGCTTGTAAGGAGGCGCAAGGTGGAATCGAAAGGAAAGCTGGCGGTCGTCATTATGGCGGCGGGCAAGGGGACGCGGCTGAAGTCGCAGCGGCCCAAGGTGCTGCACGAGATCGGCGGCAAGCCGCTGCTGGCCCACGTAATTTCAGCGGCCAGCCGCATTGTGGCTCCGACCGACATTTACGTTGTGATCGGCCACCAGGCGGAGAAGGTGTTGACTGCCGTAGCTTCTACCGGCGTCGCTTTTGTAGAGCAGACTGAGCAGCGCGGGACCGGACATGCTATTCAATGCGCGCGGCAGGCTATCGCCGGCTACGAAAACATTCTCGTGCTCTCAGGCGACGTGCCGCTGATCCGCCCTGAGACGATCACGCATCTTTGGGAATTTCATCAGGCCGAGCAAGCAGCGATGACGATTCTGACTGCCGCACCCGCGGACCCGACCGGCTACGGGCGGGTTCTGCGCAAATCGCCACAGTCGCTGGAAGTTGAGGCCATTGTCGAACAGAAGGCGCTGACACCCGCACAGGAAGCCCTGGGCGAGATCAACTCCGGAATCTACGCCTTCAAGACCGCCCCGCTGCTGGGCCGGCTTGACCTGCTGGATGCCAACAACGCCAACCAGGAGTTGATACTTACGGATATGGCCGGGCTGCTGCGGTCGGCCGGTGAGCGCGTGGTGGCTATTGAGGCCGCCGATGCGGGCGAAGTCCTGGGCGTGAACACCATTGCAGAGCTGGTCGCCCTGGACGCCGCCCTCCGCGCCAACACCGCAAACCGGTTGATGGCAGAGGGCGTGACCATCTTCCGGCCTGAGACTTCGGTGATCGACGCCGAAGTGGAGATTGCGCCCGACACGGTGATAGAGCCGTTTGTGCAGTTGCTGGGCCGCGTGAAGATAGGCACGGGCTGCCGGATCCGGTCTTACACGGTAATTGAGAATTGCACGCTCGGCAACAATGTGCTGGTTCTCCAAAGTTGCGTGCTGGCAGGAAGCGGGTTTGCGGATGGCGCGAGCATTGGCCCCTTTGCGCGCGTACGCCCGGGTTGCGAGATCGGCGAGGATGCCCACTTGGGCAATTTTGTGGAGACGAAAAAGGCGAGGCTGGGCAAAGGCGCAAAGGCCGGCCACCTGACCTACCTGGGCGATGCGGAGGTGGGCGAGCGGACCAACATCGGTGCGGGAACGATCACCTGCAACTATGACGGGGTTCGCAAGCACTTTACTCACATTGGCAAGGACGCTTTTGTGGGAAGCGATTCCACGCTGGTGGCTCCGGTGACGGTGGGGGATGGGGCCTACGTGGGCGCCGCCTCATGCATTACCAAAGACGTGCCTGCGGGCTCGCTGGCCGTGGGGCGCGCACACCAGTTCGTCAAGGAGGGTTGGGCCGCTGCGCGGCACGCAGGACGGCAAGAGGAGTGAGTCTATAGCTGCAGACTGCATCAATTGTGGTGCGGTTTCGGTAAATTCTGTTGCGGCTGGGGGGGAGGAGAGGACAGGTTTCGTATTGCAAGGAAATCGTTTTTCTTGGACGATTCTGCTTAAATTAATAGAAAGTGCGAAGATTACCGATAGGGTACTGAAGGCGTCATTCTTTTCCGCGGTGGGGTCCGGCAAGCCACTGGCAGAATAACGATCGCTCGATGAGTGAATCTAATTGCGGCTGTCCCAGGCTGGCAAGGTCACGGGGGATGAGAGCTTGACATTTAATCTGGCAGGGTTGGAAGTACTGATCGGCACGGCGGTGTCCCTGGAGACAAACGCCCGCGCAGGTGCAAGACTCCACAGGGCGTCACGGATATTGGTGGTGGATGGCGAAGCTCACGTTCGGGCGATGATCGGCGCCACTCTGGAGAGCCAAGGGTACCAGGTACGGACGACTTCGAGCGGCCTTAAGGCCATGCAAATGGTAGAAGAGACTGACTTCGACCTGGTTCTAACTGAAGTTGTAATCCAGGACGTGAACGGCATTGCGCTAATGGAACAGATCCGCGGGCAGAAGCCGCAGCTTCCCGTGGTGATGGTCACGGCGATTCATGACATCAGCGTGGCGATCGACTCCATGCACCGCGGAGCTTATGACTATGTGCTCAAGCCCTTCGAGCGCGGGCATCTGGTGGGCACGGTTCAGCGCGCCCTGGAGTACCGGCAGACCCTGCAGGAGAACCACAGCTACCAGGAAAACCTTGAAATGGCAGTGCGGGCCAGAACCGAATTGCTGCGTCAGGCGATGGACGATATCGAGCAATCGTACGACATCACGCTGGAGGCGCTGGGCGACGCGCTGGACCTGAAGGACTCTGAAACCGAGGGACATTCCAAGCGTGTGACCGCGTATACCATTGCGCTGGCGCGGGCCATGGGCGTGGCATCGTCGGAGATCAAGGTGATTGCGCGGGGCGCTTTTTTGCACGATATCGGGAAAATGGCGCTTCCCGACCAGATACTGCTCAAGCCCGGCCCGTTGAACGCGGAAGAACAGGAGGCCATGCGACGCCATTGCGCTAACGGCTACGATATGCTGCGCAAGATTCCGTTTTTGCGCGAAGTGGCGGAGATTGTATTCACTCACCAGGAATACTACGATGGGAGCGGCTACCCGTCGGGGCTGCGCAGCGGCGAGATTCCCATCGGAGCACGCATCTTTGCCGTCGCCGACGCGCTTGACGCCATCACCAGCGAACGGCCATACCGCAAAGCGCGCAGCTTTGAGAAGGCTCGCAAAGAGATTCAGCGCTGCTCGGGAACACAGTTCGACCCCGCTGTTGTGGAAGTCTTTCTCAAGATTCCTATTGGAGTTTGGCAAGAGCTGCGCACGCAGATCGGCGAACAGAGCAAGAGGCTGTCGACCTTCGACATAGTGAACAGACCGCTGCCGAAAGAGAAATAGAATTCGTTGAATTTATCTCTGGAGCTGAAGCCATGCACTCACTTTCAAAGGAAGATGCTAACCACCGTCTCAGTACCCTTCCCGGCTGGCAGATCGAAGCCGGGGAGTTGACGCGAACCTTCAAATTTGAAGATTTCATTGCCGCGCTGGCCTTCGTCAACCGTATAGGCGACCGCGCTGAAAAGGCCGGCCACCATCCGGATATCGACATCCGCTATAACCGGGTGCGGCTGGGCCTGGTAACGCACGACGCCGGGGGTCTGACGGCCAAGGATTTCGAGCTTGCGGCGGCGGCAGACGGGCTGGTCTGACGCGGTGGCGCCAGCTATCTGGCTGGATAGCAGGCTAATTCGGCCTAGGTGAGCATGAAAATCCTGAAATCTGTATTTTGGCCGCACCTGGCTGGTAAACAGTAGATGGGACTTTTCGGTGCCGACGGAGAGCTTCCAGTCCTCTGGTGAGCTCGGAAGCTTCGGCGATTGCCCCGAAGCCTGTGCCATGTGAAGGATTAGGGGAATCTATCTTCTATTTTTGGTAAGTGCATTATTTTAAGTTAATTACCTGAGATTGCACGGCTTGTGATCTGGTCGAGTGCGGCGTTGGTTTCAGGAGAGTGTCACGAAATGAGACGTTGAAGTGCGTTTAGGCACCGAATGCGCAATGGTTCAAAATAATTTCGATTTTTGTATTTGACATCTTTTCAATCTATGCTATGGTGTATATATTCCAGTGATGGAGAGACCTTCTCCGTACTGGAAGTAGTTTGCGTCACTGGCCTCCCGGCACGAACAGTAAAACGTTCGTGCCGCCTTTTTTTTGCGCCAAAGCCGACGCGAACACCCTCCACTGCTTTTGCCGTCGCTATGGGTTTCGGTCTCCGTTAGAATGGCCACAGGGGGCGTTATGACGAGTGACTGGATGAAAAGCCGTTGGATTTTTGGTTTGGCTGTCTTCGCCGTGACCGCTATCAGCTATGCGCAGTGGTCGAACCCGGCAGACGATGTTCCCGCCTACCATCCGTCCGCGCCGCTCAAGGTGAGCGCATTGCCTCCGATCCTGTCGGGCAGCAAGCTGACCGGGGAACACTTCCGCTACCCCTGGCAGGTGCATGCCTACCTGGTGGCAGCCAAAGTTGGGAATGTGCTTTACCAGCTGCCGTGCAATTGCCGTTGCGATCGCTCACTGGGCCACACCAGCCTGCGCAGCTGCTACGAGACCGCACACTCGACCGAGTGCGACGTCTGCGCCAAGGAGGGCTTCTTCGCCTACCAGCAAACCAAGCTGGGCAAGACGCCTGCCCAGATTCGCGCCGCAATCGCGCGGCACGAGTACGAGAGTATCGACCTGGAAAAGCAGTAGGAACCTGGTTGAACGGCGAATGAGCGCCCTGGGCAGGTATCAGAATGGCGGGAGAAACAATGAGAGAAGTTCTATTTGCATTAGTCGTGATATCTGGTTTTGTCTCCGCTGCTGGAGCCCAGACCGTCAGATTTATCTGCACCAACAGCGTGGGAGCTCCCGAACGCGTCGAGGTGGATTTTGGCCGCAAGACGGTTCTGGAGTTTAATGACCACCAAGGAAAAATCGAGCCGGAGGACAGGAGCACCGCAGCGATCATCAACGAAACAACGATCAGCTGGCCCGATACCATCGACGGCGATATCATCCCCGGCGCAAAATATTCCATGGAGCGGGCTACAGGCGTGTTGATAAAGTCGTACGAGGGCAGTCCTCTCTACACAAAACAATGCAGAAAATTACCGGCAGGCTCTGACTGGCAATAATCTCCAGCGACCGCTGCCTCCTGAAGTTCAAATTTGGAAGCTGCTGGAGAAGCAGCAGGCGGACGGCAAAACCGGAATTGGCATAGAATGGAAGGTAATCGCCTGCAAAAACAAAGTTGCCAACGATAATCTGGCACTTGCAGCTTAATTAAATAAGCTGCCGTCTTCCACGGCTTCGCCTATGGGCTGTGAGCGGACGTCATACAGTAGGCTGGCGTGAGCGGCTCGGTCCGTGTTGTTTGCGCGAGATCATCGGACTAGCTTTCGGCACATCTTGTCCGCTCTGAGTGCCGGGAGCGAAACCACAAGGAACCGGACAAAGCATGAACACTCCTGGCTGACAGCGATTTCGGACGCGGGTTCGACTCCCGCCGCCTCCACCATAACTCTAAGCGATTGATTCTATTTAGTTTATATTAGAGAGAGGTTCTGTCTGCACTTATAATGTACTTGGCTGATGGTTAATTCCAAGAAAATAAGAGGCTTAGTGGACGTTGATCCTAGGGAAGATTGAGCACTCACCCTCGGAACTGAGAGAATAATTGTCTTCGCTCAAGTACCGGAATCGTGAGGGAGAAGCAACTTCGCGCGCTGAAGAAGTTCGTCGAAGTCAATGATGTAGACCCTCGCAGTACCGTCATCATCAGCTGTAACAGCACGCTTTGCATCGAGCGAGAATGAGGCTGACAAGACCTCGCTGGTATAGCCGGAGAACGTGGCCAGTTGACGGCCGTCTTCAGCATTCCACACGCGCGCCGTACGATCCTCGCTGGCTGTAAGGATACGCTCGCCATCGGGCGAGAACGCGGCCGCCACGACCTGTGCAGTATGCCCAGTGAACGTGGCCAGCAAGCGACCATCTTTCGCATTCCACACGCGCGCCGTACCATCAGCGCTGGCTGTGACGATTCGCTTGCCATCGGGCGAAAAGGCGGCCGCTAAAACCCAGCTGACATGCCCTGAAAGCGTGAGCAGCGAGCGACCATCTTTCGCATTCCACACGCGCGCCGTATCGTCTTGACTTGCTGTAACGATACTCTCGCCATTGGGCGAGAATGTGGCCGCCACAACCTGTCCACTATGCCCTGAGAGCGTGGCCAGAAGACGTCCATCTTTCATGTTCCACACAAGAGCCGAACCATCAGCGCTGGCTGTGACGATTCGCTTGCCATCGGGCGAAAAAGAGGCTGCCAAAACCTGAGCTGTATGCCCTGAGAGCGTAGCCAGAAGACGGCCATCTTCCGCATTCCACACGCGCGCCGTTTTGTCCCAACTAGCTGTGACGATGCGCTTGCCATCGGGCGAAAACGAAGCCGCCCAAACAAAGTCGGTATGACCGGAGAGTGTAGCCACCAGGCGGCCGTTTTCCGCATCCCACACGCGCGCCGTGTCGTCGAGACAGGCGGTGACAATTCGCTTGCCATCGGGAGAGAACCTGGCCATCATAACCCGTTTGGTATGCCCGGCGAGCGAGGCCAGCAGGCTGCCATCTTGCGCATTCCACACTTGGGCCGAACCATCTAGACGGCCAGTAACGATGCGCGTGCCTTCGGGAGAGAATGCGGCTGCTGTAATCCTGGCTGTTTGTCTGGTAAGTGTTGCCTGCAAACGGGCATCTCCCGCATCCCACACGCGCGCCGTGTTATCGAGACTGGCCGTAACGATACTCTTGCCATCGTAGGAAAACTTGGCTGCTGAAAGCATATCGGTATGCCCGGCGAGCGTGGCCAGCAAGCGGCCATCTTCTGCGTTCCACACACGCGCGGTTTTGTCATAACCGGCTGTAAGGATACGCCTGCCATCTGGTGAGAACGACGCGGCTGTAAGCATGTCGGTATGCCCGGAGAGCGTGGCCAGCAGACGGCCATTATCCGCATTCCATACGCGCGCTGTTTTATCATCGCTGGCTGTAACGATGCGCTTGCCATCGGGAGAGAAAGAGACTTTCCTGACCGTTTCATTATGCCCGGAGAGCGTAGCCAGCAAGCGACCATCTTCCGCATTCCACACTCGCGCCGTTTTGTCGAAACTGGCCGTAACGATACGCTTGCCATCGGGAGAGAACGAGGCCATCAAAACACCACTGGCATGCCCTGAGAGCGTGTGCAGCAGGCGGCCATCTTCCGCATTCCACACTCGCGCCGTGCGATCTTCGCTAGCTGTGACGATAAACCTGCCGTCGGGTGAGAACGTGGCTGAATTGACTCCGCGGTTATGGCCGGAGAGCGTGGCTAGAAGGCGACCATCTTCCACATTCCACACTCGCACCGTATTGTCATCGCTGGTTGTGATCACACGTGTGCCATGGGGCGTAAACGAGGCTGCAAGGAATCCGCCGTCATGCAAGGAGATTTTGGCCAGTTGGCGCCCGTCTTTTGCATCCCACAGTCGGACCGAGCTGTCATCACCGTCTGTAAGCAGACGCTTGCCATCAGGCGAGAACATGGCGGTATTAACAACGGCGTCATGGCCTGAAAGCGTAGCCAGCAAGCTACCATCTTCGGCATTCCACACTCGCGCCGTTTTATCATCGCTGGCTGTGACAATGCGTTTGGCATCGGGCGAGAACGCCGCCCCGATGACCGCCGCACTGTGGTGGAAGATATGGCGCGACCGAGGTTGGGCAAGAACTGAGTTCAAGGCGAATTCAGCTTCCACAGTGTGCGCCTTCTCGCCGGCCTCGACGGCTTCCTGCAACGCCAGACCGTTGTCTTTGTTGAGGTCCTGCACCGACTGTGCCGCGAGCGTGCGGCTCTGCGCCTGCCTTCTTTCTATCGTCGCCAATCCAGTTACCGCGGCGAGTACGAGCGCAGCTACCAGCGCGGCGCCAACCAGCACCTTGCGCATCCGCCTCAGCCGCCTTTGCGCTTCCTGATCGCGCCGAACCAAGCCGTCAAATGAACTTAGCTGCAGCAGCGCCGCCACCAATCGCAATAGAACCGAACGGTCGACCATTTCCCGCTTGCGCCAGTCCACCCACAGCGGTTCCACCTGCCGTACTGCCGGCGGCAAACATTCCGAGCTGGCCGCAAGGCCGCGACGCTCCGCCTGTGGTTCGCCGTCAACCACCACGGACAAGATGTTCTCGCCCCTCCCCAAAGCCTTAAACTCTTCGACCTCGCGCTGCACCCACTCGCTGCGTGCTGCGGCAGGACTGCAAAGCACAATCAAGAATTCCGATCCCTGCAAGCCTGTGCGGATGCGGTCCGGCAGCGAAGGTCCCGGGACTAGCTCATCTTCGTCACGAAAAATCGGCTTCAGCGGCCGCTTATCCAGGCGCATTCCGGGCCGGATCAGGCGGAGTGCCTCGGGCAGTACATATTGCTCAAGTTGTGCCTGGAGTTCCTTGGCTGCGGCGCGGTCGACACGGCTGTAGCTGATAAAGGCGCGGTACTTCAAATCCACTTCGGCGAGGTCCATGAACCCGCTCCAATTCGTGTAAATGGTTCTCTACGTTAAGTATATCCACTTTGTTTTGAAGCTGGAAAATCGGGTGATTGCTATTTGTACGAACCGCTTCCCGACAATCAGATTTTTGAAAATTGTGAGCGGCATCAGCCGGCCTCGACCTCGCATATTCTACTATCGGCCTCACAGCCATATGACCAGCTCTCCGCAGATTCGATCGTTTGATAGCAGCGAAGCGACTTCTACGGCATTGCGTATCTTGATGTTTGTCGATCATCGTGCCCTGAATACTGATAACCGCGCTTGTGGTTTCACAATTCTCGTGCGTGTATTACGTGTGTGATCGCCGCTTTTTGTGCGTTTCAAGCGTCTCGTGAGTTCTTAATCTTTCAATAAGTTGTTTATTTTTCAACGTGGCTGTTTAAACCGACTCCCGCCGCCTCCACCCTAACTTCTCTGAATTTGGCTTTGCCTGAGACTGGCAAGCTAGCGTGCCGGCGGCGGGAAACTACGGATAACTCCTTCTACATATTGCGGCGGTACTGTCCGCCAACGGCAAACAAGGCTTCGGTAATCTGCCCCAGCGAGCATACCCGCACTGCATCCATCAGTTTGGCAAAGACGTTTTCATCGTTGATAACCGCTTGCTGCAAGGCAGCCAGCATGGAGGGACTTTCCGCTGCATGGCGCGAATGAAAATCGGCCAGCCGAGTTAGCTGCGATTGCTTTTCTTCTTCAGTGGAGCGCGCCAGCTCCATGTGCTGCACCGGGCGAACATTTTTGTTGCGGAAGGTGTTGACGCCGATGATGGGCAGAGTTCCATCATGCTTGCGATGCTCGTAGAGCATTGACTCATCCTGAATCTTGCCTCGCTGATAGCCGGTTTCCATTGCGCCCAGCACGCCTCCGCGTTCCGCAATGCGCTTGAATTCCAAGAGCACCGCTTCTTCCACCATGTCGGTCAATTCTTCAATGATGAAGCTGCCTTGATTGGGGTTTTCGTTCTTCGCCAGCCCCCATTCGCGATTGATAATCAGCTGAATGGCAAGAGCGCGGCGCACGGATTCGTCAGTGGGCGTGGTGATGGCTTCGTCGTAGGCGTTGGTGTGGAGCGAATTGCAGTTGTCGTAAATGGCAATCAAGGCCTGCAGCGTGGTGCGAATATCGTTGAAGTCGATCTCTTGCGCATGGAGGGAGCGGCCTGAAGTCTGCACGTGATATTTGAGCTTCTGCGAGCGATCATTGGCGTGGTACTTCTCTCTCATCGCAACTGCCCAGATGCGCCGCGCAACCCGGCCCAGCACCGTGTATTCCGGGTCCATGCCGTTGGAAAAAAAGAAGGACAAGTTAGGCGCGAAATCATCAATCTTCATGCCACGCGCAAGGTAGGCCTCGACATAAGTGAAGCCGTTGGCGAGCGTGAAAGCCAACTGCGAAATGGGATTGGCGCCCGCTTCGGCGATGTGATAACCGGAGATGGAAACCGAATAGAAATTGCGCACCTTGTGGCGGACAAAATACTCCTGAATGTCGCCCATGACTTTCAAGGAGAATTCAATGGAGAAGATGCAGGTATTCTGTCCCTGGTCTTCTTTAAGTATGTCGGCCTGCACGGTGCCACGTACATTCTCAAAAACATTCGTCGTGATTTGAGCGGCTTCCGTGGCGGTTGGTTCACATTTGGCTTCGACGCGGAATTTTTCAAGCTGCTGATCGATGGCAGTGTTCATGAACATGGCGAGAATGGTTGGCGCGGGACCGTTGATGGTCATCGAGACCGAGGTCGCCGGGTCGCATAAGTCAAAGCCATCGTATAGAACCTTCATGTCATCGAGGGTAGCTATCGATACTCCGGAGTTACCTATCTTGCCGTATATATCGGGGCGCAGAGCCGGATCGGAGCCATAGAGCGTGACCGAGTCGAAGGCCGTGGACAAGCGTTTGGCGTCGAGGCCTGCCGAGACAAGTTTGAAGCGGCGATTGGTGCGGAAGGGATCGCCTTCGCCGGCGAACATTCGAGTGGGGTCTTCGTTCTCGCGCTTGAAGGCGAAGACGCCGCCGGTGTAAGGAAAAAATCCCGGCACATTTTCAAGCATCAGAAAGCGCAGGATTTCGCCGTGATCTTCAAAGCGAGGCAGCGCGACCTTGCGGATTTTAGTACCGGATAAGCTGGTGGTGACGAGCTGCGTGAGGCTCTCTTTGCCGCGGCTCCTGACTCCATGATGTTCGCCGGCATAGGCGGCAAGCAACGACGGCCACGCGGCTATTAATTGCTTTGCACCGGGGTCGAGTTGAGCCTCGCGTTCGGCGATTAATTCATCCAGTTTGTCGAGTTCGAAGGTTGTTCCGGCAGCGGATAACATGCGCTTCGACTCTTGCAACTGCTGACGCTCACGCGCGAGCTTGACTTGTTGCGCGACAAATTTGTGATAGTGATGCACGGTGTCAGCGATTTCAGCCAGGTAGCGATTGCGGTCGGGCGGTATTATCGCGTTTTTGCCGGACGAGAATCTTACGCTGACGGCGGCCAGTTTGCCGGGCTTGACCGGAAGCCCAAGTTCTTCGAGCTTTGGCAGCAATCCCTGATAGAGCGCTGTTACGCCGTCGTCGTTGAAGCGCGAGGCCTGAGTGCCGTAGACGGGCATTTCTTCAGGCTGCTTGCTCCATAAGTCGTGATTGCGCTGGACTTGTTTTGAGACGTCGCGGAGCGCATCGAGCGCGCCCTTGCGGTCGAATTTATTGATGGCGACAAAGTCGGCAAAATCCAACATCCCGATTTTTTCCAGTTGCGATGCAGCGCCGAATTCCGGCGTCATGACATAGAGGCTGAGATCGACCAGAGGCACGATGGCAGCGTCGCCCTGGCCGATGCCGGAGGTCTCAACAACGATCAGATTGAATCCGGCTACCTTGCAGGCGGCGATTACATCGGGCAGCGCTAGAGAAATTTCAGAGGCGGCTTCGCGAGTCGCGAGAGAGCGCATGAAGACGCGTTCCTGAGCGCTCCCAGGTCCGATGCTCCAGGGGCCGATTGCGTTCATGCGGATGCGGTCGCCGAGAAGCGCGCCGCCCGATTTGCGGCGCGACGGATCTATCGAAATCATGGCGATCTCAAGCGCGTCGCCCTGATCATAGCGAATGCGGCGAATGAGCTCGTCAGTCAGAGACGACTTGCCCGCTCCGCCGGTTCCGGTGATGCCGAGCGTTGGTACTGTGATGGTTTTGGCGACCCTGTGCAATGCGTCGTTGAGCTCGGGAGCGGCTTTGCCGTTTTCGAGCGCAGTGATCAGTTGCGCAAGAGCGCGATGGCGCGGGCCTGCCTCGCCGTTAGTTAATGCGTCGAGGGTGACGGGAGCGTATGGCGAAAGATCGATATCGCAAGCCTGAATCATCGACAGGATCATGCCGGCGAGGCCCATGCGCTGGCCGTCTTCGGGCGAGAAGATTCTGGAGACACCATAGGCTTGCAGTTCAGCAATTTCGGCCGGAACGATAACGCCGCCGCCGCCGCCGAATACCTTGATGCGTGCGCCGCCGCGTTCTTTGAGCAGGTCAATCATGTACTTGAAATATTCGATATGGCCGCCCTGATAGCTGGAGACGGCGATGGCATGCGCATCCTCCTGCAAAGCGGCGGTTACGATTTCTTCAACCGAGCGATTGTGGCCGAGATGAATGACTTCAGCGCCATGGGACATGAGGATGCGGCGCACGATGTTAATGGATGCGTCGTGACCGTCGAAGAGCGAGGCCGCTGTGACAAAGCGAACCTTGTTGGCCGGTTTGTATTCGGCGGCCTTTGGGGAAGGCTTTTCGGCAATGGATGAGACTGTCATTGGGTCGTGAAAATCTCCACTGTGGAATCAAGATATAAGTGAAGTCTTATGGTTGTCCAACAGACGAGGCGGCTGAAGAAAGAGTAAGTCGTGGCTTGGCCATCGGGAAGCGCCAAACGGCTAGTGCAAAACTATACAGACTCAATCCAGCGCCGGTAGGCTACTATAAGTTATGTATTTTCAATGGTGGGGGCGGATATTGCACTCGCTCCTCCACCGGTCGCCGACTCTTTATGGGGCCGAATGTCATCATTGCGTCTGCATTCGCGTTGCGGCTCCTTATACTGAAATTGCAACGCACTGGGGAATTTGATACGCTCAGGCCATCTTCGAGCTGAGCAGGAGGAGGGCATTCATCATGGCAGAGGAAAACAAGAGTAATGGACTGGCGTGGTTTCTGGCTGGATTGGGCGTGGGCGCTCTGGTGGGCATTCTTTACGCTCCCAAGAGCGGCCGCGAGACCCGGGAAGATCTGATTGCCGGCGCTCGCGAGGGGACAGAGTATCTGCGCACCCGCACACGGCAAGCCGCAGAGCAGATGGGCGACCTGGTGGACAAAGGCAAGGTGCAGGTGAGCGAATACGTGGAGCGCGGCCGCGAGGCTGTGGACCGCGGACGGGCACAGTGGGAAGAGTTTGTGGAGCGCGGTAAGAATCTGGTTTCCGAACAAACTGGCCGGGTAACAGCGGCTGTTGAAGCGGGACGCCAGGCGTACAAGACGCCCACTGCTACCGAAGAGCCCAAAGACGTTTAGGCCGCGTTTCCTCCGGGCCTGAATTTGATCCAGGGATTTGTTCGCTCATTCGCGCGGAGCCTTGCGCATGCGACAGGCTGTGGGTCAAGAGCAGGCTCCGGATAGAACGCTACGGTCTGGCTTGGGAAACGTACAAGAGAACCCGGGCCCGAACTTTTGGATGAACGGAACGAGACGACTGCAATGCCAAAACTGGACAATCAAACCATCCTGCTCGCCTTGGCTGCTGCCATTGTGCTGGCTGTGTTGCTGCAGACAATCATCCTGCTGGCAATGTTCGTGACCATGCGCAAAGTGATTAACGCCATTCGAGAAGAGGCCGCGAGTCTGCGCGCCGCGGTGATGCCCGTTATCTACGATGCGCAGGAGCTTCTTGCGAGCTCGCGGGTTTCCCTTGCCCACTCGCAGGAGTTATTCGTCAACTCGCAAAAGCTTTTGACTGATGCGCAGGGATTCTTTACCCGGGTTTCGCCGAAGATAGAATCGACGATCGGCAACGTGGCGGAGATTACGCGGGCATTGCAGACGCAGTCTGCGGAGATGCAATCTTCGACCCTGGAGATTATGGATCGGGTGCGGAAGCAGAGCGACCGTATAGATGCCATGGTCTCGAAGTTTTTGAACACGGTGGACCGGGCCGGTGGATATGTGACTAATGTTGTAAGCGCGCCGGTGCGGCAGATATCGGGCGTGCTCAGGTCGGCCAAGGCCATTATCGAGTCGCTGCGCGGGTCGGGAGTTACGCGGTAGAGCTTCTAGACGATCCAGCCGCCGCCGACCACTTCGTCGCCTTCGTAGAAGACGGCGGACTGGCCGGGAGTGACGGCGCGCTGCGGCTCGTCGAAGACGGCGACAACCTCATCCGGACCTGCCGGTTCCAGCGTGGCCCAGGCAGGTTCGTGCCGGTGGCGAATCTTGATCCGCACGAGCATTGGGCCGGACAAACTCGGAATGGAAATCCAGTTGAGATCGCGGGCGCGCAAGGTGCGCGTGGCGAGCTCCTCGTCTGCACCCACTGTGACGCGATGGCTGGCCGGGTCGATATTCAGAACGTAGAGCGGCGAGGGCGAACTGACTCCCAGACCCTTGCGCTGGCCCACGGTGAAGTTGGAGATGCCGTCGTGATGGCCGAGGACTTCGCCGGTTGAAGCAACCATCTCTCCAGCCGTCTCCGGCAACTTCTCGCCCTGCTCTTCTAGGTAAGCCGTCAAAAACTGCTTGTAGTCGCCGCCGGGGATGAAGCAAATCTCCTGCGAGTCAGGCTTCTCGGCCAGAGCCAGGCCGTGTTGGCGGGCGATCTCGCGCACCTCGGGTTTGGTGAGCCGGCCCAGCGGAAAGAGCGTGTGAGCAAGCTGCTCCTGCGTCAGGCCAAAGAGGAAGTAGGTCTGGTCCTTGGCCAGATCAGCGGGGCGCTTGAGAATCCAGCGGCCGCGCTGGGGGTCAAACTCGTTGACCGCGTAGTGGCCGGTGGCGATGCGGTCAGCGCCGATGGAGCGCGCGGTCTGGAGCAACTGGTCGAACTTGAGGTGGTTGTTGCAGAGCGAACAGGGGATGGGCGTGCGCCCGGCGAGATACTCGGCGACAAAGGGCCGGACCACGGCTTCTTCGAAGCGCTCCTGCTGGTTGACGACGTAATACGGAATCTTGAGGTGCTCGGCCACGCGGCGCGCATCGTAGACATCATCCAAAGAGCAGCAGCGGCCTGCCTTGGGCGCATCGGGGATACCGTGCTTGCCGGCCAGTCGCGTCTGATCCCACAACTGAAGCGTCAGACCGACAACCGCGTCGCCGCTTTGAGCGAGCATCGCCGCAACCGTCGAGGAGTCAACCCCTCCGGACATGGCTACGGCAATGGTGGTGACTTCGGTCATGGAGTTCACAGTCTCACAGTTTCACAGGAAATAAGGGGGGGAGGGGGGGTACGGACCGGGCGCGAAGCCAGAACCTTCCCATTCCCTCTCAACTTCAGTTGGCGCTCGATCAGCATTTGACCTCTTTTTCCGTCCGGACCACTCATTGCAATTGTGCGCCAGTTGGAGGAAATCTTCTGCAAACGGACGGAAATTTTCCCTCAGGGGCTAAAGCCCAACATTTTTCTGTGATCTGGCGGCACGGCTAAAGCCGTGCCCTTTCAAAGCCAGGAGAGAGTCTGCGTCAGTTCTTAGCCCAGCGTTCCAGTTGCTACCGGCGAAATTGCGCGCAGGTGCTCGACAGCTTCGGGGACGACTTTCAAAACGTAGTCCACATCGGCCTCGGTTGCGGTCTTGAGCAGGCTGAAGCGGAGGCTGGCGCGGGCGCGGGCTTTATCGACACCCATGGCCATCAGGACGTGGCTCGGCTCAGTTGCTCCAGAGTGGCAGGCCGATCCGCCGGAGACGGCCACGCCCTTCAGATCGAGCGCAATCACCAGCGCTTCGCCTTCCAGATTGTCGAACCAGATGTTGGTGGTGTTGGCCACGCGAGGAACAAATCTGTCGCCCGAAAAAGAAGATGCAGGTCCTTCGACTCCCTTCGGTCGCTCAGGATGACAGTCAATAGAGTGCGCACCATTGACGCCGGTTCCGGGTAGCTCTAAAACGCCCGCCTCCAGAGAGTCGCGCAGCTTGGCCAGGCGGCTGATAGTCCCATCTTCGAGCGAGTGCATGGCAAGCTCAGCGGCTTTGGCGAGGCCCACGATGCCGGGCACGTTCTCGGTTCCGGCGCGCTGACGGCGCTCGTGGCTGCCACCCACCAGCAGTGCTTCAATGGGAGTTCCGCGACGCACAAACATGGCGCCGACGCCCTTGGGCCCGTGCATCTTATGGGCGCTGATGGAAAGCAGATGGCAGCCAAAGCGGCGGACGTCAAATTTAACTTTGCCCGCGCCCTGCACCGCGTCGATGTGGAAGAAGACGCCGGTGTCGGCGGCAATTTTGCCTACCTCTTCAACGGGCTGGAGCACGCCGGTCTCGTTGTTAGCCAGCATCATGCTGATGAGCCTCGTCTCCGGGCGAATGGCGCGCAGAATATCCGAGGGGTCGATGAGACCGCTGGACTGGGGCGCGACGAAGGTTGTCTCCACTCCGTGCTGCGCCATGCGGTTGGCTGCCTGGAGAATGGCGGAGTGCTCGATGGAAGTGGTGATGAAGTGGTCGCCGGGGTGCAGCAGGCCGAAGATGGCCGTGTTGTCGCCCTCGGTGCCGCCGGAGTTGAAGACCACCTCAGCGTCGTGGCAGTTGAAAGACTCGGCCATGACGGAGCGCGCATGGTCCACGGCGGTGTGCGCCTGCTGACCGTGGAGGTGAATCGAAGAGGCGTTGCCGAAATGCTCCATCCAATATGGGCACATGGCCTCCATCACCTCCGGCAGCAGAGGTGTAGTGGCATTGGCGTCCATATAGACTCGCTTCATCGGTTAATCTCCTTAATTTGATTGTACGGGATAATCAAATTCCGCTGTATTCAGCATCACAGGCAGCACGAAATTCACACTGTGGGGCTTTCAGGGATTGGCTTTGGTCTGGTAAAGTTCCTTCACGCGGCTCCGTCCGCGGGAGGAAAATCCCATGCTTAAACTTCCCTGTTCTGCCGGCTGCATTCTCGGTTGTAGCCTGCTGATCGCTCAATCCACATTTGTATTTTCCCAGGCAACCGCACCAGCCAAGCCTGCCGTGGGCACCGCTGTTTCGCCCGCGCAAACCTACGACAAAGTGCTCAGCATCATGGAGCAGCAGTTCGTTTCGGCCGCAGAGGCCATGCCGGAAGACAAATACAACTTTGCACCCGCAGCGAGTCTGGGCGAATTCAAGGACGTACGCACCTTCGGCCAACAGATCAAGCACGTCGCCGAATCGAACTACTACTTTTTCGGCGGATCGGATTTCACGGAAGCCACCGCCAAGGCGATGACGGATTCGATAGAAAAGCTCACCACCAAAGCTGACATTCTGAAGGCTCTGAAGGATTCTTTCGCCCTGGCCCATACGTTTGTGGACGCCATAACCCCGGAGAATGCCTTTATGATGACGGAGCATGGGACGCGCGCCGGCATGGCAAGCTTTGGAATGGCGCACATTATGGATCATAACGGGCAGCTGGTTGTGTATCTGCGCATGAACGGCATCGTTCCGCCGGCGAGCCGCAAGGGGATGTAATTCTCGCCGCGCGGAACCGGCGAGGCTGACGGTTTACTTCTCGCTGTCGAGCACACGCATCTGGGCCGGATCGTAGCGAGTTCCGGCCACAGAATTGGCGGGAACTGCGGCTTCGATAGCGGCAAGCTCATCGGCGGTGAATTCGACCGAGAGAGCGCCCAGGCTCTCGGCCAACTGTGCGCGAGTACGTGCGCCAATCACCGGAACAATGAAGCTGCCCTTGGCACGCACCCATGCAACGGCCAACTGCGTGGGCGTGATGCCTTTTTCCTGGGCGATCTGGTGGAGCTTTGCAACCAGTTGCTGGTTACGTTTCAGGTTGTCGCCGGTGAAGCGCGGAAGATGGGCGCGGAAGTCGCCTGTCGGAGCCGGCTGCGAGCCTGAAAGCAGGCCACGCGACAGTGCGCCATAGGTTGTGGCGCCGATGCCCAGTTCCGCGAGGAGGGGGAAAATCTTCGCCTCGGGGCTGCGGCTTACAAGAGAATATTCAATTTGCAGGTCCACGATGGGATGCACAGCCACGGCGCGGCGAATGGTCTCCGGGCCGACCTCGGAGAGACCAATGTGGCGCACGTAGCCAGCCTTGACCATCTCCGCGATGGCGCCAATGGTGTCTTCGATGGGCACAGTGGGGTCAAGACGCGAAGGGCGGTAGATGTCGATGAAATCAATGCCCAGCCGTTTGAGCGAATAGGCCAGCGCGGTTTTCACAGCCGTAGGCCGCGAATCGAAGCCAATCCATGTGCCGTTAGGAGCGCGCTGTGCACCGAATTTGACCGAGAGCACTACCTTTTCCCGGAGAAAGCGCAAGGCCCCGCCGAGCAGCATTTCATTGTGGCCCATGCCGTAGAAGTCGCCTGTATCCAACAGGTTGACACCCGCGTCGACGGCCGCGTGGATGGTGGCAATGCTCTCGGCGTCGTCTGACGGGCCGTACACTCCGCTCATGCCCATGCAACCCAGGGAGAGGGGAAAGACATCGGGGCCTGTGGCCCCCAGTTTGCGCAGCGGCGTCGCTGTTGCCGTCATGGTTGGCTCCCTTCAAGCAGCATCGTAGGATGAGAGCGTCAAAGAGGCAAGGGGTGAGTTGGGGGCAGCTTTGACGGCTTTCGCATTTCCGGCGATCCACAACATAAATGCTTTAATTCAGACACTTTATTTAAGGTGATGTTCTACGCGATGCTTACACGGTCACTTTTTCTGTTTCCTTCGTGTGCGGAGTTCTGTCATACTTGATTGTGCCCACCCGGTACGTCCAATCCCAAACATTCCAAAGAGAGGTTGCACCCATGTCGGCAAAGTATGTCTTTGTGACGGGCGGAGTTGTGTCCAGTTTAGGTAAAGGCCTGGCAGCGGCTTCCATCGGCTGCCTGCTGGAAAAGCGCGGCCTGCGCGTGAATATGATGAAGTTCGACCCCTACCTCAATGTCGATCCGGGGACGATGTCGCCCTTTCAGCACGGCGAGGTCTTTGTCACCGACGACGGGGCGGAGACCGACCTCGACCTGGGTCATTACGAGCGTTTCACACATGCGCCGCTCTCGCGCGACAACAGCCTCACCACGGGGCGCATTTACGAGCAGATTATTCAGAAGGAACGGCGCGGCGACTACCTGGGGAAAACTGTCCAGGTGATTCCCCACGTGACCAACGAGATCAAGAACGCCATGCGCAAGGTGTCGTCGAATGGCGCGGACGTGACGATTATCGAGATTGGCGGCACGGTGGGTGACATTGAGTCGCTGCCGTTTCTTGAGGCCATCCGCCAGATGCGTCAGGAACTGGGCCGCGAAAATACTGTCTTTGTTCATCTGACGCTGGTGCCGTGGATCGCTGCGGCCCAGGAACTTAAGACCAAGCCCACGCAGCACTCCGTAAAGGAATTGCTCAGTATCGGCATTCAGGCCGATATACTGATGTGCCGCTCTGAGCGGACCCTGAGCCGGGAGATGAAACAGAAAATCGCGCTCTTCTGCAACGTTGAGGAGAGAGCCGTGATTGGCGCGAAGACCGTGCCATCGATTTATGAGGTGCCGCTCTGCTTTGCCTTGGAAGGCGTGGATGCGCTGATTCTGAAGTATCTGCACAAGGAAGCGCCGGAGGCCGACCTGACTGAGTGGAGGGCCCTGGTGGAGCGCTGCTACAACCCCAACGATGAGGTCTCCATCGCCATCGTGGGCAAGTATGTGGAGTATGAGGATAGTTACAAGTCGCTCAAAGAGGCACTAACTCATGGAGCTGTCTCGCAGAACCTCAAACTCAAGATAACCTGGATTGAAGCAGAGGGCCTGGAATCGAAGACTCCCGAAGACCTGAGTTATGAGCAGCAGTTAGAAGGATTCGACGGCATTCTGGTTCCCGGAGGCTTTGGCAAACGCGGCATCGAGGGTATGCTGAACGCAATCCGCTACGCACGCGAAAAGCAGGTGCCCTACTTCGGAATTTGTTTGGGCATGCAGACCGCGTGCATCGAGTTTGCGCGCAACGTTTGCGGACTGAAAGACGCGAACTCGAGCGAATTCGACCCCGCCAGCCAGCACCGCGTCATCTACAAGCTGCGCGAGCTGCTGGGCGTGGAGGAGATGGGCGGGACGATGAGACTTGGCGCGTGGACCTGCGTGCTGCAAGAGGATTCGCTGGCCGCGCGAGCTTACGGAGCGACGGAGATCAGCGAGCGCCACCGGCATCGTTACGAGTTTAACCGCGAGTATGAAGCGCTGCTGACCGGCGGCGGATTGCGACTGAGCGGTACCACACCTGACTCGACTTATGTAGAGATTGCCGAGCTTCCCGGCCATCCTTTCTTTTTAGGCTGCCAGTTTCATCCCGAATTCAAGTCCAAGCCATTGGAGCCGCATCCGCTTTTCCACGCGTTTATAGCTGCTAGTTACAGGAACCGGCAGGCGCGGCTGGCTTCGGAGGTTAATGAGGCTACAACTCTCACCAACGCTTTGTAATCCTAAACGCGAAGCGGAGTAGCCGCTCTCCGTGGGTTGCGATGACCGTCAGCTTGAGACATGCAAGGAGCAGGGCGAGACGCGGGCATCCCTCGCCCTGCTTTTCAGCTTGCATGGCAATCAGAGCCAGTTGTCCAAGGCGCGGAGCGGGGATCAACGGTAAACACCGCTCGCTGGTTTTCTTTTTTCAGCAATAGTGTGTTTCCGGTTAGCCAGTGATAGGACCGAAATCCAAAATATCGCGCAACTGCAGCACGCACTTCACGGCTGCGATCCCGCGCTGCATGATGATGCGGAGTATTCGGCTACTTGGAACTAGTCCAGATCCGTTTGCAAACGGCGATTGCGCCCCAGCACGCAGGCAGCAGGGTTACCACGGACAATGCATTCCCCACAAATTTGGGATGTCCTCCGAAATGCACGAGCAATAGACCGACGAAGAAAGCCGGAACGAAAAGCAGTGCGTGAAAGGCTAGGACAAGGATCGGGAAAACGAAGACCACTATAAGGAGTCTTACCATTAGATTCTCGTTTTTGCCTTTCTCCACGATCTCAGTCACGCAGCCCGTTCCGCCTCCCGCTCGTAAGACTCGTTACCGATGTGCCCACTTCCTTGATCTTAATTGCGAAGTATTTGCTGCGAACAATCGTAGCATCCGTGCGGGCCTCGAAAATGCCCGAATAGATGATTCTTATCGGTTAGCGAAGGTCGCACTGTGGGCTCCGACTGAGTCGTCGCCGATTCGAAAACTGCACCACAGCCCGTTTCTCGCTTGTCGATCCGCCCCACCAGATCGAATCGCAGCCCCTGCAACCGAGCCAAAAACGTCTCAAGAGCGCCATCAGAGAATGATCGAAGCTCTTGGTGACACGGTGGTAATACAGAACAGGCCATCTTTGCAGATGGCCTGTAAGTAATTGAATTTATGGAGCCGAAAGTCGGACTCGAACCGACGACCTGCTGATTACGAATCAGCTGCTCTACCAACTGAGCTACTTCGGCGTCCCTTTTGAGATTGTACCGTTGCGCCCCACTTAGGTAAAGTTTCGCGCTGAAACCGTCACAGACGGCCCTTGTTGCGGCACCTCCGGTCACATTCAAACCGCGGCGGGAGTATGCAATTCAATCTGGATCGAGGGCGGATGGAGCAGCGTGTTGTGAATCAGGCAATGGTGAACTGCCTGGTCCATGCCGGCCCGGTCCGCTTCACTCAGCGTTAGCGGGACTTTGACCTCGATGACGAAGTTGTCCAGACGCGCCGGCGGTCCGGCCTTGCCTGCCGACACGCGTACTTCGACGCCTTCGCGGGGCAATCCCCTCTTTCTGAGAAAGGCCGAAGCGTAATAGGCCGCGCAGGTGCACAAAGACGCCAGAAGGAGCTCAGGCGGCGTCATGCCCTCATCGCTGCCGCCACCTTCCGTGGGCTGGTCACAGACCAGGGTGTGGTTCCGCGCCGCAACTTCGAACTTTACATCTCCCAGAAGCTTCAGATTGACTTCCATGGTTTCTCCCTTTCAACATCTGACGAATTCCAGCTCATGTCACATTGCTAACTGCGAACCTGCTCAGATCAATGCGTGTTGCGCCTTGGACGGTTCCAAGGCAGCCGGGCAAGTGCCTCGCCCATGGGGCAGAAACCCGTGCATCCGGCGAAGATCAAGCCGCAACCTACAAATCCCGGCAAGAGCAGCCACCACGGCGACACGGCGACTGCCAGCAAAACTCCGATAAATCCCAGCAAGCCCGCGGCCAGCCGGACTTGCCGCTCCAACGCCCAGCGCGAGGCTGTCGACCGCACAGCCGGGTTCCCTGCCTTGAGCCAGGCGCCGGTTCCGCCCTCCAAGACGACAAGTTCCTTGCCGCTGTCTGCAATTAATTCGCTCGCCATGCGGGCGCGCGTTCCACCCTGACAGACCAGCACCACCGGCGCGCACGTCTCCAGATCGGCTGTCCGCAGTTCGATCTGCTCCAGCGGAATGTTGATGGCACCGGGCAGATGGGCTGTGGCAAACTCAGTTGCCGAGCGAACGTCCACCAGTTGCGCACGCCGGCCTGACGCCTGCCAATCCTTCCAGGTTTCGATGTTGATGATGCTTGCCGCCGCTTCGGGCATTTTTCTCCTCGATAAAGGTCGATTGCCGGTTTGCATGAAAATGCTCGCCGGAAGCTAAGCCCTTTTGCTGTTTGATGCTCAAATAGAGTACCAAGACTCGCAGTCGGCTGGCTGAGCGAACCATTACAATCGAATCCGTGAGACCTTCCTTTGAAATCGGCCCTGTCCATGTGGGCGCGGGCCAGTTATTCTTGATCGCCGGACCGTGCGTTATTGAATCCGAGGCGCACGCGCGGCGCATGGCCGAGGCAATTCAGCGCATTACGGCGGACCTCGGGATTCCGTACATCTTCAAGGCCAGCTATGACAAGGCCAACCGCACCAGCGTGAAGAGCTTTCGCGGGCCGGGACTCGCCGAAGGCACGCGCATCCTCGCCCGTGTGGCCAAAGACACAGGGCTGCCGGTGCTGACCGACGTGCATGAGCCGGCACATTGCGCAGTGGCCGCCGAGGCTGTGGACGTGCTGCAGATTCCCGCCTTCCTTTGCCGGCAGACCGACCTTCTGGTGGCTGCGGGCAAGACGGGACGCGCTGTAAATGTTAAAAAGGGCCAGTTTGTTGCGCCTTGGGACATGACGCATCCGGTAGAAAAGGTGCGCTCGACGGGCAATGAGCGCGTCTTCCTCACAGAGCGCGGCGCCAGCTTCGGTTACAACACACTGGTGGTGGATTATCGCTCGCTGCCGGTGATGCGCAACCTGGCGCCGGTGGTTTTTGACGCGACTCACTCGGTGCAGCAGCCGTCGGCGGCGAACGGTGTGAGCGGCGGCCAGCCGGAGTTTATTCCGCTGCTGGCGCGGGCCGCTGTGGCGGCGGGAATTGATGGGCTGTTTTTAGAGGTTCACGACGACCCGGCCAACGCCAAATCCGACGGCGCGAATGCGCTGGATTTGAAGATGCTGAAACCGCTGCTGGAAAAGCTGCTGGCGATACATAAGGCGGCAAACGCCGAGTGAAGCAGGGAACAGCTTATGACACCCATGAAGAAGCCGGTCGTCCGCATTGCCAATCAACTGCGGGCGCTCTGGAAGCTGAGCCTTTCCTATCGAAAGCGTGACTGGGACCTGGCCGACTACCCTGTCTCGATGCGTACGCAGGAGCCCGACCCTATTTCCGCTTACCTCGCTCCTCGATTCAAGCTGCACAGGTACGTGGCGTGCATTGTGAACTGGAATCTGACAGGAGGCGGCGATTCGGAAAGCGAAGCACTTATCGACCTGGAGACCAAGTTTGAAGCCGCAAAGTTGAAAAGGAGGGAGTCACACAGGTCGCTCCCTCGACCCGGCACTCAAGTACCGATCGAGTTTGCTTCTCAAGAACGGGTTGATGTGCACGCGGAACTGGCTGAAGACTTTATTCACCGTGTCCTAGAACTGGAGTCGGCCTGGATTTCGGACGAGTCAAGCTTATGGGACTTTCATACGGACGATGGCAATGACTCATATTACGCCAGGATACGAGAAATATACGGAGTCGATGTTTCAGATATCGAGTCAGCAAACTTAGCAGAGATTCTCGAACGGATTTCCGTACAAAAACTTGCATAGCCTTACGCCGCACGAATCTCCACAATCTGAACTATGCCACGAGTTGTCTCGAGATCTTTGGAGCATCCCGTTCAGGCAAAAGCTTGGGAACGCTGGCGGCTAAAGCGCATACAGCCCGGTGCTCTTCCAGTTCGTATCTGGCGCGCTCCATATCAACATTTTTCTGGGCCGCACGCACCGTACTTACCCGATAACACACTGAGGCGCGAGCCTCAGCATATTCGCTGATCCCAGTCTCGTATGCTTGTTCCAGATTCCTGCAAGTTGCGCAACCCATGTCTTGATCCTCCGGCTCCACTAGAGGGACGCGGCGGCTAGAGTTATGCGGCTTCAAGACGGGAATCCAAAGGACTGGGCAGACGGTTGCAGTTTTTTGGGCGCGGTTCCCCTTCTGGCTGCAATCCCGAGCAGAGCGATGCTCCGGCCGAAGTTAGAATGTTCCATCATGAAGTCTTCAGCAAAAGTCAGGCGATTGGTCTGCGTTCCATCCTGATTAATTCCTGAGGATCTGGTTATATAGACACGGCCCATCCGTTTGAAAGAATGTTCACTCTTTTTCTGGTGAGTCGAAGGGAAATTTCTTGCGTCGCAATTCTTGTGGGAGTCCATAACAGCTCCAGCCGCCCGGCTGTTCGCTTGAATGGTACTCGCCTGGAACGAAGCACTGAAGGCACGAGGCGAGGAGACTATATCACAATGGCTCTAAACTGAACACACACGAAATAGTTCACGTGCCGCCCGCGCCGGGCAGGGGAGTTGTCGAAGCGGCAATCTTGACTATCTTCGGTTGTTTGTGAGGCTTACAGCCAAACGCTTGAAAGCCTCATTGAGCTACAAATAGGAGTTACTTACTTCAGATAGCCGTATTAGTTCAGGCAATCTGAAGCTTAGAGGAAACTTATCTCTAAGTCAGTGTTACTCCAGATTATTTCAAGTGTCAAGCAGTTTCCCGTAATCTTCATCCGAATACTTTCATGTTATTCAAATTTCATTTCCAGGCGCGCGGCTTCTACCTGATAGCATTTCCGTATGATTTTTGCGTCGATTCGCAAACCTTTCCGCCGAGTGCTGATGGCTGGGACAGCCTTGGTTCTGGGCGCAGTCTTCTCGCTCTCCAACGCGCAAGCCCAGGCAACACCGGCACATGCAGCGGCTTCGCCGGACCGTGCGCACATTGACGATGTGCTGAAAGGACTCAGCCGCGGGCGTTCCTTCGGCGAGGTGGCAATCTCCCCGGACGGCAAGTGCCTGGCGTGGATTGAGCGGGCAAAAGAAGGCGCGGAAATTCGCGTGGCGCCGCTCGACGATATGGGCAAAAGCGAATTGGTGACGGCAGCCACGAAGCCTGGGCAGCATTGCCGCGAGGGCCAGATCGTGTGGGCGCCGGACTCGAAGGCGCTTGCATTCTTCTCCGATTGCGCGCAGCCGGAGCAGGCCGACCTTTATCTGTCGAAGATGGATGGTAGCCCGGCTCGGCGGGTGACCGAGTTGAAGGGCTATGTGGAAGCTCCTGCGTTTTCGCCGGATGGAATGAGTGTGGCTTTTCTCTACGTGGAAGGCGCGTCGCGGCCAGCCGGGGCACTGGCGGCAATGAAGCCGCCGACGGGAGTGATTGGCGAGGACGGGATAGAGATTGAGCGTGTGGCAGTAGTCCCAATCTATGTAGATAAACTGCCTCCTTCGGGGGTGGTGGCACCCACGATGGTGACTCCGGCGAACCTACACGTGTACGAATTTGATTGGCGGCCGGATGGAAAAGGGCTGGCTTACGTTGCCGCCGATCCGCCGGGAGAGAATAACTGGTGGGTCGCCAAACTTTACACGCAACTTCTTGGCGGAGGGCCAGAGATTCTTCTTGTACCGGAGACAATTTCCGGGCCGCTGCACGGTTTGCAGATTGCCGTGCCACGCTGGTCACCGGACGGAAAACAGATCGCCTTTATAGGCGGACTGATGAGCGATCAGGGAGTGACGGGCGGGGATGTGTGGATTATTCCAGTCGCAGGCGGCGCGCCGCGCAGTCTGACGCCGGGGCGGACGGCGACGGCATCGTGGCTGGAGTGGAGCCGTCCTGATCAGCTCATTGTAAGCAGCATTGCGGGCGGCAACGCACAATTGGCTCGGCTCACGCTGCATGGCGGCGAACCGGCAACCTTCGACGTGCCCTTCTACGATCATCCCGCGACCATCGGCGATGGGCGCTTCGAGATGAGCGTCTCAACAACCGGAGACCACAAGCGGTTTGCTTTTGTCGCAAGCAGCTTCGATCACGCACCAGAGGTTTTTATTCAAGGATCGGACGGTTGCCCAACCTGCAGATTCATGAGCTCGACTCTCAACCAGCTCACGAACGTCAACGACGGCGTGACGCCGGCCTGGGGCAAATCGGTTTCGCTGGAATGGAAAAGCGACCAGTTTCAGGTGCAGGGCTGGCTGATGCTGCCCAAAGACTACGATCCGGCGAAGAAATATCCGTTGATTGTCGTGGTGCATGGAGGCCCGGCCTCGGCAGCGATGCCACGCTGGAGCACGGGCACCATGAGCGCGGCGGCGTTTTCGGCGCTGGGGTATTTTGTGCTGGTACCCAACCCGCGCGGCAGCTATGGGCAAGGCGAGGAGTTTACCCAGGCCAATCGAGAGGATTTCGGCTACGGCGATTTGCGCGACATTCTGGCAGGAGTGGACAGGGCCGAGGCTGGCTACTCGATTGATCCCAACCGCGTGGGCCTGACCGGCTGGAGCTACGGCGGATTCATGGCCATGTTCGCTGTGACCCAGACGCAGCGATTCAAGGCTGCAGTGGCTGGCGCCGGCATTTCGAACTGGGAGAGCTACTACGGCGAGAACTCCATTGACCAGTGGATGACTCCTTACTTTGGCGCGACGGTCTATGACGATCCGGCGGTATATGCCAAGAGCTCGGCCATCAACTTCATTCGGCAGGCGCAAACGCCCACGCTGGTGGTGGTGGGCGAACGGGACGGCGAATGCCCCGCACCGCAGTCATTCGAGTTCTGGCACGCGCTCAGGGCACGGCATGTGCCCACGCGTCTGGTGGTGTATCCCAATGAGGGGCATATGTTTACCGACCCGGCCCACCAACGGGACGTGATGGCGCGAGCAGCCGAGTGGTTTGCCCGCTACCTGCCGCCAGCGCAGTAGTGCGAGGCCTGCTCGCCATTGGGACGTGTCGAAGTCTATGAAAAGGTGGGAGCGGTGAATCGCGGCGCCGGGCATACAGCCAGGAACCACCCGGTCCTGATACACTTTTCCTTGGAGTTTTAAGGCGCGTTTCGTCTACCGGCTGCGTGGCGAGTGTGGCGCCGGGAGCCGATCATTTGAGCGGATTCGACCGGCAACACGCCAGCCATGGCTAGTTGACGGACCGCTCCAAAGAGCGTCTTCCCAATTTCCGTGCCCTTTTTGGGTGCCGAGCAAAAGGGCTGTTCCTTCCACCTCAGAGGCTGAAACCTGCTACTGAGGACCCCGGAAGAGAGAGCCACTCGCCACTGGCAAACACGGGTGGCGGCGCTGGGAAGTTTGCTATAACCGAATTTTTTCCGATGTTATCGGGAGTGACCGTTCCGCAGTTCGACAAGGCGGGGCGGGGAGGATTCATGCGGCGGTTCTTGACGCTTGTCTGCTTGTTGTGCCTGGCTATTCCAGCCGGGATTTCGATTTCCGGCTGCACCCGTAACCCGGATGCGAACTTTTGCAATGGCGCGGGATATGGGATGAAGATCACGGATGTGGCCACCATCACGCTGCAACCTGTGACCCTGGGCATTTCGATGGCCTTTGGGCAAACGCGCCAAGTAAGCACGCCTTCGGCACTTACATGCAAAGGCACCACGGCATCCGCGGGCACATATACCTACGGCACCACCAACAACCAGTTGGTGGACATTTCGCCGAACGGTAGCCTCTGCGCCGGCACGTGGAACCGGAACTCAGGCGGCGGGGTCCCCAATTACACCGTCTGCAGCGCGCCGAATCCGTTGCCTTCGACCGGCGGCCTGCCATACGCCGCAGCCTACATTTCGGCTTCCGCCCAGGGGGTGACTTCCAATCCCGTGGAGGTGTACGTCCACGCTCCGGTGACCGCCGTGAGCCTGGTGACGGAGCCCGTGTCCGGAACCACGCAGCAATGCTTCTCGCAAGGCACGACGGCCACGCTCGACGGGCAGGCATGTTACGTGAACGGCAGCGGCCAATCCGCCCAGCTTTGCGCTCCGTCCGGCGTCACGCAATGCCCCTACGCCGCGAACGACCCGCGCTGCGCCAACACTAGCCTTTATTTTGCGTGCTCGGGGGGATTGCCCCTGGGCGTCACTTCGGTGCCGAGTTGTACCACGTCGCTCGGCGCTCTCAACTACTCGGTGGGCACCTCCTCCGTTGCAACGATCACCACCAACACCACCACGAATCAGGTAAGCATCACCGCTGAGCAGCCGGGCACTACTGTCATCACGGCGTCGGTGGCCCAATCAGGATCATCGGCCGGCTACTTCTCCACTTGCCCGCCAAGATCAATCTCGGTGACTCTGGCCAACGGAGGCACGTCGGGCATTGTCACCCAGGGCGCGACGCAGAATCTGACCACCACCGTATACGACACCAACTTGACCCAATGCCCTGGAACCGGATGCAGCATCACTGGCCTCTCCCTGACCTACCAGTCCACTGACCCGATCGACATTGCGGCGGGCAGTTCCGGATCCGTCACTACATCTTTTCCCGGCGTGGCCTCGGTCTATGCGGTCTGCCAGCCGCCCGGTTGCAATCCCGCTCCAATCAATGAAGTCGGCCTTTACGGCACCGGTCTGCCGGTTGCTTCCAACCCTGTGACGATCACCACCCCCGGCACGGCCAGCGACTATGCCTGGTTCGCGGCTCCCGGCCAGTCGCAGTACGTCGTTCCCATCGCGTTGCTTACGGGCACGGTCGGCTCCACGATACGACTGCCATATGTGCCGAACTCGATGGTGATGGACCAACTCGGCAACAGTCTCTACTTTGGCTCTCCGCACGAATTGATGGTTTACAGCACAGCGTCCGGCGCGGTCACGACGCAGACCACGGCCGTTCCCGGCGTGGTGCTGGCTGTTGCGCCCAACAACTCGCAAGTGCTTATCAACGACCAGGTGCGCCAGGTTTTCTATATTTACAGTGTCAACGGCGGCTCCTCGGTGAGCATCGGCGGCATGGGCAATGCAGCCGCCTGGACCCCTGATTCCCAGACGCTTTACATCACCGACAGCGCATCTCTCAATAATGCGGCGGAAGGCGTCACCGGCCACAGCGACACGCTCTACGTCTATAACGCAAGCACCGGCTGGGCCGTTTACAACGCGAGTTCAGCGACGCCGCTGCCGCCCAGCCCGTTGTTGAATCCTCCGCTGCCGCCGGGCGTGCTACCGCCCTACACGCCGACAGCAGCATTGCCTGGAAATGTGGCCATCTCCAGCACGATGCAAACCCCGGCTATCGTGATTCCGTCCATGGGAGCCTTTTTCAGGGGCGAGCCCACTGTGGATCACACCTGGTGCCCCAGCGGCACGGTTGGGAACTTCGCCAGCATGGCCTTCTATCCGCAGCCGCTGGGTGATTCGGTGGACGTGCAGTCCGACGCTCTGGCCGCCACCACTGACGGCAAGCACATTCTGGGCGCGGCAGCCACCAGCAGTGGAGTCACTGTCACCGATATTGGCGTCAATATTCCCACGGCCGAAGCGCCGGGCGGCATCCTGACACCGATTTCATGCCCGCTGGCCATCAACTCCCCCACCGTGGAGACGCTCTCGGCGCTCCCTGCTGCTCCCGCGGTCGATGCGACGTATACGCTCAATACCGCTTATGTGAATGCGACCGCCGTAGATCAGGTGGTTCCGTCGCCGGAATCGAACCTGGCGTTTATCACCTACACGGCGGATACAACCAACACCAAAGCCGAGCTGCCCTACTATGTGCCCGGTACGGGCGTGGGCTATGTGCCGCTGAAGACGCAGACGGGAGGCGTCGCTCCCATTGCGCCTCTGGCCGGCGCCTTCACCCCGGACGACTCTCTCTTCTTTGTCTCGACCGCGGGTGACAACATGATCCACTACATCAGCGTTCCGCTGGCAACGAGCAGCCCGGCGACCGCTGACACGCAGCAGATCAGCCCCAACCTGCCACCTTGCACTTCTATCTCCGACGGCGGCACTGACCTTGGCTGCACTTATTCGGGGCCGGCGGGCGCATTGAGCGTTCCGGCCACAACCATAGCCGTCAAGCCGCGCTCCACCACGTAGCGTGATGCGACAAGCAGCAAGCAGAAAGGCCGGCCTCGCGCCGGCCTTTCTGCTTTCCGGCGCCACTGACTCGCCGACTCGCCGGTTCCCTGATTCCCCACCCTCGCACGATAGAATCAAAGAATGATCAAGGGAATTTCCTTTCTTCGTTCCACGAGCAACCGCGCGGCCTATGACCGGCTGGCGAGCTTCTTTTCCGCGCTGGGATTTGCGCCCGGAAAGGGATGGAACGAGGACGATAGTCACGGCGCGTCGTTCCTGGCTCCGCTGGGCAATTTGGAGTTTGTGGACGGCCAGTTTCCTTCGACCGCCGATGTGCTGGTGGAGGTGACCGCTTTGGACGCCGTGCATCAGGCCGCCGCCGCGTGGCTGCGCGCGCAAGATGGCGAGCCGGCAGTGGCGTGCCTCAGCGCCATCACGGAAACCCATTGGAAGTCGCGCCTCTTCACCGTTGAGCCGGAGCCCGGCTTTGCTTTCAGCTTCTGGGCCTGGAGTGATCCGGTCAAAGGCAAGCCGGTTGCTGTTGAGGGCGATCTTTCAGCCGCTGGCATGAGGTTTGCTGTCGTTGTTGCCCGATGGAATGCGGTGGTCACCGAGCGGCTGCTGGATGGCGCGCTGGATGCACTGTTGCGCAGCGGCGCAAAGCGGGCCGACATTGAAGTGATCCGCGTTCCGGGCGCATGGGAGATTCCATCCGCAGCGCGCACCGCAGCAAATGCGGGCCGCGTGGACGCCATCATTACCCTCGGGTGCCTGCTGCGCGGCGAGACCGCGCATTACGAGGCCATTTACAACGAAATGGCGCGCGGCCTTGGACAATCGCAGCAGGAGACCGGCATTCCCCATAGCTTTGGCGTGCTCACCTGCGAGACGCTGGAACAGGCGCTGAACCGCGCCGGCATCAAAGCCGGCAACAAGGGCTTCGAGGCTGCCACAGCGGCCATCGAGATGGTCAGCCTCAGCCGCAAGCTCCAACCGGGCGGTTCTCGTTGACCGCCGGAATCCATCACTCGTCGGGGCGCCGCAAATCGCGCGAGCTGGCCATGCAGATGCTCTTTCAGGCGGACATCGGCAAGCAGACGCCGGAGCAGGTGCGCGCAAACTTCTGGAAGGCTGCCGATGAGGTCGAGCCTGAGGTGCGCGGCTTTGCCGAAGACCTTTTCCGCGTGGCCGTCGCTCACCAGGAAAAGATCGATGAGCTGATCGTGGCCAACTCCAAGCATTGGCGCCTGGAGCGAATGCCCGCCGTGGACCGCAACCTGCTGCGCATGGCCGTGGGCGAGATGCTTGGCTTCAAGGGTACGCCCTTCCCCATCGTCATCAATGAAGCCCTGGAGATCGGCCGCCGCTACTCCGCTGCCGAATCTATCAATTTCCTCAACGGGATGTTAGACGCTATCGCCAAAGGCCTGATCGGCAAGTAAGGCTACGTTCCCCGCGCCTAAGCCAATTTCCAGCCAATGTGCCGCGCCCGGTTCAGGGTGCGGGCTGAGAGATGAGGATGCGGCTCCTGGGAGACCAGGCCAATCCATATGCTGGCCACTGGTTTTGCGCCGAGACTTTTGGCCGCAATGCGCAGAGCCTTGGCCGCTCCAGTGGTGAGAGGGATCAGGAAGCCCGGCATGGCGGACGAGGCTATCAGCACAGCCTTGCGCGGTTGCCTCTTGCTGCGCGGGCTGGGCGCTTTTTGACCCCAAGGCCAATAGATATAGCCCAGCAGCCGCTCCAAAAACCTGCGAAAGATGGCCGTTACGTTCCAGTAGTTAACGGGTGAGCCGAGCACGACGGCATCCGCCGCTTCAATTTCTTTTAGAATCGGCTCCAGATCGTCCTGCTGCCCGCATTTGACGCGCTCCTCGCCCGGCGGCTGCGTGCATTTCCGGCAGTTGGTGCAAAACTCCAGGTGCTGATCCGTGAGATAGATGGTGTGTGTCTGGGCGCCTTTTTCCCGCGCGCCCTCCAGAACGGCTTCGACCGCGGCATCGATCGCGCCGCCCTTGCGGTAGCTGCCGACAATTGCCACAACCTTGCTGCTCATCTGGGCCTCCGATTTAATCCGCGGCCAGATTATTCCAGGTGACACTAGGCGCGCAGTGACGGGGCTCTCACTACCGGCACGCCTCATTGGGACGGTCAAGCACGTCATTGGTTCTTGCGCGGTGGTCCTCCGGCACGACGGCGCCCGACTTCAGAACCAGCCTTCCCGCCTGACTGAGAAACCGGTCAATTTCAAAGTCAGCCGGAACCGGCGCGCCATCTTCCGTCCTGGAGCAGTACCAATCCTTGCCGATGAATTCGCCGTTCTCATACCACTTGCGGCAGGCAATCACGGACGCCTGGGGATCCAGATCGCATTGGAACCACATGTACAAATCGCCTTTGCCCGTACCGGCGAGCGCAAAGGCGTAGGAAGGGACCTTGCCCGGCCGCTTATGCGCGTAGGCCGTCTTAAGAATCGGGCGGCGCACCTCCCGGATGCAACCGGAGTCTCGGAAATTCTCGAAGCGGGAGCCGCGCTCGATTTTCACCGTGTCCCCAATGGGCGGCTTCATCCAGATATGGCTTCCATTGAATCGGATCTGAAACTGTTTCCCTGTAAGGTCTTCCAGGCTGGAAAACTTGCCTTCATGCAGGTAGCTCTTCCCTTCTCCGACAAGAACCTGGTCGCCCTGGCGGAAGCAAAAAGCGCTGGCCGGCTCGGCGCTCGGAGAGCATCCATTGCCGCATGGGGTGTAATCGGCCGCCTCCACCAGCGTCGCCGGCGAAAAGTTCTTGGCACCTTTGGCGAGGGCGGAAAGGCTCAGGCAGAGCACTACGGAGACAGTAAAGACGATGAGCGGCAAAGAACGGGAAAAAACGCAAGGCTTGGACAAGCGGGCGCGCCTGAATTCGAAGAGAATTGGGAAGTGCATCATGTGGTTTAAGGTACTATTGCCCGTTCACGTTCCGCAAACGCCGTGATAGCGAGCCGTGGCAGATTGCCGGCCTCTGGACAGCCTTACGCTGCCATCTGCTACCCTTTCTCTCGCATGGAATTCAAGAACCTTCACCTCGAAAAGCGCCCTCCGTTAGCCCAGGTCACTCTTGACCGGCCCAAAGTTCTCAACGCACTGAACGCCGAGACCATCGCGGAGCTTTCCGCAGTCTTTGAGGAGCTGGGCACCGACCGCGCGATTCGCGTCGTTCTTCTCGCCGGCGCCGGTGGCCGGGCCTTCGTGGCCGGAGCCGACATCCGCGAACTGGCCGCGCTCAATGCCGAAGAGGGCCGCGTCTTTGCCCTGCGCGGACAAGATGTTTTTCGCTCGATCGAAACCCTGGGTAAGCCAGTGATTGCCTGCATCCAGGGCTTTGCACTGGGCGGCGGTTGCGAACTGGCCATGGCCTGCACGCTGCGCCTAGCGGCGGAAGATGCGCGCCTGGGGCAGCCGGAGGTTAAGCTTGGCCTCATGGCCGGCTATGGCGGTTCACAGCGCCTGCCACGCCTCGTAGGCCGCGGCGCGGGGCTCAAGCTGCTGCTCACCGGCGCTATCATCGACGCGCGCGAGGCCTTGCGCATCGGACTGGTGGATGAAGTGCTGCCCACCGCCGAGCTGATGCAACGCGCCGAGGCTCTGGCGCAGGAGATTGCCGCCAATGCGCCGCTCGCCCTGGCCGAAACACTGCGCGCCGTCGATGAGGGCATCGGCCTGCCGCTCGACCTTGCCCTGCTGCGTGAGGCCGTCCGTTTCGGCCATCTCTGCGGCACAGCGGACAAAAACGAAGGCACGAATGCCTTTTTGGAAAAGCGCCCGCCTGTCTGGAAATGCGAATGAAGCCGAAGCGCCAGCCCTGTTATTCTTGAAGGGTGAACGAGCACTCAAGACTTAAAGGATTTGGGGCCATGGCGCTGCTGTTGGGCGTGACGCTAACCGCTTGCCACAAGGAAGAACAGGCCGTGGCCGGCGTCGCCCAGAACGCGGTCAACGCGGAGCACAAGGCCCAGGCCGCTGCCACCGAACTCGACAGCCAGCGCGCCGCACTGGCGGGCATTCCGCTCCCCACCAAAAGCATGTATGTGGATGTGCATGAGCCGGGAGCGTGGGCCAATCCATTCCTTTCAGTCGGCGTGGATACGCTCAACCTGCGTATCACCCTGGCCGACGCCAACCCCAGTACGATTGGCCAGGGAACCATGCTGCGCCCCGCAGCCGCCCGCCGCCAGGAGGTCCAGCTGCGCCCCGGCGATTTGGCTCAGGCCCTGATTGCCCTGCCTGCCGGAGCATGGCGCTATGGCCGCGTAATCGCCGTGGCCGAATCGCCACTGGCCGACAAGAAAGACCGCGTCAAAGTCCGCCGCAACGTGGAAGCCGCCATTCAGCAACTCAACGACCTCGGCATCGTGGTGGAAGAGTGGCCCACGCGGTAACTCCGCTCAACACGTAGACCTTACGCAGCGCGTTACCATTTGACAATGAGCGTGTCGCCATTTTCCGTCCTTTCTAATCAGCCTCCGCTGGATCATGAGAGTTTTTTCGCTCATCGTGAATTGGAAGCGCTGCTCAAGAAGAGCCTGCGCGGCGATGTGCGCTTTGATTTGGGCTCGCGGGCGCTTTACGCGGCCGACTCATCGAATTACCGTCAGCTTCCGGTGGGCGTGATTCTGCCTCGCGACGCCGCCGATGTGGAGGCAGCCCTGGCCGCGTGCCGCGCAACCGGAGCGGCGGTGCTGCCGCGCGGCGCGGGCACCAGCCTAGCCGGGCAGTGCGCCAATGTGGCAGTGGTCTTCGATTTTTCGCGTTACATGAACAAGCTGGGCTCGATTGACCCAACGGCGAAGCTGGCGCGCCTGGAGCCGGGGATTGTCCTCGACCGGCTGCGCGAGGCCGCTGAGCGGCACCATCTGACCTACGGCCCGGACCCGGCGACGCACTCGCGCTGTACGCTGGGCGGCATGATCGGCAACAACAGTTGCGGCGCTCATGGGCTGATGGCCGGCAAAGTAGTGGACAACATTGAATCGCTGGACATTGTGCTTTATGACGGCACGCGAATGACAGTGGGCCGCACATCGCCCGTCGAGTTGGACGCACTGATCCACGCCGGCGGCCGCGCGGGCCAGATTTATGCGGACCTGGCCCGGCTGCGCGACCGTTACAGCGAGCTTATTCTCGAAAAATATCCGCGCATTCCCCGGCGCGTTTCCGGGTACAACCTGGATGAGTTGCTGGACGAGAACGGATTCAATGTGGCCCGCGCGCTGGTGGGCTCTGAAGGAACCTGCGCAACCGTTGTTGCCGGCACGCTCAACCTGACCAACAGCCCGCCCTTCCGAGTGCTGACGGTGCTGAGCTTTGCCGATGTGTTTCTCGCCGCCGACGTGGTGCCGCGCGTATTGGAATTCACGCCCATCGGGCTGGAGGGATTTGACGGGCTGCTGGTTGATTTCATGCGGCGCAAAAACCTCGCGATGGACGACGTTGCGCTGCTTCCGCCGGGCGGAGGCTTTTTGCTGGTGGAGATAGGCGCATGGAACGCGGCTGAGGCGCAGGCCAAAGCTGAGGCTCTCGCTCAGGCAGCGCAAGGCTGGGCAGAGGCGCCGGTTGCGCGCATTTATAACGCCGCTGACGCAGCGGCCATTTGGCGTGTGCGCGAATCGGCTCTGGGCGCTACGGCTTCTGTTCCGGGAGAGCCGGAGCGATTTGAGGGCTGGGACGATGCAGGCATTCCTCCCGCACGAGTGGGCGCTTACCTGCGCCAGCTCACAGCTCTGATGGCCGAGTACGGCTATCGCAGCCCGCTTTACGGACACTACGGCCAGGGTTGCGTTCATCTGAGAATCAACTTCGACTTTCGCACTGTGGAAGGCGTGCGCCGCTTCCGCGAATTCATCGACCGCGCAGCGGATCTGGTTCTCAGTCTGGGCGGGTCGCTCAGCGGCGAGCACGGAGACGGCCAGGCTCGCGCGGCGCTGCTACCCAAAATGTTCGGACCTGAGCTTATACGAGCCTTTCAGGAGTTCAAAGCAATTTGGGATCCTGCAAACAGAATGAATCCCGGCAAGCTGTCGGATGCGGTGCGCGTTTACGATCCTTCGGAAAACCTGCGCAATGCGCCGCCCGTTGCCGGCGAGACGCAGGCCAAGCTGGAGACACATTTTGTGTTTGCGGCCGATGAAGGCTCACTGGAACGCGCCGCCGCGCGTTGCGTGGGCGTGGGCGCTTGCCTGAAGGCCGACGGCGGCGTAATGTGCCCCAGTTACCGCGCTACCGGCGAGGAACAGCACTCCACACGCGGCCGCGCACGGCTGCTGTGGGAGATGTTGGCCGGCGCACTGCGCAAGGAAGGCTTCCAGAGCAAAGCGGTCCACGAAGCGCTCGATCTCTGCCTCAGTTGCAAGGCGTGCAAGACCGAGTGCCCGGTATCAGTGGACATGACCGCCTACAAATCCGAGTACCTGGCGCAGCGCTACAAACACCGCCCGCACCCCCTGCATCACTACATTTTCGGGTTCGCGGACGTCATGGCGCGTTTGGGCTCGATTACTCCGACGCTGACCAACGCCGTGCTCACCGGACGCCTGACCAGCCCGCTTATCAAACACATTGTGGGTGTAGCGCAAGAGCGCCAGCTTCCGCGCCTCGCCGGGAAAAACTACAAGAAGGCAAGATCGGCGGGCGACGAAACCACCAACGTCCCTCGCGCTGCAAGCGGGAAGAATGCAACCAAAACGGAGCCGGCTGGAGAGCATGTGGTGCTCTGGGCCGACACATGGAACAACTACTATCACCCGCAAACTCTGGCTGCCGCCGAAGCCGTTCTTACCGCAGCCGGCTTTCGAGTGCAGGTTCCCAAAGGGCACATTTGCTGCGGTCGCGCGCTTTATGACTTCGGCCTGCTGGGCACGGCGCGCGCTTACCTGGCCAATGTGCTGGACCGCATGGCGCCGGAGATTGAAGCCGGATTGCCATTCATCTTCCTCGAGCCAAGCTGCGCCAGCGTTTTCAAGGATGAGGCGCTGGAATTTTTTCCTGGCGACGCTCGCGCTCAGCGCATGAGCAAGCAAGTGTGGCTGCTGGCCGATTGGCTGGCCGCAAAAGCTCCCGAGTGGGTGACGGGCAGGCTTGAGGGTGCGCAGGTAATCTTGCACGGCCACTGCCACCACAAAGCTGTTTTTGGCGGACCAGTGAACGAGATCGCCCTGCTGAAAAAGGCCGGCGCGGCAGTGGAGCTTATCGACTCCAGTTGCTGCGGCATGGCGGGACCATTTGGCCTTGAGGCAGACAAGATTGAAGTTTCAAAGGCAATCGCCAATCTCGGGCTTCTGCCGGCTGTCAACGCAGCCGCGCCCACAACGATTATTGTGGCTGACGGCTTCAGTTGCCGCGAACAGATTCACCAGTTGTCGGGGCGCGAAGGGGTGCATTTTGCAGAGGTTCTGGCCGTCTCACGCCCTAGCGCGGAGTGAAAGAGCAAGTGCAGATCATGTCAGAGCCAGTACTCCGATGCCGAATTTATCAGCGCAAGGAGTAACTTTTCTTTCCCCATGGAACTTCGATGGCGGTTGAACACTCCTGGGTGACCAGCGTTACCTTGAGCAATCCTCGATCCAGGCCGGCCACAAAAGGAAGGCCCATCGTCACGGCATGGCCCTGCGCGTCAGCGTGAAAGCTGGCGGTATCCGTCACACCGGCGGAGACCAATTGGAAGGGAGCGTCAGCGTTTGCAGGCAGCCCGTCGGCGGAGATCAGAACGCCTTCGGCATCAGGCGTGGCAAGCCTCACTTCAAGCCGGCAGCCCTGGTCTTTGGCTTCAAGCGGAAATGGAACCACTGTGCCAGTGATGAGAATTTGCTTGTCAGACGATGCGAGAGCGTAGCGGATAGGCTCGCCCTGCGCCGCCTGCACGGCCAGGTGCAGCTCATCGCCTCCTACAAAGTCGCTGTCTTCCTGGCCAGGACCGGGCTTGTGCACCATCAAGAGCCCCTTGCCGTTGACATAGACATCGCCGGGAACAGCGCGGGGCTCCGATCCGATTCTCCATATCGTGAGCGCATATTTCTTGCTGACCGGAGTTCCGGAAACGTAAACGCGGTAGGTAACAAGACTCTTTCCGGGAGAGCCCGTTTCATCTATTTTGAAGAATTGAAGGTGCAGGCCGTCCGGGTTTCTTTCGTTGGTCTGATTCGCATCCCAGCTTATCTGACGCTGGAGCAAATTCTCCACTTCTTTTGAGGATGTTCGTTTCGCGGCATGGGCAGACGAAAACTGCAGGAGGAGGACCAGGCAAAAAACGGGCAGAGATTTCACGAGCGTACTGCTTGGGGGAGGCAACATGGCATCATTTTCTGCCTTTTGCCGCCTCCTCGCAACCATATTGTCTTCAAAAGTTCAATGTAATCTTCGCTGTCAGCGCGCGCGATGTTACATAATGCGTGCCGCTGAAGGTGGATAGAAAGTTATAAAGCGCGAACTTGTTTGTAAGATTGATAGCCGTCATGTCGAGGTTGAGCTTGTAGCGTTGGGCATGGAGGATGTTGTCTTTGCCGACAGAGGCGTCGAACAGGTCGCGCGGCGCAATGCGCTGGGGATTGTGGTCGTTGTCGCCCATGTTGGGGGCGGGGATGTTGATGAGGCTCGAGGTGAACTGCGAGGCCAGACAGACGGCGGGCAATGGGGTGGTGGGAGTGGCCTTCACTCCATTGCAGGCAAACCCCGCCTGATACTCTTCGTCCGCAGTTAAAGGGAGAGCAACACTCGCGTGTGTGACGGGATTGATGGTAGGAGGCGTGTTGGTGTCCACCATCGCTATCGCAGGCTGACCGCCGAGCGTGGTGGAACTGTTTCCGCATGGAGTATTGGGATCGGTTACGCCATAGCAAGGCGTTGCTCCGGCAACCTGGCCGCTGTCATAGCGCCAGTTGAAGCCGCCCCACAAGCCGTCGAGCGCCTTGCCGCGCGAGATCGTGTACTGCAAGTGAGTGGTCTGGTTGAACTTCTCGTCGTGGTCGATGCGGAAGGGCAGACCCGCCTGACCCACAGTGGCTCCAGCCCCGGCCACTTGCGGCGGAAAGAAGCGCGCGGCCACCGAGGAGGCGACAAGATAGGCGCTGAAGCCATGCACCTGGGGAGCGTCCGCGCGCAAAGCATAGCCGGGAATCTTCGAGTTATGCCAGTCGATGGGGAAGGTAATCGGGGTGTTGCCCAGCACGCTGAAGTCGAAGGCGTTGTGGGTGTACTTCCAAATGTACTCGCCGCTGAAGACCAGGTGCTTGCCGAAGGCCTGTTGCAGGCCGGCATGGAACTCGTTGCGAAAGCCTGGCTGAAGGGTTCCTGATACACCCGAAGTGCAGTTGAGCAGCGGCGACAGCACTGCATTCGAGCATCCAGTGCTGGACAGCACCAGGTTTTCGTTAAAGGGCGTTTCCAGCGTGCGCGCATACGAGACGCGCAGCACGGTGGTGGTTGGCTTGATGTTATACGCAATTCCTACGCGAGGCTCGGTCTGGGTGGCCGACGTAAGGCCGTTGTACACATCGCCGCGCAGGCCGAGGTTGAACAGCCAGTTGCCGGCTTTGATCTGGTCTTCAATATAGAGGCCCAGTTCCTTCACGTCGGTGTGACCGGAGAACTTGTATACGCTTCCGCCGCGGGTCAGGTCGTACGGGGCGAGGACGGGCACATAGTTGGGATTCGGGATCGGCGTAACTCCGACGCAACTCGAAGGACTGGCGTATCCCGGCAGAGGGTTGCCAGTCGCCGCATCCATGCAGGGAGAGTTATAGGTTGACTCCACCACACCCAGGCTGTCGTTCTCTCGCAGGAAAGTCTGTCCGTACTGCGCGCCGATTTTGAGGTTATGAATCCCCTTGGCATAGGAGTAGTCGGAGTGGACCGCAGCATTAGTAAGTGTGCGGTACTGGGAGATGGAAGAGGTTTGCAGGTTGGACGGGCCCAGGTCGGCCAGCGCATTGCCGCTGGGGAAGTAGTTATAGTCGTCCCGGCGGACGAAGGCGCCAAGGTTGAAGACCGAGTCACCGCCGATGACGCGCGTGTAAGTGGGCGAAATATTAATGGTTTCGATCTTGGAGCGCTGATCGGTGTTGCCCACATTCACGAAATCGGGACTCGAGCTCGATCCGCTGTTCGGGCCCGCTGTCTCCACGTTTTGCACGTTGAGGTTGTCAAAGGAATTGGGCGTCTGGAACCATGAGCGGGAGTAGTTCAGGTCGAGGTGGATAGAGTCGATCGGAGTTAGAGAATAGTCCATGCGATCGAAGACATTCTGCTCGTTGCCTTTGTCGTGGAAGACCGTGAACTCCGGAGGATCGAGAAATCGCCCGGTGTCGAGGCCGTCGGCCTCAATGAAATTGCCCCATTTCGTCTTGCCGTAAGCCAGATCGAAACCGCCAGTCGCCGAACCGAAGCTGCCGTAAGAGCTGCTGATGTTGCCGGTAGGCTTGGTAATGCCCTGTCCAGAGCGCGTTGTGGCTACAATCACGAGGCTGGTCTTACCGCCATACTCGGCCGGCGGCGCACCGCTGATAACTTCGATTGATTGAATCGAGTCGGCGGGAATCTGATTAGAGAAGACCTTGCTCTGCTGGTCGGTAATCGACTGGCCGTCCACGGAGAAAGAGTTGGAGGCATGGTCGCCCAGGCCGTGAAAGAGACCATTGGAGTCGGCCGACACGCCTGGCGTGGAGAGCGTGACCAGTGAACTGAGGGAGGAAGACTCGCTCTCCAAAGGCACCTTGGTAAACAGTTCACGATCCACGTCTGTGTGGAAGGTGGGATCGGTTTCAACCAAATCGCCTGAAGACTGCACCGTGACGGTCTGGGAGCTGCCGGCCACCTGAAGAACCAGGTTGAGGCTGGCGCCCACCACCGAACGGATCTCAAAACTCTTGCTCATTGGCGAGAAGCCGTTGGCCAGGACGGTCATCCGGTATGGATTGAACGGGATGTTCGCAAAGATAAACTGGCCGGTCGCGTCGGTGGTTGCGGTCCGGTCAAGGCCGCTGACCTGGTTAATTAGATGAACGGTCGCGTTGGGAATCACGGCGCCTGAAGGGTCAGTAACAGTGCCGCGAACAGCGCCGGAGTTACTGCCCTCCGCGATCGCGCTGAGCGCCGCAAGAATCAAGACGAGAACGGGGAAGATGCTTAAAATTGTGCCGTGTTTGAACGGCATAGATAATCTCCTGAATTATGGCTGAATTATGCGAAAGACAGGCCGTGGCTCTCTTGGCCGCAGCATCTTCAGTGCAATGGGGGCAACCTTCCAAACAAGACGCCAGTCCGCGAAGCAATTCCGGAACTGCGCTTGACGTACCTGCAAGGCGCAACCGGGGGCAGACTATACGGAAGATCGAAAAAGTGCCTTAGCAGCCGTCGGGAGGGGGTCGAGTGAAGAGCTTGGGGTGCCAATACCGGACGACCGCGCGCGCCTCGATGATCGGCTCGGGGGTTCCTATTCTAACCAGGACTACCAGGGCAGCGGCAATCGTAACCGGAGCCGCAGAGTGCATCGCGATGCATAGCGAGCAATGGTCGGAGTCGCTGTCCAGAGGATGGATGTGCGCCACCTGGACCACGGCCACCATCGCCAGCAAAGCCAGACACAGCAAAGCAGTGGCCCCGAAAGCGCGTGGCTTCCGGCGGCGTCTGCTGCGAATATCCGGCTGCAACCCAGTGAGCAAAAACATCTCCAGTTACAAGGATACATTGCATTGGACGCGGCAAAAGCGGCGAGGATTCCATTATCCGCCGGGTTCCCCGTTCCTGGTCGCGATTAGACAACGAGTCCGAAGGGCTCCGTTGACCCGTAAACGGATGATAATGCGGGGCCGATGGGCAGTGGTGAGTCAGCGGGCCAACCTACAATCCGCGTGGTGCGTTTTCTATTCAACTTCCGGCGCTTTTGCGCGCGCAAAGCTTTGCCGCCGCTGCTCCCACTCCTCTGAACCGAAGAATCGCGGGCCTACCTCAATGAGGCGCGGAATCATGTTGAAGACGGCCACTCGGCTCCAGGGGCGGCCATCCCTCATGCGAAAACCCTTCTCGTTCAGGTCGCTGACAATGCTCGAATACGAAAACTCTTGCACCAGCAGTTCCATCATCTTCATCAGGGCGCTGTGCTCGGCAGGGTCGGGCTCCAATCGCTTGCAATCGTCAGAGATACGCAGTCCAAAGGGGATGTCCTCGTTGAACGCGCCCTCGGTGGGCGCTTCCGCGTCGGGCAACTCGCGCCTCCATTCGATGGAAACCATTTGCCACCCGGCCGCCGCACGCTGCTGGATGACTTCAGGGCTGAATGGCCCGGAGATCACATCACGCATTCGCTCAAAATATGCCATCGCTTCCCTCCGAATCTGCTGCTTGCAGCCAACATATCCGCAATTCTCTTGCCAAAGTCGGACCCTGGCGCGGGCCTGTCAAAGGTCGCGCCGTCATGGAGATAGCCAAAAGATCTGGGGCAGGCAGAGGTCCGCGCTTGTCCGCTTTCGCGAAGTCGTGTGCGCTTCCGGACAGGCAGAAGAGACGAATGGCAATTGTCGCGGAAAGGCTCAATCCGGAGGGAGGACGGTAGCCAGCGATCGGTCCTTGTCGCTGGGGTGGAAGACGCGGATTTCAACCGCCGAATGGAGTGCCCCTACAATCTCCTAAAGAATGCTTTAAGACCCGCCAAAAGAGAATCTCAAGACCCAAAAAAAGATTTCCTATCATTCCCAAAAAGCCGTGCATTTCTTGGGAACCCGGGAGTATATTCTTCCACAGATTGTGCGGATGCCCACGCTCGACCGAGCGCCGCACCAGGTTTTCGGCACAGCGCACCGGATCGATTGCCGGGTGAGCGGCCTGTTCGCGATTGATTACAATTTGGTGCTTTGAGATTCTTCCCCTCGTTCGGGACGAAGGCTTACAAGTGGTGCTTCGAGATTCTTTTCCCCTTGCAAGAACCTTCTCCATAAAAATTGCCGGCGAATTGTTTCGCCTGCGCGTCGTCCCGGCAGATACGGGGCCAAGCGCGGGGCGTGAACCATGTCCTCCCCTAGCATGGAGCGCAGCGAGTAATAGTGCGGGAGCCTGTCCACCAGGTTGTCCCGTTGCCATTTGCTGGAAGATCGTCCGGCACATCCTCCACGGGGTAACCCAATCGGAGAAGGAGCAACCCATGTCAAATTCCAAAAGAATTGCGTTGAAGGGCAGTGAGCGCGTGATGATCCCAGGAGCGCGCGCGATTGGAGCGACCGACCCCCATCAGCTCATCGAAATCTCGGTGATTCTCTGCCATCGCCAACCCTTGCCGACGCCTAGACTCTCCGGCAAATTCATGAGTCACAGCGAGTTTGCCGAGCAGTGTGGCGCGGATCCGAAACATATTGACATGATCCGGGAATTTGCGGAAGAGAACAAACTGCAGATGCTGGAGCGTGGCGACGAGGTTCTGCGCCGCACAGTGACGCTGGCCGGAACTGCCTCGAAGATGGAAAAGGCCTTTGGCATTGAGCTGATCGATTACGACCATCCAGATGGAAACTATCGCGGACGGACTGGCGCGATTAAGCTTCCAGAGGAACTTGCGTCGATTGTTCAAGGAGTCTTTGGTTTGGACGACCGGCCGGTGGCCAAACCGCATTTACGCGTTCGCGTGAACAATCGCCGCTTTGGCGACCGTGCTTCCAACATTGCGTACACACCGGTGCAGGTGGCGCAGCTCTACGATTTTCCGCAGGATGTGAACGGCTCGGGAGAGGTAATTGGCCTGATTGAGCTGGGCGGCGGCTATCGTCCAGCCGACATTCAGGAGTACTTCGAGTCGCTTGGCCTGCCGACGCCACAGGTCGTAACGTCTTCTGTCGATCAAGCGAAGAATCGCGCGACCACAGCGAACAGCGCGGATAGCGAGGTGATGCTGGACATCGAAGTGGCTGGAGCCGTGGCGCCGGGAGCTTCGCTCGTGGTCTATTTTGCTCCCAACACAGCGCGTGGATTCCAGGATGCGCTGAGCATGGCGGTTCACGATCAACTGCGTGCGCCACGCGTGATTTCAATCAGCTGGGGCGGACCGGAGTCGACGTGGACGCAGCAGTCGATGGAGAACTTTGACGAAGTTGCCCAAGAAGCAGGCCTTCTGGGCATCACCATTACCGTCGCGGCCGGAGACAACGGTTCGAGCGACGGAGTGAACGACGGCCAGAACCATGTGGACTTTCCCGCATCGAGTCCGCACGTGCTGGCATGCGGCGGCACAACTTTGCTGTCGGCCGACGGTATCATCACCAACGAAACGGTGTGGAATGACGGCCCGCAAGGCGGAGCGACTGGAGGAGGCTACAGTACGGTCTTTGCTCGGCCGGACTGGCAGTCCAGCGATGTGCCGCAGGCCAACCGCGGGGTGCCCGATGTGGCCGGCGACGCTGATCCTGAAACCGGCTACAAGGTGCAGGTGGATGGGCAGCAGTTGGTGATTGGTGGAACCAGCGCGGTGGCGCCTCTGTGGGCCGGGCTGATTGCCCTGCTCAACGAGAAGCTCCAAACTCGCACCGGGTTGATCAATCCGATGCTTTATGACGCGGACGAATCGACCTGCTTCCGGGATATTACAGCGGGCAATAACGGCGCCTATTCCGCAGGGTCTGGCTGGGATGCGGCGACGGGGCTGGGAACGCCGGTCGGAGTTTCACTGGTCCAGGCAATACAGGAGAGCACGTCACAAACGCAAACCCGCCGAGGGACTCGGTCCTCGTCTTCGCAGTAGAGGATTTTCAGTCTTCGGGTCAGGCCGATCTCATGGTTTTCCACCCTTGCGCCATACAAAAGGCGCAAGGGTGGGGCACGGAGTGACTTTAGACTCTCAGTAAAGATGCTCCAGGCGCGGGCCTTCGTCGAGCAACAATAACTTTGAGACTTTTGAGGGTGGATGCTGAGCAACGGACATTCGCCCCGCCGCCCGCTATTCGCGCACGCTGATGCCGAGCGCTTTCATTTTGCGGTAGAGGTGGCTGCGCTCCAGGCCAAGCAACTCGGCGGCGCGGCTGACGTTGTTGCGGGATTCATCGATCTTCTTGAGAATGAACTCGCGCTCGTAGGCGTCGCGCGCCTGTTGCAGCGTTGAAAACTCCTCAGTAGAACGTGTGCCTGCTTTGTGTGTGAGCGGCGGCAGGTGCTTGCGCTCGATGCGCAGAGCGCGAGGATTGAGGATAAGCACCCGCTCGATTACATTCTTGAGCTCGCGCACGTTGCCCGGCCAGTGGTATTGGGCCAGCGCCTCGAGGGCTTCATCGCTGATCTCCATGCGCGGGCGTCCGTACTGGCGGCCGAACTCGGCGAGAAACTCGCGCGTAAGCGGCGGGATGTCTTGCTTGCGCTCGCGCAGCGGTGGGACAAAAAACGGGACGACGTTGAGCCGGTAAAAGAGATCTTCGCGGAAGTTGCCCTTGGCTATCTCCTCTTCAAGGTCCTTGTTAGTGGAGGCGATGAGACGCACGTCCACGCGGATGGGCTGTGTGCCGCCGACCGGTGTGAACTGCTGGTCGTCAAGCGCGGAGAGCATCTTGGACTGCGTCTTGAGGCTCATGTCGCCAACCTCATCGAGAAAGAGCGTTCCGCCATCGGCGCGCTCGAGGGTGCCGCGCTGCTCGGGCAGGCCACCGGGCTGTGCTCCGTGCCGGTAACCGAAGAGTTCGGCCTCGATGTGCGCCTCGGGAATGGCGGCGCAGTTGAGCTCGACAAAAATCTGATCGCGGCGCAGGCTCTCGGCGTGAATGGAGTGGGCGATGAGTTCCTTGCCGGTGCCCGATTCGCCATAGATGAGCACGCGGCCATTGGTGGGCGCCATGAGGCGAATCTGCTGGCGAAGGGCTTTCATCGGCACGCTTTCGCCGGTGAGCACCGAACTCACGCTGAACTGGCGTTTGAATTCGAGGTTTTCCGCGCGCATGCGGCGCGCCTCGACCGCGTTCTTGATCACGAGCAGGGTGCGATCGAGCGAGAGCGGCTTTTCAAGAAAGTCGTACGCGCCCAGCTTGGTGGCCTTGACCGCAGTCTCGATGGTTCCGTGGCCGCTGATGATGACCACTTCAGGCCGCATTGCGGCTGCCTGGCGGTGAATATCGGCGAGCACGTCGAGTCCGTCGCGGTCAGGCAGCCAGATGTCGAGCAGAACCACGTCATAGGGCGCGTCTTCGAGCAGTACCATGGCCTCATTACCCGTGGCCGCGCTGGCTACGCCGTAACCTTCTTCGCCCAAAATCTCCTCGAGCGAAGTGCGAATCTCTGCTTCGTCGTCTACTACCAGAATGTGATTCATTGGTGCGATCCCTTCACAGGATTGGCCGAAGCGGCAGATTGAATGTGCGCGGCGTGGCCGGCTGCATCAACCGGTTGCGCGGCGGGTTCCGGCGGATCCATAAGGGGCAACCGCAATAGAAAACGCGCGCCCTTGGGACTGTTAGTCTCGGCGCGCAGCGAGCCGCCATGCTCCTGCGCAATCTTGGCCGCGATGGAGAGGCCGAGACCGGTGCCGCGCTGCTTGGTGGAATAAAAGGGCAGAAACAGGCGCTCGCGGATTTCATCGGTGAGACCGTGGCCAGTGTCGGAGACCTCGACCTCGACAGAGGCGCCGTCTTCACTGAGCGAACTGCGTAGCCCGAGCACACGCAGCAGACTGCCCTGCATGGCATCGGCGGCGTTGTCGATAAGGTTGGCCAAGGCGCGGCGAATGGCTTCCGGATCAGCCAGCACCGGCGGCAAGCCCGGTTCCAAATCGCGCCTCACGGTGATGCCGTAAAGCCTGTCGGCAAACAGCGCCAACGCCTCATCGGTCACTTGATTCATGTCGCAGGCGCGCGGCTGGGGCGCGGGAAACTCAGCCAACGCGGAGAACTGAGCCACCAGAGTGCGCAGCGTGCCCACGCAGCCTAGAATGACCTCGCTGCACTTGCGAATAATGGCGGGCGAGTCCGGCTGGCCGCGGTCAAGGTGTTTGCTGATGCGCTCGGCGGAGAGAGCAATGGGAGTCAGCGGATTCTTGATTTCATGAGCCACTCGCTGCGCCACCTCTTTCCACGCCAACTGCCGCTGCGCCCGCAAGAGTTCGGTGGTGTCCTCGACCACCAGCACGGTTCCCGGCTGGCTTTGGGTGAGCTCAAACCGCGCGCTGGTGATGGCCAGATGGAGCGTGCGGCCTCCGACCGGCACCTCGATCTCAGTAAAGGCCGCGCCCATGCGGTGGCCGCGGCGAATAACGCCTGCCAGGTCGTCGGCGCAGTCAGCGGGAAACAGCGATTCGATCTTCTCCCCGCCCAGGCCAAGATCGACGCGCCGACCAAGCAGCGCGGCAAAGGCGCGATTGGATTGCAGGACCGCGCCCGCGCCGTCGAGCGTGACGACTCCCGACGGAATTGTTTCAATGATTGTCTCCAGTTCGCGGCGGCGCTCTTCAATCGCCAGGTTTGCGGCGGTCAGTTGCGCGGAGGAAGTCTCAGCCAGTTGGCGGCTTGCGTCCAAGTCAGCGGCCATGCGATTGAAGGCTCGCACCAGTTCGCCCATTTCGCCGTTAGCTGTCAGCGCCACTCGATGGTCGTATTTGCCCGTGGCGATCTCGGCCATCGCAACGGCCAAAGCTTCGACCGGCCGAGTAATCTGGATGGAAAGAAACCGCGCGACCCACACGCTGAGGAAGAACGCGAGCACCGTAATTACCAGCAGGATCAGGAAGAAAATGTTGCGAATCTGACTGCGCCTATGGAAGAGCTTCCAATAAGCGGCCGAGCCGGAACGAATGCGCATGGCTGGCTGGCTTAGCCCTTGCGGCATGGGTAGCGCCACCACCACGAACTTGCCTGACGCGGTCGTCGCCATCCCCAGCGCGTACTCCAGGCCAGCCACCCTCATCACAGGCTTATCACTGCGCTGCGCGGCGGAAAGCAAGCTGATGGTAAGCGGTCCGTGAAGCGAAACCGCCTGCCCCTGCTCGGCATCTTCGGGCCACGAAATCAGGCTTGCCGGGCTCGATTCCGGCGGAGCCTGAAAAGTGGCGAGGAGCCGCTGATCTTTGCCATAGACGGCCGCAAAACCGCCGGCCAGTGTAATGCGGCGCGAACTCAACTCATTTTGCAGGGCCGGAAGTTCGCTGTCCGGGGCGCCCGAAGACGCAATCGACTCGGCCTCGACGCGCGCGTTGGCAGTAACGTATTGCGCCAGTTCAAGAACTACACGCGTGGAGTCGTCGCGCAATTCAGAGATGTTGGGCGAAAACCAGCGGTCCAGCGACCGGTTCATCAACCCATCACTGAAGAGAAACATGAAGACTGCGGGCGCGAGAGCAATGAGCACGGCGCCAAGCACCATGCGCGAACGCAGCCGTACACCCAGCCCGCTGCTGCCCTGGTCTGCATAAACCTTGAAGATGTTCCTCAGAAGCAGCACCAGCAGGAGCAGCAACAACAGGAAGACCAGCACCGTGAGGCCGGTGTAAATAAGCGTCTCCCCGGCGGTTTCGGGATTGAGGAAGCTCACACCGGAGGTGTTGAATGCCTGTAGCGCGCCGAACAGCACGAAAATCAACAGCACCCCGCCCGCAAGCAGAGCGACCGTTCGCCGCCGAGGATCACCGCTAAACTGCATGGGGCGATTATAGAACTGTCAGGGGTTAGGGATTAGAAATCAAGGAACAACAGGCGCTGCGTCTTTCCCACCAAAACTGAGTGTCCCATCCTTGCGCCATTCTTTCGGTGCAAGGACGGGACACCACAAAAGCCACCATCCGATCTGACAACAGAACTATGATCTTCCGCAGATCGCGTTTGGCCTGTTTTATCTCCACACCACGAATTTGAACCAGCCTTCCCAAACGTCGGTCCAGGCATGGACGACGATGTTAGCGCGCAGATTCCCGCGCCACGCGGCCAGTGCTCCATAAAGAACTCCAAGCACGCTGATGATGACCACGTTCTTCCATCCCTGGTAGGCATGAAACAGGCCAAAGACGAATCCCTGCCCCAACACGGCGACCACAACGCTTCCGCTGAACGCATGAAGCTGGCGCTGGAGATAGCCGCGGAAAACCATCTCCTCGCATACGCCCGCAGTGATCGAAGTTGCAATCCAGATGAGGACCTCCAGCAGGCTCTGCGGCAACAAGCTATCAACGGTCTTCGCGCTGCTCGGTCCCAGTAACCAATAAACGCCATAGGCCGCGCCCTCCCACAGAACCCAGAAAGGAAGCACGATCCCGAGGTCCACGGCTACGCTCTTCCAAGAGTTCCAGCGCCCGCCAGCAAGCGCCCAAAAACTGCCGCCACGATGATGCACTCCGGCAAAGCAGTAATACAAAAGCGCCCAATCCATGAAGATCGCCGTCAGATAAATTGGAATCGATTTGCTATGGCTGGCAAGCTGACTGCCGGCCGCACTGCCGCCGCCCGCGGGTGCGTGTTGCGCCAAGAAGCCCATAACAACCACGCCGACCCCAATCAGCAGAAAGCCAACTAGATGCGCCAACGACGCCACCCGCTCCGGCCTTTTCCGCACTGGTGATTTATCCAAGCTTAGAATCTCAGTTTCCCGCATGATCCTTGTCCTTCCCTTTCTCAGTGCCCTTTTGCTGTTGTTTGGCCATCTTGCGCAGCTCGGTTAGCGTCTCTTCGCACCAACGCTGGTGCGCCTCCAACTCCAACTGCCCGAATCGCGCCGCCATCTTCCAATAAGGCGCATCAGGATACTGCAGGTTCTTGCTGATCTCGTGCTGCTCAATGCGCCGGAACTCACGCAGGTACGCGCCCTCCCGCTCCGCCATCCGCTCCACGTGTTGAATGGAAAGCTGGACTGGAACCTGTGCGCCGAAGAACAGCTTCAACAGCAATTCATTGCGCGCAATCTCCGACTGCGGCTCGACGGCGAGCCACGCCGCCAATCGCTCCCGGCCCTTCTTGGTGATGGAGTAGACGCGCCGCTCCGGCTTGCCCTTTTGGCGCTCGGATTTTGCGGTCACCAGCTTCTCGGCAGCCAGATTTTTCAGGTTGGGGTAGATCTGCCCGTAGCTCTCGTTCCAAAAGAAGCCGACCGATGTGCGAATGGCCTGCCCCAGGTCGTAGCCAGACATAGGCTCGATGGTCAACAGGCCGAGGAGTACTTCCATGCTTGAACTCGAACGCTTTGCCATATGCCTGCTAGATATATGCCTATTAGATAGTTATGTCAACAAAAATCTTTTAGCCCATCGGACGCCAGGTCAAGAGTTCTAATTTTCGAGCATGTTTCAGCATTGTCCGGCAGGTTTGCTGTAAAACGCCGAGGCGCACTTTGGAGGAAATGGGTTCTCGTGAACTTCAATCGTTCCGTTGGTTGCGGCCAAAACTGTTATGCCTCACTCCTGCGGCATTTTCTGTCGCAAGAATGAGGCATAGGGAAACTGACGTTGGAACCGGCGACCGATGACAGATCTTTGGTCACTGGCCTTTAGGCGATCACGCTGGCCGCCGGCGTCCACGGCCGATGCTGGCTCTCGCCCACGCCGCGATAAATGAGCTTGCCGAGCCAGGTGTTCAACCCCTCGGCTAAGCCCGCATCCTTACGCAATGCCTCGCGCGTGCCCAGGTTAGCCATGCGCTGCAGGTGGGAGAAGGTCGCGTTGGTCAGGGCCAACGTGGAAGTATGAGGCACCGCGCCAGGCATATTGGTTACGCAATAATGCACCACACCATCCACCATATAACTAGGGTTGGAGTGCGAAGTGGGCTTGGCCGTTTCCACGCAGCCGCCCTGGTCGATGGCCACGTCAACAATGACCGCGCCCTTCTTCATCTGGGAGACCATGGCGCGCGTTACCAGCTTAGGCGCGTTCGAGCCGGGAATCAGCACGCCGCCGATGACCAGATCAGCCTCGCGCGTGGCTTCGGCCACGTTGTAGCTGTTCGAGGCCAGCGTGTAAAGCCTTCCGCCGAAGATGTCGTCCAGCTCGCGCAGACGGTTCAAGTTCACATCCACGAGTGTGACCTTGGCCCCAAAGCCCAGCGCTACCTTCGCTGCGTTAGTGCCCACGACTCCGCCACCGATGATGGTAACGTGCGCCGGAGGGACGCCCGGCACACCACCCAGCAAAATGCCGCGTCCGCCGTGTCCCATTTCGAGATATGTGGCGCCCACTTGCACGCTCATGCGGCCTGCTACTTCGCTCATAGGCGTCAGCAGGGGCAGCGTGTTCTGGCGATCGCGAACTGTTTCATAGGCGATGCCGATTACCTTCGATTCGAGCAGCTTATCGGTCAGATCCTGTACCGGCGCCAAGTGTAGATAGGTGAACAGCACCAGCCCCTCGCGAAAGAATGCATACTCCTTCTGAATGGGTTCCTTGACTTTGACCACAGTGTCGGACTTTTTCCAAACATCGCTGGCAGCGCCCTCAATCGTCGCGCCAGCTCTCTGGTATTCCTCGTCGAGGAAGCCGGATTTTGCGCCGGCCATTGTTTCGACCAATACTTTGTGCCCATCTTCGGTGAGCGCCTTTACGCCTGCCGGTGTCACGCCGACGCGGGCTTCATTGTCCTTGATCTCTTTTGGAACGCCAATAATCATTGCTGTCTCTCCTGTTTCTGATTTCAGTCCAGTTGAGCTGGTCGCGCTCCGGTAAAGCCTTGCTATCAAGAACCTGTGATTTCGCAGTTCCTTCCCAGCGACTGGTTTATCCAGACGCCGGGTCTGCGCCCATGTCCAACTGTCAACGATCCTACGGCGCAAACCACTTCCAATGTGTGCAAAGTTTGTGATATAAGTGCTCTGTGCGAACGAAACGTGATCTAAATAGCCATTTGGCGCAAGAATCAGGCGCAGGAGCGTTGGAGATCGGGCCGGAGGTGGCGGCGACCAAAGCCGGCAACCGTCTTGACGAGCTGGACGCTGCGATTCTGCGCTACCTGGAGCGCCATGGCCGTGCGACCAATTATGAGGTTGGCGAGGCTGTGGGCCTTTCGGCCTCTGCGGCCTCTCGGCGCATTCAGGCGCTGGAGGCATCGGGAGCCATCCGCGGCTATCGCGCTGAAATCGACGACCGTTTGCTGGGCAAACGCATGACGGTCTTCATTCGCGTTACGCTGGAACGCCAGTCGGCGGCCGTGCTGAACGCCTTCGAGGCCGCGGTGCGGCGCTCGAAGAGCATCGGCAGCTGCCACCTGATGGACGGCCACTACGACTACACGCTGGTGGTCCGCGTGGCCGACATCGACGACTACAGCCGCCTGCATCAACATGAGTTATCCCGATTGCCAGGAGTTACACGGCTGGAGACGAGCTTTGCGTTAAGAGATGTGATGGAGGGAAGAAGCTAGGGCCTTCTCATGGAAGGCCCTTATCGAATGCCCGGTGCGCCTGGCTCCGAAGACAGCTTTGCGGTGGCTTCATCATTCCTGGTCCGGATCATTTGATCGGATCAATGCTTCACAAGCACATACCCCTCGTGAAACGCGCCGAGCATTTCCACCACTTGGCGGAGCTTCTGAGTAGGCGGGAGGATGGTGGTGCGGAAGTGAGCCGTACCTGCCGCCTGACCGAAGCCTGATCCAGGCACCACGCAGATTCCAGTCTCTTCGAGCAGCGCCATGCAATACTCTTCGTCGGTTACGCCCGCAGGCAGTGTAATGCGCGGGAAGGCGTACATCGCGCCGGCGATCGGATTGCACGAGATTCCATCGATCTTATTCAGTCCTTCGGCCAGAAGGACTGCTCTCGTCTTCATCTCTTCCAGAATGGAGGTCTTTTCGCGATTGTAGAGTTCGTAAGAGGGATCTCCTGATTTAGGAGGGTGAACCATGGCGTAGGTAGCCACCTGTCCGGGAAGGTTTGAACATAAGCAAACCGACAGCAGTTTGAGAATCTGCTCGGCCACGTCGTCGGGCACGTTGCGGTATTCAAAATAGCCGCCACGCACTCCGCACTCGCCGAGGAAACCTTTAGAGCAGGAGTGGAAGCTGAAGAGCGACACGTCGCGCATCCGTTTGGCGTCGAGAACGCGAGCGAAAGAGACGAAGGTGTCGCCGGGCAGGTAGATGTCCTCCTGGTAGACCTCGTCGGCGAGCACGGAGAGGCCATGCTCGCGCGCGAAATCGAGCACCATGGCTATGTTCTGTTCGTCGAGCACGGCACCGGTGGGATTGCCCGGGTTGATGACACAGATGGCTTTGACCCTTGTGCCCTGAGCGCAGGCCGCGCGCAGGGAGTCATCAAGCATGGAGCGATTTAGCTTCCAGTGATCGGCTTCGTCGAGGTAGTAGGGAACAATACGCCCCTCGTAGAGCGTGATGGTGGCGCTATAGAGCGGGTATTGGGGAATGGGAATCATGATGCCATCAGCGGGCGAGGCCAACAAGAGCTTGAGAATCGTTTGCACGCCTTTGCTGGCGCCGTCGGTGAGAGAGATGGCCTCCGGATCGACGCTGATGCCGTCGCGCTCGCGAATAAAATCGGCCACCGCCTCGCGGATGAAGCGCAGACCCTTGCTTTCGCTGTATGCGCCCATTCCGTGCTGGCTGCCTTTGAGTATGGCCCGCGCGGCTTCGACGACATCGGCGGGAAAGGCACCGGGGGCGAGATCCATCAGCGCTGGATACTCGCAGAGGGCAAGAATCTGGCGCAGCCAGGTGATGGGCCGTTGCCCAAGCGACTGCGGGTTACCGATGTTGCAATAGATGATTTCCCTGCCCTGTTTTTCCAATTCCTGCGCGCGCGCAACGATGGGGCCGCGTACTGCGTATTCAGTCGCCAGCACTGAGGCTCCGAGATCTTTTTTCTGAATGGTCATATGTTCACCTTGGGGAATGCAGGGTGTAAAGAAGCCCCGGCTTGAAATGGAGTTGCTTTGGCGCTTGCGTTGCGCCTCGCGCTCGAGATCATCCGCGCAAAGGGGATTTCCTCAATTGCTATTCTATCGCGGCGTGGCACAAGTGTGAGAAAGGACGCGCTCGCCGTTCACTGGGAGGACGCAGTAATCGAAGATGTGCGTTGAGCAATTTATGGCTTTTACGGAGAGGCGATATGTGGTCAAATTAGTTAGACTCTGCAAAGACGGGATTGCGGGCAACCGGGGGAAAGGGATTCCTGGTGATGGACGCTTATTCGAGATATCCGAATCGCGCGAAGCCGACTGCGGAACCGCCGCGGCCTAGCTACAACTTTGATAATTCGGGTACAGGAAATCCCGGCGACAAGTCTGACGCTACGGAGAGTCAAGGGGCCGAGGGCGAAAAGACAGAAGAAATAGAGCTCCATTACAGCGGCTACAAGGTCATTGATCCGTTGCCGGAGAGTATTCCCAAAATAGTCGCAGAAACGGAGCCGCTGCTTTTCAGCAGCGTGAGCGAAGACGTTAAAGAGAAGAAAGCCAAAGGCAAAGCGAAGACTCCCCCGCTGCAACTTTCTGAGCCGCAAGAGGAGTCGATTCCGAATCTCCCCAAGAAACCGACCATGGTTTATGTGACGGCGGTAGCGGCCCTTGGAATTCTGCTGGGTTTGGGAATCGCATACTGGTTCTTCGAGAATAGCGGGCAGTACGATTTGGGAGCATATACCTTGAACGCGGCCGGATTGAAGGGTCATTTGTCTACCAAGTGGGAGAAGAGGCCGGTATACCGCCTGACGATAGAGCCCAGCGACAAAACCCGGCAGGATGGGTTTGCGCTGGCTGCCGCTAATTCGACGGTTCCGCTTTCCATCGAAATCCACCTGCAGGATGCGCATGGCGCTGTGCTTTGCAGCAAGGAGGTCATACTGAAATACAATGCCGGGAGCGCGGCAACTCCTACCGCATCCGTTTCTGATCCAGAGCCAACCGGTACAGATGAGGGCAATACCTCCAGCGAGCAGTTGGCGCAAGGGATCGATCGCGCGCGCTATGAAGCCCAAGAACCTGAGCGAGAGTTAGACAAGGATATGTTCCAGAATCAAATCGGGAAAAATGGACAAATCGCTTCCATGCACGCCGAAGGCGAGATTCCATGCTCGAAGACGGCATATGGAAATATTTTTGCCTGGAGCTTTTCGTCGAACTTTCCAGCCGCTGGCGTGCAGGATGAATTGCAGAAGCTGCAGGATGCGGTTCGGGCTGGCGAAGCGCGGGTGACAGCAGCAGAACTTGCCGCCCGACGAGCGAAAGCTCCTAAATCCGCGATCAGACTTCTGCCATATTCCATGGAGGGAGACGATTCAATTGTGGAATTTGACATGACGCGGGGGGTTATCGAGACTCGCGGAGGAAAGACTTTCTACTTCGCCAAGACAGGCGGGCAGGGCGCTGACCCCAAATGGCAGGATTATCCCGTCAGCATTCATTACCGGTGCGACAGTGCAGGGAAATGCATACTTTCGCGAGCGGGCCTGGGCGCGCTGCGCGTGAGTATGAGTAGATAGATCGTCTTTGCACGGCTAAACAATTTGAAAGATGATTTTGGGGATACAGATAGACGAGATGTTCAACGCCGGCTGCCTGGCCGCAATCACCAGTACTGCTTCCCGAGGACAAACTTTGCCGCCCAGCCAATCAGCAGCGAAGCGCACCAAGCAAACGCGACGAGAGGACTCAGCACAAGCCGCTGGCGCTTGATCCACTGGCCAAGCAAAACCACCATCGAATAACAAAGAAGCAATATATATACCAGCGTGAGAGGGTTATACAAGAATGATTGACCAAACTCTCCCCGACAGAGCGCAATGAAGCTCCTAAAACCGCCTGTCGTCGGGCATGGAATACCGGCAACTCCCCGAAGGATCGAGGGAGGAATTCTCTTCCCGGAAATCCACGCGGCGTTCCAGGCCAGATAGAAGATAAATGCGCCCAAGGCGAGGGTGCGAGCGATACGGTTTGTCAGGTTCTGGTTTATCAAGCTCTCCTGATGCCGCATGACGGACAGGTCCACACGTCTTGCTTACACCCATCGATTACAAATGGAAGCCAGCAAAGCGGGAAACAGAGAAGCAAAAGTACCGCAAAGAGCACCCACCCTCCAGTGGACAACCCCTTTTTCTGAAAAAACGGCATGGCCTCACGGCCACAAAACGGACATTGAGGTGTCAAAGTGTTTCTCCTCTCACAACCATGCTGCAGATGAATATGGAATCGAGCGAACTTTATCAGAGCAGGACACTTTGAGTCAAAGAGCGCTTATCCAGGCAGTTGCAAGGGAAGGCAATATGGAGCTTCGTGATTGCGGTATTCGAATGAAAAGCGCTACCAAACGGGAGAAGAGCCCACAGTTTCACAGGAAATAGGGGGGGAGGGGGTCTCGGAATTCCCTCTGAGCCTTTTTCAGCAGCTGGCCCATGTTCGCCATCGTCGCCTTCTCGGAGCGCCAACTAAGATTTTGCACCAGGAGTAATCAATTATCTGCAAACCGGGCCGCCCTGCCGGGATGGGAAGCGCCACAGTCGAGGATTTGGAAGAACAGGAGGCGTTCTACACTATCCACTCTTCCGAACCCCATATTCGGGCCTCTTCTCAGTCAGAATCCCTGAACGGCAATCACCAAAGAGCCGATAGTAAAGCTCGTGCCGAACGCGTCCTTCTTGCATTTTGTAGGTCAATTCGGACTACTTTTCTTCTGTCGGCATGATGATTCTGGTTTAGCAGAAAGATCGAAACGACATCTATCAAACTTTTTCGAATCACATCTGCTGATCGCCTGGTTGCTCGGTTGTCTTCACCGAACATGGGGCCTCTGCAGTAGAGGAATTGAAATCTGTTTCTGCGGCAAACAACGACCTTCCAGAGAGCTCTGTTTCCAGAGGGTTGTCCAATAGCAAGAGCGGCGGACAGGGCAAAATCGAGAAGTTTCATGGTGTCAGGATGCGCACACTAGAACGTGGAGTCCGATCATCAGGCGATCTTGCTCGTTTCGCGCTCATGCATGCGGCATTTCTGTCTCTGGCCGGATCGGCGCTCGGGGTCTTCGCAATCCGGCAAGGAGCAGTGACGGGCGTAGAGACGGTGGTTGTGCTCTCGAGCGGCCTGTTCGGCTTTGGATATGTGGTCACTTTGTTTGTATTTCGCAAGGTCGAGGTACAGACGCTGGCTATCGTGTCGACGACTTATTACGCGTTGTACCTTTGCGCGGGCATGATTGTTACGCTCGGAGGCTGGGGAAACCACAACAACTTGTTTACTTATATGGTCTGGTTCTTTCCGCTGATGGTTTTCAATAATCTTGTGAATTCGCCTGCGATGGGCCGTCTCCTCTCTCGATTTCTGGTAGTCGCCCCGTCGGCAATTCTTATCGCCTTTTCCCCACGGTTCATCTCGCTCTTTCCGGTAGAATCCTTGATTCTGGCAGTAGCCGGCTGCCTGAGCTATATCTGTTTCGGACTGCTGCTGAACGCAGTTTCGCGATACCGTGAAGCCTACATTATTGAACAGGAGCGCGCCGAGTCGATGCAGATTAGGTCGGAGATCATGGAGAGCATCTCCGATTGCTGTATGTCGCTGGATTCCGAGTTCAGGCTTGTCTACTTGAACGACGCCGCGTGTTCGGAGTTCTCGGTAAAGCGGGGCGCGGCCTTGAACAGAACCATCACAGACGCAATCCCCGGCTTCTTTTCGCTTTCAATGCTGGATGAATTGCGGACCGCAGCGGGGCAGGCGTTGGCAAGCACGTTCGAGGCGCAAAACGAAAAACAGGACCTGTGGTACACCTTGCGGTGCTATCCGCGGCCTGGCGGCATATCTGTTTATTTTCGTAATATCACGGAGTCGGTGTTGTCGCGTCTCAGGCTTGAGGAGGCAAACGGCCGGATGCGCGAGCAGTCAAAACTTCTCGACAATGCCCAGGACGCGATTTTTGTTCAGGATATGGATAACATCATTTTCTATTGGAACAAGGGGGCGGAGCGCCTGTTCGGCTGGACGGCCGAAGAGGCGATGGGACGGCAAGTGGAAGAGATCTTTCCTTACGTTTTTCCAGAAGTGAAAAATGTCCGGGCTTTCGTTCTGGAGCATGGGGAATGGACAGGCGAACTGCAGAAACGCCATAGGAACGGCCGCGCCCTCGTCGTTGAGAGCCGTTGCACTCTAGTACACGGCGAGGATGGCATGCCACGTTCGATCCTGGCAATCAACACCGACATCACCGATCGGAAAGCAGCCGAGGCTAAAATTTACCAGCTCGCCTTTTATGACGATCTAACCGGGCTTCCCAACCGTGTGATGCTGCGAGAACGGCTGGAGAAAGCGCTGGCGGCAAGGATGGACGGCGAGAAAATGGGCGCGCTGCTGCTTCTCGATCTGGACGACTTCAAGACTCTCAACGATACATCGGGGCATGACATAGGCGACCTGCTGCTCCAAGAGGTGGCGCGGCGTCTCACGTCTTCCGTGCGCAAAACCGACTTCATGGCTCGGCTTGGGAGCGATGAATTCATGGTGATACTGGAGGGGTTAAGCGCAGACGCCAAAGAGGCCGCTATCGAGGCGAAGGCGGTTGGGGATATGCTGCTGGGGGCGTGTCAGGAGCCCTGTTCCCTGGGGGGTTACAAGTACGCCGGGACCGCCAGCATCGGCGTCACGCTCTTTCAAAAACAGAAGGACGCGGCGGACGATTTGCTGAAACGCGCCGACCTGGCGATGTATCGGGCGAAGGCCAAGGGCAGGAACGCGATGTGTTTCTTCGATCCTGCAATGGAGACATCCGCTGCTTCACGAGCCGAGCTTTTGGCGGACTTGAAAAGCGCGATGCAGAATCGCGAGTTCGAACTGCATCACCAGCCGCAAATGGACAGCAACGGAAGAGTAACAGGCGCCGAAGCGCTTTTGCGCTGGCGCCACACCCAGCGCGGGATGGTCCCGCCGAGTGAATTCATTCCTCTGGCCGAAGCCGCTGGTCTAATTGTTCAACTGGGACTCTGGGTTTTGCAAGAAGCGTGCTCGCAACTAGCAATATGGGCTATGCATCCCGAAACGGAAGGACTGACACTCGCCGTCAATGTGAGTATTCGCCAGTTCATCGATCCTCAGTTCGTGCACCTTGTGGAAGAAGCGCTTCGTGAGTCGGGAGCCAACCCGCACAGGCTCAAGCTGGAAATTACCGAAAGCTTCATTATGGAGAAGGCAAACGACACAATTGCCAAAATGAATGCTCTGAAGTCGCACGGCATAAGCTTCTCAATGGATGACTTTGGAACAGGCTATTCCTCTCTTTCACAATTGAGACAATTGCCGCTGGATCAACTCAAGATCGATCAGAGCTTTCTACGCGATGTGCCGAATTGCGCAAAGAGCGCTTCAATAGTGTCGGCCATCATCGCGCTTGGCCGAAGCTTGAATCTGTCTGTGATTGCAGAAGGAGTGGAGACGGAGCAGCAGCGCGGTTTCCTTGAAGATCAGGGATGTTGCCTATATCAGGGCTATCTATTTAGCAGAGCGCTGCCCGCACCGCAGTTTGAAGAATTCGTGAATGAAGCTCGCCAGTTGTACGAAGGAGCTGCCTGAGTTGCCTGCTTGAATCTTCTCCACAAATCCCTTGGCTATATCAGTATTCCCTCAGGGGCTGAAGTGTCTGCGTGAGAACTAGAGAAAGCACTTGATTTTCCCAGTGGAGATGGGCGACAAGATAAGTATGTCGCGATTCAAGTCTTACAGTCCTGATCAGGCGTATTTGCTGCCGCCGAGCGTG
>JBEKSE010000034.1:0-54946 GCA_049517315.1 Occallatibacter sp. | reverse complement strand
AGTGCATAGCCCCACACCGGGGCGGCTTCCTTCAAGTCGTTGTATCCGAAGCGCCCAATCCAAGATCATGCTGCTGCGCACCGTTGTGTCGCGGGCGCTCCAGATACAACACTAAGACATTTCGTTACCTATCCGCAACTCGGTCAGTGCCGTGACGATGCGTCCGAGCCAAACGCTTTAAAACTGCGCAGGTAAAGCTTGAAAAAGCCTTGCATCGCTCGCCGGGTGGGAGTTTCAGAGGAAGACTAATCCCTTGAAGGTTTTGGGTCAAAGTGCCGATAAATACATATCAAGCTCCAGAAAGAGCTTCCGATTGAGGGAACAACTTGGCCATCGACGAACCTATTGAACAGATTGAGCCCACCTGCATCAACAGTATTAGTCGCCGCAAATTTATAGAGATCTCCTGCGGAACGGCTGCATTTGTTTCACTCAGTTCGATGATATCCGGATGCGGCGGCCGCAGTGAGAGCGAGGCGGGATATCCGATTTCTTCCGAGGTTTATACAACTCGCCAAAGGGCCATCGCGCCTAAGGCGATAACTTCTGTTCCTGGCACGATTTCACCCTGGGATTCTGCGCATTTTCAAGAAAACGGCTATGGCCTCTGGAGTTATATCCCTGGTATCGATTTCGGAAAGGACCTGCGCATCATGCCCAGCGGCTATGACGCCTCGTCCGTCAAGAATGCAGCATCGCTGTTGAGTTTCTTTACCCTGACCGACACTCATATCTACGACAAGGAATCTCCCAGTCAGCCGTTCTATCTTCTGATGCGAGATATGAAATATCCGTTTAACAGCCTGGCTGGGATAACGTTCACCATGCTGTATACAACTCATATTCTTGACGCAGCCATCCAGACGGTAAATGCACTCCACAAACAAAAGCCCTTTGATTGCGGCCTCTTTCTTGGCGATGCATGTAACAACTCTCAATATAACGAACTGAGATGGTACATCGATGTTATTGACGGCAAGTTCATTACACCGAGTTCCGGTGATCATGCCGGAGCTGAAACAATCGATTATCAGAAGCCTTATCAGGCCGCAGGGCTTGATAAGACAATTCCCTGGTATCAGATTAAAGGCAGTCACGAAAATTTTTGGTTTGGTGGAAGCCCCGTGATTGATAAACTCCAGCAGAACTATATCGGCGGGGATATCCTCTGTGTGGGAGATGTACTTGCCGATGCTTCTGCTGCTGTATTTAATGAACAAACTTATTGTATGGGTACTGTGGACGGCAGTACACCTTACGGCAAGATTATCGGCGCGGGACCTGTGGATCCCACAAATGTTATCAACGTTGCAGCCGATCCGGACCGCCGTTCACTTAACATGAAAGATTGGATGACCGAGTTCTTTAATACGTCTTCCAGTCCGTCAGGTCACGGTTTCACCCAGTCCAATATCGACAAGGACCTTTCCTCTTATAGTTTCGAGCCGAAATCCAATATACCCCTAAAGATTATCATGCTTGACAATACGCAAAGTGAACAGAGTGAGCAACTTGATCCCAGTCTTGCCGCTTATGGAAATGGCTCTCTCGACCTCGCCCGTTATAACTGGCTTTTGAATGAACTTGAAGAAGGTCAGTCTGAAGGCAAGCTGATGATCATCGCCGCACATGTACCAATTGGCGTCGAGCCATATGATTCCGGCAATCCCGGCAGTCACAGTGTTACCGGATGCTGGGGACCCGACTCTGATATAAACGATTCTACTCAATTGATTCCAATGCTTCTGAAATATCCGAATTTGATCCTATGGCTGGCAGGGCATCAGCATAATAATCAGGTGACCCCATTTGTATCACCTCATCCCGACGAACCTGAACTGGGTTTCTGGGAGGTTCAGACGGCATCCCTAAGAGATTTCCCTCAGCAGTTCCGCACCATTGATATCGTTCGCAACACTGACAACACGATTTCAATCATTATTACCAATGTTGATCCGGCAGTCAGCGACGGTTCTCCTGCTGCAATGTCCCGTTTTTATGCTATAGCAGCTACAGAGCTATACAACACTCCCACAACACCTTCCGCCGATACCAGTGCTGACACCAGTGCATACAATGCGGAACTCATCATCCAACTGAGCCCTGAGATGCAGACGAAGATTCAGCAGTATGGAATATCGATACGGAAGTAATTGCTCTATTCCAGGAACGCAGTTGTCGTTGAGCCTTGGGTCCATTCGGCCCCACAAGTTAGGATTGGGATGTTGCGATTGTGCGGGATAGCCGTTCTCGCGGGTCGGGTTGTGTCACCGCCCAACCGTCGATTAATACTTAAGCAACAGCCAAGCATGGTCCTCGCCCAGACGGCAAGAATCCTACTGCGGAAGCCGGCGATTGACCGCCTCGATCAATGGCGGCAGGGGTAGCGGCTGAAGGGCTAGCCTGACGATATCAGGTCACGCCACCCATCGAGCTGGCTCTACATTGCAAATCATGAATAGATCCCGGAAAACGCCGATGTCGTCAGGACGAATCCCCAGTTGACGCAAAATCGTCTTACCGACGGACGATTGAATAGATAGCCGTGTCCGCCAGGGCTTGGCTCTGCTGAACGCCCTGCATGGCAGGCTGATCCGTTGCAGAATATTATCCTCTCCCGGCGCACAATCGAAGCAGTCAGGAGAGCAGCTTTCATGGTCCTTATTCCCAATTGCCTAGTCCCTATTCCCTGGTCCCTGACCCTTGACCCCCACCCCCCTGGAGCAAGGAGCACAAATTTCCCTGGAATCCTTGCAGATTATTTTTAACCCCTTTGAAGTCAATGCCTGTTGAAAACTTTTCGCTGCCAAATTCTCCCGCATCGTGAGATCTGGCCCCGGAAAAATCACTGAAAAATCCGTTTTTTGCCTATAGAACGCCACCGAAGCATCGCTCCCGGCGCCGCTCCGCGGAACTCGCGAGCTACTTACTGCGGGCCTTGTCCGCGTACATGGCGGCGTCTGCGACACGCAGCAGCTTGTCTTTTGTAGCGGCATCCTCCGGGTAAACGGCGATGCCGAAGCTGGCCGAGCCTTTCAATGTATTTCCTTCGAGGGTCAGCGGAGCCTCGAAGCAGTGTTCAAGGCGCTGCGAGATCTCTTCCACATCGGCGCGGTTGTGCACCACCGGCAGCAGCACGGCAAATTCATCGCCGCCCAGACGCGCCAGCAGGTCGTGGGAACGAAGCTGCAGTTTCATCCGCCGAGTCGCCTCCTGCAAAAAGAGATCGCCAATGTGATGACCGTACTGGTCGTTCACCTGCTTGAATTCATCAAGGTCGATGTAGATCAACCCGAAGATGCCTGCATTCTGGCGCGCCTCTTCAATTTGAGTATCCAGGCGTTTCTCTAGCGAGAAGCGGTTGTGAATGTCGGTCAACAGGTCAAATTCCGAGCGGCGCAAGAGGTCTGAGTAGAGCTTCCGGGTTTCGATGGCCAGCGTGGCCAAACCAGTCCCCATGGAAAGGGCTTCCGTTTCGTTGTCGCTGGGCTCGCTGAGCGGGTCGAGCGCCGTGAAGAGCGTACCCAGCGGCGGCCCAGAGCGGGCAGGAACCTCAGCTTGGATGATGCGCAGATCTGTGAGCTTCGCCGGACAGTTTCCCAGCCGCGCTCCATTGGCTATCTGGCACCAGCACGGTGCGCCATCCAACGTCGAGGAGACCAGTTCTGCAATCTCCTCGACGATCTCAGCCAGGGGCCGCGAGCCGTTGATGTCTTCAAGGATGCGGCTGCGCCGCCGCTCCAGGGCGGCCAATGTGACGTTATGGCGGCGCACCTTGCGCTCCAGGGTCCAGGCTCTCACGCCCGCCCCAATCACCACCAGTAACAACAAGCCCACGACGAAGAGGAGGTTGCGAATGCTCAGAATCGGAGGTCCTTCGATGACCGTAACGTCGTCGAAGGAACGCAAAAGAATATTGAAGGGCGTCTCTTCGCTCGGGACAATCTGGTCGGAGGACTCATTCGTGCAAATGCCGGTCACGCGGATTCTCGAACCCAACGGAATCTGCTTCATCGGCGGAAGCACGCCGGGGGCAGGTGGGTGGTGGTAGATAGCGGTAAACAGTTGGCCATCCGAGTCCAGAACATACTCGTCCTGGATTGCCTCCCTCACCCAGGTAACCACCTTGCCTTCAATCGAGACCAGATCGTTCTGGTGACCTAGCGGCCTGCTGTAGCTCCGGTGGCCGAGTTCCTGCCAGGTCGCCAATACCGGCGTGATCGGCTGGAAGATGTGCTTGTCCCGGACTTCGCCGTCGGTCAAGGTCAAGTGACGATTGCGAGCATCGGGAAAACCGGCTGCGTCCGCTTCATCGCCGATCTGCAATGGTTCGCGGGTATGGGTTTCAATCCACAAGCTCTTCGAGCCGTCCTGCAGCACTATGGCTGAATCGGGCTGGTAATAGGTGATAACTCCATGCACCCGGACCCTCGACGTAAGATCGTTCACGTGAAAGCCGGGAAGAATTCGATCCATCGGTGTAATCGGGAGGGACCACGGGCTGGCGTCGGCGCGCTTGATAATTTTTATCTCCGCCAGTGAGGAAACGTAAAGCGCCACCCCGGTCTGCTGCATCTTGTCGTCGAATATTCCCGAGTCAGCGCCGGTGATTTCCACTTCGGCGTCGAGCAGATTTTTGACGGCGTTTTCATCGTCGCTGTCCAGGTACGCTTGGAAGCGGCCTCCCTTGGTAAGCAGTTGGAGACGAGTGCTCGGTACAGGCGGCACTGAGCTGCTCACAACCAGGTCCGCTGCTCTGACGATGGCGCGCACGGTAACGAGCCGGCAGTCGAATTGGGCGCTAAGCAACTCTTCGAAGGTGGCTGGCACGGGCTTTGGCGCGACACCATGGTGGAGCAAGGTCACATTGGCTCCAACCACGATAGGGCGGAAACTCGGCTGCATCATTCCCTTCACCAGCACGCGATCGCCTGCAACAAACGTGGGATTCGGGGAAACGAGTACAAAGATTGTGTCGTTGCCATCTTGCACGTACAGATCACTTTCATAGCCGCGGAAGTAAACAACCGTCGCTTCAAAGGCAACGGGCCGCGCTTGGCTGGCTTCGGCGTTGGTGATGGCGATGATGGCGTGCAGGTTCGTCAGAGGCGCAGGCTCTGCCGCCCAACCAGCCGAGAACATTCCGAGAAGAATGACAACCACAAGCGTCAGTCTCTTCACCTGGTATATCCAATCCAACTGGTTCTGCGTCATGTGGCGCCTGCAAGTTCTTATCGGCAGCGTAGGTTGAATCCATCATTCCCGCCGGCGAACAGTAGGGAGCCCGAACCCTCGCCGAGGGCATTGGAAATCAACTACCCTTCTTCATGCCCCAATTGCACCGGAACCCCCACTCTGAGTTCAGGGCACGGTGCAGTATAGCAGCAGCGTCCTCAGCGAGTCTGTCCCCTGCAAACGCTCCCACCCCAGACGGAACGCTTGACTCCTTGTTTGCAACAGCTAAGAATCCAATCGTTGACGATCTGCGGTTGTGATTGCCAAGTCTTAGAATTGAGGCCCATAACTCAGTTTCCATGCCGCGGGGAATCGTCAGATTGAAGCAGAGCGGGGAGAATGCCGATAGAAGATGTCTCGGAGTGTTTGGGGTCTAGGTTTACGCAATTAGAAAGGCTGCGATTGTGACCGTCCAAGTTATCGGCGAAATCAATGCAAGCGAAAGCTCCAGTGGCGCTGACCGCAGACTGAGCCGCCGATTCGCGTGCGATGGTTTCGCCGAAATCTATGCTTTTGAGGCCGGATTCCTGTTTCGCGGAACGATTCGAGATATCAGCCAAACAGGATGTTACGTCATGACAAAATTCGCGTTGAAACTGGAAATCCTATCAGAGGTGGACGTTCTTCTAATATTGAAAAATTATGAATATCGAATTCGGGCGCGCGTCAGGAATTTCAGGCCAGGGAAGGGCGTGGGACTCGAATTCCTGTATGACGATCCACAGGTAGAAGCCCGGTTCCAGGTTTTGATACAGAAATTTCTCGACAAAGCGCCGCCTATGCTGATGTAAAGCCGCGAACTGCGTATCTCTGCGCTCGCGGCTGCAGATACTCCCGCGATGATAGTAATGGAATCGCACATGTTGCGGCTCTCGATCTTTCACCCCGCAGCATTTTAGCGACGAACAAAGCCATTTCACATCAAGCGAAAACGCTTGCCATTAATTTCCGAGTTGGCAGTCAACCAACCAGAATCGGAAGCGGCGCACCTTCGATCGCAGCGATTCTCCGCGGAGCACAGCAGGCCTTGTCGAGACGCGCCAAGTCCGTCTGCATCGCTTTCTCCTCCCTCACAGCCGCGATTGTCTCGCGCAGGATCCGGGCTGCACCAATGTTTGAAGGCGCAACAATCCGATAATGCATCCATTTGCCTTCGCGCCGCGCTGCTACCACGCCCGCCCGTCGCAGATACGCAAGGTGCCGTGAAATCTTCGGCTGGCTCTGTCCCAGAATCTCAACGAAATAGCAGACGCAGACTTCGCGTCCGTCCATCAGGTTCAGCAGTCTGAGGCGCGTGCGATCGGAGAGCGCTGCGAACAGCAGGGCCAGGTCGTAGGTTTTCGAGGAACCATTCACAATTTCATAATATACGCCTTGACAGATATATTCAAAGGTGGATATATTCGCCTTAGCGTATACAAGGAGATGCAAGAAATGGAATCGAACCCCAGCGTGCAGGATCAGGTAAGGGAAAAGTACGGAAGCGCGGCCCGTTCTGTGGCGGAGTCTGGAAGTCTGCAAGCGTGTTGCGACCCCGGCCTTCGTTGCTGCGATCCGATCACAACAAATCTTTATAGCGCGAATGAGAAAGGCCTGATTCCTGAAAAAGCCGTGCTGGCCTCGCTCGGCTGCGGAAACCCGACCGCCCTCATCGAACTCCGCGCCGGAGAGACGGTGCTTGACCTCGGGTCCGGTGGTGGAATCGACGTGCTGCTCTCCGCGCAGCGCGTTGGACCAACCGGCAAGGCTTACGGTCTCGACATGACCGACGATATGCTCGCTCTGGCCCGCGAAAATCAGCGCCACGCTGGCGCCATAAATGTCGAGTTCCTGAAGGGCGAAATCGAGAAAATTCCGCTCCCCGACAACTCGGTGGACGTCATCATTTCGAACTGCGTCATCAATCTCTCGGCCGACAAGGACCGCGTGTTGAGCGAGGCGTCTCGCGTACTCAAGCCGGGCGGACGTTTTGCGGTTTCCGATGTGGTGGTCCGCGGCAGCGTGCCGGACGAAGTGCGCGGCAACATGCTCCTCTGGGTGGGCTGCATCGCCGGAGCGCTCGAAGAAACCGACTATATTGCGAAGCTGGCGAAAGCCGGATTCTGCTGCGTTTCCATCGAACCGACTCGCGTTTATGACATTGAAGCCGCGCGCCAATTCCTTACCGAAGCCGGCGTTGATGTTGACGCCATCGCGCCGCAGGTCAATGGGAAATTCATGAGCGCCTTCATCCGCGCCGAGAAGCCTATGGCGTCTTGCAGCGCGCCGGGCTGCTGCACACCAGTCACCGTCGGAGCGAAGGACTAAGTCGATGCCCGATCATTACAACGTTCTATTCTTATGCACTGGCAACTCGGCGCGGTCGATCATGGCCGAGGCTATCCTCAACCAGAAAGGTATGGGCCGCTTTGCAGCCTACAGCGCCGGCAGCCATCCTTCAGGCCAGCCGCGGCTGGAAGCGCTCACGCAGATCGAATCTGCCGGGATGTCGACGCTCGGGCTGCGCAGCAAGTCGTGGAACGAGTTTGCGGCGCCTGACGCCCCGAAGATGGATTTTGTCTTCACGGTGTGTGACAACGCGGCAAACGAAGTTTGCCCGTTTTGGCCGGGGCAGCCCATGACCGCCCATTGGGGAATTCCCGACCCTGCCGCCATAAAGGGCACGCCTGAAGAGATCGCACGAGCCTTTCGCGACGCCTTCACGGTGCTCGACCGGAGGATAGGGTTGTTTTTGTCTTTGCCGTTCTCCACCCTTGACCAACTCGCCATCAAGCGCGAAGTCGAGAACATTGGCTGCTCGTAGCAGAGCCTGAGGAGACATGCAGTTGAAAAAGAGTCGTCTATCGTTTCTTGACCGCTATCTAACCGCGTGGATTTTCGCGGCAATGGCGACCGGCGTCGCACTGGGCTGGCTGGCCCCTCGAGTGGTGCCGTTTCTCAACCGCTTCAGCGTCGGCACGACTTCGATTCCAATCGCTGCGGGCCTGATACTCATGATGTATCCCCCATTCACCCGGGTACGCTTTGAGGAACTGCACGAAGTCTTTCGGAACAAGCGCGTGCTGGGGCTTTCTCTGCTGCAAAACTGGCTGATCGGTCCGGTCCTGATGTTCCTGCTTGCGATTGTATTCCTGCGGAACTACCCCGAGTACATGGCGGGTCTCATCATGATTGGCCTCGCGCGCTGCATCGCCATGGTGATTGTGTGGAACGAATTGGCGAAGGGAGACACCCAGTACGCCGCGGGACTGGTGGCCTTCAATTCGCTCTTCCAGGTCTTCTTCTATTCCGTCTATGCGTGGGTGTTCATCACGGTTCTGCCAAGCTGGTTCGGATTGCATGGCGCGGTTGTGAACATCTCTATCGGCGAGATTGCCCGTAGCGTGTTCATCTATCTTGGCATTCCATTCCTCGCCGGATTTCTGACGCGCACTGTGCTGGTTCGCGCCAAAGGGCGCGAGTGGTACGACGGGAGCTTCATCCCGCGCGTAAGCCCGCTCACGCTGCTGGCGCTGCTGTTCACTATCGTGGTGATGTTTTCTCTGAAGGGCAGCTACATTGTGCGTCTGCCGCTGGACGTGCTAAGGATCGCAGTTCCGCTGCTGATCTACTTCGTCGTCATGTTTCTGGTGTCCTTCTACATGGGGCGGAAGTTGGGGGCCGATTATTCGAAGACCACGACGCTCGCATTCACAGCCGCCTCGAACAACTTTGAACTGGCGATTGCGGTTGCAGTATCTGTCTTCGGCATCAACTCGGGCGCAGCCTTCGCGGCTGTGATCGGGCCTCTGGTCGAGGTCCCTGTGATGATCGCGCTCGTGAACCTGGCTTTGTATTTCCAGCGCCGGTATTTCGTCAATCCGGAATCAAGCGACGTTGAAGACGTCTGCATTTCCAGTACCCGCTAGAGCCTGTTAATGCTATTCCCTGTTTCCTCGCCGGGGCCCCCAGCCCTCACTTCTCTACGTGCAGCGGAGTGGCTTTGGCAGTAGGCATTTGCACCTTCAAAATCTTCGCCACTGTGGGCGCAATCTGCCGCATATCCACTAAGCCCAGGTCGCGATGACGCGCAATCCCCGCTCCCACGGCGAAGAACGACGAGCGCATCTCCGGGTACTCCGGCGAGAATCCGTGCGACCCTTTGGTAGTCGGAATCTCCGTGACCAGATTGCCGTTGATGCCCGATCCCGTATAGTAGCCCGGCTGGAGGACGACGAGAAAAGCCGCGTCAGGAAAGGCTCCCCGCCGCTTTATGGCATCGCGATCCAGAATCTGTGCAATGCCGCTGGCCGGGTCTGCGGCCAGTTTATCGAGCATCGCCTTCACCTGCTGATCGGTCGCTTGATCGCTCGCGTCATGCAACATAACAGCCGCCATGCCGCCGGCCAGCCACGGCTCGGCCTTCCACGATCCGATAACAGGAGCCTTGGTTGCCGGATTGATTGTGGCTTCGATCAGCCCCGCCTGCAGAAATGGAATATAGAGGTTGACCCAGTGTGTGATATTCATGAATCCATGGTCGGAGACCAGCACCACCACGGTGTAGGGATCGGCCGCAACAGCAGCCTTCGCCAGCCGTGCCATCATCCCGTCCAGCGCTTCCAGATCGGCGTCCGCCTCCGCGCTGAATGGGCCGTGCTCATGCTGCGTTTCATCGAGCGAACTGAGATGCAGCGTCATAAACACGGGCTTCATCTTGCGCAGAATCTCAATGGTGTAACGCGTCTTGACCTCGTCGCCACTGATGCTGGTATCGTTGCCCATCATGTATTCGCCCGCCGTGGGACGCAACTGCTCGAACAGCGTGGCCGGACGCGATAGCCCGGCGATCAGCAGCCGGTCTTGCGGATTCAGCGTGCCCGACCCGCCCGAAGGATCTGCGCTGCGCCAGTACTCCGGAATCAGGTAATCCACATCCGCTGCGCCCACGCTCACCGGCCATCCAACGCTCGCAGTGCGCAGGCCTGCCTTATGCGCTGCCGTCCAAAGTGTGGGCACGCGAATCAGCGGCGCATACCAATTCCATGCGCTGGAATACTGCTGCAGCGGATCGAATTCGAGATTGTTGTAGATGCCATGCTCGGCCGGCCAAACGCCGGTGATCAGCGTTGTGTGGCTGGGGTAGGTTACGGTGGGCCAAATTCCCACCACGCCCTCGGCATAGGCTCCGTCGCGAATTAGGGTGCGGAGATACGGCACTTTCATGCCATGCGCATCCGCTTGCGTGATGTATTCAGGCTTCAATCCATCGATGGAAATCATCAGCACCGGCGCCGCATGGCCCAGCGTGACCAGCGCGGCCACAAGCAAATAAACCGGCAGTAACTGTATAAAAAGACGACGAATAACTCGATTCATAGAAAGCTCTCTCTGCGTCAACCGGCACACTCACAAGCTGCAAGGTGAGTTGCCGCTTCCGCTGACAATATGAACTGTCCAGAACAAGTCTATCGCTGTGTGAAAGGCAGAAGCTCCATGTCTAGATAAAGTCATCTCTCAAGGTCTGACCACTTTTGTCGTGTAAATTATATTAAATAACTGATTATAAATACTTTGACAGAATATCCATACCCGCCATCAAATAAAGCTTGACAACAGTGGTCCGACCTCCTTATACCTTCACTGCAGCGGTTACGACTGCCAATCTCGGTATGAAACATTTTGGGCCCGACACTCGATGACCAGAAACCAAATGCCAACGATTCGAGCATTGGCCCGTTTCGGTTCAAAACCTACAACCTTTTGGAGGCTTCAATGCGACACACATGCTTCAAAGCACAGGGGATGTTTCACCACTGGCTTACCCTCTCCTTCTGTGCTTTGCTTTTTCTCTTCGCCACAAGTGTCAACTCCCAGACCGCAGGAACTGCGAGTATCCAGGGGGTCGTGACCGATACCACGGGCGCCGTGATTCAAGATGCGACGGTCACGGCCACCAACATCGCCACCCAGGTAAAACACACGACAGTCACGGACAAGAGCGGCCTGTACAGCTTCCCGAACATTGCCATCGGCACATATACCGTGGAAGCGACGGCCAACGGCTTTGAGCGCTACCGCCAATCGAATATCGTTCTCGATGTCGGCAGCAGCATTGCCATTAACCCGGCTCTAAAAATTGGTGGTGCGAATCAGACGGTCGAGGTCCAGGCAACCGGTCTCGCATTGCAGACCGAGGACAGCTCCCTCAAGCAGACCATCGATCAGGCTACCGTCACCGAGATGCCTCTCAATAGCCTGGGGCGCCAGATGACTCAGCTCATCACCCTGGCCGGCGGTGCGGTCAACGCCAATGAGAACAACGACGAATCGGGAAGCAAGACCTTCTACAGCTCGGCTGTGATCTCCATCGGCGGTGGGCAGGGGAATGCCACCGACTACCGGTTGGATGGCGCCGATCACAACGATTACATGACCAACGTCAATCTGCCCTTTCCTTTCCCCGACGCGGTAGCCGAATTCAGCGTGGAATCCGCGGCCCTGGGCGCTCAGAGCGGCTTGCATCCCGGCGGCTTTGTTAACGTGGTTACGCGCTCTGGAACAAACCAGTGGCATGGAGACGCGTTTGAGTTCATCCGCAACAACTACCTCGACGCAATTAACTTCTTCTCTGCCAGTCCGGACCAGTTGCACATGGATCAGTTTGGTGGCACCTTTGGCGGAAGAATCATTCGCAACAGGCTCTTTGGCTTCGTGGGCTATCAGCGTTACATCAGCAAACAGATTCAGTCCTCAAGCTCGGCATATGTGCCCACGGCTGATAACCTGGCCGGCAATTTCTCGATAACGGACCCCATCGCCAAGAGTCAACTCGTGGACCCGGTAACCGGAATTGCCCTGGTCAACAACAATTACACCGGTACGACAGGCGTTACCTGGAATCCCAACGCCCAGGCGCTCGCACTGGACGCATATCTTCCCAGCGCGGCACACTGTTCCGCCGCAAACTACTGCGTCTCCGCGGACACCGCAGCCGGCGGAAGTGGTCTTGTGCACTATGCAGTTCCTCAGCAGCTATCGGAAAACCTCTTCGTCACGCGTATCGACGCGATCATCAATCAAAAACACAGCCTCTATGGCCGTTATCTACTCGATGGATACGACAACCAAGCATTCTTTTCACCAACCAACGCACTGGTCACCACCTCGCCCGGCAACCTTGAGCGTGTTCAGGCGCTTACCATCGCTGAGACATACATCATCACCGACAAGCTGGTGAACACCTTCCATGCCACAGGGGACAGGCGGCGTAACAACCGCGGCCCCGCGGCAAGCGGCCTCGACTCAAGCACCATTGGCATCACCTTGAACGACTTGTCGAATGAGGGCATGCAGTTGACCACGTCCGGCGGCACCGGATCTTGGAGCATCTACTGCGGCACATGCTCCGCGGCCCACTTCAACACCAACACGATCTCTCTGACCGACGATGTCAACTGGACCCGTGGCAAGCACCAAGTCGCTTTCGGCGGAGAGTGGGTTCATACGGAACTCAACGTCAGCAACATCTATGAAGGCAACGGCAACTTCGCCTTCAACGGCATCTTCGCTGGAGAAGGCCCGGCCCAGAGCATTGTCAGTACTGCCCGCGAAGGGAACCTGGATTTCCTGACCGGCTCAATGGCCACCTTCGGCCAGAGCAAAGCCCAGCAGAACGCACTTCGCGAGCCGATTCCAAGCCTGTATATTCAGGACACCTATCACGCCTCTACCCGGATTGTGCTCAATGCGGGCATTCGCTGGGATCCTGAGTTCGTTGCCACGGACTATTTCAATCGCGGCTCCATTTTCAACATGAGCGATTTCCTGGCAGATACGCCGATCAGTTCGGTATATCCCAATGCGCCTGCCGGAAGCTTCTTTTATGGAGATAAGGGAGTTCCAAAGTCCTTCACGCAAAACTCTCCCTGGCAGTTCTCACCCCGAATTGGTATGACCTTTGATCCCGATGGAAAAGGCAAGACGGTCATCCGCGCCGGCGCGGCAATGGTCTATGACGAGCCAAACCTCTTCACTGGACAGCGCGTGCAACAGAATCCACCCTTCGCCGAGACAATTAACAATACTCCGGCAGGGGGCGTTCCGTTGAGCTTCAGCGCTCCATGGTCGAACGGCGCCGCAGCAAGCAATCCGCAACCCTTCCCGCAGCCGATCGTTCCGTCATCCTCGGCGGCATTCTACAAGGGAACTCAATACATCGTGCTCCCAACAAAATTCCACTCGCCGTATTCGCTGCAATACACCGCCAGCGTGCAGCATCAGTTCGGGAGTGGATGGCAAGCGCAGATCGACTACGTTGGAAACTCGACAGTCCATGGTCCTTTCGGTCTCCCCATGAGTCCGGCGGTCTATGGCAATGTGCCTGCAAACTCGCCAAAGGATGCAGGCCAAGCGCCCACAACCGGCAATCAGGCATATCGCTTCTATCTGACGGAGCAAAACGAGAATACCAACGGTGGACAGATGTACGCGGGCGGGGGAACCGGCTCGATGTACATCATGTCTGGCGCTGGCGCGAGTTATAACGGCTTGGTAGCCAGCATTGAACATCGCATGTCCTCCAATTTCGTTTTCCTGGCCAACTACACCTGGTCGCACTGCATCGACATCTCCGACAACGCAGCCGATGTGAGCACCATTACGATTCAGAATCCAGCCAACCCCAAGGGAGACAAGGGAAGCTGCGGATTCGATTTCCGCGACATCTTCAACACCGCTGTTGTGGCCAAGAGCCATTTTGCCTTGACCGGCTGGAAGGGCCAACTGATCAACCATTGGGAGATATCCCCGCTGGTTCATGCCACGGACGGCAATCCCTTCACGGTTACGTTGGGAGCGGACAACTCACTCACGGATGTCGGCAACGACCGTCCGAATCTGTCCGGGAGCGCCGTGTATACGCACAACAAAATCACGCAGCCAGTGAATAAGGTCTATACGTCTTATGTGAACAAGGCCGCGTTCGTCTCAGCCGCTGCCGGGACATTTGGATCGTCCGGGCGATTTGCCTATCGAGGACCCAAATTCCTGGAGACGGATTGTGATCTCAACCGCGCCTTCACGCTCCATAACTCCATCGAGCTGAATCTTCGGCTTGAGGCCTTCAACCTGCTGAACCATCCGAACTTTGCCGCTCCCGGCGCTTCTACGGGCGCCAGCGGTTATCTCGGAACAAGCTCTGCAATGTCGTCTGGAACCTTCGGTACAATCACTGCCACCATGGCCAATGGCGGCGCAGCCAGAACCTTCCAGGGTGCCATCAAGATCACCTTCTAACCTTTAACCTGGCCGTCTTGCCCGCCCGTAACATAGGCGGGCAAGACACACCAGCAGCCTGAATAAATAAAGACAGATTTTCGATACTTTGCACGAACAAAGAGACAGATTCCATGCGCGCTTGACCAAGAACTTAAATAGGCGAAACGAAAGAACCTCTGAATATGCCCATGTTTTGAAATGGTACGGATTTAAAGTCTGCCTTGAGCCTAGCCGAAGGGTGCCGCAAAAGCCGTAAAACGAATGTGGGCCTTAGCCGCTGAGGGATGCTATTCGGGCATTTTGCACAAGATGCCGCTGCTCCGCATTTCGCATGGGAACAACCGTGGATGGCCGGCCATCTTTTCGGAAAATCTGGCCCTTTCGCTTGACAATACCCTATGGGGGTATGGTACAAACGAAATGCAGGGCAATTCCCCGCTTTACAGGAGAACTATGAGCATTGAATCCGCACAAGAACCTCCAAGTATATGGGGTTCCCTCCTGTGCAGTGATGAGCGCTCAGGCGACCGCCTCTGACCTCCAGAGACCGTTCCCTCACCGCTCTTCACGGCATACGACTAGTGAATTGAGCGCGTGAGACGGTTTATCGTTCAAGTCATCTCGCCCCTCCCGAACCCAACGACCATGCGCGGTACAAGGTCGGCGGACAAGCACGAATTTGCGCTTCCAGAGCCTAACCTGCGCGCAAACGAGACGAGGAGGAACCATGAAGAACCAACTGTACATGGTCAGGAAGGCCCTGCGCCTATCCTGTGTTTGGACGGCGACCTGCGACGCGAAACGACCGCTGGCATGCAGGTGGGTGGAAACCGCCGCTCCGTGCTCCTCTTCCGCCACATCTGCCGATTCTGAAGACGGGGGGTTATGCCTGTGCGCATGACGCAGCTTCTGCAGCATCCCGCAAATCAACCGCGCGTTCACATTGCGTCAACGCCGGCAAGCTACGATAGAAGGAGCCAGAGCATGGAACCGAAACTGAAACAATCACTTCAGATAGGCGCGCACCAGGTCGATCAGGTCTTCGGCCAGCTCGGGTGCGATCTGTTCTTTAGACCCATCGGTGAGATGAAACCGGATATGATCTTCGAGCACTTCTCCCATCAGACTGTTGACACCGCCGCGAACGGCAGCCAAAAGCATCAGTTGGTCTCCGCAGTCCTCATCGGCCGTCAGCGCTCTTTCAACGGCGTCCAGTTGTCCGCGCAGTTTGCGCAGGCGCTGCACCATCTTGATTTTTTCCCGCTCATGGTGGGACATCGAAGGTCTCCTTGCGATAAAAGCCGCATCCGCTTTGGTTGTTGCTGAATGGGGTATCTTGCGTTTACATTGTAAGCCCACGTCCCGCCGGGCCTCGTCTGCACCGAACAAAAGGATTCTTGATGTTCCTGTTTGACTGTCAACTCTCGAAGCTCGTCCAGGCAAACCGCCTGTTGACTCCCCGGTTTCTGACGCCAGTTGCATGCTATGGCCGCGCGCAAATCTCCGCCGTGTTGGCGCTCGCGTTCTTTTGCGCCACTTGCACATCGGCACAGATCGAAGCTCCGGTCAAGAGTTCCAATCCGTGCGCTATCAACTCTTCCACCATCGGAGCCGAGCCATGCGGCACGAAAGATCTTCCACCTGCTCCAGCGGGTACTGGGCCTGCTGAAGTGCAAAGTCAGTCTTGGAACTGGCATATGCAGAGCACCGTCACCGGCCAGGGATATCCCTCCTTGAGCGCCAAATACACCGGTGTGAACAGCCTGCCCACCGCCGGTCAGGCCCGCGAGACCGTTTCTCTGGACTTCTTCGGCGGCTACCGGTTGTGGCGCGGCGCCGAGTTCCACGTCGACCTCTTAACGTGGCAAGGCTTCGGCCTGGACGATACTCTCGGCGTCGACGACTTTACCGACGGGGAAGCTTATAAGGTAGGCATACGTTACCCCCACTCGGCCATCGCGCGCTTCTTTATTCGGCAGACCATCGGCTTCGGCGGCGAAAAACAGGCCGTGCCTTCCGACCAGCTCACGCTCGCCGGAGATCAGCCGGCTTCGCGGCTCACGTTCACGGTTGGCCGGTACAATGCGAAAGATATCTTCGACAACAACACGTACGCAAACGATCCACGCAAACAGTTCATGAACTGGGCGCTCGTCGCAAACGCCGTTTGGGATTATCCAGCCGACGCCCTGGGCTACACGACCGGCGCTTCTGTCGAATTGGAGAAGCCGAAGTGGGCTTTGCGCTATGGATTCTTCCAGTTGACTAACCAACGGAATGGCTTTACCGCCGAGGACCGATTTCTGATATGGCCGGGGGAGAGTTCCGCGGGCGACGGCAGGTTTTTCCACGACTGGGGGATGGTGGCCGAAGGCGAGCGCCGGTACAGCGTCGGCGGCCATCCTGGAGTTGTCCGCCCCTTGGCATATCTCAATCAGGGGGAATTCGGCAGCTACAAGGCCGCTCTCTCGGTCCCGGGAGCGGATATCTCCAAGACTTACGCCCACCGTCATTCGTTTGGCTTCTGCCTCAACGCGGAACAGGAGATCACGAAGGACATCGGCGTGTTTTCCCGCGTGGGAAGGAATGACGGCCATAACGAAGCATGGTTGTATACCGACATCGATCATTCCGGATCGCTAGGCGTAAGCGTAAAGGGAGATGCGTGGCGCCGCTCCCCCGATGCAGCCGGTCTGGCTGTCGTGATGAGCGGCATTTCAAAGGTGAACCAGCAATACCTCATGGCTGGCGGCACTGGCATCCTGGATGGCGATGGCGACTTGAACTACGGCCGGGAATTTGCGATGGAGACATACTACGATCACACATTCCCTCGGCAGATTCACTGGGCCTTGGATTATCAGTTCGTTGCCAATCCAGCGTTCAATCGCGATCGCGGCCCCGTCTCGGTCTTTGGCACGCGCATTCATTGGGAGTTCTAGACCTGGATAGAAAGTGATACGGGTTTGTCTTCTCTCACTTCCCTGCCCCGGCAGGCCGGGCCTGCGTCGGCTTGTCCGGCGGCAGGGTGACAATCACCTCGTTGGGCTTGGCATAGTGCAACTGGTCCCGCGCCACCTGACCAATCGCGTCCGGGTTGGACTTGAGCCGCTCCACGCGGTCGCGCAGGCGCGCATTCTCCTGGTTCAGGTCGTCAATCTCCTTGCGCAGCTGCCGGTCTTCAACGCGTTTCTGCTCCCAAACCGAAACACCGTTCCTGCCGTAAACCACGTGCCAAATCAGCAGCAGCGCCGCCACCCCGACAGCCGTGGTCGCCACCGGACGCCATACGCGCCGCGCAAAGTTAATCGCGCGCCGGGACAGGGGCACGGTGACAGCTTCGTCCGCTCCCATCTTTCCGGCCTGCGCTTTATCGTCCTGCATTCAATCCTCAATCCGCTTTTACTGGAGCACAAACTTTTCCGCGGCCGCCTTCAGCGTCTCCACATCCTGCTCGCTGCGCGCTTCGGTGTATGCCCGTACCACCGGCTCAGTACCGGATAGGCGGTAGCAAACCCACGAGCCGTCGGCGAGAATCAGCTTCAGTCCGTCGGTCCTGACCACCTGCGCAACCTTGTGCCCGCTCAGCTCGGTTGGATCAGCCTTCAACTTCTCAGTGAACGCGGCCATCCCCTGTTGGGTCAAGCGGAAGTTCTCTCTAATGGGATAGAAGGAACCAACCTTGGCAAACAGTTCCTTCAACTGGACGCCCAGAGTTTTGCCCCGCACGGCCACCATCTCGGCCACCAGCAGGCCGGCCAGCACGCCGTCTTTCTCCGGAACGTGGCCGCGAATGGTCAGCCCCGCCGACTCCTCGCCGCCTATGGCGATTTTGTCGCCGTTAATCAGCTCGCCAATGTACTTGAAGCCCACCGGCGTCTCATAAAGCGGCACCTTGTGATAATCGGACAGCGCATTGATCAGATTGGTCGTCGCCACACTCTTGGCCACGCCGTTTCTCCAGCCGCGCGTCTCCACCAGATAGTCGAAGAGCAGCGCGATGATGTAATTCGGCTGGATGAAAGTTCCATCCGCATCCACAATGCCGAAGCGATCCGCGTCGCCATCTGTGGCGATTCCCAGCGTCGCCCCGGTCTCCTTCATCTTCGCCCGCGCGTCGTCCAGCAGCTCGCCGGAGGGCTCCGGCGCGTGGCCGCCAAACAAAACATCCCGGTAATCGTGGACCGTTTCGACCGGCACGCCGGCAGCGCGCAGAATCTCCGAGCTGTATCCGCGCCCCGCGCCCCAGAACGGGTCGAAAACCAGCTTGATGCCCGACTTCGCAATGGCTTTCAAATCCACCAACTCGGCCAGCCGCTTGAGGAATGGTGGCTTCACATCGGCGGTCTCAAAGCCGCCCGCGGGGGAATCTGCGCTGTGAATCGTTGTTCCCGCAGCGAAAATCTTCGCAATCGCCGCCTCAATCTGTTTGGTCACTTCGGGCAGCGCCGGAGCGCCGTCGTGCGTTGAGAACTTGATGCCGTTGTACTCCGGAGGATTGTGCGAAGCGGTAAAGTTGATGGCGCCGGAGGTCTTCAACTGGCTTACGGCGTAAGCGATGGCCGGCGTCGGCGCGGCCTCGGGAATCACAATCGGCATCACGCCTGCCCCGGCCAGCACCCTCGCCGCGGTGTCCACAAAGTTCTCGCCCAGAAAGCGCGGGTCGCGGCCCACCAGCACCCTGTGCGGCTCCGGTTGCGTCTTCACATAGGCGGCAATCCCCGCCACCGCCAGCCTGATATTGGCAAACGTAAACTCCTCGGCCACGACCGCCCGCCAACCCGAAGTCCCAAACCTGATTCCTGTCGCCATCGCTCGTCTCCCGCGCCGAACTTACCAGCATCAAATCCATACTGCCTTACTCAGCCGCGCACGGCAAGCGGCCAGTGCTTGAATTGGCCGGGAATGGGGCTCGTCACAGGAAGAGGAGACTCGTCGTGGCAGCCCAGACTTACTAAAGCGCGCCTCGGCGATTATGCGCGGATCGACCCTCACTACAGGCGACATCGGCTTTTAACAGGACCAATCCGAATCGAGGCCGTAACTAGCCATGGCCTCAAGTTCGTCGATGCTCTGTTAGGTGTTGTGCTTGATTCCCGTATCCAGCAAGGGCTCTTCCGTCGACTCCGGTCGGTCCGTGCGAACGGGAATTCCGCTGATGAGACCCTGATAGTTAGTGAGGCGTTTGCCGAGGATAACCACTCCCTTGGAAGTGATCTCATATTCGCGAATATCCTTGGCGTGATTCCCACCCCGCATCTTGATCACCACCATAATCTTGCGAAGCTGGCCATCGATGGATACGTACCGAAGCCGGATGATGTCATCGGTGAGGAAAGAAATTGAGTAGGTACTGAATGGGAATTCGGTGAAAGACTCATCCACCTCAACCGTGCTCAGAATCGTCACTCCGATTCCCGTCAAGGCGAAAATCATCCGGTAGAGCGACTCGCGAAAGTCGGCGCGGAAGCCGGGTGACAGAGCCATCTCAAAACCTGCCAGTGAATCGATCACCAGGCGCTTGGCGCCGATCTTCTGCACTGCGTCGAGAATCGAATGCATGGTTTCATCCACCGAAAGATCCAGGGGACGCAGATATAGGATTGTGAGTTTCCCTTCTTTTTGCGGCGTTTCCAGATCCAAACCCAAACTGGTGGCGCGCTCTGCGTACGCTTCCGGGCGCTCTTCAAATACCGCAACGATTCCGGGCTCCCCATGGCGTATGCCTTCTGCAACGAATTGAGTCGCCAAAACGGATTTTCCCGTTCCCGAAGACCCTGCTACGAGTACACTATCTCCTTCGCGAACGCCACCACCCAGCATCTTATCCAACTCCGGAATACCGAAGCAAAGGCGCCGATCGCTGGGCGGATTTCTCTTGCGCGCGGTCAACCCAAACGTGCGTGAGAAGGCTTGCACTCCGGCATCGGTGATGCGGAATGTGTGTAGCCCCGGCACGGAATCCTGACCGCGTAGTTTGATGATCTGCAACTTTCGTACAATTGAATTTCGCTCCGCCGTCTGGCGCAGCCAGAACAGACCATCGGCGACGGTAAAGATGGGATTGTCGCGCAGTTCGTCCTCTGCATATTCACCAATCAAGAAAGTAGTAGCTTGCCAACTGGCCAGAAACAGGGCTAACCGCTGGATGAAGGACTGCAGGTCCATATCACTTTGCGGCTTCCGCACCATGGTGCGAAAGGAGTCGACTACCACGACGGCGGGGTTGGCTTTTTCAACTTCCTTGGTAATCTGCTCCAATACCGCGCCCAGGTCCTTCTCCAGGACAACCTGGCTCAGGTTGATAAAGCGGATGGAGCCGGGCAGCTTGGCCGGATCGAAGAATGTGTACTGTTGCTGGTAGCGCAGCATTTTAATGGCGGATTCGCCGAGCACGGTGAAATAAAGAGCAGGACGCTCCGGGGTCGCATTGGCAAACACAAACTGATGTGCCAGCGTCGTCTTCCCGCTTCCTGGTGCTCCCGCGATGATGTTAAACGAGAACTCAGGGAGGCCGCCGCCCACAATTTCGTCGAGGCCCGGAACGCCGGTGGGTAGTTTGTTGATCTTCACTTTTTCTTGAATGCTCACGCGTTTCTCCCGTGTGTCGAATTGCGATCGTCAAAGACTTCACCTGGCCACGCAGTGCGCAGCAGGCGCAGTGTCAAGGCTTCGCCAAGGAAGATCAGAAGAAGTCCGAGTAATCGCGCAATGAGGGCGGCTCCTCCCTCGCTTGCCTGATCCTTGCCGGAGCCCGGTTGAGGCTCAAATTCCCCCGGTTGGGGCCTGAACTCCCCTAGCCCCTGTAAAGAACCATCCGCTGCGATTCGCACCGCCCAAAGACCGGGAGCTTCCGACTTGGCTTGCGTCAAAGCGCGGAAAGCGAGCGACTGAAAACCGGCAACCCCAACAAATTCGCCAAGACTCTGGCGCAGCTTCTCGTAGGCGCGAAGAGTCACAGCCTCCTCTAGTTCTGAGGTCTTGGCCGCAGCGGCTTCGTAAGCAAGAAGACGGCGGGCCAAATCTCGCGTTTTTGAAGAGGTCGTCATATTGGACCTGGCATCGTTCAGGGCAGCAGATTTCAATTCCAGTTATACGCCCCGTAAGAGGATCAAGGGGCAATTCTGTCCTTTAGCAAGCGCCCTCACGGTTGGGGTGTTCACCCTCCAGAGCCGCGTTGGGCGCAGCGCTGGCGGAACTCAATTCATGTAGAGGTTCGTTTGCAGGTTAGGCGCCTCTTCTTGCGGGCCGCCAGCCTTGCTTCGGATGAGTGTAAAAACGTCCAGAACGGTGGCAAGTCTGCGAATGTTTCCCGCAACACTCATGAGTCCATCTTCCATGCCGGGATGTTTGCCCGCCAGGACTTCAACACGCTCGCTCATCTTCCGCAACTGGTCAATTTCCAGGAGAAGGTCCTCGAAAGCCGCGGCCATGACCGGACCATCGGTCGCCGAGTCTGGAGTGTCCGCTGGGTTCGCGGCGGACTCAGTCCCATTGTCAACCTGAAGGCGCAAATCTTCTATCAATCGCAGCGTTGTTGCCTCGCCGAGAAAGGTAAGAAACAGCCCGAGCAACTGCGCAATCAGAATGATTCCGACCTCACCATCCTCGTCCGCGTCCGTCTGGGATTCAGCTTCGCCGAGACCGCGCAAGCCTCCAGTCGCCGTTACCAGCACCGCGCTGAGCCGGGGAGAATCCGACTTGGCAAGAGCCAAAGCGCGAGAGGCGAGCGCATGAAAACCGTCAACTCCCACGGCTGAGCCGAGTTGCCGGCGCAGCTTCTCATAGACGCGCACAGTAGCAGGTTCAGTTTGCAGGGATGTCGCGCTTGCATCGGCTTCGCAAGCAACGAGGCTGTGAGCCAAATCACGCGTCTTTTTCGGAGGGAGCATCGAATCCGTTCTTTCTTAATTACGATACGATTCGCCTTGAACGTGAGGCGCCTGTTGCAATAATACTTTCTTGCCGGTCGCTTTGATAGCGAGATCTGTGATGCGCTTCACCAAGCTTAATTTTGGCATCAAACATACAAAAATACTTGAAATTTTTTGGAAAGGTGAACAATATTGAACAGCACATCTGTAACAGGCATATAGAGGGATTCGAGAGCCGGGTGATAGTACGCAGCCGACGATCCATTGAACATCGCGGACCCTCGTTGTTAACCTAAGGTCATTGCGGTCGCAATCCTCCCGCGGTCACCCTGCAAAGGCCGCAATCGGAAGGAGGCCTTTCGATGGTTGAACTTGAAAAGCACCGGTTCGATGTAGCCGCTTTCCTGGCGAGCGCCGGCCTGGGACGAAGAGTCATTCAATTGGCGCCGAAGCAAGCCTTCTTTTCGCAGGGAGATCCTGCGGACTCGGTCTTCTATCTTCAGAAGGGCCAAGCAAAGCTTACAGTTGTTTCCCCGGCGGGAAAGGAAGCGACCATTGCGCTTCTCTCCGCAGGCGACTTTGTGGGAGAAGAGGCGCTCGCCACAATGGCTGGGTTGCGTTTAGCCACGGCCACTGCGATTACCGCCTGCGCCACTCTCAGAATCAGCCGGGAAGAGATGATCCGTGAGATGCATAAGGAGCATAGCTTCTCAGATCTCTTTTTGAAGGTCCTTCTGGAACGAAGCATGCTCATTCAGGCCGACCTGGTCGATCAGCTTTTCAACTCCAGTGAAAAGCGCCTTGCGCGGATACTCCTGTTAATGGCGGAATTTGGCAAGTCGGGCGATCCGGATGAATGCATTCCCAAGATCTCGCAGGAAACTCTTGCGGAGATGATCGGCACCACCCGCTCTCGCGTGAGTTTCTTCATGAATCGATTTTGCAAACTCGGTTTTATCGAATACAACGGGGGCGTCAAGGTTCACAGGTCGCTGCTGAATGTATTCCTGCTTGATCAATTGCCCGAGTCTAACCCAAGAGAACAATAGGTTCGACCCGTCCACGAGGAGCCTCAAAGGCGGTCTACTGTCTACGGTATACGTGGTCCAAGGGACTCAGGGAGGGCAGATATGTACTGGGGGAATCGGCCAATGCCCGCTGCGTAAACCGCGGAGTACGCGGAGAGACGCTTGCAACCCCGCTCCTTGAGCGGGTTTGCAGCAGCGCATTGGGTTTGCCATCGAACGCGCTGCATTTGGAAGTACTGCCAATTTGGATTGGTTCCGCTAAGATTCGCCCAGTGCTCGCCGACCTGCTCGTTCATGGCCCTCGATTGACTTCCAATGCGCGCTTTTAACGCTCGCTGCCGGGCACACCAGGGTCTCGCTTCTTACGCAATAAATCATTTTGGGCTGGCAAAGGCTCTAAGGAACTTGCGGGGAGTTGATTAAGAGACCTGGGAAAGCTGGAAGCTGGAAGCTAGAGGCTAGGAATTAGCCGCTTGCATATAAATACCCTCCCTTGGCGCATCATCATTGACAGAACAAGCGCAACGAAATGCCCCGGCACGCTGCCAATCCTCCACAAACCCTCACAACAAACGCCGTAACTCCTTTGATAAGACTATTTTGCAAATAACTCTATTAGAATGAAGATTTTAGAGCGGTACCACCCTTGTATCCTCTTGAAAACAAGTAATTTGCGCCCAAAATATGGGTGGGGGTGGGTAGTCGTCGAGATGAACTTGTAACGTCACGTGTCCCAGACCGCAGTGGGACCTCTTGCTGTCAAGGGATACCCCCGCAATCGTACACTTGCGCTGGAGCCAAATATGCCCGAAGCCGCACCGCCAGCTCGCGTCGTTCTGACCACGGTCGCCAACCCGGATGACGCCGCGCGCATCGGCCGCGCGCTGGTCGAGGAGCGCCTTGCAGCCTGCGCTTCGCTGATTCCCGGCGTCGAGTCCATTTACCGCTGGCAGGGCAAGGTAGAAACCGCTGCCGAAACGCTGCTGCTACTCAAGACCGACCCCGACCAGCTCGAAGCCCTCGAAGCCCGCCTGCTCGAGCTGCACAGCTACCAGACTCCCGAGTTTCTGGTGCTCAAGGTCGATGCCATCAGCCAACCCTATCTCGAATGGCTGGTCGCGAGCCTGCGCCAGCCTTGACGTCCGCCTTTCCGCACCGACACCCGGCATACAACCAACGCCGCGTCTGGTATTCTGAGCTTGGTTCGCACGATGCGCTGGTTATTAATTGCCCTGCTCGTCTCGCTCGCGGCGCTGCTGATTGCGGCTGTCGGCGGTGCTCGTTATATTTGGCTCCAGCGTCGAGGCCGGCGAAGGCCCTCGGCGGACCGGAAAGTCCCCGATTCGTCCTTGGCGCCGGCCGAGGAACCTGACACTGAAGCAGAAATATTGTAGTTTTCCGCCGAAAGGACATTTGTCCCTCATGAATCAGCAGAATCCCGCGGCCGTTACCCCGGCCGAAACGCTCGACATCTCCATCGCCCACAGCCCCGACTCCGATGACGCCTTTATGTTCTATGGGCTGGCCACAAACAAGGTGCGCGTCCCCGGCTACAAGTTTTCGCACACCCTGTGCGACATTGAGACCCTCAACCTCCGCGCGCAAAATGAGGCCTTCTTTGACGTAACCGCCATCAGCTTCCACGCCTACCCCTACCTGCAGCAGAACTACACGCTGATGGGCTGCGGCGGCAGCGTGGGCGAGGGCTACGGCCCCATGATCATCTCCAGCAAGCCGCTGGCGCCTGAAGACCTGAGTCGCATCAAGATCGCGGTCCCCGGCACCTTCACCACTGCCTACCTTGCGCTCAAAATCTTCAATCCGGAACTCAAGACCGAGACCGTTCCCTTTGACCAGATCATCCCCGCAGTCCTGGCCGGAACATACGATGCCGGGCTGATCATCCACGAAGGCCAGCTCACCTACTCCACCAGCGGGCTCAAGAAAGTGCTCGACCTTGGCGTCTGGTGGCGTGAGACCACCGGCCTGGTGCTGCCCCTGGGCGGCAACGCCATCCGCCGCTCGCTGGGCTCCGACAAGCACAAAACTATATCCAAGGCCCTGCGCGACAGCATCCAGCACGGCCTGGACCACCGTGAACAGGCACTCGAATACGCCATGCAGTTTGCGCGCGACCTCGATGTCCGCCTCGCCAGCCGCTTCGTCAGCATGTATGTGAACGAGCGCACCCTGGATTACGGCGCAGACGGCCGCTCCGCCATCCGCAAGCTGCTCGACCTGGGCCATGAGCGCGGCATCATTTCCATCGCCCCGCAGGTTGACTTCGTCGATTGAAACTGCCCCAGCGCGTGCTTGCCTTCGTTTGAGCCTCCGACGAGGGCAAGCCGCCAGCGGTGCCTTCGGAATCCGCATCTGCTCCCCAAAGTCATTGAGGCCTTCCAACAATCTCTCCCCGCTCTCTAAATAATTTCTAACTATCGCCGATGCATCCTCTAGCGAGGTTGTTTCGACATGCTTCCCAATTCCACTCCCTTTTTTCTTCTCGCGTCCTCCGAGCCTGCGCTGTTAGCTGCCATTGAGCCGCTGCTGGCCGCGGACGGAGCGCGCGTGGAAGTCTTCCTTTCCGCAGAAGCCGCTCTGTCCGCGCTCACCGCGGCCAATGCGCCCACTATGGCCGTGATTGACGTTAATCTGCCGGGCATGGAACCTTCAATGAGCATCGGCCAACTGTTGGCCGCAGCGCGCGCCGAGGCTGCTGGCCGCCGCTTCCCGATTGTTCTGATTTCGGACACTGTCACTCAGGAGTGGATTGACCGCCTGGCCGAGGAAGTCATTGACGATCTCGTCCCGCATTCCATAAATCCCTCTTTTCTGCGGCTCCGTCTGGAGGCTGTGCTGCGCAACCATCGCCGCTCGCGCGAACTGGAGTTGCTGCGCGAGGCCGCCGCGCTCAATGCCCAGATGGACCGGCTCACCGGCGTCTACAATCGCGAGACAATGCTGTCGATTCTCTTTCGCGAGACTGACCGCGTGCAGCGCATGAAGAGTTCGCTATGCGTAATCCTCTTTGACATCGACGACTTCGGCCACTGGAACCTGCGCCTCGGCCCCGATGCCTGCGACGAGTTGCTCTGCCACGTAGTGGCGCGCACCTCGCGCCTGTTGCGCAGTTACGACCTGCTGGGCCGCGCCGGCAGCGACGAATTCCTGATGGCCCTGCCCGGCTGCACCAGCGTCAACGCAGTCATGATGGCCGAGCGGCTGCGCATGGATGTCTTTTCCGCGCCCTTCCGCATGAACGGCGACGCCATACGGCTCTCTGCTTGTTTCGGTGTCGCCAGCAGCCTGGGCCGCTCGCCGGTGGTGGTGCTGCGCGAGGCGGAGCAGGCACTGCTTGTTGCCAAAGCTACCGGCCCCGAATCCATCCAGTGCGCCGGAGACTTCCCGGAACCTCAAGCAGCGCCAGTGGCCTTTCTCTCGCCCACTTCCGGCGATGAATTGCTGGCCTGGTAGAGCGAGCAGAACTCTAAAGTTCTTTGAGACTAACTCGACTGTTTTTGAGGGTATCGGTGCTGGAGAGCCGCTTGAGGCGCGGCGAATACCCTAGGATTGTTTTTCATTTGAACAAAAAGAGCGGCGAATGCGTATAAACTGCACATGAGCGCCGCCACAGCAATGAAGAACTTGCCCGCAGAGTTTTTGTCGAGCCGCCTTTTCGGGATCACAGACAGGATCGAGGAAATTGACCCTCAGTTGTCGCGTGTTCTGGTTCCATGGGTGGTGCGGCATCCACGCTACCTTCCCGGGGTCCTTCGCCTGGCGCGAACCATCGGGCAGTCGAAACGCGTGCGGGCGCGCTCATTGGCCGACGGAGTGAAGGTGCCTCCTTTTTTCGTTCTAAGCGTCACATCCAAATGCAATCTGCGTTGCACCGGTTGCTTCGCCGGAGCCGTTGGGACCGTTGCCAGCGCTCCAGTAAAACCCGGACTCGACCTGCGAGAATGGTATGGAATTGTAGATGAAGCGGTTCGGCTTGGTGTGATGGCGTTCATGATTGCCGGCGGCGAACCATTCCTGCTGCCGGGCATTGCACAGCTCTTCCGCGACTATCCCGATCGGCTCTTCCTGGTTTTTACCAACGGCACCGCACTCAAGCCAAGCGATTATCAGATCTTGAGAAAATGCTCTAACACTGTAATTGTGGTCAGCTTGGAGGGCGATCAAAATCTGACCGACCTGCGCCGGGGAAACGGCGTCTTCGAAAAGGCTCTCGGCTCTCTCGACCGGCTGCAGGAGGCAGGTGTTTTGACCGGCATCGCCGTAACAGTTGGCGCGGCAAACATCGCTTACTGGTCTGAGCCCGGGAACATTGACGGGCTGATTGCTCACAGCGGACCGCTGGCCATGTTCATTGAGCAAATTCCTACGGGGCAGGTTCCTACAGGGAGTTGCGAAAGCGGCGCGCTGCTGACCGAGGAGCAGCGGACTCGCTTCCGCAAAACCGTGGTTGAGTATCGCGATCGCTCGACTGGTGGCGCTTTCATCATTCATTCGCCGGGCGATGAAGAAACGCTCGGAGGATGCGTCTCCGCGGGACGCGGATTCGCCCATGTAAATCCAAGCGGCGATGTCACCGCCTGCCCGGTTTCAGCGCTGGCGACGCACAACGTGAGAACTTCAAATCTGCGTGATGCCCTGGCCAGCCCGCTCTTCACCATGATCCGGGAAAATGCGCATCTGCTCGAGACAGAAGGTCATCCGTGCGGGCTTTCAGCCCATGCCGCGGAGTTGGAGACCATGACGAAGGATCTCGGCGCTTACCGCACCGGCGTACCTGAATCCGCGGCACGCGACAAGGAATGGCCCGTCGCTATTCGTTGATAGTGCCCTAGAACCAGCGCCGCCTCCGTCGTGAGATTATCACCATCGTTATTGCAGCCAGCAACACTCCGATAAACAACCAGAAAAAATCGCGGCTGTTGAAATTCTGCAAGTACCGGAAACCCTCCCAGTACATCAGCGCCAATGCATAACTCATTGCGATCTGCATGTTTTTTCCTCCGTACATCGTTTTCCTGGCACGCCACGCGTGCCAGGACGATAATTTCCGCAACTTTGCCCCTCTCTGCAAGCGAGGCAAAGTTGCCAAAAAATGCTCTATCTGAAGAGTCCCAGCAAATAGCAAATCAGCAGAATCACCAAAATAGTGCCAAGCCCAATGCCTGCACCTCCGCCGGCGCCCCACCGGCCGTAGCCGTAGTATCCGCCGCCCCCGCCGAAAACGAGCAGAAGCACAATGATGATAATGATGAGCATGTCAGATCCTCTTTTCTCTGGATGGTAGCTCCAGGGTTATGCCGCGATTTGTATGTGCCGCTTGTGCGCCCCAGGCGAGTTCATCAAACAGCGCGAGAAACAAAAATTCGCAGATTCAGAAAACTGCCGGGCGTCGCTAGCCCGCTTCAAGGTCTCGCTTAGCGTCCCTTGGAAAAATTCCAGCAGCGGGGATCGTCCATCTCTGTCGCCGTACTCTTGCACCGAGGGTCATCCATCTCAATCGACACGCTATAGCGCAGTCTCTTGCAACGGTAATCTTCCAACTCAATTCCCATGCCCTTCAGAAGGCTTTTGCAGCGCGCATCCTCAGCCTCAATCGCCGCGACCTTGTACCGTGGGTCATCCATCTCAGTCACCTCACCGCGAGCAGGCTCTTGCAACGGAAGCGTCCCTTCAACCTGCTGAAATGAGGTTGACGCAGACCGTCGGACGGGGTCTGCGCAATACAGTACACCACGTTGCGGCTTGACTTCGACTCCGGGAAGGTAAATCTAACTTGTTCTTCCCGTTGTTATTACTCGCCGCAAAGCTGCCGGCGAGTCAATTAGCCTCACTGAGCAAAACTGAACAGCATTCCTCGCGTCGCAACCGCATTATGTTGGTAGGCGCCTACAACGAAACGGCGGCAGTGATGCCAGGTCACACGGTTACTTACCCCTGAAGTTGGCGCCCCTTCAACACTGCCGCCGCCATTTAACCACCCTACATAAGCTGCCTTTCATCTGACTTTCCGCAGAGGTCAATACAGTACATTCAACCCAACCTCGCGGAGATAGAGTCAAGCCATGACGAATTGCTTTGTGAGGTGGATTCTTAAACTCGGGTCACTTACGGGCCGCCTGTTGGCGTCCTCTGTTGGGTGCTTCGTATTTACACGCGCCTCCCTCATGGTCGCAGTGGAAGCTGATCGATCGGACTTAGTCGAGCCTATGCGCGCCAATGGGAAATCAAGTAAGCCGTTGGCAGGCATCAGCGCCGCACTATTCCTTATGGCATTCGTCACAAGTGAAACGCTGGTAATGATTCGGGCGCTTTATCGCTGACACTAATTCCAGGCCATAGCATTCCGCCGAGCCCACGGCGCTCATATGGTTGCTCTCAGGAGGTAGCAATGTCCACGCAGGATAGCTCCGTCAATTCGCAGCAAACGTCACTGGTGCGCCGCGGAGTGCTGCTTCCGATATTCGGAAATGCGGCGTCTACTTTGCAAATCATCCCCCGCCAGCCGCGCCCTTTGCGAATAGCTGTTGTCGGGAATCATCTTCCTCGGCAGTGCGGAATCGCAACCTTCACAACTGATTTGTGCGACGCAATCACGGCTGAGTACGGAGCGGCAGGATTGTTTGTGGCAGCCGTCAACGACCCACAATCCTCGTACAGCTACCCTGCGCGGGTGCGATTTGAGATCACCGAAGCCGGCATATCCTCTTATCGGGATACCGCCCATTATCTCAACGTCGCCAATGTCGATTTAGTGCTATTGCAACACGAGTACGGAATTTATGGAGGGAGAGCAGGCAGCTATGTTCTGGAGTTGCTCAAGCACCTCACCATGCCCGTGGTAACAACGCTCCATACCGTTCTTCGCCAGCCGGACCCCGACCAGCGAATGGTCATGCAACAAATCGCAGCACTCTCCGCTCGCCTCATTGTGATGAGCGAGTATTCTTCGCGAATTCTGCAGGAAGTATTTGGAGTTCCCGCCGAAAAGATCGACCTGATTCCTCATGGCATCCCTGACTTGCCATTCGTAGAGTCGGATGTTTACAAGGATTCACTTTCACTGACGGGAAAGGATGTGTTGCTCACCTTTGGCTTGTTGTCGCCCAACAAGGGATTTGAGAGCGTGATTCGAGCCTTGCCGCGCATCTTATCTCGACGCAGCGACGCTGTTTATGTGATTGCAGGCGCCACTCATCCGCAGGTCAGGGCTCGCGAGGGCGATCGATATCGAGATCAGTTGCAGGCCCTGGCCAAAGAACTGGGAGTTGAGAGAGAAGTGGTCTTCTACAACCGGTTCGTCAGCCCTCAGGAAATGGCTGCGCTGGTTGGCTCGGCCGACATTTACATAACGCCTTATTGCCATGAGGCACAGGCTGTGTCGGGAACCCTGGCGTATGCGCTGGGCGCAGGGAAGGCGATTATCTCCACTCCGTACTGGCACGCGGCCGAATTACTGGACGAAGGCCGCGGTGCGCTGGTTCCCTTTGAAGACCCCGGCGCTATAGCCGCTGCGGCAATTGAACTTCTTGACAGCGACGCCAAACGGCTATCCATGCGCGAACGCGCTTACCTCTATTCGCGCCAAATGATTTGGAGTAGAGCCGCGCAGTCATATATGCGTTCTTTCTTGCGTGCTCGCGCCAATCGCTTGCAGCCTATTCACTCAAGGATTCCCGTTCAGAGTGTCGAGAGGGACGCGGCGAGCCAACTCTTGAGTGTCTAAGGCCTCTTAACACAACTGAGGCGGCTGGGGCGGGAGACTTGGTCTCCCGCATCAGCTTATTGAACGGTAGTTTCCGGCTTCCTGGAGTTTTGCTCGGGTAATTGATCGAGCAAGACCACATTGAGCAACGATCTATGCACCTGGATGCGGTCCTTATAACTAATCAGGCCAAGGCTGCGGAAGCGGTTCATGAAAAAGCTGACACGGGACCTTGTGGTGCCGACCATTTCCGCCAAGGTCTCCTGGGAGATTGGCGGAATAAAGAACTCCGCCTCTCCCGGCTTGCCAAACCCCGCCATCAACAGGAGAACCCTTGCCAGCCGTTTTTCGCTGGAGTTGAAGAGATGATCGACAAGATCGGCCTGCGAGCGCATGCTGCGGGCAAGCAGAAATTTCAAGAAGAAGTTGGCGAATGCAGGTTCATCATGCATTTCGCGGATCATTTCCTCCCTGCTTATTCTGAGCGCTGTGGAGGTGTTTACAGCGCAAGCGGTGGACAGACGCAATCCGGGGATTGCCATCAGGCATTCCTCTCCGACAAACTCTCCTGCGGAGATGATCCCAACAGTTGCTTCCTTGCCCGCTGAAGAAACGACAGTGAGCATGGCGCGGCCCTTTTGAAGATAGAAAACGCAATCTGCCAGATCTCCCTGGGCGAAAAGGGCCTGCTTCGGCTGGAACTCCTTCATTCGTCGCCCGAAGCCGGGCCTCGCGAGAAACGCGGCGATGTCAAACTCGGATTCTACCGTTTCTTTCACTCTCATTCGACCCCGCTATGCGGCTTGAATGTGGATTGCGGTCAGTTTCCCAAGGGCCTAGGAAAAGATGCTTAGAAGATCGGGGTTAAGGAATTTTCGCGGCCCGGCCTTCACAATGGGGATCCGAATTGCTTTTTGTGGGGCAGGCTCAGGATTGGGGTCAGCGTTCTCAGCGCGCGAACGCATCAACATTTAGACGTTTTCCGAGTTTGCGCTTAGTCACCTCTCCCCGTCTGGTCTGTTTTGCTCACATCTAAATATTCTGCCGTAAATCCTGTTACCTAAAATAACCCTCTGTCGGCGTACACTGCGAGCAGTGGGCAGAGTGGTTTTTTGCCATTCCCCAATTCCCAGTTCCGAAAGGCGTACCCCCCTACCCCCTCCCCTGTGGAGACCACATTTCGCCTAATGCTTCATTAGTAACTTACTCGGAATCAATCATTTGCGATTTATACCTGTTAACTAATTGATAATCTAATACCTTAGATTTTGCCCACTTTTCAACCAAAAATAGGCTCTCTGTCAACCTTTGAATCCGGCTCGTTCTGACTTGAGCCCCAGAAACTCTTGAAATACGTCATTCGATAGCAGCCGCCCTTGAGCGGCGAGCTGAACTGTCTTGCCGTTGAAACTCAGCAGCCCATTTTCTTCGAGTCTAGCGACGGCTTCCAGAGCCGGAGCCAGCAGCGCGATACCAAACTCGCGCTCCATCGCAGCTACGTCAACGCCCGCGTTCAACCGTAGACCGAGGAACCATGCCTCCTCGTGCTGCTGCGCGCGAGTCAGCCATGTGGTCTCGGCAGGCTTCGCTCCAGCGAGATAGGCCTTCAGATCGTCGGTTGTGGTAGAGCGCAGAACGGATTCTCTTCGGTCGGTCAGAAGCATCGACGAAGCGTCGAGGCCGAGCCCGAGATATGGGCGGCGCTGCCAGTAGCGCAGATTATGGCGCGAAGGAAAACCGGGACGGCAGAAGTTGGAGATCTCGTATTGCCCGAGGCCTGCGTGATGCAGAGCTTCGATGGCCATTGAATACATTCGCGCGATTGCATCGTCTGTGGGAACGAGGTCTGCGTGGTAACGCGCGCCGTGAGCAAGCATCTCGCGGCCCAGGCGCGAGTCCTCGTCCACTTCGAGCATGTAAACGCTAGCGTGGGGAACGCCGGCATCGGCCAACGCCGCCATCACCATCAGCGATTCCTGCCACGAGTCAAAGGTCTGGCCGGGCAGTCCGGCGATGAGGTCAATGTTCAGGTTGCTGATACGCGCGGCACGCAGCCGCATTACGTCTGCGAGCACGACGGCGCGGTTGTGCAGACGCCCGCTGGAAGCCGCTTCGCGGTCGATGAACGACTGAACGCCGAGGCTGACGCGATTGACACCGCAGTCGGCGAGAGCGGCGAGGGCTTCATCAGCAAGCTGGCCGGGCGCACATTCGACGGTAATCTCGGCGTCCGGGTCAAGGTCGAAATGCAATCGAATGGCGGCGAAGAGGCGCTCAAGCAACGCAGGGGCCAGCAGGCTGGGAGTTCCGCCGCCAAGGTAGACTGTGTCCACGCGGCGCGGAAGCTCCGCGCCCATCTGTGCGGCCCAATTGCCGGCACCCTGCATGTCCTCAAGCAGACGGTCAACGTAACGCTCGTGCTCGCTAGCCGGGTAGACCCCTGAGGCAAAATTGCAATAGGTACACTTTGACCGGCAGAAAGGAACAGAGAGGTAAAGGCCGAGCGCGCCGCCAGCGGAAGCAACCATAAAATGATTGTTTCATGAACGTGGCTGGGGGGCGGTTCGCCCGCTTTGCTCTTCGTGCAAGAATTGATGCAGGGAGACTTCTCGCTTGAAAGCCTTGGTCGTTGTGGTTCTCGCGTTGTTGCAAGCGCTCCTGCTTGCTGCCCACTGGTTTATCTATCGCACGTTTGTCGTCTTCCTGGGACCGTTCGGCGCTTCGACTACGAATGCGATGCGAACCACGCTGTTGCTGTTGGCCTTCAGTTTTTTGGTTGCTTCGCTGATTGGGCTCCGGTTCTCGAACCCGATGGTCAGAGTGCTTTACACGATCGCGTCTGTCTGGCTGGGGCTCTTCAGTTTCCTCCTGTGGGCGGCGTGCCTGTGCAGCCTGGCAGGCTGGGCGCTGGCGCTGGCGGGGCTGAGCGCAGACCAGCCGCTGGCCGCTGCCGTGCTCTTCGGACTTGCTGTCTTGGCCGGACTTTACGGTCTAATGAACGCGCGTCTTATCCGCATCCGGCGCGTCAAGGTGCAACTGGCCGGATTGCCTGATTCCTGGCGCGGGCGAACAGCATTGGTTGTAAGCGATGTGCACCTGGGCCACGTGCATGGACCAGGTTTCAGCCGGCGAATTGTGCGGTTGGCCGCGCGCCTGAATCCCGACATAATCTTTTTTCCCGGCGACCTGTTCGACGGAGGCAAGGCCGACGCCGTGGCGCTGGCCGAGCCTTTTCATGCGCTGGCTCCGCCGCTGGGCAGTTTTTTTTCAACCGGCAACCACGACGAATATGGCAACGCCGCGCTCTACGCCAAGGTGCTCACACGCGCCGGCATCCGCGTTCTTGCGAATGAAAAAGTCACAGTCGATGGCCTGGACATCGTGGGCGTTTCTCACGGCGACTCCCATCCCATTCGTCTGCGGTTCACACTGGAGAGCTTGCACCTGACCCCCGGCAAGGCAAACATTCTTCTCAACCATGTGCCCACCAATCTGACCGCAGTGGAAGTGGCGGGGATCGCACTGCAGATCTCCGGGCACACGCACGCAGGTCAGTTCTTCCCCTTCACGTGGCTGGCGCGCAGCGTCTTCGGCAGGTTTACTTACGGTTTGCAGCGCTATGGCGAGTTGCAAGTGTACACGTCGAGCGGCGCCGGAACGTGGGGCCCTCCGATGCGCGTGGGAACGAGCCCGGAGATTGCCCTACTGACTTTTGAATAAGTGTGACGCTCGGAGGAGAAAATGGCGATTTTCGGGGGTAGCATGGATACTTGCCTTTGATGGTGAGGTCAACATCCGCATCGAACCTGCGGCATGGAGGGAACTGCAATGAGTGTGTCGAACACGGAAACCGGCGGGGTGGTCAGGACCCGTCTTCATGGGATTGAGTTGCTGTCGAATTCACGACTCAATAAAGGCACTGCCTTTACCGAAGAGGAGCGCACGGCCTTTGGCCTGCACGGGCTGTTACCTCCCCACATCGGAACGCTCGACGATCAGCGCGAACGCCGCAAGAGAGTTCTGGACGGCCGGGCTACGCCCTTCCTCAAGTACAGCAACATGCGCGATGTGCAAGATAACTGCGAGACCCTCTTCTACTCGCTGATTGCGAACCACACCGAAGAGTTGCTGCCCATTGTTTACACGCCGGTGGTGGGCGAGGGATGCCAGCGCTTCAGCGAGATATGGCGCCGGCCGCGCGGCCTTTTTGTCAGTTATACGCACAAGGATCGCATCGAGGAGATTCTCGCCGACCCGCGCTTTGACGATGTGCGCTGCATTGTGGTCTCTGACGGCGAACGCATTCTCGGCCTGGGCGATCAGGGCGCGGGCGGCATGGGCATCCCCATCGGCAAGATGGCGCTTTACACCGCATTGGGCGGCATCCCGCCGGAGCACTGCCTTCCGATTTTGCTCGACGTGGGCACAGACAACGAAGAACGCCTGAACGATCCGATTTATATCGGCTGGCAGCATCGCCGCATCCGCGGCCCGGAGTACGACGAATTCATCGAGGAGTTTGTGACCGCCGTGGAACGCCGCTGGCCGCACATACTTTTGCAGTGGGAAGATTTCGCCGGCGTCAACGCAGCCATCCTGCTGAAGCGCTATCGCGACCGGCTATGCACCTTCAACGACGACATTCAGGGAACTGCGGCCATCACCACCGGCACGCTGCTGGCCGCGGTCCGCGCCACAGGCCGGCCGCTGAAGGAGCAGACCATTGCCATGTTCGGGTCTGGCTCGGCGGGCATCGGCATTGGCGATCTGATTATTGCCCGCATGAAAGAAGAGGGGCTGACCGAGGAGCAGGCGCGCAAGCGCATCTACTGCTTCAATCGCTACGGACTTCTCGTGGAAGGATGCGAAGGCATACGCCCCGGCCAGGAGCCGCTGATGCACAAGAAAGCGGACGTCGCTGGATGGAAGCTGGTGCGCACGGGCGCAATCTCGCTGCTCGATACGGTGCGCAACGCCAAGGTTACCATTCTGCTGGGCGTCTCCGCGCAGACCGGCGCATTTACGGAGGAGATTGTGCGCGAGATGGCCAGCCATGTCGAGCGGCCCATCATCTTCCCGCTTTCGAACCCCACCTCGAAATCCGAGGCCAAGCCGGCAGACCTGCTGCGCTGGACCGAAGGGCGCGCGCTGGTGGGAACCGGGAGTCCATTTGATCCGGTCGAGGTGAACCGCAAGCTGGTGCGCATCTCGCAGATCAACAACTCGTTCATCTTTCCCGGACTTGCGCTGGGCATTCTGGTCTCGCGGTCCACGCGTGTTTCTGACGCCATGATCATGGCATCGGCCAAGGCGCTGGCCGGTTTGTCGCCGGCGCTCGAAGACGCAAACGCCCCGCTGCTGCCGCCCATCGCCGATTGCCGCAAAGTAAGTGTGGTGATCGCTGAAGCCGTCGCCAAACAGGCCATGGCCGACGGAACCGCTGAAAAGCTGGACGACAAAACTCTCCGCGAAAACATCCGCGCATACGTCTGGGAACCCGTTTATTTGCCGTATGAGCGGATTCCGTAGCGAGCGAATGGCTGGCTTCGCGCGTGGAGCATGGCGCACGGTTTAAACTGGAATCAAATGATTCCTACGCTTGCATGGACGCCGGAAGGCGTCCGTTTTATCGATCAGACCAAGCTCCCTCTCGAAGAGAGCTACGTACTTGCCACAACTTACGAACAGGTTGCCAAGGTCATCGAAACCATGGTGGTCCGTGGAGCGCCGGCTATCGGCGTCTCGGCGGCTTACGGCGTCGCCCTGGGCGCGCTCGGCTCCAAGGCTGCCACGGCTACAGAATTTGCGCAGGAGTTCGCGACGATCTGCGAACGGCTGGCGGCAACGCGACCCACGGCGGTGAATCTGTTCTGGGCCATCGACCGCATGAAGCGGCTTTTTGCGGCCCTGCTGGCTGCTGGCGCGCCTCTGGCTGAGATCAAGCAGAAACTGCTGGCCGAAGCGCACGCGATGTATGAGGAAGACATTGCCGCGTGCAAGACGATGGGCAAATTTGGCGCGGCGCTTTTGCCTGAGAAATGCGGCGTGTTGACGCATTGCAACGCCGGCGCTCTGGCGACTTGCGGCTACGGAACCGCACTGGGCGTGATCCGCGCGGCGGTCGAACAGGGCAAACACATCCACGTTTTCGCCGACGAGACGCGGCCGTTTTTGCAAGGCGCGCGGCTGACGGCGTGGGAGTTGATGGCCGACAAAATTCCTACCACGGTAATCTGCGACAACATGGCCGCCAGCCTTATGAGAGCTGGGCGTATTCAGGCCGTGGTCGTGGGCGCGGACCGGATTGCGGCCAATGGCGACACGGCCAACAAGATCGGTACCTATAGCGTGGCGATTCTGGCGCGTGAGCACGGCATCCCGTTTTATGTGGCCGCGCCGTGGTCCACCATCGACATGGCGACGGCGACAGGCGAAGACATTCCCATCGAGGAGCGGTCGGCGGCTGAGGTCACACACCACGGCGGCAAGCAGCTAACGCCGAATGGCGTGGGCATCTGCAATCCTGCATTCGATATGACCCCGGCAAAATACATCGCCGCCATCATCACCGAGCGTGGTGTGTTGCGCGCGCCTTATCGCGAATCACTTGAGCAGATGGAACTTCTAAAGAAATAAAGCTGAGCAGCAAGCCCCCGTCGCCGGGCAGGAGTGCGACGGCCACGCCGGTCAGGTCTTTGACCAAATAGTGCGCGGCGCTTAGCGCGGCGATCGAGTGGGAAAAGGGCGTGGCAACGACCGTGCAGCCGGCCGCGCGACCTGCCGCAGCGCCCGAAGACGAATCCTCGAAGACCACACACTCCTGAGCCGCAAAGCCCAGCAACGCTGCGCCAGCGAGAAACGGCGCCGGATTCGGTTTGCCTTCTGTCACGGAATCGGCGTGGATGATGTGCTGGGGCACGGGAACACCGCTGGCAGCCAGGCGCAGGCGCGCGAGCCGCTCAGTGGCGCTTGTGACCACGGTCCATCGATTCGGGGGCAGCGCGGCCAGCAGATTGAGTACACCGGGCAGCACGCCCAGACCTTTCCCGTCTGCAAGTTCGATCTCTTCGATGAGCGCAAGCTCCGCCTTGCTGTCAAGATCGGGGCGGAGCTGCGCGACGGTCTCGATGGCGCGGCATCCGTGGGCGGCGCGAATCGCAGTCTCAGGGTCAATGCCGCGCAGCAGCGCCCATTTTGTCCAACTGCGCTCGACGGAAGCCACAGAGGATATGAGAATGCCATCCATGTCGAAAAGAACAGCCTTGCAGCGAATCTGAATTGGGGAAGAAGCGACGGAAGAGACCATGATTCAATTTTAGCGAAGGGCAGTTCATTTCTTTGGCTTGGATGGTTTGACGGCGACTGAAGTCAATTTGAGCGCGGGAAAGGTCACTTTCGGCGAGTCGGCCAGTGTGACGGCGACCTGTACTGGAGCGGTGTGCGCGCCTCGTTTGACCTGATTGTCTTTGAGTGTGAGGGCGCCATTGGCAATTTCGGCGTCAGCGGTCCAGCGGTCGAAACGTGCAAGCGCCGGTGGAACAGGGCCGGACTTTTCGGCAACGGTTCCGTGACGCCACTCGAAGTGGAATGTGCCCTTGGCTGACGCAGCCAGATCGTTACCGGTGAATCCGGCCAGCTCGATTTTGCCGCTGCCGTTGAAATCGCCGCCTGTGCAGCGAAGGCCGAGCAATTGACCCAGGACCGGGGGACTGAGCTTGTCGAGCTGCGCTTCAAACGCGTAAGCGGGCTTGTCCTGGGCGGAGACGGCAGCGTGGAGCGTGCCGGTTCCGTGTATGCGGCCGCCGAGCAACTCGGCATCGAAAGCGGTGATTTCAGCCCCGTTGGCAAGCGTGGAGACGGTGGCCTCAGGGTTGTGGAGCGTCGCAGGGCCGAGGACGAGGGATTCTGCCTTGACTGTGCCTTGCATCCGCGGCCATGCCGGAGCAGCGGTAGGGCGGAGGCGATTGATAAGCGTGGAGAGCAGCGTACCCGGTTTATGCGCGCCCAGGAAAGCGGTCTGGAGGACAGCGGCGTCTAGTGCACCAAACTGGAGCTGAAATGTAGGCGGGCAGCTTTGCGGCGCTTCGCAAGGGGCGGGGAGCGAGAGTGTGGCCGTTCCCTTCACCGGGCCATAGGAAAACACAACCGGGTCCCAGCGAAGTTCTCCTGTGGCGAGGTGAAGTGTGGCCTGGGTGATTTTGACGGGGTTGGCGAGAAAATCGGGTTTCCAGACGGCGTTGCGCAGAGTTACGGTTCCGGCGAATGTGTCCGCTGGAGGCGCGAGTTGGAGCGTGGAGCCGGACATAGTTGGCGACGTTCTGGGCGAGATTGTTGGGATTGGCGTCGCGATGGGCAACCAGGGACCCTCGGCGGTCAGGTCTACTGAGATGGGGTCGCCAGTGAGAGTGTTCAGGGCCGCAGCGTTGTTGATGCCGGCCAGGTGAGCCAGTTCCCTGCCCCTCTGAATGGAAGCCTGGCCACGCAGCGTGAGCTGATAGCCGGAGAAGGCAAGGCGCGTGGAAACCGTTATCGGGACCTCTGTGCCAGCGGGGATGGCCACGGTTGCTGTGAGCGCCTCAGATCCGCCGGAAGGCTGGCTTGCTGATACAGGAGCAGGCGACAGAAGCACCTTTGGAATGCGAATGGGTTCGCTGAGGCCGCTGCCGCTGAGTTGGAGACCCTGTATGGTAATGATGCCCGTAAGCGGCCCCTGCACGGCCGAATGGACCTTGGCCAGGCGTACCTGGCTGACGTGAGTGGAATCAGGTGAAGCTGTATCTTCCGGTGAGTAAGTAATCTTGCCGCTAGCCGACCCCGCCGTTTCGAGGCCGGGAGCAAGATCGCTGCGCACGGTGCGCAATGCGTCCAGGCCCGCGGCAACGGAAATACGGTCCAGTTCGACTGAGAAGTGGGGCAAACCGTCATCGCCGGGCAGATTGCCTGTAAGGCGGATGTGGCCATCACCCAGCGGAGAGTCGCAGAGCAGGTTGTCGACGGCGCGGGTAGTGAAGTGGGCGACCAGGGTGCAGTTGGCGTCGAAATCCATTGAAGCTACCGGGGCAAACTCGGCGCGATGAACGCCTGAGGCGCGCAGCCGGGTTTTGATCTGGGCAGTATCTTCGGTGCCGTCGAGCTGAAGTTGGCCGGTGAGGTCGCCGCGCCAGCCTGCGTCGGAGCCGAGGAGCAAGCGCGTGAGCTGGCCGAGTTGGGCCTGTCGCCATTCGAGATCTAGGTGCACCGGCATCTGGCGCAGTTCCGACGCCTGCCGCAGATTTGCGTCCAGCCGCAGGGTGCCTGTGTCGGCTTGCTGAAGGGGCATGTCGGTCCTAACGGGCTGACCGCGCAGCCGAACGCGCCATTCGCCGGGACTTTGCTGATAGAGGGATATCTCGGCGTTGAGCAGCGAAAACGGCAGCTTTTCCGCGCCGCTTTTGATGTTGATGCGCGAATTGGCGGCTTTGAGGTAAGGCAACCTGATGGGCTTGCCCGGTCCAGCGCTTCCCGCCGCAGGTTGCGTCCCGGCTGTCGCCGTACGCAGCAGCGAGTCGAGGTTCCAGCGGCCGGCCGTGGTGCGAACCAGGTTCAGACTGGCCTCGTCCGCACTGATGGTATCGATCTCCAGCCGTCCGCGCCACAGAGAGAGCAAACGAATGGATGCGGTAACCGTATTGGCGTGGAAGACCGGTTCGGCGCCGTATGCGGGGTCTTCCTCAACGGTGAGGTCGGTGAGGACAAAGCCGGGCAGAGGCAGCAAGCGCACTTCAACAGAAGAGAGACGCACGGGCCGGCCAAACGAAGCCGAGATCAGTTGAGTGATGCGGCTTTTGTAGCGGCTCACGCTCAGGAATGGCGGCACAATCAGAATGGCCAAGATGGCCACCAGCGCCACCAGGGCGATCCAAAGCCGCTTGTGATTTTGTTGCCTGGGTTCGGTTTCTTCCGTCATGGTCTCATCAATGGGCAGTGGTCACTGTCATTTCACCGGATGGAATGTCCGGCTCCAGCGAGTTTCGGTAAAGAAATGTAGCGCGACGTGGCCCAGCCATCCGAGGGTATTGCCGATTCCCGGTTTTTCATACTGGTCTTCGGGCGTCACAAAAGACCAATAGTTGAAAAGCGGACGGCCAACAATGTTCTCTCTGGGCACGAATCCCCAGAAGCGCGAGTCGAGGCTGTTATGGCGGTGGTCGCCCATCATGAAGTAGTGTCCGGGTGGGACTACCAGATCGCCGTTCTCGATGTGGTTGGTGAAATCGACGGACCAGGCCTCGGTGGCGCCCCTGTCAACGGATGGCGGCACAGAGGGAAACTCGTCGAGAAACTCCTGATGGTTTTCTGGCGTTGTCACCTGGGCGTGAGGCTGGCTCTGAGCCACGCTGTTGACGATGACGATGCCATCGCGCAGATGGATGTGGTCGCCGGGCATGCCGATGAGCCGCTTCACCAGTGTGAGGTATTGAGGATTTCCGTCCGCATCCAGATCCGGCACAGGCTTGATGAAAACCACGATATCGTTGCGCTGGGGTTCGCGGTAGTGAACCAGAGGCATCCACTTCGTAGGCGGGGCAAGGGTGATGCGATCCACCAGCAGATGGTCGCCCACCAGCAGCGTCTTTTCCATCGAGCCGGAGGGGATAACGTAGTTCTGGGCGAGAAAGGTGAGGATGAAAAGGCCCACCACAAGGATGGAGCAGATGCTGGCTACGGCCTCGAAAGGCGTTTCTTCCACTATCTGTTCAACGGGCTGGGGCTCGGAAGGCGTTTTGGGAGCCTGCGATTTTTTCTTTGTCATCCTGTCGCTCTTTGCCAGTGGTCAGTGGTTAGTGGTCAGCTAAAAAATCCAGAAGCTAACTGCTGGCCTTATTCTCTGTCTGCTGTTCACTGACCACTGTTCACTGTTCACTGCTTTTTTAATGCACGACGTGGAAGATGCGCTTCCAGCGGGCAAAACCGGCAAGCCGGGACGAAATTTCCCTGTCGTGTCCGAGTCTATCATCCGCAGCCTGCAACGTGGTCCGCTCGACATCGGTGGTTGAAGGCCGGGTGAGGGAGAAGTAAATGACCAGTGGCCGAGCCACGATCTGCTGCCGCGAGACAAAGCCCCAGAAACGAGAATCCTTGCTGTGGTTGCGGTTGTCGCCGAGCACAAAATACTCGCCCTGAGGCACCACCAGTTGGCCGTCGCGGATGAGGCTCTGCATCTGCTTCCACCAGAGCGGGTCCACCTCGGGATCGGTATAAATCGGGGCTGGAAAGTCGTCGCCGAAGGCATTGCCGGGAACGGGTTCAAATGCAGCGTAGGGCTCCCGGAGGACCGTGCCGTTCACGGAGACGCGGCCATCATTGATGCGCAGCCTATCACCGGGCAGACCCACTACCCGCTTGACGAGATAGGTGTGCTGCGGATGGTGGAAGACAATGATGTCGCCGCGCGCAACGTCGCGATAGGGCATGAGCAGCTGGCCAAGGCTGCCGGACGGAGCATATATCTGCTTGTTCACCAGGAGAAAGTCACCCACCAGCAGGGTGTGTTCCATGCTTTCAGAGGGAATTAGATAGGGCTGAAGCACAAAGGTGAGCAAAAACAGCGCCACGACTATGGTCCGGAGGAGCGAAGCGAGAGCCTCAGGCACGCTAGGCAGATGAAGCCGCAGCCGCGCAAACCAATGCGGGGACAGACCGGGCGCCATGGCGGGGGTACTCATCGCGATGCCAGTTCCTCCTCTTCGGCGCTCGGTTTGGCCTCGGCCTGCGCAGCAGCCGTTTCCCCAGTTGCCTGCAACCGCTCCAGTGCGCGTCGGGCGGCATCCTGCTCAGCGTGTTTCTTGGTGCTGCCCTTGCCGCGCGCCAGAGGCTTTCCTGCCTCTGAATCCGCGGCTTTGAGCCGGACTTCGACCAAAAATTTCTTGCGGTGGTCGGGGCCGCTCTCGCTCTTTACTCGATAGACGGGGGTTCCCGCGCCCGAAGCCTGCAGGTGCTCCTGCAAAGCCGATTTGAAGTTGCCCAGAGCTGCTCCGGAGCGCAACTGCTCAGCCAACTGCTCGGCGGCCTCGCCCATCACCCAGCGCCGGACAAAAACAGTAACCGGCTCCAATCCACCATCCAGAAAGAGCGCGCCCAGAACAGCCTCCATGGTGTTGGAGAGCACAGTGCTCTTGCGTCTGAGACCGCCCTTGTCTTCGCCGCGGCTGAGACGCAGATAGCTACCCAGACCGATGGCCGCGGCTACCTCCGCCAGATGCTGACGGCTCACCAACTGAGAGCGGACGCGGGTCAACTCGCCCTCCTGCCACTCCGGGTGAAGCAGAAACAAGGCTTCGGCCACCACCAGCCCGAGTACAGCATCGCCGAGAAACTCCAGCCGTTCATTGTCGCCGGTTCCCGCGGTTTCTGCCTTGCCGTTGGCGGTGATCTTGTCAGCGAGGGCCTGCTCATTGGCCGCCCGCTCGTTGGCTAGAGAGCGATGTGTGAGCGCGTGCACCAGCAACTCGGCGCGCGCGAAGCAATGACCCAATGCGGCTTCCAGTTCGGCAAGAACGGCTTCCACATACGCCTCGATCCGATGCGTTGATTAGCTATTCCAGGGCCACCAGTCGAACCGGAGCTTCCGGCCCAGAAGAAGCTCCCCATCTCATTATTAGACTTTTTGCGTTTCTCCGGCAGTGGTCAGCGCGGAATTACTTCGGATTTTCACTCCCATTTGGCCATGAGGCTTCAGGTTTGTAAGGTTGCGGTTTGACCGGCGCGGGCCCTGTGGCTGGAGGAGGCGCGTCGTCGCCCGCATCCTCTTCGCAACTGTGGCCTTTGACGGCATAGGCCGTCTTGACCCCACGCTCAGCGGCCAACCGCGTATCCTGCTGTCCGTCGCGCGTCTTCAAAGCCTCCTGGTACTCCGTGAGAGCTTCGTCGCGCTTGCAGTCCAGGTCCAGCATGCGGCCCAGGTAAATGTGCGACCAGGAGATCAGGCGCGGATTCTTGCTGGCGGCCAGCGTCTTCTGGAATTCGTCAACGGCCTGATCGGGATGGCCGGTAAGGATGGCGACCCTGGCGAGAATGAAATCGGCCCGTGCACCTGTGGCGATGGCATCCAGAGAGTTGGAGGCGTCGGGAGAATCGGTGCGCGTGGCAAGGGCCTGTCGGGCCATGGCGCTGGCCGTGGCCACATCGCCTGACGCGAGCCGCGCCTCGGCCAGGTCAAGGCCGGTCAGTTTATGCGGCTGGCTGCGCGAGAGCACTTCATTGTCGCCTTCCTTGTCGAAGTCAAGATCGCGAGCACGATGCACCTGCTGGTCCACGTCCATGCTGTAAACCATCTCGCCGATAGTGTCTTTCAAACTGGCGGAGTCCTTCTCAAAATGGATCATCTGCTCATAGAAATACTGCGTGAGCACGAACCCCTGCGTCATGTCGTGTCGGACAGTGGCCCATTTGATGGCATCCACCTTCTGCTGGTAAATCTGGCGCTCATGTTCGTAGCGAGGCATGTCCGACCGGTCTGCGTCGGCCGGAATGGTGTACACAGGGACGCCAGTGTCCATGGTGCGCGCCTCGATGGCCTTGATGAGGCATTCGATTGTCAGAGGCACAGTGTCAGAGCGGAAGCGAAACTCAAGCGGAGCGTCGCGGATCTCTTTGAGGATGGGCTGCGTGCGGTCGATCGCGTTGGCCCTCACGTAGAGCAGCGGTTCAATCACATAGTGAAGATAAGTGTGGCGCACATCTTTCAATGGAATGGTTCCGTTTTCGGGCGAAACCACCACCACATAGTCGGTGCCGTAAATGCGGGCGTTGACCATGCGCGGCGAAAACAAAGGCTCGACGACCACAATGAAGCGCCGTCCGTTGTAAGTTTCGGCCGGCATCTTGAGGTAGAGGTTTGTTGAAACAATCATTTTGGAGAGCGGATCGTGCAACCCGTCGGCTTCGCCGTCGTAAGTGCGATGCACCGCCAGCCAGATGCCGTGCAGATCAACCGCAGCAGTGAAGTCGCGCAGCAGGGGAACAATCTCGACAATCTGGGTCGCATCAGGAGGCATCTCCGTCAGATCGGCTGCGGTTTCGATTTCCGGCGGTGGGGTGAGATAGAGTGCCAGCGAGATGTATTGCGCAATGTCGAGTTCTCCGCCCGTCATGCGGTGTTGGGTTATGTAGAGGCATATCTTGTCGCGCTTGTTGCGGGCGTCCTCGCTCTTGGCAAGCACGAGATCCATCTCGTCGCGAACCCGTTTGCGGACCGGCGCGCTTTCTTCCAGCCCTTCATCGTAGCCGCAGGCATTCAGCGCCGCCGCCATGAGGAAGACCGGTTCGGCACTGATCAGCGAGATGGTAGGCCCGGCGGGATCGATCAGCGAAGGCGTTTTTTCCCGCGCAAAATCCGGCGAGGAAGAGACATTCCGCTCTCTTCCGGCCTGCCCGGCGGGGTTGCTGCTGGAGGATTGGGCCTGGACAGCAACAGGCGCAAAGCACGCTAGCAGACAAAAAACAGCGGTCGATAAGAAGGCGGAGGATGAAAGTGCTCTAAGCGTCATGAAGAACCCTGTTTAATTCTAGACGCATCAGGAGGGGAAACGACAGGAAGCGAAGCGGCTGCAGCGTTAACTTGTGTGCGATTTGTTTTAGAGAGCCGCCGCAAGCGCGGGATAGCGGCAAACGTGGCTGGTTTCGTAAAGGGCGAGGAGGCGCTGGCGCATCAGATAGTAGGCCGACGACGCTTCCTGTGCGTGGAGGGGAAGAGTAATGCTGAAGCGAGGCAGCAACTGGGCCGGAAGCATTCCCAGTTCCACGTTTCGGACGGCGCGACGCAAAGAAGCAGCATCCATCCTCATACGCTCGGTCACGATTACAGCTTCCTCAAAGTTCCACTGCTGCGCATAAGCGGCCAGAGCCAGCATGATCTCGGCGTTCTGGCGCATCCTCTTCAAGCCCTCATAACCACCAAGGGATTCCCAAATCTGTTTCGGCTCCATATCGATCTGACCGCGATGCGGGGTCAGATAATCGATGGCGACAACTGACACCTCAGCCATATCGAGTCGCTGCAGCGAGGCGACGAGATCGTGCCAATCGAGTTGAGCCATCTTGCGGGACGAGCGACGGTCCGAGATTACAATCAAGGCCAAGCCGCACAACAACGCCCCAAAGACGATATATGGAAGCGCAAAGGTCATCGCAATGAATGTTACCTTTGGACACTAAGGGTGTCAAGGTCATTTTTGATGCGTCGGTGCAAATCCTGTATATAAGCACTTAATTCTGGGGAAATTGGCTGCCGGGCCGGCTCCTCCAGCCAGAACTGAACCGTCCAATATCCAAGAACAGCGAGGTAAACGACCATTCGGGCGTGTTCAAGCTCCCCAAAATACCTTTCAGCACCAAAGTAACTATGCAGCCCGTCTACCAGGATGGCTGCCACGGCCCAGGCCGTCCAACCATTGCCCAAAGCCATTACATGGTTGCGCCATCCAAGGCCCAAACTTCTGGAGGTCCGTGTCACCACTGCAATCAATTCGCAGATCACCAGGCTCGTGAAGAGGTCGCCACGCACCTCCAGGCGCTGAAGGAAGGTCGCGGCAGGAGGGGAAACAAGAAACGGAAGCGCTGCGGCAAAGAGGATACCCACTGCGCTCCACAGGATGAACTGCTTCTTAGCGTCCCGGACCCAGGTTCCCGTAGGCCGCAGAACTATGCGCGCAATCTCAAAGATTATCCCGAGTTCCAGAACGAACTCAATCAGAACAGAGGACCAGTAAACTTCTTTATATAAACTGCTGGAGCCATATTGGAAGATCAGATATAAGGCCGGATTTTGCACCGTCTCGAAGGCCATCAGTGCTGTAAAGACAGGGAAATCCCTCCACCTGCACCGGACCATAAGAACTGTGAACACGGCAGCGTCGCCGAGTAAACTAGCCACCAATAACGCGTATTGAAGCGTCGACAGGTTTCTTCACCTCTCGACTTCTATTCTCTCCGTTTTCAAAGACCAGGAACAGAGGAAATTGCACAAACTACTGCGCTCGCGTAACTACTGCGGCATTGGCATCGGCGTAATTGGAGCGGAAAGAGCCATCTGCGGCATCGGCATCGGCGTAATTGGAGCGGAAAGAGCCATCTGCGGCATCGGCATCGGTGTGATTGGAGCGGAAAGAGCCATCTGCGGCATCGGCATCGGTGTAATTGGAGCGGAAAGAGCCATCTGCGGCATCGGCATCGGCGTAATTGGAGCGGAAAGAGCCATCTGCGGCATCGGCATCGGTGTGATAGGAGCCGCCATCACGAATGAAGCGGCAGAGACAAACAGGATGGCAGCAAAAGCAAAACGCACAGAATTCTTCACGGGGGGTCCCTCTTTCTTGCGCATAATTGCGCATGACTAGCGTAGACTCATATCTCATTGAAGCGAAAGGGGGAAAATAAGGCGAAAGTTGATTGAGAGGTTGCATATCTCTGTGCGGGTCGATGAAGCCACTCCTCACCGGTCATGACCAGGGTGGGCGAAATTCCGCAAAACTGGAGCTATTAGCCGCGACTTGCGCCATGCGCCACGCCGCCGAGATTTATATATGAATACAGCCCGCAGCCCGGAAGGCTCCAGGCGTTGCGGGCTGCGGAATTCACCGAATATTATCCGCGAACTGAGACGCCGGAGAAGGAGAGAACGGCCAGGCCGGGGACAGGTTGCCCAAAGCGCCGTGCCGGCTCGAAGCGGCTCCACAAGAGCAGATTCTCGACCTGCGCGCGGGTGGTCTGATCCACGGGACCGGAGACGATGCGATAGTCGTAAACCTGGCCTTGGGGGTTGACGTAAGCCTCGATGACAACAGGAACTGAGACGTCGCCAATGGGGTTTCCGCCCACCACGCTCGACAAATAGAGGAACCGGGGAGCGGTAGCCATCCCGAGCGGCTCGTCCGCGGTTGCCTGCGCGCTCTCCGGCCGGGCAAACATGCTCACCAGTACAATGACGGTGCCCAACAGCAGCACGGCAGACGCAAAGCCCGCAGCGGCCTGAAGCAGGAAGGGTCCCACGGTATTTCTCCATGCCAGATTCATGGCGTGGACCAAGGTGTGGCGCTGGCGGGCCCGCTCGTGGCTGATGGCCACGCGAATGCGCAAAAGCAGGTCTTCCGGCTCAGGCACGGGACCCAGCGATGCTAGAGATGCCTGCATCTTTTCCAGAGATTTCCAGTCCTCAGCGCACGTACGGCACTGCTCCAAGTGGGCGGCGACGCTTTGCATCTCGCGTCCGCCCAGAAGACCGTCAAGGTACTCGGTAAACTTTATCTGCATTGCATTGCAGTCGTTCATCGCACCTCCTCACTCAGGGCCATCTCGAAATCCGCGTGCGCGGTAGAACCAGCTTCCGCGCGCTCTGGAGAATCATTCCTTACCACTGGAGCCATCAGAATCGCCTTAAATGCGGCGCGCCCGCGCACCAGCCGCGATTTGACTGTTCCCAGATTCACGCCCTGTATTTCAGCCACTTCCTCGTAAACAAAACCCTCTATGTCGCGCAGTATGAGGGTGGAGCGGAACGGCTCGGGCACCTTGCTTAAGGCCGCCTCGACGCGCGCCCGGTTCTCCTCATGCAACGCCATTTCGAAGGGCGACTCTGCCGGGTCCGCCAACATCTCTTTCAGCAGCACCGGATTCCCTGTATTTGCCTCAACCATCTCCTGCTCGATGGGGATTTCCTGCTCCCTGTGCCGCGCCCACCAACGCCTCTGGTTCGAGGCCTCGCGCAGAGCAATCCGGTAAATCCACGTCCGCAGCGATGACTCGCCATGAAAGCTGCCCACACCCCGAAAGACTTTGACAAAAACTTCCTGGGTCAGGTCGGCGGCGGTCTCCCGGTCTTGCACAGAGCGCGCCAGCAGCGAGTAGATGGGTTGATGGAAGCGCGCAATCAGCCACGCAAAGGCCTCCTCAGAGCCAGCCTGTAGCTCTCGGATGAGAGCCGCCTCTTCGGATTCAAAGGTCAGCGCACTTGCAAGATTGCCCATGGTGAGGTCCGCCTACATTCCAGAGTCCCCCCACTTTACCGCAACAGAAGCAAACTTGGCATTTGCCAAATTTGCGCCGGCACAAAACCCGGTTTTCGGTTGCTGACACTCGCCCAACGGCTGAAAAGACGCCGCCGGGAATCCAATACCGCATCGGAGTGCGCAGGAGACGGACACTGGTTCATGGACCTGTGTCCCGCGCCCTCCATTATCTTAGACACCGGAACACCCCTCAAGTGTTCCCGGTCACTCAAGTTTTTTTCGTCCCGGCGGGGTTTCTGAAGCGTTGCCGGGGCTCGCTGGCGCCGGCTGGTGGGTGGTTTTCGAACAGAAATGCTGGCAAAGTTTGACGAATCAGGGCTCAGCGGAGACAATAGAAAAGTTGCGTCCCTTGCAACATGTGGGCCTGTGGCGCAGTTTGGGAGCGCGCTTCCATGGCATGGAAGAGGTCGTCGGTTCGATCCCGACCAGGTCCACCAAATCATCTCAATAATTTAGCGGATTTGTCGGCTTCCCAACTTCCCCCTCCAACCCAAGGTTCAACCCAAGGTTTTCTACGCCACAGCCGCCGTGACATTGATGGCTTCAAGGAACTTGCCCTGTGCCGCCATCTGTGCCGCATTGACTCGATGCGTGTAAATTGCTGTTGTTGTTGGCTTGGCATGTCTCATCATGCTCTGGATGATCGGTAGGCTGATCTCGTTGGCGGCAAAGAATGTGGCCAGCGAGTGGCGCAGATTGTGCCACCCAAAACGGCCGCGGTACCTGGCAGAAATAGCCCCTGTCTTGACCGCAGCCGGTCGAAGATAATCCTGCCCTGCTACTCCCGCTGATCGGGGAGTCTTCCCTTTTGTCTTATTCGACGCGAAGACCCAATCCGAATCGCGATGGTAGAGAGACTCCCTGCACCAGGCCATCAGTGCCTGGCTGAGAGCCGGGTGCATTGCCACTTGCGTCATGTTGCCTTCGTTCTTGCCGGCAGTCTCCTTGCCCTTCGACCACCCCCTGCGAATGTTGATCTGCCCTTTCTGCCAATCGATGTCCCGCCATTTCAACCCGAAGGCCTCTTCGGGTCTCAAGGCAGTCGCGGCGTGCAGCAAAGCAAGCGTCCATTCAAGGCGGGTATCAGCAGTGTGGAGTTCCCGCAGGATCACCATCATCTGCTCCGGCGTCACGACAGCTGCTTCGTAGCCCGACCCAGCTTCACTGCGAGCCAATAAAACTGGATTTGTTGGCTTGCCGTCCTTGTCGATGGCGGCAGGAATCAGTTCGTGACGCTGTGCATGTTTGTAGACCTGGGCCATGGCGGACTTGATCTTTGTGATCGAGGACCATGCCAAGGGCTTCTTGTTCTTGAGTTGCGGAGTCGAAGTCAGGGTCTCAAACCACGACTCGATCTCCAAAGGCTTAATCTCAGAAGCGGTCTTCTCTCCCCATCGGGGTAATATCCAACGGTCCAGAAGAAGCTCATTGGTCTCGACGGTCTCCGGCGCCTTGACTCTGACGCCAGAAACCTTCTTCAGTTCATGTTCGCGGAAATGCTCCGCCAGCTCACGAAAGATTGGCTTGTTTCCGAGCTGGCGTTCCAGGTGATTGTCAAGACCGAGACGTCCAACTTCCTTCCATGCCACTGCCGCGGAGGAGCCGATATCTTTCACCAGGCCGATCACCCTAGTGTTTTCGACTCGCACTCCGTCCGACGGCCGCGTTGTCTGAAAGCGGTAAATCCAAGTCATTCCGTTAGCGCGCATCTTCTTTGATACTGTCTCTTTAGCCAAGTCGATTCCTCTCCTTGGTTCCGGGAACTGCCACTGGCATGGTAACAAGAACCGGTCTCTTCCGCGCGTTGAACTGCGCGTCAATCTCCGAGATCCGGAAGCGCCAGGTCTTTCGTGTCCGGCCAATTGGATGAGCCGGAAGTTGTCCGTCACGCGCCATTTCCAATACACGGCGCCGCTCGACCTTAAGGAATCGAGCAACCACGTGTTCATCGACGAATGGTTCAAAACCGCCGAATTCCGACAATGCCTCACGATCAGGGGTGGCCAAGAAATTCACTGGTTTTCCCATGCTCGGCCCTCAAGCAACTGGGAGGCACTTGTCTCGTGCCGACTCTGCGGCACGACTTGACTAAGAATGAGACAAAATAACAGCAGGAGCGAAGTCGCCGATTCAGCCGCCTCCGCACCGTAGTTCGAAGATTGGTTAAACATTTGCCTCCTAACGAGACGGCTGGTTAATCCGGCCGCCAAAACGGAGCGCAACCCCTCCGCTTTTTCGTCACGAGACAATCGTTCGCAATTCGCATATTACCTCCCTTCCTAAATTTCTCCGACCCAGCTATAGATATTCAAACGAACTCGCAGCGCCCAAGTTCTATGGGCACCGCGATTGCCCTACGCCTGCAAATCTTCAAATTTACGAGCCTATCGACTCCACGGTTCTACTTTCCTTCGCGCTTGTTCGCCACCTCCATCAAGTACTCCGCAAGCTTCTTCAGAACATCTGTCTCCATCGCCCGCCGTCGGCTGTCGTAGACATCTCGCATTGCTGCATAGAGATCAATCGGCTTGCGTTCGAGGGAAACCGAGCCAAATTCCTGATGACCTTGGTGCCGCACACGCTCAAAGACAGATTGAAGCAGGAAGCTGATGGCCGCTCCTATGTCGTCCATTAGGAGGGCCACCGTCGCACTTCGGAGTATGGATTCCATCTCCCGCTTCGCGTTCATGCTGAGTTTCCATTCCTCTAAGAGGAGTCTCTCTCCGGCCTCTGTCAGACGCATAGCTCGGCGCCCACGTTTGGCACTGTCCGACCGATCTAGTAGGCCATCTTTCTGTAGATTCACGATGACCTTCGTGATGCTTCCCGGCTGCAGACCCGTCTCCTGTTGAAACCCGTAAAGCGTATTGACGCCGCCGCGTGAAATAGCGGCGATCAAGAACATCTCCATCGGTTGAGGAACCTTCTCCGTAGTAATAGTTTCAACCATGTTGCAACTATCATAACGCTGAAGCTTCCTATTGTCAAGCGATTTCTCAAAGTCGCTTAGTTCGGGGTGCCTTAGAGAAGGCATGGATGGGTATAATGACTCCTATGCCATTCATTTCAATAGTTTTAATAGAAATCTCTTATGATTGAAAGCGCTCGCTTGAAGGCGCAGCATCAGTTATTACGGCAGGCTTTGAAGCTTCCGCAGCCCCGCAAAACGTCCTATGGCAGCACGAGATCGACAAATACCTCGTGCAGGCCTTTTGGAACAGCTTGCGTGCGGTTCTTCGGCTTAGATGCCGCTCTATTCTGCTTCTGCTTACCCGAAGGTCTCCCGGGCAACGCCCTCGCCATTGCGAGCGCGGCGGCAGATTCTCCTTTAATAAGCGCCTTCGCTGATGCGGCGCGCAACCTCTTGTACCAAAGAGCAAGCATCGGAAGGGAAGCCGAGTCGTCCGACTCTTCTACCTTGCGAATTGTCTTGAGCTTCTTCCCTGCCGATTGGCGCAGGAAATCGGCTCCCAGTTTGCGATCGTCGCCCAACCAGAGAGCCAGCAGCGCGACCCGTAGATCCGCGTCGAGGTCCCCACTCGGACCATCCTCGATGAGTTCTTTCCAGCCGCTTTTCAGGTAGCGCCGGCCTTCCACCGTAATTTTGTGGTCCACGCGGCCCCGGCGGCCAGGCTTGCTCTGGAGCACAAAGCCCGCTTCCAGGAGTCGCGCCAATGCTGGGATGGTCGCCCCGGGAGACAGCCCGGCAGCCGTCTTCAGTTCATACGGGGTCGCAATGCCGCATTCAATCAGCGCGAGCACGAACAAGTCAAGGTCTCCCCGGCGGCGCTTGTCACTGTTTGCCGACATGTAAACAAGTATACAAATCGACTACGGAGCCAGAAAGAAAGTCGGGCACCACAAATTGCAGCGCCCGGTTTCAAGTGTAAGGTGGCCGGCTTTATTGCCGGCGCCTCCGCCGAGTCGTTAGTGTGGACTCGATTTGGCTCCCTTCCTGCGGGAGGCACTGGCTGAGGTGCGTCTCCAAAAGCTTGGACATACGGGGCCAGTCCTGCAAGTCCTCTTGAGTGAGTTTCTCGCATTCCAGATCCGTTCCAGATCGCGGCAGATCTCTGCCGACGTGTGAGGCCAATTGCAGTGGTATTCCCAAGCCGACATTGATTGGAAGTAAAACAGCACCACAGCTTCGATCGGAAGCTCGACAAAACATATGTGAGTGTTCGATGTAGTTAGCATGCCTCGATTCTGCATTGAACATGAACCGCAGCCAAAGGAAACTGTGGATTCTATTCGCACGGGCGCCGTTGGACCTGTCTCCCACCGAAGAAATGTGCCGCGATCACTGATTCGCATGATCAGTGACAGATGCGCTGACCATTGTGCATTTCGTTGCAGTTGCGGCGAAGTCGACGAGAATCTGTGTGCGCAAAGTCTGCGTCGAGCAAGGTCAGGCCGTAGCCGCATGAAGCTCCGGCAGAATAGTACATGGGAGAGACGCCGAATTTACGGCGACTCCTCCAAACAAAAGTTGGTTTGAGGATGTCAGTAGACTGGGCGACATATCAGTACTAATCAATCTGACCTTTGCTGTTGCACGGCAAAGGTCTTGGCCAGGATTCAAAGCTTTGATGCAATTTGAGGGTGCTCAAAAGGGTGCTGAAAGGCCTTTCGCTGGCCAAAGAATTGATGGCGCTATGGCGACACTCGGTACTGATCTGCCGTTGCCGAGTGCTTCGGCAATGTTGCACCAAGCGAGGCTTCCATAATGACAGCCGATCATCTGCGGCGTTGAGCTCGCGGGCTCTGAAAGCTCTTGAGTACTGCCTCGGCGGGCGAGAGAATCGGAATCACCTTCGAATTCCCATAGACCATTCGAATGGAGAAGGCGCCATCGATGATGCTAAGTATCGCCGCCGCCGCCGCCCTTTTGTCGATTGCAAAGGGCTTTAGCAGATCGGTCAGATAGTCAACAATTTTGTTTTGGTGTTGTATTGCCAGGCGATGGAACGGGTGGGCAGTATCCGGAAATTCGGATGCGATGCGAAGGAACGGGCAGCCGATTATTTCGGGCCAGTTCGCCATTTGTTCGAATTTGGTCAGAGCCTCACGCAGATCCTTTGGGGGAGTGGGATGAGAGAGATAGTCCCAAAGAGCTCGATCGCGGTTTTCGAGGTATGCGAGCACGAGGGCATCCTTGCTTTCGAAGTGCCGATAAAACGTCGCCTTTGCGACTTCGGCGATGGACATGATCTTCTCGGTGCCTGTCGCGTGGACCCCGTTTGCGTAGAAGAGGCGGTCGGCAACCGCCAGAATTCTCTCCCGCGGATCGGATTTTTTTTGTGTTTTCATTGAATTCATCTTGACAGAGGACAGACTAGTCTGTCTATACTCATTCTACATCAAGACAGACACGTCTGTCTTGACATCAACCTTTTGAAAGGGAGCCGGATGATGAGCGCACGTTGCGGTTCGCGCGGAAATGACTTCGCGCGTGGGGTCGACGATGAATAACGTCCCTATTTTCTGGATGCAGCTTCTGACGAGTGTTTTCGTCTTCGGCATCATCGCGGTGTGGTACGTTTGGCCGTACCTAACCAAACTTTCTCGTAATTCTGCTCTTATTCCGCTGCTCTGGGTGCATGTGCCCCGCTATGTGGGAATGATTTTATTGGTTACGGGTATGGTCGATCCGAAACTGCCCAGAGAAGTCCTTTCCGGTGGTGCTTACGGTGATCTGTTAGAAGCGGCGCTGGCCCTCGCTTCCATCTATGCTCTGCGGAGCAATTGGCGTATTGCCGTTCCTCTCGTGTGGGTGGCCAACAC
>JBEKSE010000033.1:0-57404 GCA_049517315.1 Occallatibacter sp. | reverse complement strand
CCGGGCGGCAACAACGGCTCACCGTCGCAGTACGCCTGCGTCAACGGCGCTCCCTCCGGCGCCGGCTACGTAAGCAGTTCGTCATCGTACCCGACAGGTCTCGCCCAAGCGATAGCGAACTGTATCGGAGCGGGGAACAGCACAGTAAGCGGTAACGGCGCCATCTGGTGGCCCGATCTGCGCACCAACCAGACCGTCAGCACATTGGCGCTCATGGTCAGGTTCTAGTTGCCTGTTTCGCGAGACCTAACGCGGTGACTTTGTGGCTGAAGCCATATACACAATGAGCAGCACAGGAATAGCGCCAACCCCTGTGCTGCTCCAGTAAGTTGGTGAGAGGCGCGCTGGCGTAACAGCAAACATATTACCGAACGATAACTCCGGGCCCGAATTTCCAAGCTGTCGCGTCGCCGAAAAAACAATTCAATTCCTATCATTCTCTTTATGCGCCCCTCACGTTTTGTCTTCAACACTTAACTATGGGAGGTAGCAAGAATATGACTCGCAGCCTGTTAGCAACATGTTTTCTGTCGCTCGCTTTCGCGGGTGTTGGAATCGCACAAAGTACGGCCTCATCCCCGGAGACTGGCGCCTATTACACTCAGGCGCAGTTAAGGCAGTTAGCGCGAAATGCACATGCGCCGGCACAATACGCCGCTCTTGCAAGCTACTACGGCGAACGGCAAAATAACTATCTCCGAAAGGCCGCCGAAGAGAAGCAGGAATGGGCGCGTATGAACCAGAACATCACGAGCGTGGCAGCTAAGTATCCACGGCCTGTAGACTCGGCACGCAATCTTTACGAGTACTACATCTACAAGGCTTCCGAGGCCGAGGCGCTCGTGGCGAAATACAGCCGCCTGGCAGCAGCGAATACCCCGTGAGCGCGCAATAACACTTAGGATAACAACAATTTGGCCGACAAAGCGCTGTCGTTGATTATGGAGTGCAGGGAGATGGGTCGCTTGACCCTCTCCCTCTCCTATTTTACAAATTATCCGAATGTATTCTTTATGAATTCTTCACAAGGTTAAGGCTAAGCTCTAGTTAGCTTGCCAAGAAATCTGCCAGAAGAAGGCAGATGGCAAATCGAGTCGACTTGGGGGGCGATGCAGCTTCCGAAAGAGCTTCGGACTTTGGCTCAGTGTCTGATGGCCGGTGCGGCCCTCGGTCTGCTGACCTGGGCTGGGTTTGCGCTTCAGATTAACCTTCTGACGATCAGCTTTCTCTATTTGCTGATTGTTGTGGCTGTAGCTTCGCGCTTCGGTTTCGTGACGGCCTCATTTACTTCTCTTCTCGCGGTACTTTTGCTTGACTATTATTTTGAGCCGCCACTTTTCAGTTTTGAAGTTGAGAATTCAGGAATTTTTGTAGCGCTTGTAACCTTCGAGGTGACGGCGCTGGCAATCAGCAGATTACACGGGCGAGGAGTGCGGGTTGCAAAAGAGGTTGCTATCCATCGCGCGGAGATGGAGCAGTTGTATGAGTTGAGCCGCAGTACGCTTCTGTTAGATTTGCGCCAGCCGCAGGGACCGCAGCTCGCAGTCTTGATTCACAGGATATTCGGCGCACGCGCGGTGGCTTTGTTCGACTTGAACCTGAGCCGTCAAGACAAAATGGGCGATTGGGACGCGGGCGAAGAGGACCTGGCTAAAGAATGCTACTTGCGCGATGCTTCACAGGATGACTCGAGTACTCAGACTTGGCAACGCGTCCTAAAAGGCGGACCGGGGTCTGTGGGGGCGTTGGTTGTGCGAGGGAAGCTTAGTCCTCTTGTTGTCGATGCGCTTGCGTCTCTTGCTGCGATTGCGATTGACCGACATCAGTGGGTAGACAAGGAAGAAAGAACTGAGACTGCGAAAAAGGGTGAGCAGCTGCGTGCCACGGTGATGGATGCTCTCGCGCATGAATTCAAGACACCGTTGACAGCGGTTCAGACTGCCAGTTCAGGCTTGCTTGAGCTTGGGCGATTGACCGAGACCCAACGCGACTTGGTGACGCTGATCGACGGGGAAGCAGTTCGACTGAACAAATTGTGCACACAGCTTCTGAGAGCGGCTAAGCTTGAAACGAAGCAGGTCGATCTTGAGACGGCCGACGTGAAGGTGCTTGATTTGGTGTACGAGGTATTGGCCGGCCATCCGGTGGAAGCGGAAAGGAACAGCATTCAGGTTTCGGTGGAGGATCCTTCGCTGACTGTGCGCGCGGATCGCGAATTGCTCGCAATGATTCTGGCGCAGTACATTGACAATGCGAGGAAGTATTCGACGGCAGGGACGCTGATCTCGATTGCCGCGCAAGCGAGTCATAACGACATCCTCATATCTGTGCATAACCTTGGACCAGCGATTCGGATAGAAGACAGAGAAAGAATATTCGAGCGCTTTTACCGGTCACCAGAGTTAAGAGACACCGTTCCCGGCACTGGCATCGGGCTTTCTGTAGTAAGGAAGGCAGCTGAAGCTCATCATGGACACGTGTGGGTGATTAGCGACGGCGTGGAAGGAACGACATTTTTCCTTTCCCTTCCGATAAACGCAAGGAGGACACTTTGACTACGGAGCAACCTGATTCAGGGCAGGGCGCTATTCTCGTTGTAGACGACGACAGTGCCACGCGGCGTGCATTGCGCGTGACATTGTCCGGCCTGGGCTTCACTGTTGTGGAAGCGGCTCGCGGCGAAGAGGCGCTATCGCTGGTTCGCGCGATGTGGTTCGATGCGGTGCTGCTGGATGTGGATATGCCGGGGATGGGAGGAGTAGAAGCCTGCCGCTGTATCCGGCATGCTGTGGCGCGCTTGCCTGTCCTGATGTTGACAGTGATGGATAGCGAAGATGACAAGGTGCTGGCTTTAGATGCCGGCGCCGACGACTATATCACTAAGCCGTTTCAAGTGCGGGAGTTGACGGCGCGATTGCGCTCAGCAGTGCGCAGAAGAAATGCTCAGGATGCCAATCGGGACGCGCCGATTCGCCATGGACAACTTGAGCTTGACCCGGTGAAATACCGGGTACTGAAGAGCGGACGCGCGATCCATCTGACTCCAAAGGAATTCGAAGTTCTGCATTACCTGATGATGCACGCTGGAGAGCCTATTCCGCACGCGCGCCTGCTTAAGTCCGTATGGGGACCGGAATATGGAAACGAACTCGAATACCTTAGAACATTTATTCGCCAACTGCGCAAGAAAATCGAAGACGATCCGCGAACTCCGCGGTATTTGTTGACAGATGCTTACGTGGGTTACCGGTTCAACGAACAGATAACGGAGTCTTAGGACAGCTCTTCATCGCCTCACCAGCCGAGCGGGCTGTCCTCGACTAAATCTCTCCATCCTTTGGTCAGTTATCGCAGGCCTTCCGCAGCCGCCTCATGCCTTTGCATTCAGGTGGCTCTGCCTTCCTTGGGGGCAAGATACGCCCATCGGGCGTATAATTGCTGGGAATCTTTTTTTCAAAATAGAGACTCCGGAAATGCCACTTTTGGCTGAAAGTGAGAGCGGTCAGTCATCGGCGGCGTTTGGCCCGACCGGTGCCCCGATCGCTATCGGGTGAGTAAAGTGCGAATTGTCGACCTCCCTGAACGGGTTGCTGGGAGTAGTCGATGAGAACCGAAGGTCTCATAATTGAAGAAGGCACTTGAAAGTCATCTTGGGCAACTGACCCTGGAAGAGCGGTTCAATGGCGAAATGTGATGCAAGGAGTTTCTGGGGTCTGTTGTTTTCGGTACTGGTTTTCTCAGCGATAGGAGCATGGGCACAGGCTGCGATCCAGCCCGAGTGGCAGGGAGTTCTGCGCAACCCTGCCGGCGCGCCCATTTCCGGCGCCAAGATACGGCTTGCTTCCGCCACAACGAAGGCTGAAGCGGTCAGCAAGGCCGATGGCCAGTTTCGGCTACCCGTTCTGCCCGCCGGACAATATCGGCTGGCGGTTGAATTCAATGGCCGCAAGTTCGACTATGCCCAGCCCATTGACTTGGATGCGGCGACTCCCGTGGTTGTAGTCACACTCTCCAATCGCGGCGAACTGACTGTTGCAGCTCTCAAGAGCCAGACCGCAACCGGGGGCGAAGAGTTGTCCAGCCAGGCGGTTAGCGAACTGCCGCTTAACAAGCGCGACTTCAGCTCCCTGCTTCTGCTTGCTGCCGGTACAATGACCGACGCCAACGGCGCCACCAACTTTACCGCGCAATTTGCCATCAACGGCCAGCGCGGCGTAGAAGCAACCTTCGCGATGGATGGCGCCGACATCAGCGATCCCGAGATGGGCGGCTCAACCTTTTCCAACTTCAACGTGGATGCGGTGGAAGGCATCGACTCCAGCTCCGGCTGGATGCCTGCAGAGATCGGCCGCGGAGCGGCTGGCTTTACCAACATTCGCACCCGCTCCGGCGCCAGCGGCTTTCATGGTTCTGTTTTCGAATTCGTCCGCAACTCCGCCTTTGATGCGCGCAATTACTTTGATCACCCTACGCCCGCATATCCCGGCCGCATTCCGCCTTTCCGGCGCAACGAGTTTGGCTTCACCAACGGCGGCCCGGTCTATCTGCCTCGCATATTCGACGGCCGCAAGGGGACCTTCTACTTCTTTGAGTACCAGGGCTTCCGGCAAGTGCTGGGCACTACGCAGGTCATGCCCGTGCCCACCGCATCCGAGCGCGCAGGCATTGACCCTGTGGCTTACGCTGACGGCAGCACGGACACGCTGAACGTTCCTGTCGATCCGGCCATTGCAGCGATTCTTGCGCGCTATCCGCAGCCGAACGATCTCCCTGGACCCTACGGAGCGCGCACCTACGCCACTGCGTCAAAGGTGGCCACAGATGCAGATCAGTTCGAGGTCCGGCTGGATCATAAAATCTCAGCGAAAAATCGTTTCTTTGCGCGCTTCAACTATGACAACCTGACCGGTCCCACCACGAATCCTGACCAGACGGCCGTCGATCCCTCCTTCGGTGTCCAATACATCGATCGACAGCGCAACGTAGTGGGCACATGGACCCGCACGGCCACGCCGCGGATGGCATTTGAGTCGTCGATCAGCATCACGCGCTCGACGCCAGGCTTTCCGACGACCGACTACACTGACCCAGCGGTTAAATTCAACGACGGCCTCTATGAGGCCTTCAATTCGGCTGGCGGCTCCGTGATGCAGGCATACGGCAATCTCTTCCAGGGCCGCGAGAACGTGGCGTACGTGACCGCGAGGCACGCCTTCAAGTTCGGCGCGGAGTTCCGCGGCAATCGCGACACAACGTACTTCGGCATTAGCCCCAACGGCGAATACGACTTTGGCGGCGGCACGGCGTATGCGACTGAGGCAATTCCTTCGCAGAGCGGCACGCACAACATCCAGCCCGGCGATCCGCTGCCCGATACTCTCTCTGGTTTCCTTTCCGGCAGTTCGTTTGTGTACACGGTTGGTCTGGCGGCGCAGTTCGTCTCCGGCGGTCAGCACATGGGCCCTGCCGCCATCAGCCGCAACGACGTCAACGCATACTTTGAGGACACCTGGAAGCTGACTTCGAAGTTAACGCTGGACTACGGCATCCGCTGGGAACTTTACACACCAATTACAGAACGCGCCAAGCGCACGTCATCGTTCCAGATGATCGACGGCGCGCAGCAATTCGTGGTCAATCCGCAGCCAGGCTATCGCACAGATTGGAAGGCGTGGGCGCCGCGGGTGCAGGCGTCGTGGCAACTGGCGAGCAACTTCTCAGTCCACGCGGGCGGCGCGGTGACTACCATTCCACCCAATATCTGGCAGGATAACCTCATTACTGGCTCGACTCCGTTTGCCATTTATCCGCGCCTGGTTTCAGCTGGGGTCTTTCCCATTCATTACGGTTTCCAACTGACGCCCGCGCAACTGCCCACTGCCTACTCGCTGCAGGGAACGAACATCATTGGTTCGGGGAATACCAAAGACATTCCCGCGAACACTATCATGGATGTGGACCGCTTCGAGAAGGACATGGCCGCGCTCACTCCGGGCGGCGTGGTCAGTGCGCTCAACCTTAGCGGCATCGATCCGTCATTCAGCAATGGCACGCTCTACACCTGGACCCTCGGCCTGAAGCGGAAATTTGGCAACCTCACCGCCGATGCAGCCTATGTGGGCACCGCCGCGGAGAAGTTGCCCCGCTTCAGCTTCCCCAACGCATTTGCGGGAGCGAGTCCGGCCTTTGCGCCGCATACGCAATTTGACAGCGCTGGCAACGTCATAGGCGGCTTTGGTGTGGAGAACGTGATCACGAACGACTCGCATTCCACATACCACTCACTGCAAACATCCCTTGCCGGCTCGGTGGGTCACAGCGGCCCAGGCATCCAGGCCAGCTACACGTGGAGCAAGTCGATCGACACGACAAGCGAAGTAATCGGCGGCACTGGATCCACGGGCGCGGTTGCGTCGGGTTTCTCGCAGAATCCCTACGATACGCATCCGGAAAAGGGACCGTCCGCCTTCGACATCACCAACAGCTTCGGCCTCAGCCTGGCGCAGGATCTGCATCTTGAGAGCGCGCAGTTTCTTCGGCCTCTGAGCCGCAAGGTGACTTATGGCTGGGAACTGCTGAGTATATCAAGTATCAGCTCTGGCGCTCCGTTTACGGTATTCAGCGGTATTCAACAGACGGGCGCCGGCGATGCGGGCGTGGATCGACCTGACCAGATCGCAAAGCCGCATCTGTCTACCGCGCGGCAAGACCGTCAAGACTATTTCGGCGAAGGCGCCAGCAATGCGGTCGATTTCTTCTCCGTCCCCATCCATCTGGCAGGCGGAACCGGGCCCAACCAGGGCTTCTTTGGCACACTCGGCCGCAATAGCTTCCGTGGCCCCGCTTACTACGACTACGATTTTGCGCTCATCAAGGACACGCCCTTTGGCCGCCGCAAGAGCGGAGCCGAGCGAACGGATTTGCAGTTCCGCTCAGAATTCTTCAACCTGTTCAACATTGTGAACATGGGGTTGCCGGCCAACATTCTCAACGGGTCGGGCTTCGGACAAATCTCGAAGACGGCAGGCAACTCGCGGCAGATTCAGTTCTCGCTCAAGTTGATCTATTAGCCGGGTCCCGGCGCCTGTACTTTCGCCCCCAAGCGGATGCTGCGGTCTCAAAAGCGTGACCTTCACCCCACGGACGAAGATCTGTCCGCGGGAACCCCGACTCATCCCTCTCAGAGACGAAGACTTGTCGCCGGGGATCCCGAATTCGTGCGGTAGGAGCCGGTCGCTCAAGATGACAATCCGTTTTTGGACGCTCAGGATGAGAAATGATTCATTTGGAGTGGAAGTGTATGCAGGAGAAAGACTTGCCGGCGATACTGGTGGTATGGAGTTTCGCACTGTGAGCCCAAAACTCTATTTCGGTGCAATTGAGTCATGATGAAGAGTGTTGATTTCCAATGCCTTCTGCGAACGCTTGGGTTCCCGACTGTTCGCCGGCGGGGAGTGATGGATTCGGCCCGAGCTGCCGATAAGAACTTGCAGGCGCCACATGACGCATAACCAGTCAGATTGGATATACCGGGTGAAAAGACTAACTCCTTTGGTCTTCATCTTTCTCGGGATTTCCTCGATTGCCAAGGGGGCTGAGCATACCCCTCTGACCACTCTGCGCGCCGCCCACGCCCTCACCAACGCCGAGGCCAGCAAAGCGCCGCCCGTTGCCTTCGAGGCGACGGTTGGTTACTTTCGCGGATATGAAAACTGTGTATTTGTGCAGGATGGCGATGTTGGAATCTATGTGCGCACCGCCCCGCGTCTTAACTTTGTTCCAGGCGATCGCGTCCTGCTGAAAGGAACGATGCAGGCGAGTTTCCGTCCCATCGTGAATGCAAGTAGTGTGATCCTGCTCCACCACGGGACCACGCCAAAGCCCGTATTAGCGACATTTGACGGATTGATCAGAGCCCAGTTCGACTCCCGGCTCGTTACAGTGCATGGCATCGTGCGAGCAGCGGACCTGGTGGTGAGCGACACGAAGCCCCCTGTGCGCAGCTCTCGTCTCCAAGTGGTTACCGAGGGAGGACGCTTCCAGGTGTATCTGGACAGCGACGATGAAAACGCCGTCAAAAATCTGCTCGACGCCGAAGTGGAAGTCACCGGCGCTGACGCCGGAAAGTTCGATGACAAGATGCAGCAGACCGGGGTGGTGCTGTACGTTTCCTCACTGGCGGAGATAAAAATTCTCAAGCGCGCCAGTGCCAGCCCGTGGTCCCTCCCGATTACACCGATGGATCGAATTCTTCCCGGTTATCACGTGAACGATCTCTCGTCGCGGGTCCGGGTGCATGGGATCATCACCTATTACCAGCCCGATTCAGCCATAGTGCTGCAGGACGGCTCGAAGAGCTTGTGGATTGAAACCCATACCCGCGAACCATTGCAGATCGGCGATGAAGCGGACGCGGCAGGTTTTCCGGCTGAACACGAGCGTCTCTTGACCTTAACGGACGGCGAAGTCCACGACAGGCACATCTTCCAGCCGATCACGCCGCTATTGGCGAACTGGCGCCAGCTCGGCTACTGGAGTGCAAACACGCCCGATGGTCACCAGAATGATCTGGTCTCCATTGAGGGCAAGGTGGTTACGCGGGTGAGGGAAGCAACCCAGGATGAGTATGTTCTGGACTCGGATGGCCGGCTGTTTAACGCCATCTACCACCATCCACCTGCCCCCGGCGTGCTTCCGCCGATGAAGCAGATTCCGTTGGGTTCGAGAATCCGCGTGACCGGCATTTGCTTTGTTGAGTCTTCCCATTTGATCAACCCGGGCGAAGAGGTGCCATTCAATATTCTGCTGCGATCCTTCGACGATATTACGGTGGTTGCCAGACCCTCCTTGCTGAACATTCGTAACCTACTATTCATCGTCGGCTTGTTGGTTCTGGTGGTGATTGGGGCCGGCGTGAGAGCCTGGACCCTGGAGCGCAGGGTGCGCCGCCATAACGCCGCATTGGCCGACCTCGAGCAGCGGCGTGGCCGCATCCTCGAGGACATCAACGGCTCGCTGCCGCTGGCTGAGATCGTTGAAGAGATTGCAGAATTGGTCTCCTTCAGGTTGGATGGCGTTCCGTGCTGGTGTCAGATCACCAATGGAGCACGGTTGGGAAACTGTCCTGCGAATCTCACTGGCTTGCGCGTTGTCCATGAGGAGATTCCTGCTCGCTCCGGGCCGCCGCTGGGCACGCTCTTCGCCGCGCTCGACCCGCTCAGCAAGCCCAAGGCTAACGAATCCGAAGCCATTTCCCTGGGGGCGGCACTGGCTACGCTGGCCATCGAAACACGGAAGCTCTACTCAGACCTCTTGCGCCGCTCGGAGTTTGACCTGCTCACCGACATTCACAACCGCTTCTCGCTGGAGAAGCGCCTGGATGCCCAAATTGAAGTTGCTCGCCAGAATGCGGGCATCTTCGGGTTGATCTATATTGACCTCGATGAATTCAAGCAGGTGAACGACGTTTACGGCCATCACATTGGAGATATTTATTTGCAAGAGGCGGCGCGGAGAATGAAACAACAACTGCGCTCCCACGATCTGCTGGCGCGGCTGGGCGGCGATGAGTTTGCTGTACTGCTGCCCATGGTGCGAAACCGCGCCGACGTCGAAGAAATCTGTCAGCGCCTGGAACACAGCTTCGAGCCTCTACTGATGCTCGAAGGGAATATCGTGCAAGGCTCGGCCAGCTTCGGCATTGCCCTCTACCCGGAGAACGGCGCCACAAGGGACAGCCTGCTGAATGTCGCCGACGCCGCCATGTACGAATCCAAGGCCCGCAATAAGCAGCTCGCGAGTCGCACCGCCTGACGCCGGGACCGCCAAAAGATAATGGCCGAGGATGGGTGGAGGCAGGGTAGAATCTTCACAAATGCGGCGACCTGCCGCCGGTTCCGATGCATGCCTGCTGAATCTCCATGTCCGAACGTGAGCGCTTTGATTGTCGTGGCCATGCTCGCCATGGTCGCGGTCCCGGCGGGCATCACCCTTCACACCGTGCGTGTCGCCGCGGTTGCGCAAATTCCCAGTACAAATCCCACACCGTATGGCTACAGTTGGAGCCTGCTGTTGTTTGTTGTTCCGGTTGTGGTAATCGGAGGGTGGTTTCTGCCCAGCGAAGGGGTGCGAACTCCGCGGCGCGCTTTCTGGCGAACTCTTTGGATTCTGGTGCCCATCGGGTGCGGTCTCGACTTCTTCTTTGCCCACCGATTCTTCACCTTTCCCAACGCCGGAGCGACGGTGGGGATCGGCGCTCCGGCCATAGGTGGCAATGTTCCCGTGGAGGAATATGTCTTCTATTTCACTGGGTTCCTCGCGGTGCTTCTGATCTATGTGTGGCTGGGCGAATACTGGCTGGCGGCCTACAACGTGCGAGACTACGCGGGCGAATCCGCGCAAATCCGCCGCCTGCTCAAGTTTCACCCGGCTTCGCTGCTGGTGGGGCTGGCGTTGATCGCGGCGGCCATTCTGTATAAGAAACTGCGCTCGCCGTTCCCAATGGGTTTCCCAGGTTACTTCACCGTGCTGATCATTGGCGGCATGGTTCCTTCCGCCAGCTTTTTCCCTGCCGCGCGGCGGTTTATCAACTGGCGGGCTTTCAGCCTGACCATCTTCATGATCCTGCTGATCAGCATGTTCTGGGAAGCAACACTGGCGGTGCCTTATGGCTGGTGGGGTTATCAGCAGCGAGAAATGATGGGCCTGTTTATAGGCGCATGGGCAGGATTGCCGATTGAGGCGGTGGTGCTGTGGATCGCGGTTACCTATGGGACCACGATCGTTTATGAAACAGTCAAGGTTTGGCAGGCCTCGGGCAAGCCCGCCGGTCACGCCTTTCTTGGAAGCGCAAATGCCGATACCCATCGAATCGCGAGCCACCCTCCCGGTTCCCGATAACGAAAGCCTGCTGCTCGCAACGGACTCGCCAACAGCTCCAGTCGTGAGTGCATCGGGAGCGCACTGATTCCAAAAGCACTGCATCACCTGGTGATAACAGACATCAAAACTCCGGAGGAAACAGTGGCTGCATTTGAGAAAAGCGGGGCCCGGGTGCTGCGCGTTTGAGCGCGTAGATAGTATAGGATCGAGTTATCGGCGGTTCCAATAGCTGCCGGCAACACAATGCTTTCGGCGGCCACATCTTTCCCAGCTCCGCAACTACCGGATAACATTACATGGCCCCATCTTCACGAGTATTGAATCTGCTCTTTGGCCGGCCGCTGGCTAACAGCGAAGAGCGCGCCGAACACATCGGCCCGGTCGCTGGCATTCCTGTCTTCGGGCTGGACGCCCTCAGCTCCGCCGCATACGGCCCCGAGGCCGCGCTAACCTTGCTCATTCCGCTCGGCCTCCTCGGCGTCCACTACATCGTGCCGGTCAGCGCGGCCATCGTGACGTTGCTCGTCATCGTCTATTTCAGCTATCGTCAGACCATCGACGCCTATCCTCGCGGCGGCGGCTCCTACACCGTGGCCAGCCAAAACCTCGGTGAAGGCGCCGGATTATTTGCAGCGGCCGCTCTCATGATCGACTACACGCTCACTGCCGCCGTGGGCATCTCGGCGGGCGTTGGCGCGCTCATCTCCGCGGCTCCCGGCTTACAGCCTTATACCTTGCAACTATGCCTGTTCGTGCTCGTCGTTTTGACTGTAATCAATATGCGCGGCGTCCACGATACCGGCGTGGTCTTCATGATTCCCACTTACCTGTTCACTGGAACCCTCTTGATTGTCATCGGCGTCGGGGTATGGCAAGTGCTCCACAGTGCTGGCCCGCCTCACCCCGTCACGGCGCTGCCCCCGCTGCCCGCTGCTACTACGGCTGTCAGCCTGTGGCTGATTCTGAAAGTCTTTTCTTCCGGCTGCACCGCCATGACCGGCGTTGAGGCGGTGAGCAACGGCGTAATGGCCTTCCGCGACGACACGCGCAGGAACGCCAAAATCACACTGACCATCATCATCGTCCTGCTGGCCACGCTGCTTGCCGGTATTGCTCTGCTATGCCGCGCCTACGGCATCGCCGCCACCAACCCCGACGGCCCCGGCTACGAGAGCGTGCTCTCCATGCTGACGCGCGCCGTCATGGGTCATGGAGCCTTTTACTATGTCACCATCGCTTCGGTGCTGCTGGTGCTCGCGCTCTCTGCCAACACCGCTTTTGCCGATTTTCCACGCCTCACCCGCGCCATCGCTCTCGACGACTACATGCCCCACGTTTTTCTGTTGCGCGGCCGCCGGCTGCTCTATTCCTGGGGAATTTATGTTCTGGTCGCGCTTACCGCGCTGCTGCTGATCGTCTTTGGCGGCGTCACTGACCGGCTCATTCCGCTCTTCGCCGTCGGCGCTTTCATGGCCTTCACGCTCTCGCAGGCTGGCATGGTGATGCACTGGAAGCGTCAAGGCAACGCGCCTTGGCACATGGCCGTCAATGGGCTGGGAGCCGTGGCTACGGGCATCACCGCCGTGGTGGTACTTGTCGCCAAGTTCGCGCAGGGCGCATGGATTACCGCGCTCCTGATTGCTGTCATGATCCTATTCATGCGCGCCGTCCACCGCCATTACGTTGGCGTGGACCGCGACACTGCGCTCGACCGGCCCATCGCGCCCGCCCAAATCAGCCAACCTATCGTGGTGCTGCCCATTGACCGCTGGAGCCGCATTACAGAGAAGGCGCTCTCCTTTGCTCTCGGCATGTCCAACGATATTCGTTGCGTACACGTGCAGGCCGGCGACGAGCCGGACCCGATCTCAGCGGCATGGGAAACCGATGTGACCGCGCCCTTGCGCGCCGCCGGCAAGTGCGTCCCCACGCTCAAGATTCTGCAATCGCCATTCCGCTATGTCCTCGGGCCCATGGTCGATTACATTCTTTCCGTGGAACGCGAGTCCACCTTCAATAAAATCTGCGTTCTGGTGCCGGAGCTGGTGGTTTACCACTGGTGGGAAAACCTGCTCCATAACCGCCGCGCCGATATGTTGAAAGTCATCCTGCTGCTGCGCGGCAACCGGCGCATCATCGTCATCAACATTCCATGGTATCTCGATCGGGATTGAGTGCTTCTCCACCCGCCGACCATCGAATGCGGCGTTCTCACGATCCCGCGATTGGCCCGACGAATCCAACCAGCGGAGTGCGTCCCGTCCCTTTCAATCCCTGCGAAATCTGGCTCGCTACCCGGATGGAAAACACTTGCGCCAGCGTTACCACCACCAATGCGTATTTCAGCGCCGCTACACCGGACCACCAGTGAGCAATCGCCAGAAACAACAGGCATCCAGAGCCGCGTCCAATAAAAAGCGCGATTTCATGGTTGAAGAGATATGCGTATTCATTCCGCTTCTCCATCTGCGAGATTGCATCCACCACCTCAAACTCGATTGGATTGTAGGCAAGATCCAGCAGCGGTTTGGCCAGCGCCAGGCACCCGATAAAAATCAGCACGCCCACGGCGTTGAATAGCAATGCGTTGCTGAGGGCGCCCAGCAGGTACAAAAGCAACCCAGCCGCAAAAACCATCCTGCGATGGCGTGGCGCCGTAATGCGTCCCACCGTATACAGCAGGCACGCAGTAAGAACGCCGCCGATGGCTTGTGTCGCGCCCAGCGTTCCCTCTTGGCCCACCAACAACATGATCAGCATTGCCGGCGTCGTCAGCATATATCCCTGTGCCAAACCCTTCAGCACAGACAATTCCAGCATCCGTCTCCATAACGCGTGAAACCGGAAAAAGATAAATTGCGTGTGGCTGGGATTGCGAAAGCTTCCCCTTTCAAGCAGAAAAGCGGATAGACAGGTAAGTCCAAAGACAGTCATCGCCACAATGCGATAGGCGCTGTTGGCGCCTCCGCCCAGCCAGCCCGAGCTAGTGACGCCGCTAATGAACCAGCCTATCAACGCCGGAACCGCGACAGAGGCAAGTGCGGCAAAGAACAACTCGACCCCATAGTAGTAGTTGCGGTTGCCGTCGTTGGTCGTGGCCAACGCCAGAAATCCGCGATTTGCCCAGAAAAGGCCTGTAGCCAGTCCCATCGCCACGCCCGCGGTCGCAACGCCCACCAGCGTCAGCACGCCTGAGCGCATTAACAGCATCATCGCCATCCCCGAAAGCACCATCCCGGCGGCGTACAAATGCTTCGCTTCAACGCGGCCCATCAGGATGCCATTCAGGTAGAACGCAACAGGCGTGGCCGCATAGAGCGCCAATTGGTAGGTGACAACCCGCGAGACATCGTGCGAATTCCGCATGACATACGATGCCACAAAAACCTCAAGCACCGGCAGCACCAGGGCGTAGATCATGTTCGACACGAGCAGAATCTGCATGGAGCGGGAACAACGAAGAAAGACCTCGAACTCGCCGCGCAGCCGGCTCATCCCTTCGCTCCTTGTGTGCCGCAAGAGTGAGGGTTGCCTGGCCGCTCTTCACACAGAGCGCGTTCCTCGTAGCGTACGCAACAGGTCATCAGACCAATATATAGGGGCCTGGCTCGTCGCGACGCCCGGCTAACCGCCCCCCAAAAAAGACAGTTGACAACAAAATCATGATAGGAGTAACAATATTCCCGTGCGCAATCGGTTGCGCATTGTGCAAGTTGCCCAGTGTTCCCCACTGGGCGTTCCTCTTCCCCAAACGTGCGCAGCAGATTCATTAGGAGGTAATATGCAACTCTTTGAATCAGCAAGAGTTACTAATCAGAGATGGAAAATCGTGCGGCAGTTGTCCGCGCGGACTTCCACATGGCTGGCGGTGTTTCTCTTGCCGGCTTTGTTTGCCGTCCCCACTCAAGCCCAGTTCCGTACATCCATCCAGGGTACTGTGACCGATTCATCGGGCGCAGTCATTCCAGGCGCAACCCTTACCCTCACAAACGCGGCAACCAACGAGACCGTGGTTAGAACAAGCAATGACGAAGGTATCTTCAACTTCAATGCTCTTCCCGCCGCTCACTTTAATCTGGTCGTCGAGAAAGATGGATTCAAAAAGAAAGTCCTCAATGATCTGCAACTGATTCCCGAGCAGGCTAATGCGTTAACCATTCAAATGGAGCTTGGCTCCGTTACGCAGTCGGTCTCCGTTAACGCCTCTCTTACGCCGGCCATGGATACAGAAACCGCGAACAACACTACGGTCATCAGTAGCAATCAAATCGACCATATGATCACCTTTGGGCGAGATGTCTTCCAACTGAGTCAGCTCGCACCGGGAGCCTTCTCAGACGGCGCGCAGAGTGGCGGCGGAGGCACCTTCAACCTTCCTGGCAATCAGGGTCCGGGCGGATCCGGATCAGGTCAGGGCATCTTCCAGACGGAGAATGGTCCCCAGTTGAATGCCAACGGTGGGCATGTCGAAACCAACAGTATCTCCATCGACGGCATCAGCACGGTGAGCGCCGTATGGGGCGGAACTACGGTTATCACGCCTACCGAGGAATCGGTCGCCAGCGTCAAAATCAGCACCAACGAATATGACGCTGAAAATGGCCGCTTCAGTGGCGCTGTCACCCAAGTGACCTCAAAGAGCGGCAGCAATGAATACCACGGCAGCGCCTTCTTTACGGCTCATCGCCCGGGCCTCAATGCCTATCAGCGTTATAACGGGCCGTCCACGTTTAACGTATGCGATACGACCAGCCAAACTCCTTGTGCGCTGCAAAAGGGCTTGAATAGGGATGGCAATCTGTACAATCAGTTTGGCGGCAGCGTTGGCGGCCCGTTCTGGAAGAACAAACTCTTCGGATTCTTCGCCTACGAGGGAATGAGGGAAAATCATTCTGTCCCAGGTACAGGCTGGTACGACACCACGGCCTTTGACGGTCTGGCGCCCTCCGGAAGCATTGCCTCGAAATACCTCACTTTTCCGGGAGCAGCGGTCGTTTCGTCTGGAATCATTCCGCAAACCTGCACAAGTGCCGGACTCATCGAGAACACCTCGTGCATTACCATCGCCGGGCAGGGTCTGAATATTGGCTCCCCGATGACCTCGCCTTTGCATTCGCAGGATCCCACCTGGACTAGCAATCCGAATCAACCCGGTTTAGGCGGTGGATTATCATCCACGGTTGCCGATATTGCGGATTACAACACGGTCAATCCCACTACGATTGTTTATGCCCAATACAACGGGCGGCTGGATGCCGACGTTACCAGCAAGGACCACGCAGCTTTCGCCGTCTACGTGCAACCAATGACTAAATCGGACTACAACGGAGGCGATCGCGCCTATAACCTCTTCAATCACAACGAGATCCATGACGCCCTCTCCCTCATCTGGAACCACACGTTTTCGCCTACCCTCCTGAATGAAGCACGAGCCAATGCCGCGGGATGGCGTTATAACGAAATTGCCTCCAACCCCCAGTCGCCGGTCGGCCTGCCTCAATTGAGCTGGTCGCCCAGTGCCCCAGGCAGCACCGGCTTGAATCAGTTAGGCTCGGCCTTGGGAAGCGATCTGGATCAGTGGACCTTCGAATACAAGGATGTTGCAACCAAGGTCTCTAACCGTCATACCGTCAAGTTCGGCGGTGAACTGACCCGTCTATACTTCCTCAACAATCCCGTCGGGCGCCCCAATTACAACTTCTACAACGTGTGGGACTTCCTCAATGACGCTCCGAACGAAGAGTCAGGAAATTTCAATACCGTGACAGGATTTCCGGGAGCTAATCGCCAGGACGTCCGCGCGAACATCTTTGGCTTCTTTGTTCAGGACGACTGGAAGTTCCGGCCGAATCTCACAGTCAATCTCGGGCTGCGCTACGAGTACTACGGATCAATCTATGACAAGCAAAACAACCTGAGCATCGTAGAGTTCGGTACAGGCGCCAATTACTTGACCGGAATCAACATGAGGCAAGGCGGCAATGCGTGGTCGCCGCAGAAGGGCAACTTCGGCCCTCAGATCGGCTTCAACTGGAGTCCGGATCTATTCAAGGGCAAGCTGGTTCTTCGTGGTGGATACGGCCTGAACTACAACCAGGAAATGATTGCCATTTCAACAAACATAGACGCCAATCCTCCGGGAGCAGGCTATTACGACTTTGCCAGCGCTTCGCCAGCCGCGATAAATCCCGACATCATTTACGGGATTTCGAGCAGCCCTACTTCCTTGAATGGTTTCGTATCGAACCCGCATACCATCACCCTGTATAACGCCCAAAACCTTCCCGTCGGAGGGAACGCCTTTCCCTGGGCTCTCCCCGCAAACATTAAGACTGCATATTCCGAGCACTACTCACTGACAACCGAGTACAATCTCGGCCACGATCTCGTCGCAAGTCTGGGTTATCAGGGAAGTTCAGCGCACCACCTCATCACCTGGTTCAGTGATCTGGCGGTTGCGGCAGCCACCAGCGTGGCCTTCAACCCCCTGATAACCAACGAAATGGATTTCGGGAATTATGCCGCTTCCAACAACAATGAGATGTTGGCGGAACTGAAACACCAGTTCGCGCATCGCTACTCGGCAAATGCGCAGTTCGCCTGGGCCAAGAGCATGGACAACGGTTCAGGCCCCTACTTTATCAACCAGTATCCGTACAACCATCACGCCTCTTACGGACGCTCTGATTTCAACATTGGTAAGAGCCTCAAGCTCTATGGGTTGTGGCAGCCGGTCATCTTCCATGGCAGCCAGAACTGGATGGAGAAGGCAGTCGGAGGTTGGTCGCTAAGCGGCATCATGACGCTTCACACCGGTTTTGGGTGGACGCCGAAGTATCCCACAGACTCGCTTTATTTCCCTGGGGCCTTCTACAACGGAGGGTTGCAGCCTACGTATCTGGGCGGCGCGGGCAGCAGCACCAGCAACAGCGCCTTCGAATCTACGTCGGCCAACTACCCTGGCATCGACACGGGTGCGGTTCAGGGCGCGCATTCATACTCCAACAAGTACTTCTCGATGGCGGATTACTCCGCAGCCGAGCCAAATGCCGCAAACGTGGGAGGAGCATCCGACGCTATGCCACCACCTCCGGGGCTTGCACGCAACTCCTTCAACGGTCCGGGATATCGGGATATTGATCTGTCGCTGACAAAGGCCTTTGGTTTGCCAAAGGCTAGGGTTCTGGGCGAAAACGGCAAGGTCGAAATTCGCATGGACGCCTATAATCTTTTCAATCTTTTGAACATCAACACAAGCAGCATCTCGGCCAACATCAATGCGCCTAACTTCGGGCTGGCTAACTCTGGACTTGGCTCGCGCACCATCTCCTTCCAGGCGCGATTTAGCTTCTAACTGTCTCTGAATTCCACACTTGAAGGGTGCGCGTCGCGCACCCTTCTTCTTTTGTCTGGATATCTTCACCCTGCCAATGGGCGCGGGAGAGAAGACAGGGCTAATCGGCTTGTGGGTTAGCCGGCACCAGCTCTGCATTGTGCGTGGCCACATGGCCCGTGGATTTGCGTACTACCAGTCTGGGATAGACGGTGATGACAGCCGGGTGCGGATGAGGTATATCGTCCCGGATGAGTCCCAGCAGCGTACTGGCTGCGGCTTGTCCCATGCCTCGCAACGGCTGATGAATCGTAGTGAGCGGCGGGTTGTTTGTTGAAGCTACCAGCACGTCGTCAAAGCCGACCACCGAAACGTCTTTGGGAATGCGCAGGCCCGATTCCTTCAGAGCGACAATTGCTCCAATCGCCGTGATGTCGTTGAAGGCGAAGATTGCCGTGAAGGGCTGCCCGGTCCCGAGCAGTTCCCGCGTCACTTCAATGCCTGGTCCTGGGCCTGCCTCCGGGCTTTGCAACTGCACCACCAGCCGCGGGTCAATCGCGATGCCAAGGCTCTTGGCCATCTCTACAATCGCCTGCCAGCGCGGATTTGTATCGGAGCTGAAGCCTTGTCCTTTGATGAAGGCAATGCGTTTGTGCCCCAACGACTGCAAATGCGAAAGCGCAAGGTGCGCGGCCTGCTCGTGGTGCAGCTCGATGTTGATCACTCCTTCGCGGCGCTTGTGGCCTGATACCGAGACGAGCGGAACCGGCAGTTCCTCTTCTATAGCCGAATCGACGGCGATGATGCCTTCCACTGACCGGGCCAGCATCATGCGCGGATAGCCCTCCAACAGTTCCGCGCGGTGCCTGTGGCTGACGACAAAGTAGAAGAAGCCGTCTTTTAGCAACTCATCCTCGATGCCGCTCAGCACGGCCGTCGAATAGCCGTCGCTTATCTCGGGAACAATCACGCCGATCGTGTAGCTTCGCTTTTGGCGCAGGCTTCTGGCCACGGAATTGGCCGTGTAGCCATACAGCGCGGCAGCATGAAGCACACGCTGCTGCGTCTCTTCGGCAATGCGGTGCGCTCCTCCCGCGCCATTGATGATGCGCGAAACGGTGGACTGCGAGAGTTCCAGAATTGCTGCGAACTCTTTCAGCGTAATCGGCTTCAGATTCTTTTTCACCACTTGATTATTCACAAGAATAACGCGCCATAGCATGCAAAGGCGGAAAAAAGCACAAATCTTTGCGAGAGCCGGCCTATCAAGCAGGAGTCGGGTGGAGTCCGGCTCAGCCCGGCAGCCCCTTCCCTTGAAACCCAACCAGCTGCATGGCTTTCACACATTCCGGGTTGCGCATGAATGTGCTCCACACCAACTCGGAGCGCAGATTCTCCGCCATCAAAACCGAAATGCCCTGATCGATCCCCAGCACATCCGCGTCATACCAGTTCGCGGCGGGATAAAAGGCATCCACAAATCCATAGCGTCCCCAGGCCTGCTTCCCCCATCTCGAGCGCATCGCGCGCAAAACTGAAAGGCAATCGGCAGGCACAAAGGCCAGCGAACCAGCCGCCGCCGAAGGCACAACCGTCCCGTCGATCCGTCCCTGTGCCGGCGGTCCGCCCCATGCGGTATACCCATGCGCTGAATCCGAGGCCGTGATGCCCCAGTAATCCTCGCTGTACCACTCCGGATAAGAAAGGCAAAAAGCCTTGTGTGCGCGCGTAGCCGTCACGGAATTCTGAAAGTAGTCCGCATAGCCGTCACGTTTGCCGCGAAAGTCAAACCATGCCTGCGAATACTGATGCGTAAACAAAGGATCATTTCCGCTGATGTAGTCATATCCCTTGTAATGAATGACGGGCCGCGTAAAGTTATTCCAGTAACTCGGCGCCACGGGATGGGCGGGCGAACCAATCGCCAGCAGATAAATCATCATCAATTCGCAATACCGCGCCCAACGTGCAGTCAGGAAACCCGTGTCCGGCTTCCATCCCATCGAAAATGTCTCGCCGCCGTTCAGCATCCACGGCCAATCCACCCGCTCGTAAATCTGCTGCGCCAACGATTGAATGTGCGGGTTATCAAAATACGCGCGCGCCGTTAGTACGCCGCATAACAGCAGCGAGGTATCAATCGAAGAAAGTTCCATCCTGCGGTAACGCTCGCCAGTCTCAATATCCGCGAAGTGATAAAAAAAGCCATGCACCTCAGGCATCTTGTTCAGATGCCACTCCAGTGTCGTCTTCACGCGCTCCTCAACCTGCGCATGAGGCAGATAGCCGCGACGATCGGCAATGCACAACGCCGTCAGCCCGAAGCCTGTGGATGCAATGCTCGCCATGCGCCGCGGATCGCGCGCCCCGCCCAAATCGTTTCGTGCGCGATCCAGCGCCTGCCCAGTTTTTGGGCTGGCCTGCTCCCAGAAGTACAAGCAGCCTTGCCGTTCCAGGTCATCCAGAAAAGCTTCATCCTCTTTGGATAGCTTCCACGCCTCGCTCGCGAAAGCAATGCCCTTGGGTGCAAGCGCGCATCCCGCTGCACAGGCAGCCGCTATCAGCATTTGCCTCCGGCTTATCGTCGTCATAGAGTTTCGTTTGGTCATCTATTCTCGTTAGTTCCTTTTTGTCCACGCCGTTCCTAATGAAATCCAACCAACTGCATTGCGCTTACCGGCTCCGGATTGCTCATAAACGCACTCCACACAAGCCCTGTGCGTACATTCTCCGCCATCAGCACCGAGATGCCCAGATCAATTCCCAAACAATCCGTGTTATACCACTTCGGAGAAGAATTTGAATTGAAGGCATCCACAAACCCATACCGCCCCCAGGCCTGCGCGCCCCAGTTGGAGTGCAGGGCTTCCAGAACCTCGAGGCACTCGTTGGGCAAAAAAACCAGAGAGCCGGCAGCTGCGCACGGAACCACTGTCCCATCAATCGGCCCCCGCGCCGGCGGTCCGCCCCATGCAGTATACCCGTTTGCATAATCAGAGGAAGTTATGCCCCAGTAATCCTCCGCATACCAGTCTGGATAAGTCATCAGGCAAAACGTCTCGTGGGCCTGTGTTGCATAAATTGAATTCGTAAAGTAGTTGGCATACGCGTCGCTCTTGGTGCGAAAATCGAACCACGCATGAGACCACTGGTGCGTAAACAACGGATCGCTGTTGCTGCTGATGTAACTGTAACCCTCATAGGTCAACGTCGGACGCGCAATGTTAGCCCAGTAAGATGGCGCAATGGGATAAGTCGGCGAACCAATCGCCAGCAAATAAAGCGCCATAAGTTCGCAATAAGTATCGTAGCGCGAAGATGAAAAACCTGGATTAGTCGCTGTGGCCGGATACCATGCCTGCGCGAAAGTCTTTCCGCCATTCAGCATCCACGGCCAGTTCACGCGCTCATAAAGTTCCGTGGCCAGCGATGTAATTGTCGCGTCGTTGAAATAGGCCCGTGCCGCGAGCGCGCCACACATCAGCCACGCCGTATCTATCGACGATACCTCTGAGCCGGAGAGAGGCGCGCCTGTGTTCACGTCATTGAAGTGATAGAAGAATCCGTTTTCATTCTGCATGTTGTTCAGATGAAAACTCAGCGTGGTTTGCACTCGCGCCACAATCTGCGCATGGGCTACGCCGGTCAGGTAGCCGCGCTGGTCGGCAATGCACAACGCAGTCAGCCCAAACCCGGTGGCTGCAATGCTGGCCTGGGTGGTGGTCGGGTCCATCTGTCCGCTCAAGTTGTTGGCCGCGTGATCCAGCACTTGTCCGGTCACAGGGCTCGCCTGCTCCCAGAAGTAAAGGCAGCCTTGCTGTTCCAGAGCATCCAAAAAAGCCAGGTCCCCCGCGGTCGGGCTAAAGACCCCTACCGGTAACGAGGGCGGCGTGGGCGGGGCGGGAGGTGTCGTCGTCTGTCCGCCGCCTCCGCATCCCGTCGCTGCCGCCATCGCGCTACCCGTTGCTCCAGCCATCAATTTGAGTGCCTGACGCCGGCTCATTGTCCACACGCCGGAACCGGGAGCTGCGTGCCAACTGCCGCTTCGTTCTCTCATTGAATCCCCATGCCCTTTCAGCTTTCAAGCCTGTGCTTGGGAGGTCAGGAGGCGCACATGCGCAATCGATTGTGCATTGGGTATTGATACCATTCGCTCATTTTGAGTGTCAAACCGCCCGCTGCTTGAAGGGTACGGGCATCAGTTCGAACATAAGCCCGCCAAAATCAACGAGGACTTAGCCCCAGAGGGAATGCTTCTTCAATTTCCCCCACTCCCGCTATCGTTTTTGTTTGACTGTTTGCAATTGCAAATGATACAAAATCTCTAAGCGCAAACGATTGCGCAGCCGTTGGCTATTCCTCCCCCGGGCCAACAAAGAGGACGATCGCCCACGGTGCTCAGCCAAATCTCTGCCCTAACCCCGCTGGCAATCGGTGCGCGCTTCATTGAATCTGCGCCGGAGAAATAGTGTGTCGCGTATGAATTCGATAATTCGCAATTCTATTAGCCTTGTCGAGATTCTCGCCTCCGCTTCCACGGCGAACTCGCGCTTTCGCTTCGCCCTCGCTTCCGCTTCCACGGCGAACTCGCGCTTTCGCTTCGCCCTCGCTTCCGCTGTACTCCTGGCATGCTTCCCTTCGAACGTGGCTTCGCAGGCAACCACTCCCGCTCTTCGGCCCCGTGCCGCACAGCTCGCGCCCCCGTCCAACTCGCAGCTTGCCAATCCCGCGATCGAGGCCCGTGTCAATCGTCTGCTCCGCCAGATGACGCTTGAAGAAAAGATCGGGCAGCTCGTCCAATACAACGACACCGGCAACGCCGCCGCCGTACTCACGCCATTGGCAGGCCAGCCTGCGCCGCCAGGAGCGAACAACCCAGGCCTAGTCGCGCTGAATCCCGACACGGGCAATCATGTCAACGTCAGGCAACTGATTGCCGAGGGCCGCCTTGGCTCCATGCTCAACACCATCGGCGCTCAGCACTCTGATACCTATCAGCATCTTGCGGTCGACAAAAGCCGCTTGAACATTCCTCTGCTCTTCGGCGCGGATGTCATTCACGGCTATCGCACCATCTATCCCGTGCCGCTGGCCGTGGCCGCCACCTTCGATCCGGATCTGGCCGCCGCCCTTTCGCGTATGTCGGCTGAAGAGTCTGTTACTGCCGGCATCCGCTGGGTTTATTCGCCCATGGTCGACATCAGCCGCGACCCCCGTTGGGGACGCACCGTGGAAGGCGCCGGCGAAGACCCCTACCTCGGCGCGGCCATGGCGCGGGCCTGTGTCAAAGGCTATCAGGGAGATGACCTCGCCAAACCCGGCAGCGTCCTCGTTGCGGTCAAGCATTTCGCCGCCTATGGCGCAGCCGAGGCCGGACGCGAGTACAACACCGCGGATATCTCTCCCATCACGCTCCGCCAAGTCTATCTTCCGCCTTACCACGCTGCGGTTGAGGCCGGTGCAGCCACCATCATGAGCGCCTTCAACTCCCTCAACGGCGTGCCCTCCAGCGTTAATCATTTTCTGCTCACTGACATCCTGCGCAGGGAATGGGGATTCAACGGCTTTGTCATCAGCGATTATGATGCGGTTCGGGAACTCATCAACCATGGCGTTGCGCTCGATTCCGCCGCAGCAGCCCGCGAAGCCCTCACCGCCGGCGTCGATATCGATATGATGTCGCACGTTTACGACACCGAGTTGCCCGAGCTTATCCGCTCCGGCCAGGTTCCCATCAGCGTGGTCGATGAGGCCGTGCGCCGCGTCCTGCGGGTCAAGTTCGCCGCCGGCCTCTTTGAGCATCCCTACGCACAGGGCGTTGAGGTCACGGCGGCCCTCGCAGCCAATCGGCCGCTCGTCCGCAAAGCTGCTGAAGAATCCTTCGTCTTGCTCCAGAACGACAAACTCGCTGGCGGCTCGCCACTGCTCCCGCTCTCACCCGCTTTCAAGCGTGTCGCTCTCATCGGGCCGCTCGCCGACGATGCTAAAAACATGGTGGGCTCATGGAGCGGCTCGCCCGTTCTTCACGACATCATCACCCTCCGCCAGGCGCTGGAAGAGCGCGCTAAGCAAGTCGGTGGCACGCTGCTTTACTCCAAAGGAACCGAAATCGACGGCGCATCGCAAGCCGGCTTCCCAGAAGCTATCGCTGCGGCCACATCGGCCGATGTCGTCATCCTCGCCCTGGGCGAGTCCAGCGCCATGAGCGGCGAGGCAGGCTCACGCGTGCATCTCAACCTGCCCGGCAACCAGCAGCAACTTCTTGAGGCAGTCGCCGCCACCGGCAAGCCTGTCGTTCTGCTCATTTTCTCCGGTCGTCCCCTGGTGCTCAACTGGGCCGCCCAACACCTCCCTGCCATCCTCGAAGCCTGGTTCCCCGGAACCGAAGCCGGCCACGCCATAATCAACGTTCTTGACGGAGATGTATCGCCCAGCGGCAAGCTGCCCATGAGCTTTCCCCGCGCTGTCGGCCAGGAGCCGCTCTATTACAACCAGCTCCCCACCGGTCGTCCACCCACGGGAATCGACCTCTCCAGGCCTCCCGTCGGCGAAGAGCGCTTCTTTTCCCGCTACATCGATGTGCCTAACAGTGCGCTCTATCCCTTCGGCTTTGGACTTTCCTATTCCAGCTTCTCTTACCGCGACGTCAAGGTTTCGAAGACCGCGATTCCGCTTGCGCAGGCGCTCGCCAATCGCGGCACGCCTCTTCTCGAAGCGACCGCAACCGTCACCAACACCGGCAATCGCGCAGCCACCGAGGTGGTCCAGTGCTACGTGCGCAACCTCGGCGCCAGCATCGAGCAACCGGTGCGCAGCCTCAAGGGGTTCGCGCGCGTAACTCTCTCTCCTGGTGAATCGAAGCAGGTAAGCTTCCCGCTCGGCTTTGACGAACTCTCCTTCTTCAACCTGGAGAGCATCCCAACCATCGAAGCAACCCATTACACGATCTGGATTGGCGGCAGTTCATTGGCCGACCAGCAAGCCGAGTTCGAGGTGGTCACAGCCAGGAAGTAGTTTCACCAAAACGGATAAAGGCGAGTGCTGGGCCAGTTTGATGGGTACGGGGTTTAGCCCGTACATAAACAAGACAAAATCAGTCGGGCTTTAAAGGTCCGGAGGCAGGCGGGGGTTTCAACCCCCGCAAAAAGTCAGCAAAACTGACGCAGGCTTTAGCCCCGGATGGAAGGTTTATGGAAACTGAACCATTACCCAAAAACCGCGCGCTAACTCGTCCGGGCGTCATTGCCTCGCGGCCATTGCCGAATCTCGAAACGCCCAGCTATCTCCGAGGAAGAAGTTGATAATCGAGCAGCACAGAATCGCAACACCATTCGCGGCGAGCAATGGCATGCGCGCGCCGTCCACCAATATTCGCATCAGCGCAAGGTTTCCCACCATCGAAACCAGTCCGTTTGAAAGATGGAATCGTGTCAACTGGGCCAGCAGCGCGGAGCCGTCTCTGCGATCCCTCCAGGTGTAATGCACGTGCCACACAAAGTTGTGCAGCAGCGTAATCTCCAGCGCTGCAGCGGAAGCATAAAGGTAGTGGCCCGCGATCAAACGCTCCAGCAGAGCCAGCGTGCCAAGCTGCACCGCCATCCCCATCGCTCCCACCAGGTTGAACTTGCCCCAGCGAATGAACGTTTTCACGGCAGCGGTTCCTGCCGGTAGAGTTGCACCATATGCCGCACGGTGACGGCAATCGCCATCGCGAGCATGCTCGCTGCCGCGATCGTTCCGCCCAGATCAAACAACAGCACCTTATGCCCGAACAGCGTCGAATAAGGGCTGTGCAGCAGCGCCAGGTTGCCGATAATCAGCAGAATCCGAATCTCTGTGGGGCCGAAAATCCCTTGCGAAAGTTGAAAGCAGGTCAAAGTATATGTGGCCAGGTAGCTTTCGCTCGACAGCAGCAGAAACGCCACCAGCATGGCGACAGCTGTCTGTTAATGCAAGAATCCGGAGAAGCCCAGTCCGCACATCAGCGCAGTTGCTCCAAAGATATCCGCCATGTGATCCACGTAGAATCCATAGCGCGGGCGCTGTTGCCGGCGCGCTCGGGCCAGTGTCCCATCCATGCTGTCTCCGAACCAGTTGAGCACGACGCACAGAATCACCAGCAGTAGAGCATAGCGGTTGTATCGAGACAATGCATAGCCTATTCCGGCCGCCACCTGTGCGCAAAACCCCAACAGAGTCAGTTGGTCCGAGCTCACCCAATTCGGCGCTCTCTCGGCCATCCACTGCAACGCACGCTTCTCCATTCGAGCAGTCAGTGCATCATTCACACGCTGCGCCGATGCAAAGACCACTTCATCCTTCGCTGTGGCTGCATGAGCATTCATCCTCGTCTCCTTTCCGATCGCTGCTTCTTGGTTCTCTGAATAAATCGAAGTTTTGAAAGGTGCTTGCTAAACAATCTGTCAAAAGACTCGATCCGGAGGGAGGCGGAGGTTTCAACCCCCGCACAATGCCAACAGAACCCACGCGGGCTTTAGCCCCGGAGAGAATGTTGGCTCGCTGCAAAAACCTGCCTAAAAATTCCTTCAGCCCCTATCTCCGCAGCGCATTGCATGTCGATCGCAATGTGAATTCCAGCGACTCGCGCGGAACGCTCTCCACAAACGGTCCAATCGCCCAGCCAAGCCCAGTCGGAATCGAGCGCGTCAGCGAGACTGACTCGATCTGCAAGTAAAGCCCGCCGTCTCGCTCCTCGTAACTCCAATAAGTATTCAGCCGCCAAAGAAAGCCGTGTTCTTCGCCGGAATTCAGTGCGCGTTCCCGGCTCGTGCCGGGCGAGTCTATTTCCGCAATCCGCGTGCTACGCGAGACGCTGTATCCGTGGCGCGCATCCAGCCGTCCAAAAGCAACGTCGTAGCTCGTATCCATTACCACCGTGATCACGTGCCGCTGGCGCACACGCATCGACGCCTGAAAGCGATCACCCTGTTGCGTCAGGGTTCTTGCCTGGACCACTTGCGGCGAAAAGTGTTGCGGATAAGCGTTGAAATTTTTCATCAGCCGCTCAAAATCCGCAGCCGTGGCCCCGGCGGCAAACGCGGTGCCACGCCAGTGGTGCAACATCGCTCCGGGCAATTCCGAGCTCGTTGAAGGAGTGATCTTCTCCACAATCAACTCGCCTCGCCTCAGCCGCATCTCGTTTTCCTGTCCCAAAGCCGACGGAGCAAGAAAGCCATTTTGCGACCGATGCTGCTGGGCGAGCCGCGACTCCACCGCCCTGATATATGAGTTGAAAGCTGCAATAGCCTCTGGCGCCGGCTCTCCCGCAACCTGGCCAGGAGCGGCCGTCAAAACCAATAAGGCAATAAGCCTGGACAGAACAGAACCAGCCAGAAATCTTCGCGCTTCAGATTGTTTGTGTTGCGTCATGAACAGCACCTTACGCTGCCCAGGCTTTCGAGAGCAATGCATGGAATCTCATTTGTTGAAGATTGTTTCTAGCCGCGCAACTGACTGCAGCAATTAGGCTTCGGAGAAGTTATACTTTACGCTGGATGGCGCTCGCCATCGGATACACTGGTCATCAGAGATGACAGACCCACAGCCAGCCTTGCGTTATCGCTTTGGATCGTATGAAGCGGACGCTGCCACGGGTGAGCTTCGCAAGCGGGGTGTACGCGTTAAGCTGAACGCGCAGCCCTTTCAGGTGCTCCTCATGCTCCTGGCGAATCCCGGTCAGCTTCTTACTCGTGAAGAAATCTCACAGGCTCTGTGGCCCGACGGGACTTTTATCGATTTTGACCACGGCGTAAACTCCGCGGTAAATCGCATCCGCGAAGCACTCGGGGACACGGCGAGCAACCCGCGATTCGTTGAAACCCTGGCCCGCCGCGGCTATCGCTTCGTCGCTCCTGTTGAACGCATCCCTCTCAAAGAAGATCCATCCCCAATTACATCCGAACAAGTAGCGACAGACCAGGCCGCGGTTCCTGCCGTGCCTGAATCCAATCCTCGTTTCCGGATTCTGGCCACTCCGCAGGAGCTTCCCAAAGCCTCCTACCCGGTTGTGCAAACGCTCTTCATCCTGTTGCAGTGTATGTATCTGGGCTTCTATATAGGAGCGTTGGCAAATCTCGCGGAGATTGCGGATCTCTTCTCGCCGCTCCCCCGCGCAACTCAGGCCATGACCATCCTGATTATGACAGCTGCAATTCTGATTCCCGTCCGTGCCTTTGTGCTCTCCGCCGCGCTCTTCCATGCGCCCGGAGCACGTGAAAAATTTCTCAGGATTTGGCCGTTCCTCCTCGTTCTAGATGAGTTGTGGTCGCTTTCGCCCTTCCTGCTCTTGCACCACATCAATTTTGGACTGGCGCTGGCCTGCGCCACGCTTCTCGTCTATTCGCCCTTTGCACAACGTTCGCTGGTTCTCATGGGCGCGGGCGGCATTGATCCCGCAATTGTTCACACTCCATGAGAAGCGCTGCGAAATGGTCGCATTGCCGGCACCAGCTGTGCTCGGTGATTTAACCTTATACATAGCCCTGCCTGCCGGTTTGCCCTCACGGGAGAACAAGCATGCGGGGCGTCCACTCTATCTTTGGTGAATTAATGCGCTTAGGCTCTTGTCTTCTTCCTGCAACGCTCGCAGCCGGTCTTTGCCTGCTGGTGCTGCCCTCTTCTGTTCTTGCTCAGGAACTGGCCTCCGGGTCAGCTGCCGCTCGCGCACTCCCCGAGGCGCCGCAGCCGCAGTATGCAGTCGCTGAAGCCGACCCGCCGGAGCAGCAGGCTCCCGCCGGCCAAAACCAGACCACTCCGCCGCCGGCTCCGAGCGCCACACCGGCTCAGCCTCCCGCTCCCCAGGGCAGCTCGAGTTCGCAAACCGCCGTGCAACAACCCACCGACAAGAAGACTCAATACGAAAAAGCTGAAGAGCAGATCAAGGAACAGGAGAAGCAGAGAACCGTTGGCGTTGTGCCCGCATTCAATGTCTCTTATCGCGCCGACGCCGTCTCCATGACCGCGGGCCAGAAGATGAAGCTCGCTTTTCACTCCCAGGTCGACCCCGTCGCTTTCGCCGCGGCATTTGTCGTTGCCGGCTACCGCGAGGCCCTGGATGACGACCCCGGCTTCGGTTGGGGCGCTGAAGGCTACGGCAAGCGGTCCGGCGCGGCCTACCTCGACGCCTTTGACGGAGGCATAATCGGCAACGGCATCCTGCCTTCCATCCTTCACCAGGACCCGCGCTACTTCCGCCTGGGCCATGGAACCACCACTCACCGCATACTCTATTCCCTGGCCACGAACGTCATGGCCAAACACGACAATACACACAAGTGGGAGCCCAACTACTCCAACGTTGGCGGCAACATCATCGCTGGCGCCATCTCCAACCTCTACTATCCGTCCAGCGGCGCTGGCATTGGCCAGACATTCAGCAACGGCTTTATCGTCACTGCCGAGGGCGGCTTCGGCTCGATCTTTCAGGAGTTCTGGCCAGATATCTCGCGCAAATTCCTGCACCGCGATCCCACCCACGGTCTCGACGCTCAGACCCGGGATGGCAATAAGGCGAATCAACAAGCTCAGCCGAACACTAAGTAAGAACGAGGCGCGCCTGGCCGAATCGGAGGGAAGCGGGGGTTTCAACCCCCGCATAAAGCCAGCCGATCTGCTGCGGGCTTCAGCCCCGGAACGCGTGCTCACCACTCCGGGACATATCTCCGCAAAGTTCCTTATACATCCTGCGTATCGTCTGCCTTTGGCAGCACGTCATTTTCTCGGGCTATCCAAACGTAAAGCGTCGGGAGCAGAAAGATGCTCATCACCAGATTGGTCATCAGTCCGCCGACAATGACAATAGCAAACGGGCGCTGCGAGTCGGATCCGATGCCGTGAGACATGGCGGCCGGCAGCAGTCCCAGCGTGGCCACCAGCATGGTCATCATGATGGGGCGCAGGCGCACGACAGATCCTTCCACCGCTGCATCCTCAATCGAATGGCCCCGCACCCGCAGTTGATTAATGTATTCCAGCAGGATGATGCCTGACTGGACAGAGACCCCGAAGAGCGCCAGAAAGCCCACTTCCGAAGAAACGCTGAACTCGGTGCCGGTAACCAGCAGCACGAGCAACCCTCCGATGCTGGCCATGGCCACAGTGGCCAAAATCAGAATTGCCCACTTGAACGATTTGTACATGCTGTACAGAATGATGAAGATCAGCAACGCGGTAAGCGGCACAATCAGCATCATCCGAGCGGCGGCGCGCAATTCGCTCTGGTATTCGCCCTCCCAGCCAATGTGATAGCCGCGCGGGAGTTTCACCTGCGCATTTACCTTCTGAATGTCCTCTCGCACCGCATCGCCCAGGGCGCGGTCACGGACACTGTACTTGATCGCCACATAGCGCTGGTTATTTTCGCGATAAATTTCGGACCCTTCATCTGCTTCCCGCACCTTGCATAGCTGGGCCAGCGAAACCCGCTCCCCCGATGGCGCAATCAGGCGAATGCTGTCGATCGCTTCCCGCGTGTTCCGGTACTGGGGCAGATAACGCAGCGTCAGGTTATAAACCTCTTCACCGTGCAACACCTGGGTCAGAGCAGTGCCGCCAACCGCGGTCTGGATGGCATCCTGGATGTCTGCCACGTTAATCCGCCACCGTGCGGCCGCGGCGCGATCCACCACGTAATTCAAGTCCGGCTGACCCGTGACCTGAAGAACTCCCAGGTCCTCGACTCCCTTGACCTTGCTCATGATAGCCGCAATCTCGTTGGCCTTGTCCTCCAGCACGTGCAGGTCCTCGCCATAAACTTTGGTGGCCAGCTCGCCCTTCACGCCGCTCACCGCCTCCTCCATGTTGTCCTCGATGGGCTGAGAAAATCCCCAGCTCACGCCGGGAAACTTCTTCTCCAGCTCAAGGCTCATGGCCGCAATCAGCTTGCCCTTGTTCTCGTGAAAAACAGGACGCCATTCTTCCTTCGGTTTCAGCCCGACAAAGTACTCTGTATTGAAAAAGCCGGTATGGTCTGTTCCGTCGTCAGGCCGGCCCACTTCGCTGGTACAGTCGGTAGCTTCGGGAAACGAGCACAGGATAACTCTCGCCTCGTTCGCCACGCGGATGCCCTCGGTAGGACCCGCACTTTGCTCAAGAGTGCCGCGCACCCAAAGCGCGCCCTCGTCCAGATGAGGAAGAAACTCGGAGCCGATGACGCCGCTGAAAACCAGAAAGACCGCCAGGCCAAGCGCAGCCAAACCTCCGGTCAGCATTACCCCTCGATGATGAATGGTCCAGGTGACCCCGCTGCGGTAGCGATCCCGCAAATACTCCATCACCGGATTCTTCCATTCGGTCGCTCCCTTGCTTAGCAGGAAGCTGGAAAGCACCGGGGCCAGAACTATTGAAAATATCAGCGCCCCTAACAGGGCAAAGGCTACAGTCCAAGCCATGGGACGAAAGACGCGGCCTTCCACGGCTTGAAGTGAAAAAATGGGAAGATAGGCCGTGATGATGATGGCAATGGCGTAAAAGACTGGTCGCTGCACTTCGTGCGCCGCTTCCGTGATCTTTTCACGCACCGTTCGCCCGTCTTCCTCCTCGCGGGTCAGGTGGCGCACAATGTTTTCCACCATCACCACGGCTCCCTCCACAACCATGCCAAAGTCCAGCGCTCCCAGCGAAAGCAGATTGGCTGGAATATGTTTCAGGTCGAGGCAGATGGCCGCGAACAGCAGCGAGAATGGGATCGTGATCGCTACAATAAGCGCGCCGCGCACGTTGCCGAGGAAGAGAAAAAGAATAATGACGACCAGGATCATGCCCGCGGTCAGGTTATGCAGAACCGTATGTGTGGTGAAGCGGAGCAGGTCGCTGCGATCGATGAAGGGGTGGATTTTCACCCCCGCCGGAAGAATCTGATCGTTCAGCTCCTTTACCTTCTGATGAATCCCGTCCATCGTGGGCTGCGCATCGTCGCCCTTTTGCAACGCGGCTATCCCCGAAACCACGTCGTCGTTGTCGATAATTTTTCCGTTCGGTAAATGCGTGGCCCGGCCAAACTGGCCCAGCCGTATCTGGGGTCCCTGCTCGACTACGGCAATATCTTTTACCCGCAGCGGCATGCCACTCTTGGTCGTGATGACTGTGTTTTCTATGTCCTGCAGATTCCTGACCATACCCACTTCGCGAACGTTGATTTGCTGCAACCCGGATTCGATAAAGCTGCCGCCCGCGTTGGCGTTATTGCTCGTGAGCTGTTGCTCTACCTGGCCGATGCTCAGTCCGTAAGAGATCAGCTTGTCCGGGTCCAAGCGAACCTGGTATTCGCGTGTAGGTCCTCCGAACGGGTTGATGTCCACCACGCCCGGCACGGACTTCAGATTCTTCTCTATCGACCAGGTCTCCAGAGTCTTCAGGTTCATCACGTCATACTCTGGATTCGTGCTCTCCAGCGTATAGAAATAAATTTGTCCGACCGGGCTCCAGTCCGTTCCCATCTGCGGAACCACGCCTGTTGGTAGCGAGACCTGCGATAGGCGCTCCAGCACGTGCTCGCGATTCTCGAAATTAGTCGTCTCCTCGCCGAAAACCATCTCTACCGTTGAGAGCCCGAAGATAGACCATGAGCGCACATGAACCACGCCTGGAATGCCGTTCATCACGGTTTCCAGAGGGATGGTAACCTGTTGCTCAATCTGCTCGGCGGAAATTCCCGGCCATTGCGCAATCACATCCACGTAGTTGTTCGCCACGTCGGGATACGCTTCTACCGGAAGACGATGAAATGAAATCACGCCCCACGCAAAAAGCAGAATACCGACCGCCAGCATCAGAAGCCGGTTCTGAAGCGCAAAATCAACAAGCTTCCGTATCATTGTGCCTCCAGCGCGGCTTCCAGTTGAAGAACTTGCGAAACCACCTGCTGGCCGGGCGCGATCCCGGAAAGTATCTGCTGCTTGCTTCCCGGCAGCATCTCTCCGGCGCTCACTTCAATACGCTTGAATTGATTGCCGCCTGCCGGCACAAATACCCAGTCGCGGTCGTGCAGATGCAGAATCGCGGAAGAGGGCACAACCGCAAATGCATTTTTGGTCTTGCTCTCGAATGTCGCAGTAACAAACATGCCCAGCCTGAGAATCCCGGGATTCGCAATCTCGACGCGCACTTTGGCGGTGCGTATGCTTGGGTCGAGCACTGGCCCGATGTCGCTGACGCGGCCACTCAGCTGTTTGTCGGGATAAGCATTAACATGAATCTGCGCCGTCTGCCCAAGCTGAATTTTAGGAATGTCGTTTTCATAAACGTCGCAGATAATCCACACAGTCGATAGATCGGCAATCGTAAAGGCCGTTGCTGTTCCCGATAAACTAACGCCGGCTGCCGCAGCCTGCGTAACATTCTGCGCCACGATCACGCCCGAAATTGGTGCATACACATTCACCACGCTGCTCGGGTGATTCTTGTCCACGCCCAGCGTCTTTAATTGCTCTTCGGCAGCCTTCAGATCCGCCTGCGCGTCCTTCTCCGTATTCTCGGCTTGCTCCAGCATCGCCTGCGAAATGGCGCCGTGCTTGAACAAATCTTCAGCGCGCACGTAAGCAACGTTGGTCATGTGCTCGTCGTTGGCCGCCTTCAGGTACGTGTCGAAAGCATTTGTAATGTCCGGGCTCTGCACCTTCAGCAGCAGTTGCCCCTTCTTCACGTTGTCGTCGAGGCGCGCCTTGATGTCCACCACGCGCCCGTTGGCCATCGAAATCACTGGAATCTCGCGGGCAATGTCGGGGAACACCGAGCCGGTAACCTTCAACTGCGCCGCGGCCTCCATCTTGTCTGCCGCTACCAGCGAAAACTGTCCCGGATTGTCGATCGTCACCAGGCTCGCGTCGCCGGTTTTGATTACCTGTGCCGCAGGCGGCGCGCCATCTCCCTCATCCTTGCTTTTGCAGCCGTTCAGAGCCAGACTCCCAGCAAGCGCAAGAAAAAATAATGTGGTCAGAGAATAAGCCGAGAGAGTCTTAGGCCATTGCTTCAAACAAAACTTTGAGATCATTGAATTACCTCGCGCCCAACGGCAAGATTCAGTTGTCCAGCGGCCGTCAGATAAGATCCAACCAGTTGCAGGTATGCCAGTTCCACGGCCCGGTAGTCGCTCTGCGCGTTCAAGAAATCCATCAGCGAAGCTCCGCCGTGCTGGTAAGAGTAAGTAACCGTGTCACGCACCCTTAGCGCCTGCCCTTTGTATTGCGCCTTGTAGGGGCGCAGCAGTTCAATGTTGCTTTCCACCACGGTGTAAGCGGAGTCCACATCGCTGAAAACCTCTGCGCGCACTCCGTTGCTCAATTCCGTTTTACGGCCAATTTCGATCTGCGTGCGCTTCTTTTCGCCCTGGTTGCGGTCGAAGATGCGCAGCGGAATGCTCACATTGAAGCCGAAGTACGGATCGAGTGGGGGATTGGCGCCCGAATCCACGCTGAGCGTGGGGTCCGCAGAGCCGTTAGCCTGGGCAAGCTTGCGGTTGGTCTGGGCCTGCTGGATCGATTCCAGCGCGGCGCGCAGATCAGGCCGTTCGTCCAGCGCGATTTTGCGAAAATCCTCCAGCGGTTTCAGATCGTCCGTGAAATCGAAAACGCCGGTCACGTCGAATTGCTCCACCGGCGTCCTCTCATTCAGCATTTGCAAAAGCTGAATCTTCGCCGTGCGCAGGCTGACGATTGCTGCCTGTATCTCCACTTCATATTGCACGCGCAGCAACTCGATGCGGTCCAGGTCAATCTGCGCAATGTCTCCAGCGCGCAAGCGGTCGCGACTGATCTGGATGATGTGGTCGTAGTAAGCCAAATCGGCCTTGGCCAGTTCCAGCACTGCCTTTGCCTCCAGCGTCTCAACAAAGGCCGAACGCAGATTGAAAAGCAGATTTCGCTCCAGGTCTACGTGCTCTGAATGCGCAATCTCTGTGCCTTCCTTGGCGCTCTTCAATCGCAAATCGCGCTTGTGCTCGCGCTCGTAGAGGTAACTGATGGACCCCGTGGTGAGCGCATTGCTGAACGGGCGATAGCGCGTGCCGGGAATGTTGGGGTCGTAATGCGGCCCGAAGGGATAGAGCTGGTCCATGGTGAATGAAGCCGTTGGATTTGGCCGCAAAAAGGCCGTAATCTCCTCGGCCTTCATCTCCTCCACGCCCAGTGCGTCGGCTCTCAGCGCCGGGTTGGCAGCTTCAAACTTTGCCTTCGCCTGGTCCCAGGTGAGGCTCTCTTGCGCCGGACACAACGCCGTACTAAAAAGCAATAGCACGTATACCGCCGGCGCAGTGTAGAAAACAACTTTCTGCTTCATAAACAGCCTTGCGCCGCGCTCTGCGCGGCGATCACAAAAAAGGAAAAGACACACCATAAGATGAACGAAGCGAAGGATCAGGCCGCAGGCGGGGGCCGGTTCTGGATTGCGTCGAAGGCAGGATTCTCGATGGCTCTGGAAGCATAATTCAGTCGCGTGGCATAGCGCTGAAAACTCCAGGTCATCTCGGCAAAAGCCTGCTCTGGGAGAGCGGCCATTACCGGATGAACTGCATGAGAACTGGAGGCCAGGCAGTCCCGGCGCTGACACTGAAACAGGTCGCTCTCAGCCGGGTACTGCAGCATCTGCAAGTCATCGCTCACCGAGATTACCGGGAGCAGTATCACGAGGAGCAACGCGAGAGCGATCAGCCGCAAACGTCGTTCATCGCCAGCTCTGCGTTCCAGACGCATCCACAGGCACACGCTCGCAATTGCCAGCAGCACCCAGGAGGAATTGAGAAATAATTCCATGCTTAATCCAATTATATACCGCCTTAAATATCGGCCGAGAAAGGCATCCAAAGAGGCAATAGCCGCGGACGCTCTAAATGTCCGCGGCCTTGAGGCGGCAAAAATATAAACTTCTCTACTCCAAAGTGAGTTCCATCCCGTCTCCGCTGTCGGGTATGGTCATCTGCCAGCTTCGGCTTGCCTTGTTCCAGATAGCCTTGACTGTTTTCCCCGCCAGCTTCGCCCGTCCATCGGACGCCTCCAGTCCGTATACTTCAACCTTTATCTCTTGCCACCAGGGCTTGTAACTCCCTTCATGTTGACCTATATGAATGTGAAGCGTCTCGCCATCCACAGTGCAAGTGCTGTTCATACGCAAATATTTTCCTTGCTTGAAATCGTAGGACTTGCCGTCATCTTGATAGAGTGTCCCTTTGCAGCCTTCCCCCACATATACGCGCAGAGTGAGAGGACCATTGGGCGTTTCCATCGTGCTTTCAGTTAGCGGCGCAATCGGTATAATCGAGCCGCCTCTTGCGTACACTGGCAGACCGGCAACGCTTGGCTCCACGATAAGTGGCTTGAACGCGCGGCCCTTGGCCTGTGTTCCCTTCTTCTGTTCTGCATCGGCGCTTTCACTGGCGGCCGACCGATCGATTCGTTCCCCCGTCCAATAGTCGTACCAGACGCCGGGAGGCAGCATCACCTCATATTTGTCCACTTCATCAGGAAACGGCGCAGGAGCCACCAGAATGTCCGGGCCAAATAAGAACTCCGCTGGCGCATCAAGGTCTATTGGATGAAGGTCGCGCGCCGCATCGGGAAATTCAAGAAAAAGTGTGCGCACAATCGGCAGCCCCGTCCTCGACATCTCTTCCGCTGTGGTGTAAAGGTAAGGCATCAGTTTGTAGCGTTCTTCAATGTAGTGGCGGCTGATTGCCTCTTGCTCCGGCCCGTTCACCCAGGGTTCCTGATTGTTCGTCCCAACTGCGGTATGATCGCGGTCAATCGGTTGAAAGGCGCCGATCTCAAGCCACTTGGTCAGCAGGTTTGCCTGCGGGGAGCCGGCAAATCCCCCTACGTCCGCGCCGCTCATCGCAAATCCGCTCAGGCCAAGATTCTCAATCATCGGTGTCGTCATCCGCAGATGATCCCAGGTCGAGCTGTTGTCGCCCGTCCACGTGGCAGCATAGCGCTGCCCGCCCGCATAGCTGGCGCGCGTCAGAACAAAAGGACGCACATTAGGCTCCAATGCTCTGATGCCTTCATAAGTCGCGCGCGTGTCTTCCATGCCATAGACATTGTGAATCTCCACGTGGCTCGCCGTGCGTTTCTTGAAGCCCGGCTCATCGATACGATGCTGAATGTCGTCCGGCATAGTCTTTGATGCCACGTCGAAAATGGCGGGCTCGTTCATGTCATCCCAGAAGCCTGCCACGCCGTCGGCCACAAAGTCCTTATAGAGTGAACCAAACCATGCTCGCGTCTGCTGCTGGGTAAAATCGGGAAACACGCAGTTGCCCGGCCAAACTCTTGCCACATAAGTCGTGCCGTCGAGCTTCTTTAAGAAACGATCTCCCGCTAATCCCGAGTCATAAGGAGCGTATCCCGCATTCGGCAACGTCGGAATGTGAAGGTCGGTAATCGCAACCACGTGAAAATGCTCGCTGGCAAGGTCCTTGATCATCTGCTCAAAAGCAGGAAACTTCTTCCGGTCCACCGTGAATGGCCGATTATTCTGCTGATAGTCAATGTCAAGATAGATTGCATCCGATGGAATCTTGTCTGCGCGCAGGCGATGAGCAATCTCGCGCACCTTTGCTTCCGGATAATAGCTATACCGTGATTGTTGATAGCCAAGCGCCCAAATGGGCGGTATCGGCGTCGGGCCTGTCAGCCACGCATAATCCTCCACCGCATTCTTGGGGCTCGGTCCGTACATAAGGTAATAGTCCACCGGACCGTTGGGCGCGCCAAAAGAATATGCGTCGGCAAATTCCTTGCCGAAATCGAAACTTGTCCGCCAAGTATTGTCGAATAAAACTCCAAGTACGCGGCCCTGGTTCCACGAGAGAAAGAACGGAATGCTCTTGTAAATCGGATCGGTCCCATCCTGCCATCCGAATGCGTCCGTATTCCAATCCGTAAAAGCCTGGTTGCGTCGGTCCAGAGGGCCGGCCTTGTCGCCAAGTCCGAAAAAGTGCTCCGCGGGCGCCATCGTCTTGTAAAGCCGGAATGACGCTCCGTGAAATTCAATGGGGCGATTGTCCTGTTGAAGAATATGGCCCGATAGATCGCTCACTGTGAGCCGCATAGCGCTGTCAAAGCTTACCCGCAATGCTTTCGTGCTGAAGCCCGCGCTCTCTGCCACAACCGGAACGCTTGCCGCGCGTGGCCCGGCCAGCACAGCCCACGACTCGTCCTCAATAAAATCTCCGCTCCGGCTAGCCCGCACGCGAAGCACATCGTCGCGTAATGCCGTTACCTGAACCGTTACTCCGCCCCCGGAGACTTCGATGCCGTTCGTCAGAGGATGCATTTTGAAAATAGCCGCATGAGTTTCAGGCAGGCTCTGCGCTCCCGCCAATGCGGCGAACATCGAAAAAAGTGCAAGTACCGTACAGCTGCGTCTAAGTATGGTCATCACCTTCCATCATCTCCGGTATGAATTTTTGCAAACGACAAATTAGCATCGAATTGCCTCACTGCTTCCGTTGTCACAAGATCCCGCCGCCCGCGCATCCCTTCACCGCGACGCTCCGGCGAGCTCCGATCGCAATTGCGCGATCCTCAGCCTTACCAGGCCACCGCCACTGCACCCACGCCCGAAGAGGGAACGATGTAGGCGTGCGGCGCGCCTTCCGCGATAGTCGATCCATCGCTGTGCAGCACAAAGAAATAAAACTGCACGGTTGTTCCCGCCGGAACCGAAACGGTTTGCAGCGCACTCCCCGCGGCCGGAATCGTAACCGGCCCAATGGCGCCATTCCATGTAGTCGCCTCGTTGCCCAACTCTGCTACGTTCCCTGTAAGCATGATCACGTCTGTGCTGGCCAGCGTCGGTGTATTGCTGACGCTGAAGTTGACTGGAATCAGTGTCGCCGTGTTAACAGTAAACGGCGCGGCGCTGGAAGTCGCAGTTCCTTGAGTCACGGTAACCGTGGCTGTACCAGCGGCCATCGCCGGAACCGTGGCGGCAATCTCCCCATTGCTCCAGTTGGTCACGGCCGCCGCCAGGGTCGTGGTGCCGGCAATAAAGTTCACTGTCCCTGCAGTCGTGCCAAACCCTGTGCCGCTGATAGTCACCGCTGTTCCGGGATTGGCGACGCGTGGGGTCACGCTGCCAATTGTAGGCGGCACGCTGCCACTCGATACCCAGATGGAAACGCTGCGATGCGGCAGCGTGAAGTTTGTCACCGGGTTATTTCCGCCTACCGTGCCCGTAACCGTAATTCCGAGTCCGCCCATGGTTTGCGCCAGATAGTCCGTATAACCCCCCGGCGCTAAATCAGTAAAAAGCCCCGAGATAGCCTGGTCTGTGGAAGGGTTCTTGTTGATGGCCACCAAAACCACATTCGCGCCCAATTGGCGCTCGTAAATATACACGTCGTTGTTAATCCAGCGCTGCATCATTGTTCCATAAGCAACCGCCGGATTGGCAGCGCGCAGAGCGGCAAGATACTGAATCAGAAGCGTTGCATCGGTTGAACCGAAGCTTGTCATCCCGTTGCGGTTGTACGGCACTCCACCGCTATTCGTGTCGCTGTAGAGATATTGCTCATCGCCGTAATAGACCACCGGCACGCCCCGGCATGTGAGGAGGAGACTGATAGCCTGCTTCACTGCCATCTTGTCCGCGCCCTGCGACATGATGCGCGGATTGTCATGGTTGTCGAAAAAGGTCACCAGGTCGTTGGGCTGCGTGAACGCCTGTGCCGGAATTGTCGTCGAACCTGTGTCTTCAAGTGTCAATTCATTGTCGATTTCGTAGAAACTGGCGTCTTTGCCGAAGACGTCCGTCAATTGCCAATAAAGCGTATAGTCCAGCAGATTCGTTCCGCTGTTGTTAGAGAACTTTACAGAATCCGGATAAAGCGCATCTCCTGAGCCTTCATCCCATTCGCCAAAGATAAAGGGCTTTCCCGGCATCCTCGCCGGGCTTGACGTCCCGCTCCAGTTGGCAATGGTGTTTTCCAGACTATATTCCCACCCCCAGTTAGTCTCCTGAGCGGCGTCGAAGCGGAAGCCGTCAACGCCGTGAGCTAGTAAATTCGTGACTGCCGTCTTGAGATAAGAATCAACCCATGGATTAGTCTGGTCCAGGTCCGCCAGGCTTTCCAGCGTGTAGTACTGCACTTGATAACGGTCTTCGTAATTCGAAATATTTGGATTGTGATGATAGTAAGGTGTAGCTCCCGTATCGGTCGGGTAAGTGGTGATCAGCGCTCCGTTGTTATAAAGCGATCCATATTCGCCGGCGTCCAGTGGATTAGTGTCATTGGCGGGAAAATCTACATAGACTCTGATTCCATCTGCGTGCGCCGCGGCCACCAGATTGTCAAAGGCAGTCCAACTATTGCCGCCATCGCCAAAGTGCTCGTCGATCTGAGTGAAGTCGCGCGTCCAGTAGCCGTGGTAGCCCGTCTCGCCGTTGCTCGTTCCCGCATTCAAGCGAATGTTACTCAAGGGCGGCGATATCCAAATTCCCGCCACGCCCATCGACTGCAAGTAGCCGAGCTTCTGTTCAATCCCGGCCAGATCGCCTCCCCAATAAAGACTCCAATCCGCGTTCGCGGGGTTTGCGAATCCATTCGAGTCATAGAGCCCCGGACTCTCTGAAGGATTGTCGTTTGTCGTATCGCCGTCAAAGAAGCGGTCGGTCACAATCTGGTAAATGAATCCCTGGTGAATGTCTGTTATTGGAGTAATTGCCGGAGCAGCGGGAAAATTGATAGTGTAGGTGGCCGAGGTAACACTGCTGTTCGTGTACCCGCTCGCAACGGCCAATGCCTCGATGGTCGTGGTGGTCGCCACAGGGATCGGCGCCTTATACGTAGCTGAAGCTGTCGTAGGCGCTGTGCCGTTGGTAGTGTAATAGATCGTCGCTCCGCCGGTCGAGTCCGTGATCGCCACGCTCTGTAATGCCGCATAAGTGCCTGCGCTCACTGAAAGCGATGGCGCTGCCGCCTGCGGCGTCGTAACCGGGGGAGTAGCGCTTCCGCCTCCGCCACCACAACCTGCCAGCAGCAACGCAACCCCACCCGTCAGTACCACGCTCTTAAACCGAGTCAACTCCTTCCATGCGCTCATCATCACAATCGCCTCGTTCCCAAAACTCATAAGAAGCGTGCAGACCGGCTCTCACTTATCAGCCGGTCCCGCGCACTCATCTTGATTTGAAAAACTCTTTGGAGACTTTGCCGCTACTGGTGAATGCCCCGGTGAATCAATGCACGTCAAAGATAGTCATCGATGCAGCCGGTTCCTCGATATGCAGCTTCCCGTCGCTCACCACCGGAGTAGCTCCCGTGGTTGGCCCCGCGGCCTGAAACTTCGTACACCCCGCAAGCGCAGTCTCATCCATAGGAAGATCGACAATATTGCTTTGCGCGCCCTTATTTACCACGATCAGCAGTCGGTCAATGTGTTGATCCGGTGCGCAGCCTGTCCCATCCGGCGAGCGCACAAACGCAAATACATTCTCATCGGCAAATAAATTCTGCTCAATCCCTGTTTGCAATGCCGGATAACTCGCCCGCATCTTCAGCAAACCGGAAGTCCAGCCAAATATTTCCTCTTCCGTAGCGGTGCGGTTGGCCTTGATGAAGGCGTTGTGCGTATCGCCTGTGAAGCCGCCCGGAAAATCGTGACGATTGTCCGGATCGTCGCCGCCGGTCATGCCGATCTCGTCCCCGGAATAAAGTTGCGGCACGCCACGCATGGAGAGCAACAGACCAACCGCCAGCTTCAACCTGGGCACCGAACCATGGACTTCAGTGAGAAAGCGCGCCCTGTCGTGGTTGCCGATGAACGGAACCAGCCGCTCGGGATGCGGATAGAGCGAGTCTTGGCGAAGCACCTTGGCCAGGTCGGTCATAGGCTTGTCTTGTGCCAAAACATCACACAGGGCGTAGTGCAGCGGATAATCAAAGGGCGTGTCGAGCCCGCTATCGATTTCGCGCTGCGCGACGCCGCCGGCAAAAAACGAAGTAACCTCCGCATCGCCATTCATGATCTCGCCCACTGTGGTCAGATGCGGATACACGCTGTGCAGAGTCGCGTGAAAGTCGTGCCAGAAGGCGCGGTCCACATACGGAAACGTATCCAGCCGAATGCCGTCTATATTAGCCGTCTCCACCCACCACAGCGCGTTCTGGATCAGGTAGCGCGCCACCAGCGGATTCTCCTGGTTCAGGTCCGGCATGGCGTCCGTAAACCAACCATCGGTGATGGCGCTCCATGCTTCGCGCGGCGCGTGCGGGTCCACCAGCGCATAAAAGTTGGATTGCGTTAAGCGATGATTTGCGAGCGTGCCGTGAAGCCAATCGGGAGCGGGCGGATCCAGCACCCACGGATGCTTCACGCCAATATGATTCGGCACCAGGTCGATCACCAGCTTGATGTGCCTGTCGTGCAGCGCATCGGAGAGATGCTGGTAATCCTCTAGCGTGCCGAAGTGCGAGTCAACGGTGTACAAATCTGTAGCCGCATAGCCGTGATAAGACTCTGACATATCGCCGTTCGAAGCCACCGGCGTAGTCCACAGCGCGGTGATGCCCAGCTCGCTCAGATAATCCAGATGCTGCTCTATGCCGGCGAAATCTCCGCCGTGCCGGCCTTTCTTGGCGGCGCGATCGTAGCCTTGTGTTTCTTTGGCAGGATTCCCATCGGCAAAACGGTCGGTCATTACCAGGTAAAGCGCATCAGCAGAAGAGAAGCCGGCATGCGCGTTTGCATCCTGCGAGCGCTCGGCCAGCGGAAAAGCGCGTCGCGCCTGGCCCTGGTCATTCGTAACCGTCACCCAAAGAATCTGCGGCGCGGCGTCAGCAGTCTTCAGCCACAGAAAAGCCCAGTGGCCGTTGTCAGAAATTTGTGTATGGTCCAGCTTTACATCCGTGCCGTCGACGGTAATTCGCGCGTGGTTCAAACCCTCGCCGTATACCAGGAGCATGGGATCAGGAAAGCTCGCCCACCATCCGGGCGGATCAATCTTATCAATGCGCGGAGCCTGCACCCGCGGAGCCTGCGCCCACGATGCGCCAAGCGCACAAGACAACCAAAAAGCCAGAACAAAATAGGGCCGGAATCGCACAGCGTTCTCCGAGGACCGTCTTATCCGTTAAGTACGAGGATACAATTGCTCCCCTGCCATGCGCTCCTGCGTATGGGGGAAAGCTGAGTTGAGAGAGAAAAAATAGCCCGCGGCAGTTCTTGCAAATCCGCCGCGGTTTTTGGAGCGGATAGTTCACCGCCTGGAGGCCCGCCCCCGCGGAACCCAGGCTGGTGTTGACTTGAAGGTTGCGCCACGGCGGCGTAAGCCTGCCATGGCGCAAGTTGGAGTTGCGTTAGAAAGTGATGCGAAGTGAAAGCTGCAGTTGACGGTTGGCGTAAGCGCGGACGCTTGTAACTGCTCCGAAGTTGCCGTCGGTCATGGTGGTGTCCGGGTTGGTGAAGGCCGGCGTATTGGTCAGGTTGAATGCATCCGCCTGGAAATGCGCGGCTACACCTTCCACGAAGGGGAAGTCCTTGCCGATCGAAGCATCCAGGTCCCGGTAGCCGGGGCCAAACATGCTGTTGCGGACGAGCGTTCCCGGAGCATTGAAGACCCCGGCGGTCATCGCCGGAAACGAGAAGGCTGTGGTGTCAAACCATTCGTTCAGCTTCTTGGGGTAGCTGATCTTGCCGGTTTGATCGGCGCGATTGGAGTAATTGTTCAATGCATGACTGCCTGTGGTTACAGTGATAGGCGTCCCTGACTCCAGGGTGGTGATGACATTCACATGCCATCCGCCAATCGCCTCGTTGACAGCCCAGGGAGCATTCGACAGGAACATCTTGCCCTTGCCGAAAGGAAGTTGTGCCAGCCCGCTGAAGGTGAATACCTGGCGCTGATCCTGATCCGATCCGCCATAACTATCATGCAAGTTCGGACCTGCCGTGGTAATGAAAACGCCTGTACTGGTTGTTCCGGTGTTGTAGGGCGCGCTGGCGTCGTCCATCGTGTGCGACCATGTGTAGGCTGCGGTGAACTGGACTCCGGCTTTCAACTTGCTCGTCAAATACGCCTGCAGCCCGTGGTAGTTGGATGCGGCGTCATTCGGGCCGTAATCGATCGAGCCGAAATTGGTTCCGTTCGCGTCCTTATACAGAACTGTATTGGGAGCGGTGTTGAGCTCCTGCGCATTGAGGTTGTACCAGACCGACAGATGCTGGGCCGAGGTGCCCACGTAGGCAACGTTGAGCGACGTCCCTGGCAGCAGTTGGCGCTGAATTTGCAGATTCCATTCCTGGATCATGGAAGTCGGCTTGTTGACAGGCACGGAAATCAGGCTTGCGTTAATAGGATCGGCGCGGTTGATCGTGGCGCCGAAGACCGGCAACGGAAGCGGCCCTTGTGTAAGCGGAAGAGCAAAGTTGCAGGTGCCGCCGGCCGGCTCAGAGATTGTATTTCCATTGGAGCCGACTTGAGTGCAGTTAGGTGCCGAGCCGGTAAAGTCGAGCCGGTAGCCGCCTTGATTCGGAAGATCGCTATAGCTTGCGCTACCGTTGAAATCCGGATTCTCGCTCAACTGGTTGCCCACGCCGCCACGATCCAGGAAGTAGTAAATTCCGTAGCCGCCGCGGACCGATGTCTTGCCGTCACCGAAAAGGTCATAGGCAAAGCCGGCGCGCGGAGCAAAGTTGTTCTTGTTGGTCTTGACCACGCTGGGAGAGAGCCATTTGGTCCCGGCCTGCACCAGAGTGAGCGACGCCAGATCGAAGTTCGACTGGTAGTTGTTCACCGCATACGGATAGGTATACAGGTCATAGCGCACTCCAAGATTCAGCACCAGGCGGCGGTTTACCTTCCAGTCATCCTGCAGGTAGTATCCCGTCTCCCAGTTCTTGGTCACGAAATAGCTGCTCGCCACGCCGATGCTGTAATCGTCCACAAAGGCCGACTCCATATCGGAAGAGGCATTGCCGGTGAAGTTGTTGCCGCTGAAGTCAAAATAGCCCTTGGCGTTGTTGCCCTGGAAGAAGGAAACCTGGCGCTTCTCGATGCTCGCGCCGAACTTGAACGTGTGGGTTCCCTTGACCCAGGAAACCGAATCCACAAACTGATTGGTCGATTGCGGAACGGTATAGGGTCCGCCGTCTCCGGTATAGGTTCCTTCGGGCCAGCCGCCGTTGATGGCAGCGCCGCCGCCCAGAAGCGAGTTGCGGTTGGCATTCAGAATGCCCAGGTTGGCCGAGATCGGAGTCGAATCGAAGGGAGGAACGTATCCGTAAAACTGATACAGATGACCATAGCGGAATTCGTTCACGATATTCGGGCTGAAGGTGTGCGTTTCGCCCGCCGCCTCGCCGCGTGGATGCATGGGGTTGACGCCGGTGCCGTATCCGGCAGGAAGATTTGGATATTGGCTCTGCTTGGCGAGAATGTCTTGCCCGTAGCTGTAACGCACAAAGGCGTTGTCCTTGGACGTTGCCGCCCAGTCAATGCGGATGTCAAAGTCGTTCCAGTTCTCGGTTTCACTCGGGAATGAATCGTAATTCTCGCTCAAACCGACGTTGCCGCCTGTCCCGGTCATGTTATTAGGCTCCGGGAAGGCATTCTGGTAATTCATGGCGGCTTTGTTCAGCCGGCTTGTAGGAATAATATTGCCAGGGAACGGCGCGCAGGTGGTCGGGTCATAGATGGTGCCATTCGGTCCTGGTGTCGTGATGACGCAGCCGGTAACCTGTGGGTTGGGCACGCCGGTAGTCCACCCGAGTTTGGCTGCCGTATTGTATTGGGGCAACAACATCTCAGAGAAATCGCCCGTTTTCATCTTGTCGGTAGGGACGGTGTTTGTTGCTTCGCCGTCAGGAGTCTTAAAACGCAGGCCCTGATAGCCGCCAAAAATGAACACCTTGTTGTGCAGGAAAGGAATGGGTCCGCCTCCCGTGGCGCCAAACTGCTGTTTGCGCATCACAGGATTCGGAGTGGTGGGGCTGAAGTAATTCGGGTTGGAGTTGAAGACCCCGTCACGGAAGAAGTCGAAGATCGAGCCGTGATAATGGGCGGTGCCCGACTTGATCGAGTCCTGCATGATGGCGCCGCCCGCTCTGCCGAATTCGGCCGGGGCGACGGAATTGGTCACGCGGAACTGATCCATGTTTTCTACGGGCGTGATGAGAACGGTGCTGTTGACCAGCGATTCGTTGTTGTCAAGGCCGTCAAGCTCGAAGTTGTTCGCTTCCTGGCGGAGTCCGTTGGCAGAAATCGCTGAACCGCCAGTCTCCAGGTTGCGCCATGTTTCGGCATTGCCGCTTGCGCCGGCTGCATCGCTGCCATAGGCGCCGCGCGTGACACCCGGAACCAGCAGTGCAAGCTGGGTATAGTTGCGCCCGTTCAGCGGCAACTCGGCAATCTGTTCAGATTCGACTACCGTGCCCGTCGAAGAAGTCGTCGTGTCCACAATCGGCGCCGCGTCGGTCACGGTGATGGAAGTGTTGACCGAGCCCGGCTTCAGCTTGAAGTTGACCGCCTGAATCTGCGACACATTCAACGTAACGGCCTGTACCTCGGATTGGAATCCCTTTGCGGCGACCGTGGCCTGGTAGTTGCCGCGGACCAACGCCTCAAAGTGGAAATTGCCGGCCGCGTCGACGACGGCTGACTGTGTCAGGCCGGTATCAAGATTTACCAATTGGATGGAAGCGGCAGTGATCGCCGCGCCGTTTTGATCCAGCACGCTGCCTCGAATGCTGGCGAGATCCGTCTGCGCATGCAAGCTCGGCAGCACAAAGCAGAACAGCAGGGCCGCAAGGGCCATAAGCGTCATACTATAACGGCGCTGGCTGCTGGGTAGTGTAGTGATTCTCTTAAAGGTCACGTAGTCCTCCGAAACAAAGTTGAGTAGCGTTGACGTCTCTGGTCCGGAAATTCAGCGCAGCAAGCGCTTCTTCCCGAAGCCGAAGATGAGAACACTCCTCGGAGGCATGCACGGTCAATTCACATTCGGCCAATTTGCCATCATTCGCCATCATTTGACGTTCTTCTAATAAGTGGCTTATCGCTTATTGATTTGAAGACAAACTTCTCCCCGGAATTGGATAATTTTGCTCCCCGTCAACCAGTATTGGTACCCCATTTGCATTGTCGGGTATACTACGTCCCGGAGATGGCTCGGACATCCATGGCGGCAGAAAAGCGCGGCAGCGACGCCAAGAGGGTCCAGTTCGGTGTTTTTGAGGCCGACCTGAAGAGCGGAGAGTTGCGCCGTTCCGGGGTGCATATCCGGCTCCAAAGCCAACCCTTCAAGCTCCTCGCGGCGCTCCTTGAACACCCCGGCGAAGTGGTCTCCCGCGAATCCTTGCAGCAGCAGCTTTGGGGCGCCGACACCACTGTCGACTTCGACCACTCTCTGGGCATTGCCGTCAACAAGTTGCGTGAAGCACTCGGCGACCACGCCGAGAATCCCCGCTTTGTTGAGACACTCGCCAAGCGAGGATACCGATTTATCGCTCCCGTCAGGGATATTGAAGCGCTGGGCTTCACGCAGCCTTCCCACCTGACAGGCGAAGCCTTCGCGGCGCTGACTTCCGCCATCGTCCGCTGGCGCTGGATTGCAGCCTCGCTCCTCTGCGCTTCACTACTGCTTGGCCTCGCTTTATTCCTTCGTCCACCCTCACGCAGGCCCTTCCGGGTCGAGCAGGTCACCTTCTCCGGACATGTCCTGGCCAACGACCTTGATGTCGAGAGCTTTTCCAGCTCGGCCAGCGATGGCCCGCGCATCTACTTCTCCCACATGGAAAACGGCAACACGGTGCTCGCTGTTGCGCTCGTCGCCAATGGCGAAATCAGCCACTTCCAGTTGCCCTCTGAGATTGGCTCTCCGCTCATCGGTTCGCTCTCTCCCGACGGCTCCCGCCTCATCATCCACAGTCATCTCCAGGCTGATCCGGAGCAGCCGCTTTGGATTGTGCCCACTCTCGGCGGCAATGTTCGCCGCGTCCCCAACGTCCTCGCCCACGATGCCACATGGATGCCCGATGGCAACCGCCTGCTCATCGCCAATGGCAACGAACTCACCGTGGTTGGCGCCGATGGCAGCGATCCCCATAAGCTGGTCACCATTCCCGCTATGGCTTTCTGGCTGCGTTGGTCGCCCGATGGCCGCCGTCTCCGCTTCACCCTCCGCGACTTCAAGCGACAGACCACTGAGCTTTGGGAGGTCCAGGCCGACGGCAGCAATCTTCGTCCTCTCCTGCCAGGTTGGAGCCAGCCCGCCTTGGAATGCTGCGGTAACTGGACACCAGATGGACAGCATTTCGTCTTCCAGTCCTCTCACTCCGGCAGAAGCGAGATCTGGGTGCGTCGCGAACGGCCCTGGTACCTCGCCGACAGCAAGCCCTGGCCCGTCACCAATGACCCCCTCGATTGCCAGACGCCCAGCACCTCGCCCGATGGCGACCGCATCTTTTTCATTGGCGCCAATCTCCAGTGGGAGTTGCTCCGCGCTCTACCCCGCTCCACCATGTTCACCGTGCTTGCCCAGAACCTCAGCACCGCAGCACTCGCCGAATATTCTGAGGACGGCAAATGGGTCGCATGGCTCAACGTATCTGACTTCTCCCTCTGGCGCAGCCGAATCGACGGCAGCGAGCGCATTCAGTTGACCACGCCGCCTCTGCGCATCTTCAACATGAAGTGGTCCCCGGACAACCGCCGCCTCGCCATCATGGCCAAGGAGCCCGGCAAGCCATGGAAGATCTATCTCATCGATTCCGAAGGCGGCAAGCTCACACCCCTGCTCGATGAGGATCGCAACGAAGCCGATCCCGATTGGTCGTCCGATGGCCAGTCCATCGTCTTTGGCCGCCTGCCCGACCGCATGGACAGCCGCCAGCCCAAGGCTATCTATCTCATCAATCTGCAAACTCGCAAGGTCACTGAGATTCCCAACTCCACCGGCCTCTTCAGTCCGCGCCTCTCTCCCGACGGCCGTTACATCGCAGCCATGCGCCTCGACCAGAAAGCGCTCCTGCTCTTTGACCGCGCGCAAAGCCACTGGACCACTCTCACTACGCACGGCGTCGGCGATCCCGCCTGGGCGCACGATGGCCGTTCGCTCTTCTTTCAGGATTTTCTCGAAAAAGGCAAACCCATCTATCGCGTCGCTGTCCCCAACGGACAGCCGCAGCCCGTGGCCACCATCGCCAATCTGCTTCCCACCGCCGCCACAGACTACCGCCTCATCGGCCTAGCCCCCGGCGACCTCCCGGTAGTCAGCGTCTACACCTCCACCGTCAACCTATATAGCGTGGACCTAAAAGAACGCTGAGAAGCAGCCCCCTTTTTCTCATTTGGCGTACAGACCGTAGATCAAGCGGACGATTTGGTCTAAGATATCTGTATGGGCCGCTCCGTATACATCACGACTCCGATCCCCACCCTCGACGAGGTGGGAAAGAGCTTGAAGATGAGCAAGGCGCGCCAGCAGCGCCTTATTGAAATTGTCACAAGCAGTGCGCCTGTCCAATTTTCTGTGCGTCGCCGGGATGCTTCGGGTTCTATTGATGGGCGTGCGCGCAACAGAAATGGTAACGCGAAGCTGTCCACTTTGCGGATTGGCCCGAAGAGTTCTGTGTTAAGCAAGAAGAGCAAGAATGTCGCCGCTGGTTAAACCAAATGCTGTATTTGTAAATATCCCATACGACGAACGCTTTCGCCGCCTTTATCTCGCCTACATTGTGGGATTGACACACCTTGGTCTTGAACCGCGCGCTGCCCTGGGAATCTCTGGAACTGAGCGCAGACTTGACCGGATATTGGCTCTTATACAGAGCTGCCGGTATTCGATTCACGATCTCTCTCGGGTACAGCTGGATCGAACTCCGCCTTGCACTCCGCGCTTCAATATGCCGTTTGAACTTGGCCTCACCGTCACCTGGGCCAAGCTAAACCCAGCGCAGCATAGTTGGTTTGTCTTTGAAGCTCGGCCGCGCAGAGTTCAAAAGTCTCTGAGCGATTTGGACGGCAGCGACCCCAATATCCACGATGGCACGGTCGAGGGCGTCATGCGTGAAATCTGCAACGCATTCGTCCGTAGCAGAGCGGCGCGGCCTGCTGTTCCGGAGATGATGCGGACGTACCGCGGACTGTCGAGCAAGCTGAATGAGATTACCGCCGCAGCTGGCGCTAGGAGCGTCTTCGAGGCGCGCATCTTCGACGATCTCTGCTTTGCCGCCAAAGCCGCTATCAGCCATGCGTGAACTAAGTGCTCCCTTCTGCGCCAGCTATCTACTGATATCCTGAGCGCATCCGAAGGACCTGGGCTTGGTTCGTGACTTCCCCCAACTGGTGTCGACGGCACGAGCACCCTTTCCCCTCCCCAACCCAACCCCCTACAATAAAGACGGAAGTCCCATCGAGGAAAACCATGCCGCTCTCCGGAGAAGCCATCCGCCTGATGAACTACATTGACGACGTCGCCGTAACCCTGCGCCGTGTGCTGGCCACCATCCCCTCGCTCACCGATGAGGAGCGCGCCCGCGTCGCCGAACATCTGCTCCACGCCAGCCCCAACGCCGACGATGTCGTGAAGGCCCTCGCCGTCAAGCCCACCACCGTTGCCTGAGGTCGTCGCCATCATTGGAGCTGGGCCGCTGGGCCGTTGGCTGGCCCTCGCCGCGGCCCGCGCCGGCTTCCGCGTGCAACTCGAAGACGTGATGCCCGCCAACCTCCATCACGCCCAGGAACTCCTCCGCCAACAGCTCGGCCCTCAACCGCTCGCTGAAACTCCCCTCGCCTTGAAAGGGCACGGCTTCAGCCGTGCCGCAAATGCAGCAATTTCGGACAGCGCTTTAGCCCCTGAGGCAACTCTCCCCGTCGCCTTTGTCTCCACCATCGAAGAAGCGGTCCGCAACGCCGATCTCGTCATCGACTGCGTTCCTGACGAGCTCGAATCCAAGCTCGAAATCCTTCTGCTCCTCGACCGCATGGCCCCGCCGCGCACCGTCCTCGCCACACCCACAACGCGTCACTCCATTGCCGACCTGGCCAGTTGCACCTATCGCCCCACGAAGTGCGTAGCCATCGTCGCCGAAGCCAACACCCTGGCCGAAAATCCCGAGGCCGGCGCAGCCAGAGAAATTCTCCTCCGCACCACCGCCCAAACCGCCCTGGAGACGGTAGCCCTCCTCGACCGCTTCTGGCGTCAACTCGGCTTCATCCCGCGCTACGAGCAAGACCCAGCCATATAGCATTTTCAACTGAAAGAAACTGAAAAGTTGAGCGCGAAGCCGGCCTGCTCCCGGAGGGAGGGAATGAAAATAGCGCAGGGCAGAGCAAAGCGCAGCCCTGGGACTCCAATCTCAACACGAGTTCCCGTCCCGGAGGGCCGGGACGAAAATCGAACCTGCCAACTCTAAACAAACCTTCGCCCAAATATCCGCACCCTCGGGCCGAACTTACAGTGCACGAGGTTCGTTTGAAAGGTCAACGGCACTACTTTTTCACACCCTCCCAAGCAAACTTTCGCCCCCACAGACCAAACTCTCCAGGCGAACCTTGTGGTCTCAGACGGCACCGCTCAAGCGAACCCCTTGCAGCAGGCATTCTCCAGCACTTGTTCGTAATACTTCACATATTGCGGCACCACCAGAGACGAGCAGAAGCGCTTCTGCGCAGTCTTGCGCCCCGCATCGCGCATGGCCTCCAACAGGTCGCGATCCTTCAGCAAACTTACCGCTCCTGCAGCCATATCTTCCACATTTCCAACAGGATATAGCAGCCCCGTCACCCCGTCGTCAATCAGCTCCGGAACCCCGCCCACACGCGTTGCAATGGACGGAACCTTGCAGGCCATGGCCTCCAGTGCTGCCAGCCCAAACGACTCCAGCTCACTCGGCATCACCATCAAATCCGCCAGCGGAAGCAGCTCGTTCACCCGCTCCTGCTTGCCCACAAAGTGAACCCTGTCATTGATTTGCAGGTCATGAGCCAGCCACTCAGCCACCGACCGATCCGGCCCGTCGCCCACCAGAACCAGTTGCGCCGGAATCTCGCGCGCCACTCCGGCAAAGACCTTCACCACATCCACCACTCTCTTAACCGGCCTGAAATTAGATAGATGCATCAGGATAGCCTCGCCCGGTTTAGCCAGGCGCTCGCGCGCCTTCGCCCTCGCTGCCTCATCCTTGATGGGCACATACTCGTCGCAATTGACGAAGTTCGGAACCACCTCAATAGGCCGCGTAATCCCGAAATCTTCTACCGTTTTCTCCTTTAGATAGTTGGAGATACTTGTGACTCCGTCGCTTTCCTGAATGGCGTAGCGGGTGATCGGAAGGTAGACTCGGTCCAGCCCCACCAGCGTGATGTCCGTGCCGTGCAGCGTCGTAACAAAAGGCAGCCGGATGCCGCGCGTGGCAAGCATCTGGCGCGCCAGCAGGGCACTCACCGAGTGGGGAATGGCGTAATGCACGTGCAGCAAGTCAAGTGCATAAAATTCAGCAACTTCCGCCATGCGCGACGCCAGCGCCAGGTCGTAGGGAGGGAACTCAAAGAGCGGATAACTGGAGACAGGAACCTCATGATAGAAGATGCCGTTGTCCCGTCCGTTGAGCCGAAATGGCTGCGAATACGAGATGAAATGGACCTCGTGGCCCCGCGCCGCCAATTCGATCCCCAGTTCTGTCGCCACCACGCCCGAGCCGCCATACGTGGGATAACACGTGATACCAATGCGCATAAATCCTTCTCATTCAGCTATTTTTATCCGACAATCACTTGGACGCTTTGTGTGACGCTGAAGATGCACTTGTATATAAAGCATTTATATTCAACAAGTTAAATTTACAAGTCCGCGAAGGAGATCAAATCGAGATCAGGAAGTTGCTCCGTGGCGAGAAGGGCCCGCATCTCGATCTCCCTAGACGCTCGCAGCCGAGTGTGAGCCTGGGCCAGATCCATATCGTTGTAACCGGGATGCGTGACCAATTCCCATGTGCCTGCGGGAAGGTTCGCCAGCAGCGAAGTGAGCGTCGCGGCGTCGAGGGTTCCGGTAGCCAGCACTCCAATGGCGCCATCAGTTGTAGTAAAGCCTTCTTCTTCAACAATATGTCTGAACGATGGCTCGATCAGTCGCAGTAGGCTAAGTTCTGTCCAGCGCAGCCATGGCGCGTTCGGAGTGGCGCGCAGACTCCATGCGGGCTCGAAGGGATTGCGCACAGCACGAATTCCCGCCGCCCTGGCCGCCCGAAGCACTGGCCGCAGCACGCTGGGAAACATGTGCACGTGCTTGTGAGTGTCGATGTGAGTCAGCCCAACGCCCTTCGACTGTAGCAACCCAATCTGCGCGCCCGCCTCGGCTTCAATCTCTGAGGTATCAATTCGCCCAGTAAATAATTTTTCGAAAAATTTTCCCGTCGTCGGCATAAACCGCCCCGTCCCAGCGCCCACAAGCGAAGGAAGTTCGCGCGCTTTCCGTAGAGGTTCACCGTCCAACAGCACCACATGGCAACCCGCGTCCAGTGCTGGTGCGGAGCGAGCCAGCCCGATGGCCTCATCAGTGGCCGCGGCACCCGCCATTAGCGTGGCGCTGGTCAACACACCGGCCTGATGCAACTCAATAATGGCGCGATTGACTCCGGTGGTCAGGCCAAAGTCGTCAGCATTGATGATGAGACGGCCCATCGGCTGAGTGTATCAAGATTGGCCGTCGCGACCGTGTGCGTGGCGCGGCCGGCCTGCTCGCATGTGCGCTGATATGATGACAGTAGGCCGCAACGGCTTTTTCAACTCGCATGGGCGGTTAGCTCAGTTGGTTAGAGCGCCTGTTTTACAAGCAGGAAGTCCGGGGTTCAAGTCCCTGACCGCCCACCAATATAATCAATAACTTAGTTAATGTTTACCTTCCGTTCACTGCCTGACTGCGGTGGATTTTGCGGGTACCCTGTCGCAATCTCCGAGTTTGCGGGGGAACTGATGGATTCCACGGCGCTGCGCAGTTCTTCGACTCCAAAGTGACCATACCGCGCGGCCATCTTCGCCATTGTGCTCGGGGACCATCCAACCACCTTGGCAATGATGGGAATGGGGATGCGGGCGGCAATCATCCTGGAGACGGCGCTGTGTCTCAAGTCATGGAAGCGAAGCCGGGTCAGAGCAGCGGGGAGAGTCGGCGTCTCGAAGTGGCAGCCTTCGCACTCAAACCCGGTTGCTGGTTTCTCCCGGTCTATCAACGTCCCGTCCCCGCAGTTTGGACAATGGCGCTGTGTCCGTTTCTTGGCGGACTGCCACGCGTGTTGGATGGTTCCAACGGGCTTGTCCGGGTCGTAATCGTAGACCTGGACGGTCCCGCCGAATCTCCCTTCGCTCCCGTGGAGGCCGTACCGCTCCGATGGAAAGACGAAATGCGCCGGTTGCCGGTTGGGGAACTCTTGCGCCCAAAACTTCAAGGTTTCGATTGCCCGCTGATTCAAGGGGACTGTCCGGCCTGTGCCCGCCGCTGTCTTATCCTTGCCGAACTTGAGGCAGCGGTTTACAAAGTCGATGTTGCCCCATTGCAAGGTGCGGATTGTGTTGTACCGTGCGCCGGTTTCGAGGGCCAGCGTAACAAAGGGCAGCAAGGCGCGGGAAACGGAACGGCTGCATTCATGCAAGAGCATGGTTTCTTGCTCAGGAGTGAGCGCGCATCCGGCGTCTTGTCTTTCGGGCAGCATGGTCACATCGGATTGAATCCGCGCCCAGGCTCCATACTTGCGCATGATCTGGCGCAACATTCCAACTTCAATGTTTACTGTCCGGTTCGATGCTCTCTCCGCAAGGCGCGCCGCCTGATACTTCGCAATGTGCCGCGCCTCAATGTCCACAAGCAACTTCTTGCCAAGGACGGGCAGCAAGTGGCCGATGCTGTACTGGACGATAGAGGCCATATTCGGGGACCACTTGAGTTGCTTTGCCTGTTGCCACTGTGCGGCGGCAGTGGAGAGCAAGTCCGGGCGGGGCTGTCTGCGGATACCGGCGGTCCCGTCTTTCAGCGATTGTTTCCGCTTGTCGAAGACTTCTTTCGCCCGCGTCTTCGAGGTCATCCCGGTAGTCTCGCGGATGCGCTGCGAGTGAAACATGAAGTCCATGACCCATACCTTGCTGCCCTTTGGTCGATAGATGCTCATGGTTTCTGTCCTTTCGTGGGCGTTTTCAATTCGCCCTTATTGACCGCTCTGGTTAGGAATTTGGGCGTAATGTCTGGTTCCTGCTTTGATACAGAAGCCTTCCAATCATCTTTCGTTCGGGCCGTGCGCCATCGGCGTGCCGCTTCTTCTGCCCGTTGCAGCTTGTCCGCGTGTTCCCTTTGCAAACACTTTTGTCTGCATCTGCTGGCCGCGTCAAGTTGGCAGCAGCGCCGTGAACAGTAGGCCGTGCGCCGGTTGCCTTTCAGCAGAAAATACTTGCCGCAATGCTTCCACTTGCAGGGACCGGCGAGTTTGTCCCACTCGGGATTCAGAGTCCCGACATAGAAGAGCAATGCGGCTATCAGTTCCGCTCGCTCCTCCGCCTCCTCCTGTGTTTTAGGCATTGGCGAAAGAGCCTGAATCTTCGTGGACTGTTGCAGCACCAAATGCGCCCCTCCGGTTGAGTCCGGCGTCCAGAGCGCGACACATGCCTCTGTCATGGCCTTTGCCAACCCAGGATCGTCGTTTGTCATCTTTTTAAGGTTGCCGCCATACTCCTTCAATCTCTCTATTAACCGGATTAGCGCCTCAGCATAAAACGTTGGTTGGCCGTTCCCTTTCTCGTTGAGTACATCAACGATGTGGCCCAAGTCCCCTCTATCGAGATTAAAGAACCTTGCATTAGGAAAATCCGCCCGAAGGCCAACAAGACCGGATTGTTTTCTGGGCGTCATGGATTATTTATAGAACAAAACGATAGATATTGTCAATACTATTATCGTCTTGATGTGCCTATTCAGTCCTCCTAGAGTAAGAGGCGTAAAGGGGAATGAGACATGAACCGATTGCTCACTGTTGAAGAGGTTTCACGGCTGACAGGATGGAAGCCAGCCACGGTAAGGCAAAAAGTTTGGAGGCGCGAACTGCCATATGTGAAGCTGGGCCGTTCCGTGCGGTTCAAAGAGTCCGAAATCAGTCACCTAATCGAAGGGTCTACAGTCCCCGCCTTGGAGCAGTAATGAGTACCAGCACGGCACTAGACGCGATCCTTCGAGGCACCGGTCTCCCGGAAAAAATGTGGAAGGCTGGCGTCAGTCACGGCGCAGCCCCCGCCCTGCCTGAGACTGCCCAGCGGCCTGCCCAGCAACCCGCGACGCCTGCAACCAGCCAAAGAATCGCAGTGGCGAGTATTCAGGGCGATGTGCCAGCCATGCCGGAACCGAAACCCACGGCCAAGACACAGACTAGCCAGAACGCCCGCAACGCTCCAGAGCAGCGTGAGCGAAAACCCGCCACAGGTGCCGAAACACTCTCGAAGTTCCTCGAAAATGAAAAGCCAAAGGTGCGACTTCCGGGCGACAATCGCACTCTCAGCAGTGTGGCGACAGACCTGGGCCGCTATCTGGCCGGGGTTCTCTTCGTACACAACGGGGAAGTAACCGAATTCAGGGACAATCTGTTAGCGCCCGTGGCTCCGCAGCGATTCCGCACCCTGATTGAAAAGCACGTTTGCTGCTATCGGCAACAAGTCCCGAATGGGCGGGTAATCGAGATCGACGCGACATTGAGCGAGTCTGACGCGCGCGGCATTCTCGCCTCACCATTCTTCCTTGAGTGCCTGCGAGTGCTACACCATCTCAACACGGTGCGCCTGCCGGTGTTGCGCGTAGATGGCCGGATTGAGTTGCTGCCTGAGGGTTACGATGCGGAAACCTGCACGTTTACGGCTCGGACAACGACCTATGCCGAGGATATGAGCTTCGAGAGCGCACAGGCTGAATTGCGCGACCTGTTTGGAGAGTTCCAATTCACCGATGGAGAGCGCAGCGAGTCCGTTGCCGTCTCTGCCCTGGTAGGACTTTTTGGAAAACATCTGCTCATGCCGGGGGAACTGCGGCCCGCATTTACTTACCTCAAAAACTGTGAGGGCGCTGGAGCAACGACATTGGCCGCGACCGCTATTGTCACCGTGACGGGCGAGTTGCCGATTGGCTCAAAAGCCAAAGACGACGATGAGATGCGAAAGTTGCTAACGTCCACAATTCGAACCGGGCAAGAGGTGGTTTTTCTCGACAATA
>JBEKSE010000032.1:0-60880 GCA_049517315.1 Occallatibacter sp. | reverse complement strand
ACTCAAACCACACCTTGCCTAAACACCCGGCGACAAGGTAAAACAATCATGTCTCAGTCCATCCAGAGTGGCCGGTTTTGAAGTGACCACAAGTGGCCGGTTTTCAGGTGATCACCGAGGCAACATGCCCCAATGCAACTGTCCAACAAGTTATCCGACTCCCGCGCCACGATTACTTTGAGGTAGCGAGAACCTGACCGCCAGCAATCGAAACCAATGATGGCTGACGGACCTGGGTGCGGTTAGAAGACGAACTTCAGAGCAGCCTGCAAATCACGCGGTTTGCCGGCGCTTGTAATCGTCCCAAACAACGCTCCTGCGCCTATGCTGTTATTGGGCTGGCCCAGGTTCGGGTGATTTAAAAGGTTAAATGCCTCGAAGCGGAAATCCAGCTTCTGCTTTTCGCGGAACGGCCCAAAGGGCAGCGCGAAAGACTTGATCAAGGCAGCGTCTACGTTCACAAACTCCGGCCCGCGCAGCATATTCCGCGGAGAATTGCCGTTTGAGTTCAACGGTTCCGCAAAGGCCTTGGTATTGAACCATTCCGAGATGGTCGAACCCCCTGGTACGGCTGGGTCACCCACCAGGTTCGCGCGGCTCAAATTATCACCGTCGCCGTTGGGAGCGCCGGAGCCCATGATCGAGAATGGGAATCCGTCATGCCGGTCAAGAATCCCACTGACCGACCAGCCTCCCAGAACCTCCCGGCCAGCAATGCCAAGCGAATTGAACTTGGGGGTCTGCCAGACACCGGCCATCTTGAACTGCTGCGCCAGGTCGGAGTCGCAGATGCCGCGGTCCAGGCTAGGATGCCGAGGATCGGTGAATTCGTTGACGGCAAAGCTCGATATTGAGCCGCCCACGTCAATGCACTTCGCCCAGCGGTAGCCACCAAGGAAAGACACGTTGTTCGACATGCGCTTTTCAACGGAGACAACCATGGAGTTATAGCTGGATGTGAGAAGGCTCTCATTCGCGATCACTTTTCCGCTAAAGCCTGCTCCGCCCGCGTACAAAGGCCGGGTCGCAGAGGTCCCATCCGTCGCCGGATTGACATCACGGGAATCGAACATGTGATCGCTTTCAGAGGCTTCATAGCCAATGCTCGCCATGATTCCGTAGCCGATCTGATGCTCGGCGGTCAGGTTCCACTGCAGAGTGGCCGGCGCCTTAAAGTCGGGCGAGAAGCCGATGGCGAAGGAAAGAGGTTTGGGAAATACCGTGCTGCTCGTAGGCAGGTCAGGCGAAGGAGGAGTTCCGTTGAACGGAGCCGCAGCGTAGGGGTTGTAGGCGCTGATCGTTGTTCCGCTACTGGAATTGTCGATATCGACTCCCGAGTTAAAGGGCTCCGTATCGGTCATTTCGTTATACATTCTGCCGAAGGGCTGATCGTGATAAATGCCGAACCCGGCGCGAATGCTGGTGCGGCCGTCACCAAAGACATCCCAGGCCAAGCCCACCCGCGGATCGAGCAGCTTCCAGTTTGAGTTTACAAGACCTGCAGGCACACCCGGATCGCCGCGCACGAGCAAGCCCGCGGGAAGATTGGGAAAGCGCTGCGAGTGAACGCCGTTGGCGAAGTCCGCCAGGTTGATCTGGCTTCCAACCTTTCCTGCGCTGGCGTCTGCCCAGGGCAGCCAAGGCTCATAGCGAACGCCGAGATTCAAGTTTAGCCTTGGGGTGACGTGCCAGGTATCGTTCGCGTAGAAGCCGGGACCGATGCCCCGCGGAGCCACGTTGGAAGGAACGTACTGTTCAAAGAATTCATTGGAGCCGAGCATGAAGTCCAGCGGCTCGGAGCCTGAATTGGAGCTATTGAAGTTGGGACCCTGCCACCAGCCCTCGTAACCGGCAGATACATACGCCTGGTAGTTGGAGCTCTGGTAGAAGGGCAATTCTCCACCGAAGTCGAAGGTGTGATGACCCTTGACATAAGTCCAGTTGTTGGTGATGTCGGTCTGGTTGCGGACTACGTCGAGCGCGCCGTTCCAATAGGCCGAGATACCCCAATCGCCGCCGATGTAGAAACCGACCTCGTCCAAATTGGGAGCCCAGTTGGGATAGTTTGCCGGTGGAGTGAGGCTGGACAGGCCGTTCTTGAATTGCGGCAATCCGGACTCGATGTAGACAACGCGGCTCAAGGTACCGCCCAGAGTCGACACGAGGTTGTTGCTGAAGCGATAGGTCAGGTTCAACGCAATGTGCTGGCTGGTAAAGACCTGATTGGCCGCGCCACTCTGACCGCCGCTCAGGATATTCCCGGCAATGGCAGTATCCGGATTGCTATACCTGTCCCACAGGTAGCTCGCGGAAGCGGTCAGATTTTCCCCAATATGCTGGTCCACCCGGGCGACATACTGTGTATCGTCCTGTTTGGTGATCGTGGGGAAATTGAACTCTCCGGTGAGCGGATCGCCGGTGGGAATCAGTTTGAGCAGCGCGAGCGAAGTTGCGCTGTAGAGGCTTGTGCTCACTTGGTTACCCGTGAACGTTGCGCCGGTAAACGGGTTGGTCAACTGGTAGCATACGGTGGGATCGCAACCGGGAGTCACTGCTGGCACTTCGGCAGACCAGTCGCCGGCAAGTTCCTTGGCTGTAGGACCGAATCCAATATTGGCAGAGGTTTGATAGCGGAAGGGCGTGCGCTGGAACGAACCAAACCAGAAGGTCTTGTTCTTAAACAGCGGGCCGCCCAGGCTGAAACCATACTGATTGCGCTTGAGAGTATCTGCCGCCCCCGTAGCAAGGCCGGGGGTGTCCTGAGACGCGTTTACGGCGCCATTTCTCAGATATTCAAAGGCGCTACCGTGAATCGAGTTCGATCCGCCCTTTGTGATGCCATTGACGATGGCGCCGCCGCGGCCACCGAATTTCGCGTTGTAGGAGTTCGTCTCAACGGTGAATTCCTCAAGCGCGTCGGGATTGGGATAGACGTTGGCGACGTCGGTATAGGCGTCTTCGTTGAGGCCGCCATCCAGGTAGTATGCGGTTGAATTCTCACGCGCCTCGCCGCTGGCCGTGTTGAAGCCGGCTTGGCTATTTTCGGGACGCGATGAGATCTGATTGGAGTAGTTGTTTGCGGATGGATTGTGCCCACTTGTGTCGGGAGCTAGAGCAATCAACTGAAGCGCTTGACGATCGTCGAGCGGCATCTGCTCAGTAAACTCCGGAGTAATGGCGAAGCTCACCGTTTCGTCGCTGGTATTCACTAGTGGCATCTCGCCCGTAACCGTAACCTGCTGGTTGGCCGCGCCCACCTTCATGATCGCATCGATCGTGACGGGCTGCCCCACCTGAAGAACGATTCCGCTCCGCTCGTACCCTTCGAAACCGGCTTTCTCAACATGCAGTTTGTACGTTCCCGCGTTTAAGTTGGACACCACAAAGTAGCCTTGGCCGTTCGCCTGGGCTGTCGTGGATACTCCCGTAGTAATTTCGGTTACCGTGATATGCGCCGCCGGAATAACCGACCCGCTCTGATCCGTTACCGTCCCGGATAGACTTGCCGCAGAGCGCTGGGCCACTCCTGGAATAGACATGCAGAACACCGTTAAGCATACTGCTATCAGAAATGTGTTGAATTCTTTCAGTGACCGTCTGACCCAAAGCCTTGGTAGGCAGAACGACTGCCACTGCTCAGATTTGCTTTTCATTGCGCATCTCCCCCCTTTTAAAAGTTTTTGTCAACGGAATCGCGCCGCGAGGATCACTCCCGCTGGCCAGCGCCCGCCCACGCATTTGCCCGTGCGCCGTCTTATTGACGAGCGCATCTTTTGAGGAGCGCTCTTAGAGGGCTACTTAGGTTGTAAAGAACAATAAAACAAAACAAAAGAAAAGTCAATAGAAATATTAAACATATCCTCTTGTGGCGTAAACGACGGAAAAAGGTGGTGCATTCAGCGATTTGCGAAAGCAGTTCCAAAGACCAAGTTGACTAATCATTCAAATGCTAGATGAAACCAACGGGTTGCAATGGGTAGCTGGGGACACCGGTGTAGAGCTCTTAATCCATCACCGGAGAGCCGATTCAACCTGGACCGGATTGCGACCAACCCGCAGAGCCGTTCGATAGCGTTGTGTGACGACTGTCGCGCGCGAGCGGCGGATACTACCGCCATCACTCGAGCTTCCATTGTCCAATTGAAGCTCTATCTCCCCAAAGATATCGACTACGTCCAGCACTGCCGCCCCCAACAGCAGCACCAGTGGCTGAGTCACCGTGGCACTTGGATGTAACCATTATTGATTGAATATCATACAGGCTAATAGTCCGTCCGGAACCCTTTGCAATCGCCATCCATATACATAGCCGGACGGGATACGACAGGGAATCTCCCAGCAAAACCAGGAATGCTGCTCGCCAATGTGATCGTTCAGAGAAGAAATTACAAGCTTTTCGACAGTGAGTGCAGGTATGATAAGGAAGAATTCACAGGGATAGGAAACGTGGAACTCGATACAAAAGATGGAAGCAATATGCTCATCGAAGAGCGCCGCCAGCATATGCTCGCCAGAATTCAGCGCAATGGCCGCGTCCTGGTTTCAGAACTTTCCGATGCGTTTGGCATCTCCCGCATCACGATCCGCAAAGATCTCGACTATCTTAAGTCGAAGGGGCTAGTGCTGCGCACACACGGAGGAGCACTCTCTCTAAAGGACAGCGCTCTGCTTGATCCTTCTCTTCGGGAGAAGGAGCAGAGGCAGCACAGCGAGAAGCAACGGATTGCCGCTGCGGCCGTTTCCATGGTGGAAGAAGGCATGTGCGTGCTTCTCGATTCGGGTACCACAACCACGGCCATAGCTCGCGAGCTGCGCCGCTTTTCGCGCCTGACTGTCATTACCAATTCCTTAAACATCGCCACCGAGTTGGCTGGGACGGACTTTGAGGTTATCCTGACCGGTGGTACGCTGCGCAAGAACTCCTTTTCCTTAGTGGGGCCTCTGGCCGAAGACGTTCTGACAGTAATGCATGCAGATATTCTGTTTCTCGGCGTCGATGGATTTGATACAAAGATCGGGCTTTCGACACCAAACTTCCTCGAATCGCGGGTGAACCGCGCCATGGTCAATGCAGCCTCGCGCGTTGTGGCCGTCTGCGATTCCACGAAATTCAGCCGGCGCAGTCTTGCGCTAATTGTGCCACCGACGGCCATCCATACGGTCATTACTGACAACAAGCTCGGCGACGAGGATGTGGAAACACTAAAATCGGCAGGTATTGATGTGATCCGCGTTTAGTGCAATCTCACCGCTGTGGCGGAAAATAAGCTAGCATATCGCAGAAGTAATAGATTCCGCGCCGGCGGTGTGATTGCTCCTGGCCACCTATGCACCACACGCATTCGCGTACGCGCGCAGCACCGTCCTGATGCGATGGATAACGAGAGAGTGCGCATCGGGATGCAATGTTCCGGCGCGGACAGCGAGATACTCCTCGGGCAGGAAGGCGCTCAGCATCGTCTCCGGAATGAATACCTGCTGCAGGTTCAATAGGAGCGTTTCTATAGCTTCCTTTACCAGCGGAGCGTTCCAATAGTAGCGAACCCGGTCGCTGTAACTGTAACGCCGCATCAGATGCATGGCGTGCTCGTCTCCGGTGTAATGGTGTTCCCAGTGGCGCGGGTCCTGGATCATTACACGCTCAAGCACATCCATCAGGTGTGAAGATTGCGTCGGTCCCAGGAGCTCAGTCTCGATCGACGAGAGCGCGGCCAAAGCCTCGCGCATCGCAAAGGTGAGCGCCGGACCAACCTTCAAAATGGCAAATCCGTCGCGCACCAAATTACGATATGCCTCGGGCCGCTGATAGTCCGTAGAGTGCGCTTCGTAAACCAGACCCGCTTCATCATTGAGTAACTCGGTGAGATGCACAGCGCGCGCAGGATCATAATCGACCACACTGTCGTGGTTGAATTCAACTCCCGGCTGAACCACCAGGGCGATCACCCGAGGCCATACGTGGGCAAGCCCCGCCTCATTGAAAACCTGCCGGTGTACGGCGAGCGTTTCGGCTGCATCTTCGCGGCTGGTCACAGCAAGCTCTGTGAAGCTCTCAGTCGCGCCGCCGGGAATCGGCACTTCGGTGCCAATCACGTAAACAGGCTTCTGCTCGCCACTTACCCGCTCCGCGGCGGCACAGAGAACCGCTGCCCGGTGGGCAATCAACTCGCCGGAGAGCGGGACGCGATCGTCTGCGCAAGCCATGCTGGCATCGAGGTGTATCTTCTGAAACCCTGCCCGCACATAGGCCTGCACAGTCTGTTCGGCTTCGCACATGGCTTCAAGCGCTGGCTGCCTCTGCCATGGATTGGGTCCCAGGTGATCTCCGCCGAGGATCAGCCGCGACTCGTCGAATTTTTTGCCGGCGGCAATGTCGGTGACGCGCAGCCGAAAGTCTTCGGGCAGCATGCCCGTGTAGCCACCACGATGATTCACCTGGTTGGAAGTGGCCTCAATCAAAAGGTCCGAACCATCTTCAAGTGCCTGGTCAATGGCTGCTTCAAGTACCCAGTGATGCGCGGAGCAGACTGAGTAGATTCCTTTTGGCTGGCCTTTGCACCGTGAAGTTGCTAGGTGTTCCAAAACATTCGACACTGCTTCTCTCCATTCAACGGCCCGTTTTGGGTTTGCGCGCAAGCGGGAGCCAGGTTGCGTTAGTGCGTGTAAATCGAAGCCAAGATAGGTTGACTTAGATTAGTTGAAAAGCAATAGCTGCGAGTTAGTTTGCAGGCGTCGCCTCCAGCGTGAGCACCTGAAATGGCCGCAGCAGAACCCGTTGCTTATGTCCGGCACGCAAGTACAATGGAGCCGAAGCCTGATCGCTCGCCCACGGACTGCGTGCACGGTAGCCGTGTGCCGCATGAGGCGGCAGTTCAAATGCATCGCCCACATCGAGTGAAAACTTCTTAACCTGATCCGACGGATTGCGCAGCACCACGATACCTTTCCGCGGAGTCCACGAAGCCCAGCCATATACCTCAAGCTTTGCTGGATCCCCGCCGATCCAATGCGTGTCTTTCAGGATAGCGGCGTTAGATCGCGACCATCGCGCCGCCTCCGCCAGAACATCCCAATCCTGCGCGGAAAGCAGTGAAGGAGTAATATACATCTCCTGCAATTGCGTCCCGCTACCGAAAAAGGAGTGTACCTCGTCAGGAAAGTCGTAAGTCGGATCTGTGCTTAGATGTTCCGCTTCCTTCGCGTAAATCAGGCCGTGGAGCATGAGCGAACTCAACGGAAACAGCGGCCCGCCCTCAACCACATTTCGATAGGCTTGTTCATCGCGATATGTGATCCATTTTTGGCGCCAACTTCCAACGCCATCGAAGCTGTGATCCTCGCCACCGCGCCAGATGGAGTCCGCATATCGTAGCCAGAACGGCGAGGGCCAGGTGCCCGTTGTTAGGTTAATGAAGACGCTCGGATTCTCCTGACGCAATCGCTCAATGAGATGAATTGCCGCCGAAAAGTCACTGTCAAAGAGGCTGCCGGGGAAGACTTGATTGACATTTCCCGTACCGTCGATCTTGAACTGGTTCACGCCATTCTTTGTGACCATTTCCAGTAGGCTCGTCTCGAAGAGGCTGTAGTACCGCGGTCCAGAAAGCGCGAAACCACCTTTTACTATCTCAAAGCCGGCCGTTTCCCCTGCGGCGATGCGCTCTTCCTTCTCTTCGTTATATCCTCCCCACGGAGAGAACCAGACACCGATGCCAAAACCATATTGCGCCGCGGCATTGCGGATGTTCGTGAAGCCGTCTGCAAATCCAGAGTTGAAGGACCATAGGTCGTGTGTATTATCCCAGCCGTCGTCAAAGAGAAACGAGTCTATGGTGACCCCACGCTTGCGGACCAGTTCTTCCCCGAGAGCGTGGATACGGTTGAGAGCCTCAGTTTCGCTGTAGCGTTCGCCCTCGCCCAGGTCATACCAGGTGTTGTAATGCAGAAATGTCCGATAGGGATGGGCCCGCTCCATTTCCACATACGCGAGAAAATCACGCCGCATTTGACCTGGAGTAGCTACACCAATCACCGAAGAATAGGTGATGGATTTCCCCGCTGCAAGAGGCAGTGTGCGTGTCAGGATCGCCGTCGCTCGCCCATTCTCTACCGCACTTGCCGACAGTGGAAACTCGAATCCGAAGAAGAAGTCACCAGCCACAATCGGCGAACCAGCAACTTTCCCCACCACTCGCGCGCCGGGAGCCTCGAAGTCGAACAGCCGCACCTCGGCAATGTCCAATGGTTGCGCCACAGCCCTCAACGTAACCTCCTGGCGTAGATAATTTGTGCCGTCGCGCACGATCGCGCACCAACGCACCGCAAACGAGTTATCCCTTGCGCTCAGATCGACGCAGATCCTTCGTCCGGCAATCTGCTCCGCCTGCCGCGAAGCCGATGGGCTCGGCACGACGGCCTCTTCATCGGGCGTTGCATCCATCTTTAGTTGAGAGGCGTCAATCACACGCCCATCGCGCAGGAGAAGAGAGAATAGTTCGCCCAGGCGCAGCTTTTCCCTACTCGCTAGATCTTCCACTTCCGCGGAATTGACGCTGCCATTCGCCACCTGAAAGCGAGCCGTAAGGCTATCTCCACGCAATTCATATCTGCCGGTGACGTGATCATCGAGCGCGTTCGGTGCGGCAGCAAAAGCCCCGCAGAGAGCGAGCAAAAAGAGTAAAGAATATGCTGCATATCGTAAGATCGACCGTATGTGCCTCCTAGATGAACTCCTGTTCAACACCCCCCATCCAACTTCGCCAAAATGATGCAAAAGCAAGAACAAAGGCTTGCACCTCATCCCAGCGGGAAAACCGAACTCCGGGCGAACCGGTTTCCAGGGGTAGAAGAAACGACAACTCATGATCACTCTCGCCACCTCACGAAGCTTATAGAAATGCCCTAAGAAGGAAAGTATACAATAAAAGAAATAAAAGGAAATAAAAAAGTTGAATTAAGAATAAATGTGAACTATACTGCGATTACGCAGGAAGCGTTCGCAAAATAGCAAAGGGGTGCAGGTATGTGCAGCGAGGATGCAAGCCGCGAGGATAAGTTTGTCGCCCTGGTCAGCGCCAAGGCTGAAGTCGATCTCCGTCTCAGCGATTTCACGCCGCGCTCTGAACTGAAGATTCCTGCGCATACTGTCGAGAAGCCGCTATTCCCGGTTATCGACTATCACACCCATCTGGATTCGCAGTCGCCTCAAGAAGTGCTTCGAATCATGGATGCGTGCGGTGTCGAGAAGATCGTGAACATCACAATGCAGGTCGGCCAGGCGGCCATCGAGTCCATCGAGCGGTTTCATCGCGCCGCGCCGGATCGCTTTGCCACCATCGGTTGGATGGACTGGAGCGGAGTCGAGCGCAGCAATTTTGTTGAGCTCAGCCTGGACCGGCTGGAGCGCCTTGTCGAGCACGGCGCTGTTGGTATCAAGTTCTGGAAGGATTTGGGCCTCCACATTCGTGACGCCAGTGGCCAACTGCTGCACATCGACGACGAACGACTGGCGCCATTGTTCGACAAGGCCGCCGAACTGGGCATACCGGTCATGTTCCACACCGCCGATCCGGACGCCTTCTTTACCCCCATCGACCAGTTCAACGAGCGCTACGAGGAACTGGCCGCGCACCCGGACTGGAGCTTTTACGGCTCGGAAATTCCAAAGCCTGAGCTTCTGGCGCAGCGCGACCGCGTGATTGCGCGCCATCCAAAGACCACCTTCGTCTGCGCGCACCTTGCCGAGAGCGGTGAGAACCTGGCTTACGTGGCCAAGCTGCTGGACAGCAACTCGAATCTGTCGATCGACATCAGCGCCCGTACCTCCGAGTTGGGCCGCCAGCCTTACACGGCGCGCAAGTTCCTTATCAAATATGCCGACCGCATCATCTTCGGCACAGACTTGCTTCCGGAAGTCGATATGTACCGCCTCTACTATCGCGTGTTGGAGACCGCCGACGAGTACTTCGACTACCCTTCGCACGCGTCTCGCCAGGGCCGATGGATGGTTTACGGCCTCTTCCTGCCTGCGGATGTGCTGCAGAAGCTATACCGCGCCAATGCGCTCAAGCTTCTCCACGCCAACTCTCGCTAGGCTGGTTTGCACCGCCTGATGAGTCAGTGTCGGCCGCGCCGGCGCTCACTTCATGCACCGTCGCGTTCGCGAGTCGGAATTGGCAAAGTGTCAGCCACGTTGAATTCCAAAAGCAGAAGAGGCCCTCGCAAGCCGGGAGCCTCTTCTTGTCCTAAAACTTGTTGTCCAGCCCACCCAACGAAGGTCAAAGTCTGAACTTGTACCTTTTTGTACCTTGATGTCACATGCCAGATTGGACTTAAGTCTTTTAGAATCTGGTGTGAACGACGGGGCTCGAACCCGCGACCTCTGCCGTGACAGCTTGCAGGTGGCATTAGAATCATAGAGTTATGGGTGTTTTTGCATCGTTCAAAGAAGCCGTAAGTCCTTTACAGAGCATAGGGGCGATGCAAATGTACCTTTGTTTGTACCTTCGCTCGGTGCCAGGTCCGGGCATCCTGACCAACATGGCGCACTTTTGATGGCACCGTCAATAAGGCTTGATGAAGGCGTGATTTCTCGAGCAGGGCTAGGTCACCGGCGTGGATGGGTCGGAGCCATGTGGTATGTAACTCCAAAGACCAGCCGCAGGTCGTCCTGGACGTTGGCAGCGCCGTTGGGCAGTGCAGTGCGCACGTAGTCGGCTTCGACCAGACGTACACCGATGTGCTTGGTGAGAAGTAAATCAATCCCGCCGCCGGCTTGCAGCGCAAATGAGTTGGCGGTGGGTGTGGTTCCCGAGCTTGTGGGGAAGACGCCGTCGAAAGCATGGACACCACCGAACAACCCCTGACCAAAAAGTTGCAAGCGCGCTCGATCCGCAGTGCCGGAATGTCTGGCCCAGGCGGCGTATGTATAGCGTGGCCCGGCCAGGTAGGCGATCTTGTTTACGTCCATGCCGGGCGCATAGTTGGAAATGTGTTCACCGGTCAGGCCGGTTGCAATGCCAAATCCCCTCCAGAAGGTCACGGCTGCGTCCCCACCGCCGCCCTGCAGCCAAAAGCAGCATGAGCCGGGCACCAGTTGTGCCCGCTCCGGGGCGTAGGTTACGCCTAAATCGATGGATACGGGCGCCTGCTTTGCCGTGCTCGGGCCAAGTTGACCCCAAGCCGTCGTGCCGGCCAATAAACACGCGCCCACAAGGAGCACCTTTCCTCTAATCGATATACGCATCTCAGTCCTCCTTGTTACTTAACGATCAGCGTGATGGTGGTGGAGTGCGACAATGTGCCCGAGGTCGCGGTCACAAGCACTGAGTAAGTGCTCTGCTGTTGAGAGAAGAATCCCGTGGAAGCACCGCATCCGCTGAGTCCCGCCATGGCTGCCATACCGGCAACTAAGAAGAGAACAAGGGAGACAGTTCGACCTAGTCGCTTGCTGGCGCGGCGCAGTTTGCTCGTAAACGGCAACAAAAGAAGCCCTAAAAGCACCGCCGGAAGCTTGCGAAGGAACAAATTCTCCCGATCGAGGCTCGCTGTCGGCGAGGGCAATTGAATGGCCAGCGAAAGATCGGCCATCGGAGTGTTCGCGGGAAATAACCACGAGGTACTGTTGAGTTGGGTCCACGACGATGGAGTAATAATCGCCGTTGCCCCGGACGGCATCCCACTGACAGTCAAAGTGACCGGAGTCGGAAAGACGGTTCCCGCGGTGGGTACGATGGTCAGCGGATAGGTTGCAGTCCCACCTGGAGACGCTGTCTGCGAAGCACCGCTGCCTCCGCTTCCAGCGACCGGATTCAAGCTGAAGTCCAGCACACCTTGCGTCAGTGTGCCGCTAGTGGATGCAACAAAGTCCGTATCGCCGCTATACAGTGCGGTGATCGAGTGGCTGCCCGCCGCCAGAGATGAAGTGGTTAGGGTGGCTACGCCGCCGGATAATGTTCCCTGACCGAGCAGAGTTGTGCCATCCAGGAAGCTCACAGTTCCTGTCGGCGTTCCTAACTTCGAAGAGACTGTTGCCGTGAATGTTATTGCACTGGTGACTACCGCCGGGTTGGAACCGGAGGCTACACTGACAGCTGACGTAACCTGACCGATTACCAGCGTGCCAGTCGCCGTGCCGGAGTAATTGGCACTGCCGATGGTGCCGATCACGGTGTAACTTCCTGCCGCTGTCGGTGGCGTAGCGGACGTGGCGTAACTTGTTCCGCTGATGCCGGTGTAGGTGAAGGTCACTGTCTTACCCGCTGGGTTGGTGATGGCTGTGGCTGAAAGCGGTGATCCAGTGTAGGTCTGCGCCATACTGCCCAGCGTAACCGTGGCCGTTGCTGGCGAAATCATCAGTGTGCCGCTATTCGTGCCGGTGTAGTTTGTGTCGCTGATAGTGGCGACCACGGTGTAGCTGCCCACGGCTGTCGGAGGTGCCGAAGAGGTTGCGTAGCTGGTTCCGCCGATACCAGTGTAGGTGAACGTCACCATCTTGCCGGACGGGTTGGTGATGGCTGTGGCTGAAAGCGGTGATCCAGTGTAGGTCTGCGCCAGACTGCCCAGCGTAACTGTGGCCGTTGCTGGCGAAATCACCAGTGTGCCGCTATTCGTGCCGGTGTAGTTTGTGTCGCTGATAGTGGCGACCACGGTGTAGCTGCCTGCTGCTGTCGGTGGCGTAGCGGACGTGGCGTAGCTCGTTCCGTTGATGCCGGTGTAGGTGAAGGTCACTGTCTTACCGGCTGGGTTGGTGATGGCTGTGGCTGAAAGCGGTGATCCAGTGTAGGTCTGTGCCATACTGCCCAGCGTCACCGTGGCCGTTGCTGGCGAAATCACCAGTGTGCCGCTATTCGTGCCGGTGTAGTTTGTGTCGCTGATAGTTCCCACCACAGTGTAGGTGCCAGCCGTGGTTGGCGCGACAGACGAGCCGTTATAGGTGAAGTTCACAGTCAGGCCAGTTGGATTTGTGATGGCAGTGGCTGAAAGAGGCGATCCGGTGTAGGATTGCGCGAGGCTGCCCAGAGTCAACGTTGATGTTGTCTTCGCGATCACCAGCGTGCCGCTCGCGGTGCCGGTGTAGTTGGGGTCGCTGATGGTTCCCACCACGGTGTAGGTGCCAGCCGTGGTTGGCGCGACAGAGGAGCCGTTATAGGTGAAGTTCACAGTCAGGCCAGTTGGATTTGTGATGGCCGTTGCCGAAAGCGGCGAGCCTGTGTAGGTTTGCGCCAGACTGCCCAGCGTAACCGTGGCCGTGGCAATGTTCACTGTCACGCTTACCGTGCCGGTTACTGAGTTGTAGTCGATTGCATCCGTGGGCGTAAAAGTTACGCCTTGCGGCGCTGTGCCAGCGCTTGGAACCGTTCCCGGTGTTGTGAAGGCGAAGCTACCGGCTACCGAGCCGCCGCCGCCGCTCAGCGTGGACGAGGCCAGCGTCTGGCCGTAAGTGATCGCGCTTGCCGTCGGCCAAGTTACCGTTGGCGTGCCCTGACTGGCGTTACCGCTCAAGAGAATGTTCTGCGCCACCAAGCTTCCGTCGCCGGTTAACGTCAGAAACTCGTTCTTGACGCCCGCGGTTGCTGGTGTGAAGTCAATGGGCAGTGTGCAGCGTGCTCCCGCCAGCAGCGACGTAGCTGAGGTGCAAACACTCGCTCCAGAGCTGTCCAGCGGAAAATCAGCTACGACGCTTAATCCGGAAAACGTCATCGTTGCGTTGCCGATGTTTTCCACCGTCACCGTCTGCGGGCTATCGATGCTCTCTACGCCAACAGCCGTCGGGGCATAGCTCAGTGCCGGAGGCTGCGAGCGGTGTAACTCCACCACGCGGCTGTTGCCATGATCCGCAACGAACAGATCTCCCGCACCGTTCAACATAATGCCGTTGGGATATGCCAATGTGATGCCGTTGATCGTTGGAGCAAAGGCTGTCGCCGCGCTGCCGTCGCGGGGCACCTCGACTACGCGGTTATTCAAGGTATCCGCGATAAATAGATCGCCCGCGCCATCCACGACAATGCCGGACGGGTAATTCAAAGGAGTGCCGTTCGCCGCCGGCGAGATGGCCGACGCAGGGTTGCCATACGCTGGCACCTCAACTACGCGGTTATTCAAGGTATCCGCGATGAACAGGTCGCCCGCGCCGTCTACTGCAATGCCGGATGGATAACTCAGAGTGAGGCCATTCACCGTCGGGGCAATGACCGTCGTCGCGCCGCTGATCGAAACTTCTACAATACGGTTGTTCCAGGTATCGGCGATGAACAGATCGCCCGCGCTGTCCAATGCAACATCAACGGGGTTATTCAAAGGGGTACCATTCACCGTTGGGGCGATAACAGTCGCAGCCCCACCGCCGGCTGGCACCTCCACTACGCGCCAATTGTAGACATCCGCAATAAACAGATCGCCCGCGCCATCCACGGCAATGCCGGCGGGATTATTCAAAGGTATGCCATTCACCGTTGGGGTGATAGCTTGTGCTGCGCCGCCGCCGGCAGGAATCTCCACAACGCGGCTGTTCTCGATATCCGCGATGAATAGATCGCCTGCGCCGTCCATTGCAATGCCTGTGGGTTTTCCCAATGCGACGCCATTTGCCGTCGGCGCCATGGCCGTTCCCAGAGCCGTACCGGCCCCAAACGCTATCTGCGGACCAGTGCCCATGCCGCTTATAAACGCGGTAGCCAATACATTGCCGGAGCCGTCTTCGAGCACAACGGCTCCATAGCGAGGACCGGCGAACGCCGGCGTGAATGTCACGTTGACCGTGCAGGCGTCGCCGATGTTGTACGCCGTCGAAACCGAGCAAGTATCCCCGGTCAGGGCATCCTTGAATTCAAGATTGGTAGCGCCCTGAGTCAAAACGTTGATGCTGCTGACCGTGCCCGCCGCTGTAAAGGTCAGCGTGACAGGTATGGCAGACGTCGCAGTTCCCACGTTGGAGCTGGGGGTAACCATTGTCGTGCCGCTACCGCTGCTGCCCGCAAACGTGTTACTCACGCCAGCATAGGTTGCCGTGATGGTATGCGTCCCTGCTCCGCTCAAAGTGACGCTCGGCAAGGTAGCTACGCCCAACACCAGGCTGACAGCAGCGCCGCCGGGCAGACTGGTTGTTGTCGAGCCCACCGTATCGGTGAAGTTAACAGTTCCGGTAGGTGTGGTGAGGGGGGTGTTCGTGTCCGTCACCGTCGCAGTGATGGTCACCGCCTGACCTGCTGTAACTGCGCTGGGATTGATTGCAACTGCCGTTGCGGTTGTGTCGGGCACGGGCGCAACCGCCGCCGTCGATGTGCCTTGCACTCCAATCAATTGCTGCGCTGAAGCGACGTTGAGATTGTTGTTGTACAGGCCAAACGTTTCGTCGAGCAAACCAAGTTGCAATGGCGCAAACTCGATGCTCAGGTTGCAACTGGCACCTGCGGCAACCGTGCCACTGTTCGCACAATTTACAGGAGACCCGCTGCCTGCGGTCTGAGGGAAGTCGCCGGGTGCAGTCAGCCCCGAAGACGTAAAGATCAGCGGCGCATTGCCGATGTTCTCCACCGTCACTGACAGTGGGCCATCCGTGGTATCAATTGTGTCCACAGTGGTGGGCGCTAGAAAGGTCAGGTTCGGCGGATCGGCGCGCGTGACCTCCTTCACCTCATTGCCATTTCCATCGGCGACATAGACGTTGCCGCTGCCGTCGACCGTCACGCCACGGACATAGGTGAAGTCGCTAGCCAGCGTGGTCACGCAACTCGAACTCGAACATCCGGCGGGCATCTCCTTTACCGCCGCGCGATCAGCGACATAGACGTTGCCGCTGCCGTCCACCGCAACTCCACCGGGAGTACTGAAGCCGCCGCCCAGAGTTGTCACGCAGCTCGAACTCGCGCAGCCTGCGGGCATCTCCTTCACCGCGTAGATATTTTGATCGACCACATAAACGTTGCCGCTGCCGTCTACAGCCACTCCATTGGGATCGCTGAATCCGCCGCCCAGAGTGATCACGCAGCTCGAACTCGCACACCCAGCGGGCATCTCCTTTACCGCAGAGCCCGCACCATCGGCGACATAGACGTTGCCGCTGCCGTCCACCGCAACTCCTAGGGGACCGCTGAAACCGCCGCCCAGCGTGGTCACGCAGCTCGAACTCGCGCAGCCTGCGGGTATCTCCTTCACCGCTTGGTATCCGTAATCGGCGACATAGACGTTGCCGCCGCCGTCGACAGCCACTCCATCGGGATAATAGAAGCCGCCGCCCATAGCGGTCATGCAGCCCGCATCCGCGCACCCGGCGGGCACTTTCGTCACCACCGTAGGGTATGTGTAGTCGACGACATAAGCATTACCGTTGCCGTCCACAGCAACTCCCATGGGGCTGCTGAAGCCGCCGCCCAGCGTAATCTCCGTCGAGGGGCTGAAGACTGCCTGCGGTCCCGTGCCCGTGCCGTAGAGATAATTGGTGCCCAGCACGTTGCCACTTTCATCGGTGACGACCAGCGCTCCGGTGCGCAGGCCTGGCGCCTTGGGCGTAAAGGTCACCTCGACGGTGCAGCTCTGCGAAGCCGAATAAGAGGCTCCCGTGCAGGTGCCGCCCACGACCCGAAAGTCGCGCGTGTACGCGCCTTGCGTGGTCGCGTTGAAGCCGTCTGCAATGACTGCGCTCATAAAGTCCACGGTCAGCGTGACCGTGGGAGCCGGCGTGCCCACGGCGTAAGTGCCCAGGTTGTGGGGCGGAGTGCCGCCGGTCCACACCTCCGCGTCGTTGCTGCCGCTACCGTACGCGAAGCCATAGATCCTTCCGGCCTGATTGATCATCAGCGTCCGGATTCCGGAGATGGTCTGGTAAACGGTCTGGTTATAAGAGCCGCCGCCGAGCGGCACCAGCAGGTTAACTGTGCCATTGGCGCAGTTGGTCCCCGCGTCGCTGAGGCCGCAGTCGACCACCCAGACGTTCCCTGCCGCATCCACGGTAGTGGCCGACGGACTGCTCCAGCCGCTGCCGATTGCTGAGGGGAGGCTGTAACTGCCGCCACCGTTGTTGGTGATCATGTACACTGCCGTCGCTGTCGGAGAGCCCAGGGGAGAATAGCCGTAGTTGAAGCCGGAAGCGACATAGAAGTTGCCCGCGCTATCGATCGAAAGGCCGGTCGTGTCGTCCAGTTCGCTATTGGTGTAGACCGTGCTTTGGTTGTAGCCCCCGATGCCGTTCGGCGCGAGCTTCACAATCTTACCGGTTCCGGCGTCGAGCACGTAGACATTCGAGCTCGAGTCGACCGTGACCGAGCTCGGCATGCTCCAGCCCGATCCGAGGTACGAAAAAGTGCACTCGGTCGAGTTCGGGCCCGACAGGGCGATCTCCTCCACATCCGGCTCACCGTTCGGTCCGCCGAGATCGGCCCGGAAGATGACGTTATTGACGTTGTCTATGGCCATGCCTGTCACCGCGCCAGTGCCGCTCGCTGGCCCGTTGCCCCCGTGGCCGGGGGAACAGCTCAGTGTCTGCCCGCTCTGGGGATTGCCGTTGACATCGACCGGGATGTAGGCCACCGCGTGGCTTCCAGAGATGTAAAGGTTTCCCTGCGCGTTGGCCACCAGCCCCTGGGCGTTCTGGGCACTGTACTGGGGGTAGGACTGAAAGGATCCAAAGAACTGGACGGGAGATTGAGCCGCTACAGGCGCGACGCCAGCAGCCGCTAACACCATGCCCATGACAAAAATGGATGCTGCAATCGAACGGAGTGAGAGTCCGGATTGACGGCAAATAAATGCAAAAGACGAGCGGACAGAACGGTTTGCGATGACCATGGTGGCGAAGAACCTCGTGTACGCCTGAAGCTCATGCTCAGCGGGTCGCTTTGGCTAGGCAATTGGCCGTGTCCATGCTCCGTCGAGCAACAGAGGAACAGAGACACAGAAATGTAGGCCCGATGCGCAGGATGCCACCCATCGATCACGAATTGTCAGTACATCAGCCTCTCCATCGGCATAAAGCTGAGAACGTTTCAGTCGCAAGTCCACGTCATATGAAGGCCGTGTAAACGCACTGCATGGTTTGGTAAACAATTGAATGTAAATAACTTCGCTGCAGCACAACCATCAGTAAAACAAACGATGCTGCTTCGCCTCATTGCAAGGCATTCTCCAATAACTCAACAAGCGAGCATTCCGCTCGCCGCTCCTGAGTGCGCCGAGAATGGCCACTGCCCATGCAAATCCCGCCAGGACGGCAAGCCATTGCAGAAATGTTGGTACCCTATCTGATTTTGGCAAAATCGAACTTGGCTTTTGTAGGATGTTTTACATTTCTACTGAGGCCCGCATCGGTTATTCACCAGCGCCGCCAAATTCTGCCTGCAACTGAGATAACGCTCCGACGCCTGAGCACGTGCACCACCGAGAAGAAAGCAAAGGTAATGCCGCTAAGCGCGCCGTCGTGGAGTTCCGTGCCGAGATCAATGCGGCCGCAACGAAGACGGTCCGCATGACAGTTGGCGAAGCATGGCAAAGTGTCGGCCGCGTTGAGTTCCAAAAGCAGAAGAGGCCCCGCAAGCCGGGAGCCTCTTTCTGTCCTAAAACTTGTTGTCCAGCCCACCCCACGACGGTCAAAGTCTGAACTTGTACCTTTTTGTACCTTGATGTCACATGCCAGATTGGACTTAAGTCGTTTAGAATCTGGCGGAGACGACGGGGCTCGAACCCGCGACCTGTGCCGTGACAGTTAGACCCATGGTCGTAACCTGTTGATTCTAGGAGCATCGGTGGCACCGAAAAGCATCTAAAATCACCCAAAAACAAAGTTCCGTACTGTCGTGCGTACCGTCAAAACCCACCTCTGACCTCTGCTCCGCAGACAATGGTCACCGGCCCGGACTGGAGTTGACCGCTTTCCTGTACCGTCCCTGTACCGTGACGCATACCGGTAAGCAGAGCGCGAACGGAGCGCGTGCAATTTGCCCCTCTAGGAACGCTCTTCGGGCCGCGTTTCCCGCTTCTGTAGGGCTTGGGTGGCTTGGCCCGAACTCGGATGGTGATAGAGCTAGCGGGCGACTAGCTCGCCGAGCTTGGTCGCGACCTCTCCCATCGTATTCTCTCCGGTGCTCAGGCCACTTCGCGAGGCAAGCATTGGGCTGATTTCGCGGAGAGCGTCGTATGTCGTGCCGTGCACAACGGGAACGAGCTGCTCACGCGCAAGGAGTACCGATAGCTCTTTGTCAGCGATACACTCTCCTTTGAGGCGGAGCAGCAGCGCAGGCGTCACGAGCACGATTCCGGCTTTCGACTTCGCTAATCCCTTGTCAATTTCGCGGAGCAATTGTGTACCTAGGCGGACGTCCACTTCGCTGAACCAGACCGAGACACCGCGTGACTGGAGCTGATCGTACAGCTCTTTAGCGGCCCCTGCCCGGTCATCCCACGCATGGCAGAGGAAGAAGTCCCGACGTTCAGGTAGAGGCGTTAGCTTTTCGACGGTTTCGCGGACAGGCGTGAGTGCACGCACCTCAGCAGGCGTGTACGACACTGACGAACCGGCTGGGGACCAGCGCGGCCTTGCGCTGCCACCAGACGCGCTGGCGCGGATACCAGACACACCGCCGCTGTTTCCCCATGACGAGTAGGACGGGGACGAGTAGCTATATCCGCTGTAGCCGCTGTGGCGGCCACCGCCACCACATGCAGGGCAGTCCGCTCTGGCGCTCGCTGTGCGATGTCCTCTTACTGGTGCTGTGCATTGAGCCATGCGCACGATGATACCCCGCTACCATCGCTGCTTTCAAGCGCTTGCTAGCGTTCGGCCAGTGCGTCCACGGAGCTGTGGGCGCGGTTACAGCGCGTCCTAGACGCGCAATCGGCTCACGCATCTATAATCCGTCCAAACCGTTTTCACGAAAGGACGGGACACATGCCCGAAATAAAGCCTTGCACCAAAAGCAACAAAGGGAATCTCATTCGCAATGAGCACATCGTGACGCTGCCCGCCGTGGTGGGGAGCCCCGCGATGCCAGAATTGGCACAAACATCCCTCAGCAATGGAGTCCCCGCTGAATTTTGGGTGTGCTCGAATTGCCGAGCCTTGGAACTCTACTACCACCCTCTTTAGCGTCTGCCGGACGTATCACGACGTGTCCCGGTCACAACGAAAAGCCCGTAGGCTTCCCGGCATCTATTCTCACCGGCTCGCCTACGGGGCGGGTGGCCCGGGTGCCGGGGGGAAGTAAATACAACCACTGAAGATGGGTGCCCCAGGTGCCTCGCACTTGGGCACCTGGGATAGCACAGCCCTCGACCGTCCGTTACTCGTCCCAGGCTTGCGTCCCGGTCATCAGCCGCGCAGTATGATTCTGCTTCTTGAGCAGCAGTGCCCGGTTCATGGCAGTTTTATCGCGATGAGCGGGCGTGCGGCGCAGATCCCGCATTTGGGATCTGGGAATCGATGAACCTCAACCAGCAAGCATTTTGCAGATCATTTTCGGCATCCTGCTACACTGAATTCGGGCTGTCCTCTTGGAGGGGCCGATTTGCAATACAGAGAAAGGCACCCCCCTACCCCCCCTTATATATCTTCAAAACCTTGCAGGTAATTATCTGGTTAATATAGAGGAACTCTGAGCTACACTTACGATGCGGCGGGTCATGTGGCTTCGATTCAGTCTTCCAATGCGGGCGGCGCAAACGTCAGCTACGCCTACGACGACCTCAACCGTCTCAGCACGGTGGTTGATAATCGTCTCTCTGGTAATAACACCACCACTTACACTTACGATCCTGCCAGCAACGTGGCCACGGCCACCTATCCCAATGGGTTGCAGTCCACCTTTACTTACGACACGCTGAACCGTCTCACCGCGATGTCCACGCCGGTCTCCGGCTACAACTACCAACTTGGTCCCACGGGCAACCGCACCCAGGCCACGGAGCAGAATGGCCGCACGCTCAACTGAAGCTACGACGGCATCTACCGGCTGACCAACGAACGGATCACCAACGACCCGCAACAGAACGACGGCAGCGTCTGCTACGGCCTCGACCCGGTGGGCAACAGGCTGTCGGCAAATTCGACGCTGAGCGCGGTCAACTCCGGCAGCTTCGGCTACAACGCCGACGATGAAGTCTCATCAGAGACCTACGACACCAACGGGAACCCGTTGCAACTCGACCATGCCGCCATCCAGCGAGACCGCCAGCATGGCCAGAGCCTTCGCCAGATCGCCAAAGCCCATCGCATCTCGACGGCCACCGTACAACGCGTGCTCCGCGAGCACACCCCAACCGCCCAGGAGCAAGCTGCATGACCGAACACTCTGTTGTTCTACTTATCTGTCTGACCGTCATCGTAGTGCTGGCTATCCTTATATGTATCGCCAGCCGCGGCCAGATATCCTCTCTCACCGCCGTCTACGAAATCCGTCAGACCCTGCAGAATATCCTCGCCAGCACCGAGAAGATCGACCGATCACTTCACGACCAGCGCCGCGTTCTCTATGACGCACACAAGCGAATCTCCGCTGTGACAAAAGGGATCGAAAAAGCCGCTCGCTAAACCAAACGAAACAAACGGCCGGATCTCCCCGATTCGGCCGTGTCAAAAGGTAAGGGTTGAGATACACGCCGGGATCAAGCAAATCGCCGACGGTCGAGGACTACCTCCCAGTTCGATCCCGGAAGCATAGTCGATGAAACCAATTGAGAAGTGCCGTGTGGCGGAGCACTCTTGCGTTTGAACAGAATCGCTGGCGCGACAGCGCTGCCGATCCTGCTTTCCTGGCGCAGCCCTCGCGAACCAGGCCAGGTGCTCTGCCGTTCGCCGCAAATGCCTCAACCAAAGCATATTTATTGAACGGAAATCTGCCATTAAGCCCGCCTCCTATGAACCCCAAGTCGCTATTCAACTATCACTTGCGCGAGGAGCAGAATCAGAGGGACGGCATGAAGGCAGGAAACACGTGAGCTGCCCAGCGTGTCATCCGATTTAACAGCGCTCACACAAAATCGACCCAAGCGCAAACGGAATTCTGTGAGATTATCCGGCGGGGAAAATATTCAGAAATATTCTTGGAGGATTGATTGTGCATATCGGCCTCGTATGCTAATCTTCACTTCTTCCCGAAAAAGGTGTCGAGCCCTGTGCTGGACTGAGGTCAGGCGCAGTGGCCATCGTGTCTTACTGGAGTCTCTATGTCTCGATTCACCGCTGCCGCAATTCGTTCCGCCCGCATTCTTTCCGGTCTGATTCTTGTTGCCGCTTCTGTTCTCCTCTTCTCGCCCGCTCTGTTCGCGGGGAGCGCTACGGCTGCGCCACAGCTTCTGCCTTATACAGTTAGCATCGTGGCCGGCGGCGGAACCCTGGGCATCTCCACGGCAAAATACACCGTAGGAAATTACTGCGGAACGAACACCACAACAGCGCCATCAGGTTCACCGCCGGCTCCTCTGAGTGGCTGGCCTACCGCATTGAGTACGGTCGGTGACGGCTGTCTGGCGACCCAGGTGTACATCGAATCACCGAATGCCACTGCCGTCGACAGCGAAGGTAATGTGTTCATCGTCGATTACACGAATAGGCTTATTCGGCGCGTCGACGCACATACCGGCATCATTACAACCGTTGCGGGAGCGACCACGACGGCGACCATTACCGCTCCTGCGTCTAACCCAGCCGGGACGCCAGCCGCACCGGCGGCTTGTCCGTACGGGGGCCAAACTACCTCCGACGCCTGGGGCGATGGTTGTCTTGCGACCAGCGTTCTGATGGACAATCCCCAGGGCATCGCGTTGGATGCCGAAGGGAATATCTGGTTTACCGACTATACGCTTGATGCGGTTCGAGAAGTCGCCAAGAGTACCGGCATTCTCAGCACTGTTGTCAACACAACCTTCACCGCAGGGTACAACGCCGACAATGTCGGCTATACGACGTCCGGAATAACGGCAGCCCTTGGCCGCCTCTACCATCCCGACGGCCTGACCTTTGACAAGTATGGAAACCTCTACATTGCAGACAACTACAACTCAGTCGTCGATGTGGTGAACCTTGGCATCACGCCAGTCACGGTCGCTGGCATTTCAATTCCTGCCGGCAACATTTATACCATCGCCGGATTGGGGTGCCCCTACGCCACTCTCACGCCGTTCTGCGACCAATCCGCCTATTATGGCAAGACCCCTGCCGCCGGCAGTTCAATTGCCTCAACGTCGGCGAAGCTCGACAGCCCCTATCAAATTGCCGTCGATAACTCCGGCAACATCTATATCGCCGACGAGTACAACTATGACGTCCGCGTGATCAACCCTGCAGGCTCGCTGTCTACCTTCGCTAACAACAGCTTCACCAGGATGACCTCCCTCAGCCGCGGTCCCGCTCTGACGACCGATCTGGGAAGCGTCTACGGCGTCGCCACTGACGCTTTGGGCAACGTCTACATCTCCACTTATCTTGCCACCAGCCCCAACTGGGCCAACATTATCGCTCGCGTAGACCAAGCCACCGGTGAGATTTATCCGATAGCCGGTCAAACTGTCACGGCAGTGCCGACCGCAGACACGGCACAAACGGGAGCCACATACTGTGCGACTAAGACCGATGTAATCGGCGACGGATGTCCCGGAACCAAGGCAACTTTCTGGAAGCTATACCTTCCGGTTGTCGATTCCACCGGGAACGTATACGTAACCGACGCTGGCGACAATCTGATCCGTAAAATCTCCGTTGGCACGCAGTTTCCGGCTGTTGTCGCGGGCACCGGAAATTCGCTTATGCAATCCCTCGACGTTCATTTCGGCTCGGGTGACACGCCTCTGGGAACGGCTCCCAATTACACTGGCGCCTTTACTTTTCCCAATCCCGACACCTTCCAGGGGTTCAATCTCGGTACGGCAAGCTGCACCGCGAACTCGGATACAACGACGGATTGCGTGCTGCCTGTTACCTTCGAACCATCCGCTGGCTCTGTCGGCCTGCTTACGGCGCCGCTGACAGTGACGAGCGCAAAAGGGCTGGTTTCGAACTTTGCGCTGACCGGCACCGGTCTGGGACCGGTTCTGGCGGTTGACCCAGGTAGTTTAAGTGATGAGGCCTCGCTGACGGGCGCCAACAGCGTCGCCGTCGATCTCGGCAACAATGTCTACGCCACGGCTACGGGCACGAACTCGGTGGTCAAGGTTGACCCATTCGGCAATATAACAACCCTGGCCTCGGGCACAGCAAGCGCCGATGCGGCGACCGTCGATGCGGCCGGCAACATTTATGTAGCGCTCGCCAATGGCACCATCATGGAACTGCCGGGGGGAGTCGCCACAAACGCCACGCAAATTACCAGCGGCTTCACGACTCCCTCGGGTTTGGCCGTGGATTCATACGGCAATCTCTTCGTGTCGGATTCGGCGGCTAACACGGTGACTGAGATTCTGGCGGGCACGGGCGCGCAGGTGGTTCTGGCCAACGAGACCACAGTGCCAACCCTGAGCGTGCCGACGGGTCTGGCGGTGGATTCTTATGGCAACGTCTTCGTGGCCAATACGAACGGAAACTCGATCATCGAGCTTCCCTTTGCCCCCGACAGCACACCGGTGACACTGGGGTCCGGCCTCTCCGCGCCGCAGGGAGTGGCCCTGGATGCGGCTGGCAGCTTGTACATTGCCGATAAAGGTAACAAGCGCATCGTCTATCTTCCCAACGAAAGCGGCACGCTGAATGCAGCCGATCAGATCGCCATCGTCACCGGTCTTGGCGCGCCAACCGGCGTGGCTATCTACACAGATGGCATACTCTACGTCTCCGACAGCACCAACAACACGATCTACCAAATCGTGCGCTACAACGCCACCGTCAACCTAGGCAACGCACTGACGGCCATCGGCAGCCAGGCACCGGCTACCAATACCGGGGCAGCCGACATCATCAGCATGGGCAACCAGCCTGCCATCTTTGGCTCGAAATTTTTCACCGAGAGCAGCCCACTCAGCAACAGCGAAAATGGCTCCTTCGCTCTTTCGCCTTCCTCGATCCCCAACAGCTCCTTATTCCCGGCGGCGGGCTGGGGAGTGTCGTTGACCCCCAGTTTCACTCCACAAGCACTTGGAACGCTGAACGCGACCTTCACTTTCGACTCCACTTCACCTGCCAGCCAACCCTTGTTGACGGTATCTGGCGATGGCATCCAGCCGCATGACACGACCACCGCCGTAATCAGTACACCCACGCCGGCCGGCGGATGGACCTATGGGCAGACGGTCTTGGTAAACGTTGTTGTCTCGGTCAATACGGGCTTGCCCGCGGCGACCGGCAATGTTTCGTTGTACCAGGACGGTGGCGCCACGCCCATTGCAACCCTCGCGGTCATACCCGGCTCGGCAAACGGGGTTGCCTGCAGTTCAACTGCCACTTGTCAGTCGACCGCGCAGTTTTCTGTATCTGGCCTCAAGGCGGGCGCGCACTCCTTTTCGGCTGCTTACGGTGGCGATTCGGAGTCTTCGTCAAGCAACACCGGCGCGATGAGCCTGCCGGTTAACCAGGCGCCGCTCACAGTGACGGTCAACCCCGCATCCGCGAACTTCGATGCTCCGATACCAAATCCAGTCACTACCGGAACCTTGGGCGGGGTTGAAAACGGCGACCTGATCGGCGTTTCCTACAGCACGACGGCCACCGCCGGCTCTCCCACCGGGCAGTATCTGATTTCGGCCCAAGTGACTGGAGGCGCTCTTGCCAACTACACGGTAACCATTGAACCCAACGGTCCAGGAGGAGTTGCGGGCGGCACATTCACGATCAGCAAGGACACCACTGTGACCTCGCTCGGTACATCGGCCACCAGCGTCAACAGCACCACGCAGGTCACCCTGACGGCAACCGTAAGCAATCAGACGGACTACTCGATTGTCTCCATCCCAACCGGGAGCGTCACCTTCTTCAATACGGTTGGCACTGTCACGACGCAGATCGGGGCCGGCCAAATCAACCCTGCAACAGGTATTGCTACCTATGTAACGACCTTCGCTGTTGTCGGATCATCGACCAATAACTCAGTGACCGCAGTCTACTCGGGAGACACAAACTTTGTGACCTCGACCTCGGCTCCCCTTGTCATTACTTCGGGAACTCCAACGTTTACGCTGACTCCGGGCACAAAGTCGTCCTTGACGGTTGCGCCTGGCCAGAGCGGTCTGATGTCCTTCACCCTGACTCCCGCCTATGGCTACAACGGGATTATCACGTTTTCCTGTGCCGGAGCTTCGGCTAGCGTCAGTTGCAGTTTCTCGCCGTCAAGCATTTCACCGAATGGCTCGACTACTCCGATTCTGGTTGCTGCCACGTTCAACACCACGCAATCAGTCAGCCCGCAGTCGTTCAATCGCAGGCCGTCCGGCATCCTTGGCTCAAGCAAGCTTCCATTCACCCTGGCCGCTATTCCCGGATTCGCGCTTCTATTTGGTGTCAGCCGCCTGCGCCGCAAGCTCCTGCGCAGCTATGGCTTCCTTTTGTTCGCCGTTCTGTGCTTGTGCGGCCTGGGTCTCACCGGATGCGGGGGAATCAATAGCACTCCTGGAACGCCGGCGGGAAATGAGACCATCGCCGTGGTCGCCACAGGGACAGGCGGAAGTTTCGCCAGTGTTACGGAGCAGTTCAACGTTTCGCTGACTGTGCAATAGCCAGCGTCAATGATCCATGGTCGAAGGTATGGAGAGCGGAAGAATTCATAGCCGACATTCTCTCCTTCCCTCGATCAAACTCGGAAGCAGCAACCGTTTTGCTTTTACATTTGGCTTTTTAGGAGAACCAACTTGATCGCCAGCCGTCGTCTCTTATCTCATCCGCTTCGGTTTTCGCTTTTGGCTATTTGCCTGTTCGTTCAATCGCTGTCCTTTGCTCACGCGCAGTCGGCAACCACGGGAGCGATTGGAGGCACGGTCGCCGATACTGGCGGTGCGCTTTTGCCCGCGGCCACCATCACCGTGAAGTCGCTCGACACAGGCGTCACGCGTGCCGCAAAGACCAATGCGTCTGGCGAGTACCGTGTTTCCGAGTTGGAGCCGGGCAATTACAGCGCAACTTTCACGGTCGATGGCTTCGAGACCTACGTGGAGAATGCCATTGTTGTGACTGTAGGCAGCCTTTCAACGGTCTCGCCGGTTCTGAAGCCCGGATCGGTGACCAACAGTGTTACCGTCACCGATGAAACGCCGTTGTTGCACGTCCAATCCAGCGACATTTCGACGGCTCTCGATCAGGCATCGATCGACAACCTGCCGATCAATGGACGCCGCTGGTCAACGTTTGCACTGTTGACGCCCGGCGTTGTCAACAACTCCGACGGCTTTGGACTGCTCAGCTTCCGCGGCATCAGCTTCCTGCTGAACAACAATACGGTAGACGGCGCGGACGACAACCAGGCCTACTTCTCTGAAGCGCGCGGGCGCACACGCGCCGCTTATTCAATTACGCAGGCCGCCATCGAGGAGTTTCAGGTCAACACCTCGAATTACTCGGCTCAGTACGGCCGTTCGGCCGGCGGCGTAATCAATACAGTGACCAAGAGCGGCAGCAATCAACTGCGCGGTGAATTGTTCTTCTATGACCGCGACCTCGATCTGGCCGGTGCAGTCAACCCCTACACCTTGCTGACCGTCGCCAATCCAAGCGGAGGCTACAGCCAGGTTCCGTATCAGCCCACGGACTGGCGCAAGCAATGGGGCTTCGGTGTGGGCGGCCCGCTGCGCCACGACAAGCTCTTCTGGTTCTATGCCTACGATCAGGTACGCCGTAATTTTCCCGGCACTGGCCGCGCTCCAGACCCGAACGACACCTTTGCTCAATCCAATGCGATTCTACCTCCCGGAGAAACCTGTACTCAGAATCCGATATCCGGCGCCATTACTTCCTTCTCTGCGACCGGCGCACCCACCTATTCCACGGAAGGCGACTACAGCGCCTGCGCCCTGGCGGCCACGATGGGTTTGAATTTCCAGGCCGGTTCGGCTTACTACCAGCAGGGACTTGGAATCATCAGTAGCTTTCTAGGCACCGTTCCTCGCGTGCTGGATCAGGTGATTAACCTGCCCAAGCTGGACTACCAGATCAACGAGCGCAATCACCTCTCGCTGATGTACAACCGCATGCGAGAGAATTCACCGAATGGTTTCCAGACGCAAACATCTGTCTTCTACGGCCGGGGATCGTTCGGTAACGACGCCGTCAAGGAAGACTTTGGCATCGCACGGCTAACCTCGATTCTTTCAAACTCGATCGTCAATGACGCGCTCGTGCAGTACGGCCGGGATTTCGAATACACCTACTCGGGCACTCCTCTGCCCAACGAACTTCCTTTGGCGAACAATTCCTTCGGAAGGCCTGCTGAGATCGGCATCGGTTACGAGTTCCAGGAAGGCTTCAATATTGGGAAGAACGAAGATCTGGATCGCGCGGCAGACCCGAACGAGCGCCGTTTGCAACTGCTCGATGGCGCTACGTGGAGCCACGGAAAGCACATCGCTAAGGCCGGCCTGGAATTCAACCGAGTTGTCGACTACGTGAACAACCTCTATGACGGCAACGGCAACTATAGCTTCGACTACTCGTACGATTTCATTTCCGATTACCTGCACGCCACAACAGGGCTTGGCGGAACGGGCTACACGCCGTTGTATTACAGCTACGGGCAGGCCTTCGGTAATCCGGCTGGCGAGATTGCCACGCGCGAGTATGCCGGCTATGTGACCGACGATTGGCGGATTCGGCCCAATCTGACTTTGACGTTGGGTGCCCGCTACGAGTACGAATACGTTCCACCGAATCCCACCCCGAATACTGGAAACCCAGGCTTGGTGGCGGCTTTTTCCGGAACCAGTTATGCCGCGGGGATCGGTACAGGCGCCCTGCCGCAGACTGCGGATCGTCCCGACGATCGCGACAATATCGCTCCGCGCTTCGGCTTCTCCTGGAACGTCTTTGGCAATAACAAGACGACCGTGCGCGGAGGCTATGGCATGTACTACGGGCGAATTATCAACTCGAATATCGTGCAGACCTATATGGAATCCGGCGCGACCAATGCGCAGATCAACCTGACCAGCAGCGGGGGCAACACCGCCAGCTTGTACGCGGGACATTGCGGACCGATGTTCCCGAACCTGGTCAACAGCATTACGGATGTGTATAACTGCTTTGCCGGAAAAGCCAACGCCATTGGAGCGCCGCTTTCTACCCCAACTCCTCCCACCACAACTGTTGCGTACCTCGATCCGCACATGCGTAATCCGCAGGTGCATGAGGCCGATCTGGCCATCGAGCGGGATCTCGGCCACAACACGGTCTTTGCTGTGACATACATGGCCTCATTGGGCCGCGAACTTCCCCGCGCGATCGACACTAACTTCTCCTTGAGCGATACCGCGACGTACACGTATACCATCACTGCGCCAACGGCGACCACCACCCTCAATACATATCCGATCAGCGCCACATCAACGCCGTCATACTCCAACTTTCCTCAGCCGCCGCAAAGCGGTTATATCACGCAGCCACATGGAGGAAGACAGGTGCCGTTTGCAGTTGGCAAGACATTCACCACAAAAGTATTCCTGCAACCGGTGGGAACCGCCAAAAGTACCCGGCCAAATGTTGCCTACGGCGAGATTCTTGATGTCAGGAGCGATGTGAACTCCAGCTACAATGCGCTGGCGGTTCAGATAAACCATCGCTATGAGAAGGGCTTCTCCCTGATGGCGAATTACACCTGGTCGCACGCGCTGGACGACAATCCTTATCTTTCCACGGTGGTACCGTCGTATAGCGCATTGGATCCGACCGACCTGAAATTGGAGCACGGCAACAGTTCACTCGACGTTCGGCAGCGCTTCGTCTTCGCGGCGGTCTATCAGCCGCAGACACATTTCCACGGGATTACGGACAAGGTTCTCGGCGGCTGGCGCATCGCTCCGATGGTGCAAATTCAAACCGGGCTTCCTTATACGCCTTACGTCTCAGGCTCGACATCTGCCTGGAGCGCCACCAATCCCAGTGGCCTTACTGTCCCTGTCGGGACTGATGGCTGCACTCTAACGGGGGTTACAGCGACAGGGTCGGGCGTGTGCGCGGTAAACCCGGCATACGGGGGCTTGAACGGATCCGGGTCGAGTGCTGATCGCCTTCCGTGGATTGAACGCAATAGTTACAACTTTCCAAATACCATCGTGGTCGACTCACGCTTAGGCAAGAACTTCTATTTCAAGGTCCCGCATTTTGACGCTATGCGGTTTGAAGTCTTCGGCGAAGTGTTCAACGTCTTGAATCACCAAAACATTACAGGCATCGAAAATGAGGCTTACACTCTCACAGGAACCTCGCTGACTCCGTATGCGAGCTTTGGGACTTACACCAACTCCAACAGCAACTGGGCCTACAGCTCGCGCCAGATGCAGATTGCGGCTCGGCTGCACTTCTAACTAGGATTGATAACCACGACAAAGGGCGGCCGAAATGGCCGCCCTTTGTCGTGGCCACAATACGTCTTACTTAGGCAGCGGCTGCCGAGTTACCTTAGGAGAAACAGTCGGAGCAGCTTGAGCTGCAGGCGCCACAAGTATTCGGTTTAACACATGTGCGATGCGCAGCCCAGCCAGCGCTAACTGCGCATCCACAACCTTCGACTCCGCTTGAACATACTCCTTTGTAATCAACGCGCCGTTGGGAGCCATCGCCTCCACCGCATAGTGGTGAGAGATGTTGGCCCAGGTTGTCGGCTCACCGCCGGCCAACCGCTCCCATTGGTTGTCCTTGATCTCCTTGAGAAGCTTTTCGGTGTATTGTTTCTCACTCAAACCCTGTTCTTCGATGAGCATGTTGTCCCAGACGCCATGCAGGTTGCAGTTATATGAGTCGCACATGCTTGTGCCCAGAAAGCTGACAGCGATGTCATTGCCGCCGCGGTCATCGCCCACGGCATGAAAGGGCTGATGAACGTCGCCGATCAGATGCACGAGGAACTTCAACGCGAATGTGCGGTCCTCAGGGCTCAATGATTCATCTCCCAGGCGTCCTTCAAAGTAAAGAATGCGATCGGTAACACAGTCGCGCCACGGCGATTTTGGATCCGCTTTCGAGACGGGGCAGTCGCGCATGCGGTCGAAAGTGGCCGCGGCCTTGGGAATGTCCACGAAGTGCCACGGGCCTGTCTCCGGATGGTCTTTGCGATAAGAGTCCGCCCATGGCGCGACATCAGCTAAAGTGTCATTTCCCAATAGCTGTGCTACTTGCGCCTTTGCCGCCGGCGTCAGATACTGTTCAGCCACCAACGCCGTCAAACGATGGCCTTCGTGGCCCCACGCCCAACTTAATTGGGCTCCCATGCACAACATGAGTACACCGATAAGTACCCCGCGGATTGATCGCTTGCTCTGCTCAGCCAACTCCTTAATTAATCTGTTCATTCGCCGCCTGCCTTAGTTAGAATGTAATCTATTGAAATTTTACGCGCTTTAGATGGTGTGACTGAACAAAGTAGCTGGTCTTTTTAGACAGGTTTTCCGTCTATAATTTTAGTTAGGAATTGCGCTGGGCCGGTTTTGGCGGTCTTAAGAAAGAGGTAGAATTTGCCGCTATTTCCTGCCGTTCGACATTTCCTTGGTTCCGCCCTCTTGCCACTTATAGCTGCGATATTGTTCACCGCATCACCTTTCATTCTCGTGCCACGACTCAGCGCGCTGACATCCGAACAGGCACCGGCTCAAATGCCCAGCGCACAGCCTCCGTCTGCGACACACCCCAATGAACTCATAATCAAGGCGCGCCTGGTTGTGCTCGACGTTGTTGTGACGGACAAGACTGGCAAGCCAGTCGAAGGCCTTACGGCGAACGACTTTCAGATATTTGAAGACGGCAAGCCGCAGCACATTCGCTCCATCGACCCGCCTTCAGCCCACGTATTGCCGGCGACTTCTGTGGCCGCGGGTATTTCCGTGGTCTTCGACCCTGCGCAGCCAGCCAGATTCGGCAACTCTCCGGTTGACATCCTGGTGTTTGACCAACTCAATACGCATTTTGCCGACAGCTCGTTTGCGCGGCGTTGCCTACACGACTACCTCGCCGGCCAACCCGCGCTTCTGGCGCAACCCACGACTCTGCTGACCGTCTATGACAACCACTTCAAGCTGCTGCAAGGCTTCACACGCGACCGCGACGCCCTCTTGCGCGCAGTCGCCGCCGCTTCGGTCGAATACCCCTGGAAGCTTGAGCTGAACGGCAAGGCCGAATATGGCCCCATCGAGCGCCTCGATCAATCACTCCGCGCGTTGGAAGAGATCGCCCAGAGTTATGCTCGCATCCCCGGCCGTAAGAATCTCATCTGGGTCGGCGGCGGCTTTCCCACTATCAATCCCACCACCATCGACGGCGACGACGCCCAAGAGGTCAAGGACACGCTCAAGCACGTCACAGACGTTCTTCTCGACACGCATGTTACGGTCTACGCCGTCGATCCCTCCAGCACCGCCGCAGGCATGACCGAAATTACCGACAGCTCGCAAGCGGAGTTCCTTCTGAACGCCGGCGATGCACTAGCCAACGATTTCGATCCCTTCGACAGCAACGACGACTTCGACCGGCTCGGTCCAGTGACCGGCGGGCGGGTGGTCCGGGGCAGAAACGATATTGGCCAGCAGATCGCATTGTCAGCCGACCTTGGTGCCCACTACTACACCATCGCCTACACGCCAAGTTCCAGCAGCGAAGCCGCGGCTCAGTATCGCAAGATCCGCGTTGTTTGCTTGCGCCCGAACCTGACCGCGACTACCCGCACCGGCTACTACTCCGGGGAGACCCAGGAAGAGAAGACCTCCGCCACCGCTGCCTACGACCTTACTGCAGCAGCCGAGACAGCTATACCGCTCAACGGCATTCGCGTCAACGTTGACCCAGACACCTCGCCCAGCGCTCCACCTGACACGTATGTCGTTCATACCGGTGCTGCAAACCTCGGTTGGAGAATGAGGGACGACGGTAGCGCGACGGCCTCGGTCTACATCATGGCTGTCTCACTCAACGCGAAGAGCACCATGCTCGGCCACACTCTGCATGGCATGACCGCGAACGCAAACCTCGGAGCGAATCTGCACGATCCTTCCAAAGTAGCCGACTTCGTCTTTACTGCCTTGCCTTTGCCAAAGGCAACGACACTTCGCTTCATCGTTCGCGACAATGCCACCGGCCGCATGGGATCATTCGATCTCCCAATCAAGAAGCATTGAGTTCGAAGACGATGCATTGCTCCAATGCCTTAAATGAGGATCTCCGCAACACCCGCTTTTCAGATTTCATCTGTAGAGTAGCAAGCACTTCTGACATTAGGAAACGACTTGCCTAGTCGATCGTGAAATCCGTGCCGATAGATCGACTTGTCTCCGGGAATATCACTGGGGTCTGAATTGTTCTTTACGGTCCGGTTCTCCCGCTATTCCCAAGTTTCATAACCCACGGTTTTGAAAATGCAGAGAAAACGATGGAATGAGCACATCCCCACCAGAGCACAATGAGTTATGGAACACTTTACCGCGTAGCACTGGGGCTTCATTACCACTTTCTTCAGCTATAGTCATTTGCCCTGGAGTTCCCGATGACACACTCAAAGCCAGTCCTCAAATGCACTGCTTCTGGCCCAATTTATCCCTGGAAATACCACTCTGCAGTACGCCTGTCAGGGCTGGCTGCGTCTGCTTGTCGATGCCGGCGCCGGTCGTCTGCGCCATAGCTCGGCAAGGAGATCTTGCCGCCTTGTGGTCCTCTTCTGCAGCAGCTTCTCGCCATATGAGTTCACTTCAAGAATCAAGGTAAAGAGCTTGGTGTAAACCCAATCACGAAGGTCAGGACTTCGGCCAAACGGTTGCGGGAACCCGACGTGCTCTCATCAGCCGAGCTGGCAGCCCTCCTGGCCCAGTTGGATCTTCGGGAATGGGCCATGGTGATGCTGGCAGGGAGCACCGGACTCAGGAGGTCCGAGCTGGTCGCGCTAACCTGGTGCGATATAGATCTCGAACTCCTGCAGGTGAACGTCCGCCGTTCCTGCGTGCGCAATCACTTCGGAGATACCAAAACCGAGGCGAGTCGCAAACCGCTCCCATTGCACTCTTCGGTCATTCAATGCCTCGAAGTCTGGCGGAAGGAATCGCCATACAACAGCGATGAAGACTTCCTTTTCCCGTCGATCCGGCTTGGAGGTAAGCAACCGCTGTCGCCGGACACGCTGCTCAAGAAGGTCATCCGTCCCGCACTGTTGCGGGCCGGAATCAAGGGCAAGGCAATCGGCTGGCATAGTTTTCGCCATTCGCTTGCCACAAATCTACGGGCGGCAGGAGTGGACCTCAAAACGGCGCAGGAGCTTCTGCGCCATGCCAATTCGCGGATCGCGCTCGACGTTTACACGCGAGCGATCTCCGCGACGAAGCGGGAGGCGAACAATCGGGTAATGGAAATGGTGTTTGAGGCGGGAAAGAAGGCGCTTTCAGCACCCTCATCTGCACCCTCGCCGGGTGCGCAACCACAAAAGAAAAAAGGTGCGGATCGCTCCGGCACCCTTGTCAGCACCCTCAGAGGTGCCTCTTAATCTTGCCACTTGCCATAAAACCTTTATTTTCTTAGGTTTTATGGCGGGGACGACGGGGCTCGAACCCGCGACCTCTGCCGTGACAGGGCAGCGCTCTAACCAACTGAGCTACGTCCCCACATGAAGACCGCATCCTGGCTGCAATCTGCGCCGAACAAACCATTCTCCTATTCTCGGAGGCTCGTCCCCTCAATTCGCCGGGTGCTCCTGACCGCGGATTTGCCTTGGCAGGCAAAATGCGGTTCATGCTTCATCAATATGACTAAGTGTACCAGAAAGAGCAGGCGCCTGGAGACCATCAACTCCACGAAAATGCCCCGCCGCATATCACCGCACGAAGGCCTGCGCCAACCGCCGCCCCCGCATCGCCAGGCTCCTAAGCAGACCAGGCAGCGCGATTGCCGCGGCCGCTGGGAATGAATCCCATGTCTGCTGAAATTCCCCGCACGCACTGCAGCAGGTGGTTGGCAATCGATGGCAGTTTCTGCGCCGTCACTCGAAATGATGGCCCGGAAACGCTCACCGCCGCCACCGGCAAACGCTGCGCATCCAGCACCGGCACCGCGATGCAGCGAAGACCCTCCTCTAATTCCTCGTCGTCTACGGCGTAGCCGCGGCGGCGGGTTTTCTCGATCTCTACGCTTAGAGCTTCGGGGGTAGAGATTGTGCGACTTGTAAATCGCTCAAAGCGGGTGCGGCGAAGCACCTCGTTCAGGCGATCCTCAGGCAAAAACGCCAGCATTGCCTTGCCGACCGACGTGCAATGCACAGGGTTGCTGGCACCGACGCGAGTAATCATGCGCACCGAACGCGCCGGCTCGATCTTGTCGATGTAGATCACGTGCGCGCCCTCCAGAATGCCCAGGTGCGCCGTCTCTTCGGTTTCAGCTACCAGCCGCCGCAGATGCGGCTGCGCCCGTTCGCGAAGGTCATATTGCTCTATGGCCCGATTCCCGAAATCAAACAACCTCAGCCCCAGGCGAAACTTTCCACCCGCGGTGCGTTCCACCATGCGGTGCCGCTCTAGAACCATCAGGAAGCGATGCGCCGTGCTCTTATGCAACTGCAGCGATGCGGCAACCTGCGCCAAACCTAGCGCAGTTTCGCTCTCCGCCAGAAGATCAAGTACTGCGAATGCCCTGTCCAGTGCCTGAACTTTATAGATGCCTTGTGCGGGAGTTTCTCGCATAATAGTCCCCTGTTTCGCAGAATGATCTCATCCCTAGTTTCTTGAATTTGGGACAATATGTCAAATGCTGGTACGATTTCGCCGGCAATAGGATTCCATTTACCTCACGCTGACAAATCCCCTCCTGATGCTCATGTTCATCTTCCTGTTGCCGATAACCCAGACCAGTAGAGATTAAGTTCCAGGAACCTGCAAGCGGAGATCACGTGGGGTATTCGCCTGGGTTGTTGCAAACGGTTGCAAGCCTCTTTCCAGCGGCCACATGCTGTTTTCAGTCTCCCAGAATGCTACTCCGCGTCACGTCGTCATGTGACAACGGGTACAGACTTTGCCATTCCTGCTGGGCACATCATTGCCAGCAGTAAAGGTCGAAGCTTGCTTGGGCTCCTGGGGTCAGGAAAGTGGTTTGTTTATTTCACCTTGAAGTGACTCGAGCGATGCAGCGCATGGCCTGAACTGTCCGAGTGTGCCTTCACAGTCTTCCCCTCTTTTGCTGTGACGGCGGTCACAATCAGTGCTATATTTGCATCATGGATACGCAACGATGGAAAGCACATCGCCAGTCTTCGGGCGAAAGCGAACCTGCAAAAACACACCAAGTAGCTGGGAGTAACAAGTCATCAATGTCGAACTTCATGCAGATCCCCGATTCGCTAAGTTCCGCTGAAATGTCCATAGCGGTCATATGCCCGGACGAGCAGCGCCGCTCCGCCGCCACGAGCATGCTGCGCGAGTGCCAGAGCGGTCCGGTCCACGAGTTCAAAGCTTATCCTCCCGCCCTCAATGATGTGCCGCGAATACTGGGGGATAAATTCGACGTCATTCTGGTTGAACTGGACAGTGACCCGGAGTTCGCGCTTGATTTGGTAGAGACGATCTGTGCGCGCAACCTGGCAACCGTAATGGTCTACTCGGCGCAAACTGATCCGAGCCTGCTGCTGCGCTGCATGCGTGCTGGCGCGCGCGAGTTTCTCACTCTGCCCTTCGACTCCGGCACAGTGGCCGAAGCCCTGGTACGTGCCTCCGTCCTGCGCGCCGGAACCCGCGCTTCGAGAAAAAAAGACGGCAGACTGTTGGTATTTCTCGGCGCCAAAGGCGGCTCAGGTGTCACCACCCTGGCCTGCAATTTTGCGTCATCGTTGGCCAAGGAGTCCGGGCAAAGAACGCTGCTGATCGATTTCAATCTCCCCCTTGGAGACGCTGCGATCAGCCTCGGAGTCAGGGCACAATATTCCATTTCCAGCGCGTTCCAGAATTCCAGCCGGCTCGACGTCAATTTTCTCTCTACCTTGCTCGTGCAGCATGAATCGGGGCTGTTCATATTGGCGGCGCCGGGCGAATTGGCGCCCACCTATGTCTCTGCTGAGGCCATCGACAAGCTGCTCGAGGTCGCCCGCCAGGGATTCGACTATGTGGTGGTCGATGCTGGCTCCAGACTCGACCTGCAGCGCGAACATCTCTTCGATGAATCCGCCACCATCTATCTGGTCACGCAGGTCGGCATCCCCGAACTGCGCAACTCGCATCGCCTCATCGCCCTGCTCTCCGCCGCCGGCAGCCCCAAGCTCGAAATTGTCATCAATCGTTACGATCCCCGCTCCGTGGAGATCGATGAAGAGCACATTACCAAGGCTCTCACCAGGCCTGCGAAGTGGAAAATTCCCAACAACTATGCAGCCGTGAGGCGCATGCAGAACACGGCAACCTTGTTCACTGAAAATGACGGCCAAATTGCGAAGGTGATCCAGCAGATGGCTTTCTCCGTTTGCGGCGAGCCGGCTGTCGAGGAAAAGAAAAAGAAAGGATTCAGCCTCTTCCGGCGGGGAGTCGCGTCCTAGGTTTTTCGCTCCGCCATGGAGGGCCAATTTCTGCGCCCGCCCCTTCGAGCAGCCGAAGCATGCAGACGAACGTTTTGTATCGGCACAAAACTTCAATGCCCATCTTGGGCGCAGCAGAAGTATGCCTAGGCGAGCTTTGTGCCAGGACGCGACTTCAGTCGCGCCAAAAAGCGCCAGAATACAAAGGGCTTTAGCCGCTGAGCAAAAGTTCATTCAAACCCACATGCCGCTATTTGTCCCCGTCACGCGCCCATTGCGGTATCATTACGTCTATATAGGTGAGTGGCCTGGTTCCCCTCAAGGGCCGCCCCGGTGGTGTCTGTGTCTCGATTCTTCCAGCGATTTGTTTTTGTTCTCTCCGTGGCGATCTTTGCCGCCCTCGGACTCGGCTTCCTATTCGGCGAGTTTGGCTGGTTTGGCGTCCACGCCGGTGGCCAGCAGGACGGCGCCTACCGCCAGATGGCCATTTTTCGCCAGGTGCTCAGCAAGATTCAGACTGACTATGTCACCGATCCCAACATCAGTGACGTGACTACCGGCGCTCTGCACGGCCTGCTCGAATCGCTCGATGCTGACTCCAGTTACCTCACTGCCTCCGAGTACAAGGCCTACAAGCAGCATCCAGCAACGGGCGTGGCGCAGATCGGAATCACCGTCTCAAAGCGATATGGTTACGCCGTAGTAGTCAGCGCGCTGCCCGGTTCGCCAGCCGAAAAGCAGCACCTCGAAGATGGCGACGTAATCGAGTCCATCGGCGACCAATCCACGCGCGAGCTGTCACTGCCCGTTATTCGAATGCTCCTTGAGGGGAAGCCGGGAACCACTGTGACTCTCTCGGTGGTGCACCCGGCCAAATCTGAACCCGAAAAGCTCACGCTTACCCGCTATATCGCCGCCACTCCCACGCTCACCGAACAGCAGTATGAAAACGCGACCATTCTCTATCTGAAACCCGGAGCGCTCACCGCCTCTCGCGTAGACGAAATTGCCGCCCAACTCAAGACGGCAGGCAAGGACCGTAAGGTGCTGCTCGACCTCAGAGACTCCTCCGGCGGCGACGAACAGCAGGGTCTGCGGCTGGCCAATTTTTTTGTGAAGCAGGCTACGCTGGCCACGCTCGAAGGTCAGAAGTTTCCGCGTCAGACCTTCACCGCCGACCCGGCCCTTTTCATCTCGGCAGCGCCGCTTGTCGTGCTCGTCAATCGCGGCACCTTTGGCGCGGCGGAGTTGACAGCTGCCGCCATCGAGGACCTGAAGCGCGGTGATGTGGTCGGCGAGCGCACCTTTGGCGAGGGCTCGGTGCAGAAGACCATCGATCTTCCAGACGGCGCCGCGCTGTTGCTCACCGTAGCCAAATACGAAGGCCCGAACGGCAAGAAGATTCCTGATGAAGCCGTGTTGCCCAACGTCGTGGTCGGACCAACGCCTGAAGAGGAAGAAGATGAAACGCCGCAGCCCAAAGGAGACCAGCCGCTGTTGAAAGCAATTGATCTGCTGAAGGCGAAGAACGCAGGCCTCTCGACCTAGCGTCCTGTCTCTACGTTTCGCATCAATAAAGGGCTGTCATTTCGCATCAAATACGAAATGGAATAATCCCTCGACAATTCATTTTGGAATCGTCGACAGCAAGGCGCGCGTCTCGGCGACGACGCGATCTTGGAACTTCGGGTCGCGCACGAGCGTGGAGCCGAGCATAGGATGGCCGCCCTCGTCGTAGTAGACGCCGGTCTGACCGGATGTATCGATCAGAATCTTAGTGAACACGCGCGCGGCTCGCTTTGGCGTGCTCAAGACCTTTACGAATGGCGCCATCAGCGGGGCGATGCAATGCGCCAGGATGACGAAGAAGATGTTCATATTGCTGTGGAGGCCGGTGTTGAACATGATGCCTGGCTCGATGGCGTTGACATGCAGCCGCGGGTTTTCGCGCGCGAGCACCATAGCCGTTACAATGTTGCACTGCTTCGACGTGGCATAGGCGTTCATCCCAGGCCGGGTGGAACCGCCGGGTTGCCATTCGCCGCGCACGCTCGCCTCCGCGGAGATGTAGCGGCCACCGCGAAAACCGGCCCGCTTGGCGGGCCCGCGCTCGGGATCTTCGGTGGCCGAGCCGACGAAGAGGACATTCGCACCATCCCCAAGATGCGGCAAAAGCGCCTCGGTCAGCGCGAACGGGCCGAGGTGGTTCGTCGCGAACGTCATGTCCCAACCGGCTGCGTTCTTCATCACGCGCGGGTTCTGGACGCCCGCGTTGTTGAGCAACCCGACGATCTGCAGATCGAATGCGATGATCTGCGCGGCAGCGCGACGTACGCTCGCCAGATCCGACACGTCGCACACAACCGGCACAGCATCTCCGCCCAACCGCTCGATCGCCTTTTTCACGTCGTTGAGCTTGTCGCGGTTCCGGCCTACGAGCACGAGCGTGCCAAGCTTGGCCATTTCAAGAGCGGTCACGCGTCCGGCGCCTGAGGTCGGACCGGTGATAATGTACGCCTTGCGATCAGTGGGATTGTTCATGGAAACTGTGTTCGGCATCTATGTTTCTCCTTCGTTGTCTGTCTAGTCAGTCATTACAGCGCCCAATAAATCAGCCGACAATTCGCCAAAGGGCGTCGAAACCGACTTTGCAGTGTTTTTTCGCGTTGGATGGGTCCTGTACCATGAAATCCATCGTTGCCTCCGCCACCGAGTTCATGATCGCGACCACGAAGCTCATGGGAGCGTTGCGCATGGGACCGTTGGCACGGCTCCGTTCCAGCAGCTCGGCGATGCCTGCCATGGTCCTGTGGCCAGCTGCACGGCTTGTTTGCGTGATCTCGTCGGAAACGCCGAGCTGTGCCAGCACGTGCCGCTTCTCAGGATTGGACACCGCCCAGCCCATCGAATTCGACCAGACGCGAAACACCTGATCACGAAGCTCAGCCCTTGCCGGAAGTCCCTCCAGGGCAGCAGAAGCCATCCCGGCTTTCAATTCAAGATAGAGCTGATTCAACAGGTTGGCCTTCGTTTCGAAGTAAGTGAAGAGTGACCCGTTAGAGACGCCTGCCTCCTTTGCGATCATCGCCGTCGCAGCGCCCAGTCCGTGGGAGGCGATTACGCGCGTCGCCGCTTCCATGATCGCGTTCCGTTTATCCTCGCTTCTTGGTCTGGCCATGATTCTTGTCCCTAAGCTCCACTACCAATCTATAAGAGAGCGGCTAGTCAGTCAATGCAATATACCTTGTTGTCATCCTGAGCGGCGATTGGCGCGTATTTCGCGCCAACCTCTGTCGAGGGACCTGCATTCGTTTTTCGCGGGTCTCATAACAACGCCCCGCGCCCGATCCTTGCGACTTGTTTCTCTTGCTACAGCGATTCTCCAATTGCTGTACTCCAAAAGCACATCAGCTGAGTGGCTTTTCCAAATTAGGGTCCCCAGCGACAGGTCCTCGTCGCTGGGGATGGTCGTTGGGGTGGAAGCATAGCCCACATTTACAACATTCGCGAGTTCACACTATTTCAGAAAATGCCGCAAAACTCGAATCCCGGACGAGTCCAATAATCAGACCCGGCCGGGATGCGAATTTGTTTGTTTTTCGGTTGGCTATGTGGCGTTGTTGGGGATCAACCGGGCTGTTGACATGCTCCCATAGATTCCTTGGAAGATATCGTCCAGGCTCGTCAACAATGCATTATTGGAGTCGGGAGCCGTGCAGCTCGTGTCTATCCCGTTGATTCCACTGCTAGCCCCTTCCTGGTTGGCGTCGGAGTAGAAATACTGCACATTCGAGGCCATATTCAAGATCGTCGTGCATGGTACGACCCCGGTAATCGAGCCGTATGGGTAGGCAAGAGTCCCCAAACTAAGAAGTGGCGCGACATCTGTGCCATCGCCGCTGCCCGGACTATTATTAGAACCGCCGCTCGTCCCTTTGACGTAATAGTCACATCCGCCATTCTGGGTGCCGTAGGCAACTGCGTACATCCTTATTCCCAGCGAATTGGCGCCATACTGGGTTGCCGCAACCGCCTGCTGGCAAGCGTCGAAACCGGAAGGGTATGTCCCAATCACAGTCGAGGGTGCGCCCGACGAGAGCATAACGTCGTTCAATACGCTCAACCCGCCCGAGTTCGCGCCATTCGATGTAACCGCCGAACCAGGTTTGGGATACATGGGAGAAAGAGCGTTCGCCTGACCATCGCTGAGGAAGATGAGCGCCATCTGCGTGGGCACGCCATTAACTTTCGGAAAAGCTGCCTGCTCGGCCAGGAGAGCGGTCTCCGCCGCATAGATGGCCGGGGCAAAGGAAGTGCCGCCGCCATTCTCACCAGAGACAGAACTACCGTAAAGATTACTGCTGCTGGCGCCGCTGTAGTTTTCGTAGACTGGATAGCCCAATGAGCCATTGGCAGCCGGTACTTGCAGGCAGGGGTTGACACTATCGGCATTACGCCCGATCGCCTTCACGAGAGTGGAAGCGGGGTTCAAGAAGCTCTTATCGGATGCCAGATAATAGTTGGTATAAAAACCATTAGAATCCATATCGCTGGCCCCATAAGTGGGCTGATAGGTCAATGTCAGCGTCTGGGTCTTTGTACTTACATTACTACCACTCTGCCACTCGACTTTCGTGTTCGTATACGTTATAGGCGTGTAGGCGGCCGTTGACCCCGGCGCGGGAATGACTGGGGTACTGTATGGCATAAAGGCTACTGTGCCGTTGCAATTATAGTTATCCGGGGCATCTGTCGTTTGGACATTCGGAAACGTCATCAGGCCGACGCGGATATTTGAGTTTGCGGCAGAGCAGCTCGATGAACCCAGAGGGCAGGGATTCGCTTTCGCCAGCAGTCCCTGAATGCCGTTCAAAGCGCAATTCTCCGCGTCGGTTGCTCCGGTGCAGTTACTGTCTGAAGCGGTCATCGACGGCGTAGTATCCAGAACAATCTGCACTATCCACGGTTTCACTTCTCCTGGGGATGCGGTCGCGGTTGCATTCACCGACAGCGTCTTGACGCCGAACATCTTCATAAAATACGTCGGCACTTTCACCGACTCGGTAACCTGCACAGCGTTTATGATGTTGCTTCCGGTGCATGACTGTCCCACCGGCATCATCATATTCACGCAATACGTGGTCGGAGTCGGCGAGGTGATCGTTCCCCAACTTGAGCTGTTGTTCAACCCCTCGTACTGCAGCGCGACGGCGGGCGCTGTGCCGTTGGGTAACCCGCTCACTCCTGCCAGAGCTGCCGCATTGACAGCGCCCTGAAGTTGGGTACGCACCACATAGGCATGGCCAACATCGATCGACAGCCCACCCATTCCTAACAAGAGCGCCATTCCACCCGAGGCCAGGAAAAACATCGCCTGCCCGCGCTCATCATCCAGCAGACTACGGAAAGAAGACAGATTGAAGATTCTCATGGAAGCCCCCCTCGCAAGTTTCGGTGTTACGGCTAATAGGCCAATTCAGTTTTCGTCGCGGCAAGCTGACAACCGGCGAAGATGCTCGTCAGTCTGTATCCAAAGATGTTGCAGGGATAAGTAGCGGCAACCGTTATGTTGCCCGACCCTAACAATGTCTCATCGCCCGCGCATGTGTTCGCGGAGGTACCCGCAAACGGCCCAATGGTGGTTCCATTCAACGTGTACGTGACGGTGATCTTGTTAGGATTGAGGCCAGTCGACAGATTTGTGATTTGCTGGAAGGCAGATTGGCACGGATCCCCCAGAATTGAGGTTCCATTCGTGTTATTAGTTTCACCGCCATCAGCCAGCAGCCTTGCGGCAGCGTCTGTGCCTTGATTCAGCGACTGAAAGTTCCACATTGCAAACGAAATCTCGATTATGCCCGTCAGGACCATCAAAAATATCGGGACCATCAAGGCGAACTCAACCAGGGATTGGCCCTCATCGCCAAAGCGAAGTCGTACACGCGACCGGCTACCGATACCCCGAGATTTAACACTTGCTCTGCAAAATGCCCCAGAGCGGCAAAAGCCGCACACAAGCGCTTTGGTCCGTGTTCGTAGATCATTCAGCTTCTTCATCGCTTTTCCCCTTTTTTGGACCATACGCGTCTATTGATAACAAAAGTTATGGCTTATAGCTATCTCAATTAGACCAAGGTAACCCTGCTTTGTTAAACAAAAGTACCGTAAAATATAAGCTGCGTGCTAACTACAACTAGCCTTTTACCCTTCGCAGTTGCTCCGGAAAAAGATCCAGTTCCTTCTCGTCCGCACCGATCACCATTGGATTCTGCGCTTTCTGGACGGCCGAAGGGTTGTGAGGGATAAACTGGAGCACTAGGTCGTCGTTGCCCAGCGAACTGTCCCGGAATGAAACAGGTTCGAATCTCTGGAGCCTTCTCGGCCGCTGTCAGTTTCTTTCATTGCCACCAGAATCAGGGCGCCCGGATACCAACGCTCTTCCGGAAATGATGTAGGCCGGAACCACAACCACTGAGTGGGTGTTTCCTCAACAGGAGTCCCTGGCGGCGGGTCGATGCCGCTGGCGTAGGTTGCTGGTATGGAAGTAGAAGCCACCCCGAACGGAACTCGCAAAGGCATGTGAATTGGAGAACCGGTCTAAGATGGGAGGGCACAAAGATCACTTCATCAGACGCTCTTCCGCATTCAGTCAGTCGGCAACACTCTGCCCGGATCATCGCACCGGGACAAATGATTTTTCCTGCCTTCCCGCTCTTGCCCAGCGTGGTGCGCGAGAGCGGGCCGGGACCGCCTATCAGACCGCTCCCGTGCTAGCCTTGGGCTAAAGCATTTTTCCATTCTGTGCAGGAGAAATGCCGATGAGGCTGAACCTCTTGGCTGTCACACCTATCGAGCCTCCCAAACCCCGCAGTCTTGGCCGCAGCCATCTGCTGCGAGCTGAGTCCGTTCACCGGCACCGCAAGCTTACCGGCAGGTACGCTCTCGCCGCGCTGCTCATTCTCGCTGTGATTACAGGCTCGCTGTCCGGGCTTTTGCTGGTCTATTCCGTCGATCTGCCTCAGATTCACGACCTTGAGCGCTTTCGTCCCTCAACCACCACCGACCTCTATGACCGCAAGGGCCGCATCATCGGCTCGTTTGCACTCGAACGGCGCGAGGTGGTCCGCTACGAAGACTTCGCGCCCGTGCTGCGACAGGCCGTCATCTCCATTGAAGACAAGAGCTTCGAGTCGCACTGGGGCATCAATGTGTTTCGCGTCGCCGGAGCCGCATGGCACGACATCCGCAGTCACGGCCGCGCTCAGGGCGCCTCCACGCTCACCATGCAGTTGGCGCGCAACCTGTTTCTCTCCTCGGAACGCACCTCCACGCGCAAAATCCAGGAAGCGTTTCTGGCCATTCAGATCGAGCGCGCATTCACCAAGGAGCAGATTTTCACTCTCTACGGCAATCAGATTTATCTGGGCAGCGGAATGTACGGCTTTGAAGCCGCATCCCAGTTTTACTTCAGCAAGCACGCCCGCGATCTGACGCTGCCCGAGGCGGCTCTGCTCGCCGGCCTTCCCAAGGGTCCGGTTGCTTTTTCGCCTATCCTCAACCCGGAGCGAGCGATGCGCAGGCGCAACCTGGTGCTCACTGAAATGGAGCTTGATCGGGTCATTTCTCACCAGCAGGCGGAGCAGACCCGCAAAGCTCCGCTCGGCCTGCACATTGCCCAGTCCGTCATGTCGGCTGCCCCGTGGTTTCAAGAAGAAGTTCGCCAGGAGCTCGAGAAACGCTTTGGATCAGAGCAGGTGCATGAGGCAGGCCTGAAGGTGGAAACCACGCTCGATCTCGACCTGCAAAAAGCCGCCAATCGCGCCGTTGCCGACGGTCTCGCCGTCTACGAACGACGTCACGGCTGGGTAGGTCAAAGCGGCCTCGGCAAGCTGGAAAACGTGCTCATCAACGGGACCGCCATCGAAGACTACAGGCATCCTGATTGGGCCACAAAGCCCAGCCCCGGCGACTACGTCCATGCCCTCGTCACCCGCGTGCTGCCTCTGGAAATTCGCGCCCGTGTCGGCGCGGCCGAGATTACCCTCACGCCCGAAGACTGGAAGTGGACCGGCGAGCGCTTCGCCGAAGCGCTCGTCAAACCCGGCGACATCATCTACGTTCACTTGACTGGAGCCACGCAAGACGCTGACGCTGCGGGCAAAGCCCCGTTCAAGGCCACGCTAGAGCAGGACTCCGGCGTCGAGGCCTCTCTGCTGGCCATCGACAACACCACCGGCGACGTGCTCGCCATGGTCGGTGGGCGAGATTATGCGCTCTCGCAATTCAACCGCGCCGCCCAGGCCGAGCGCCAGGTCGGCTCCGGATTCAAGCCCTACGTTTACACAGCAGCTATCGAGGCAGGCGCCAAGCCGACAGACATCATCATCGATGGCCCGGTCAGCTTCGGCAGCTATACACCGCACAACTACGAGAACGATTACAAAGGCGCGATGACTCTCACCAACGCATTCGCCGAGTCGCGCAACATTCCCGCTCTCAAGCTCGCCGACCGCGTGGGCATTGATAAGGTCATCGAGGTCGCTCACCGCTTCGGCGTCTCATCCACCATTCCGGCCTATCTGCCTATCGCCATCGGCGCCGTCGAAATCACGCTTCAGGAGCAGGTGGCCGCCTACTCCGTGTTTCCCAACGACGGCCTGCGCGTCACCCCGCGCCTCATCCGCAAAGTCGAAAACGCCGACGGCATCACGCTCTTCGAGCAGCCGCCCGCCGTCAACGAGGTAATTACCCAGAAGACCGCGCGCACCATGATGACCCTCCTCGAAGCCGTTACTGCGCACGGCACCGGCGCGGCTGCCGCGCAGCTCAACCACCCCTTCGGCGGCAAGACGGGCACCACCAGCGACTATACCGACGCATGGTTTCTGGGCTTTTCGCCCTCAGTCACCTGCGGCGTATGGGTTGGTTTCGATAGCCGCGAGTCGCTCGGCAAAAAAGAGACAGGAGCCAAAGCCGCGCTGCCCATCTGGATGGACGTGATGCGAGTAGCCATCGCCGGCAAGGACGACGAAAAATTCCTCGGCGAAGAGACCGCCCCACACCCCTGATATTTCCGGAACTGCTTGAACACAAATCCTCGCGGCGTTGAACTAAGTACGGGTGCCCCATCCATTCGCGCTCTTTGCGAATGGGTGGGAATCCACGAATTCCAAACGGAGGGAGGCGGGGGTTTCAACCCCAGCATATTCCCCGCAAAGTTACCGTGGGCTTTAGCCCCGGAGCCGCAATTACCACCCCACCTGCCGCATCCGCTCTAAGATAGCCGCGCTGTAGTGATTCATGCGCGCGGGTCGTCGCTTCAGCGGAGCCGGCAAAATCGCGGCCAGCCTTGCCGCCTCTTCTCGCCCAATACTCCGCGCCGAGCCTCCATATTGGTAACGGCACGCCGCATCCGCGCCATAAATTCCAGGGCCCCATTCCACGACGTTCAAGTACAGCTCCAGAATGCGTTGCTTGCCCAGCACAACTTCCGCCACTGGCACCAGTGAGGCCTCTGCAATTTTTCTGATAATGGATCGGCCCGTTCCAAAAAATAAATTTTTCACCAGTTGCTGCGTAATCGTCGAAGCTCCCCGTGTGCGTCCGCCTTCCATATCATCTTCCGCGTCGATCTGGATCGCGTGCCAATCGAACCCGTGGTGCTGGTAAAATCGCGCGTCCTCTGCTGAAACTACGGCGTGTTGCAAATTTGGCGATATTTGGCCCAGTGGAATGAATTTGTAATGTTCGAGATACGGCTTATGGTGCATCCACGCCTGCAATCGCCGCTCCATGTGCACTGCGGTTGTCGGCGGGTCAATCCACCGTGCGGCCACCAGCAGCAGCGCGGCAGCCGACCAAAGAAGCGCCACCGCAATCGCAAGCCATCGGAAAAATGATCGCAGGAATCTCTTCCGAGGCGGGTTCGTTGGCAACGTGCAGTTTACTGTATCCACACTTCAGAATAGTCGCCCAGGCTCGGTTTCATAACCTGGTCTTTGAAAGGGCGCGGCATTAGCTGCGCGAAAAAGGCGCAAGTATTATGGTGGGCTTCAGCCCCAGAGGGAAAGCTCATTCAAACAGACCCATGAATCAAGAGGAGCCTTGTATTATGGCACGACCTCACCACCGTCCCTGCCGACAGGCTCTCATCGACGGGGCTCGGCTTCAAAACCTGTCCTGAACGCAGCCAAAGGATGCCGAACGTTCCCGGATGAACAAAGAGTTGGTCAACGCTCCCTGCTCAGGCGATCATCTCCGCCTGCCGCTCGTCGCTGGAAAAGAGAACGCCGCTCGTACGGCTTCGCGGTCGCAGCGCCCACGATGCCACGGCTAAACCAGCGATGATGAGTGGCGCGAAGACGTGAAAGCCATAAGCACCGTAACCGCCAACCGCAGCGCAGGATGCGGCCGCGCCCGTCAGGTCAAAGAAGATGCCCGCATACGCCCACTCTTTGAGCCTAGGAAAACGCGGCACGAGTATGGCAATGGCTCCAAGCACCTTCCAGATCCCCAGGATGGCGAAGAAGTACATTGGGTAGCCAAGTTCAGGCACGACGCCGTGGGGCTTGCCCAGATATTGTGCCACCTGGGCGATGCCCCCGCTCATAAAAAACGCTACGAGTATGGTCGTAGTCCAATAAGCAACGCCTTTTGCTTTCATGGTCAGCTCAACCCCCCAGCCACGCGCTCCAGGTTGCCGATGAAATTCCGCCAGCCGTAAGTCGCGCCTTTGTATTCGTGAGATTCTTCTGACCGGAAGCCGGACTGCTCCATGCGAACATGCGTGCCAACCGCTGTCGGCGTCAATGTCCACGTGACAGCGCTCTCCATGCCCATGGTGCCCCAGCTATAAGAGAGTTGTGAATTCGGTTCGACCACCAGGACTTCACCGTCGATGACCCCGTTCCAGCCGGGCACGGGCGTCGAGCGGAAGTTGAACCGGTGACCCACCACCGGCTTGAAATCATTCTTCATCAGCCACTCCTCGATCAGTTGGCCTTCAGTGAGGGCTCGCCAAATCTTTTCGGGTGGATGCGGCATCTCCCGTTCTATGACGAGAGTGCGTGTCGGGGTAGTATTCTCCCGTTCTTCCGCGGGAGTAAGTGTCGGGGAAGCATTAGTCATTTGTCCATCCTCTCCAGAAGGTTTTCGAGTTGATCAAATCGATCGCGCCAGAAGGCGCCGTAGACGGTCATCCAGTCGATCAGGGGCCCAAGAGCTTGCGGTTGCGCGCCGTAATGGGTTTCGCGTCCCTCATGGCGGTGCCGCACTAGCTTTGCCCTCTTCAGCACCGCCAGGTGCTTTGAAACAGCAGGCTGCGACACCCCCGCAAACAGAGTCAATGCGTGGACGGTCTGTTCGCCCTGCCGCGTCAACTCCTCGAAAATGGCCCTGCGCGTCGGATCGGCAAGAGCGCGGAACACGTGATTTGTATTAGCCGGCGTCACACGCAAAACCATAACCAAACGGTGATGGTTTGTCAAGACCAACTTTTCCACAATCTCCAGTTGCGCACGCACCGCACCGCCCGTTCCATATACAAAAGGCAATTCTCCAAAAACCAGGAAACCCGGCGAAATTGGCGTCTTTCAGGACAATTCCTGTGTTCATTGATAGCCCATAATGAATGAATGCTTTGGCCTGATTTCACGCGGATACGCTTAGGAATGCTTTCACATTGCGCGTCGCGCGCATAAACCGCTCACCCTCAGGTTGTTTGTGAGCCGGACGTTGTGCCAGCGTGCTATCGAGTAATCGCTATTGCGGCGACAAAGCTCATTGCGATGAGGATTTTGCTGGCGATGGAGGCAAGGATTCGGTCGACTTGGTGAGGGCCTCGTTGTAGATTTCCCTGGCGATGGCAGCTATAACGTGCTCGCAGGCGTCCTGATCGGCATGGGCATCAGTGACGAAAACCGCCAGAGCGAGTCGCCGCCCATCGGGAAGAGTAATGAGCCCGACGTCGTTAGTAGCGGGAATCATGCCCCACTCAACACCGGAGGAGCCGGTCTTGTGAGCAACTGGTGTGCCGGCGGGAAGCAGTCCCTTGATGCGGTTCGGGCCGCTGGTGGTTTCTAACATCCAGCCATTGAGGAGCGCCGTGTGCTCGGGGTTAAGGGGCGAGTGGTCGGCGAAAAGTCGAAGGAGCGCGACCATGGCGGCGGGCTCTGCGTAGTCGCGGTATTGCAGCTTCTGGTCGCCGTGCATCGTAAACTCACTGTCCTGCTGATGGATGGCGCTCAAGCCTAGCGAGTCGAGATACTGCTGCAGAGCGTCAGGCCCGCCGATAACGCGAAGCAGGAGGTTTGCCGCGATGTTGTCGGACTCCGTCGCCATGTGCATGATGAGGTTGCGTAAGGGAACATCGACGTCGGCCTCGGGAAACTCATCCTGCAAGGGACTGAAGGTGGCGTATCGGTCGGATTTGAGGAAGCGAACCGGCTGATCGAGTTGCAACTTTCCGAGTTCCACCTGATGCAGCACGGCGAGAGCAAGCGGGAACTTGAAGGTCGACTGCATCGGTGGGTGGCCGTGGGGATCGAGATCGCAGTCGAGTTTCACGCCCGGCAGCGAGCAGGAGACGTAGACCTTGCCCTGAGCCCCATTGGCAATGTCGGCAAGGCGCTGGTGGATCGGTGTTTGGGCGGCGGTGACTGAGGCGGCTAGGAAAAGCAGTGTGCAGATGCGCATGGGGTCACTTTAACTTGTTCAGAGACGGCAGAGGAAAGCCTGGGATTGCATTTCAAAATGAAGAACCAACCCCTCAGGGGCAGTGCGAGCCCTCGCGCCCGCACTGCCCTCACCTCTCTAAAGATGAATGGGTGACGCGGCCCCTGACTCTGCTCAAAGGTTTAAGTTACGGCTTTTGCGGTTGACAAGCCGTATTGGGCTGTACAATAATTTCGGCGTAAAAAGGTGGGTGTAGAGCTTTTCGGCCGAGAACTCCACGGTAAGCTCTACTGCCGCCACATCCCCGGAAAGTCTTACCACCACATCCACAGGAGGTTTCACAATGCACCTTACAACCCTTCACCGGTGCCCTGTGCGCAGATTTGCCCCAGCGGCACTCTTGCTGATTTCATTAGCCACGGCGTACGGGCAGTCGAAGACGCTCGGGGCCGACACTCGTTTCTTTATCGCCGAACCGCCCGCCGGAGCCGTAAAGCAGGTGGAGAACCTGTTAGATCACGGTCAGTTGAAGAACGCTCTCCTGATTGCCGCCATGGAGACGGTCCCGCAAGCGGTGTGGCTCACCAGCGGAACGCCTTCTGCGGCGAGCGCCACCGTAACAACAACTCTTCGGGAAGCGAATTTTGAACATGCGGTACCGGTGCTGGTCCTTTACAACATTCCCGGACGCGATTGCGGCAGCTACTCGGCGGGCGGTGCGCAGAACACCGCGGATTATGAGGCGTGGATTGATGCCATTGCAGCGGCCATCGGCAGTCGCGAAGTGGTCATCATTCTGGAACCCGACGCCCTGGCGGACCTGCCCAGCGATTGCGGATACGATCCCACGCTGGTGAACATCCCGCAGGCTACGGCCGACCGCTATACGCAGATCACCTATGCACTCACTACCCTGAATGCCGGAGCCCAGACACTTGTCTACCTCGATGCGGGCAATAGTCACTGGCAGGCTGTGCCGATTATGACCCAGCGGCTGGTCACAGCAGGCATTCAGCAGGCACAGGGCTTTTTCACAAACGTATCCAACTACAATCTGAATAACTACGAAACCACTTATGACACATGGATCTCCGACTGCCTCGCGTTCGGCATGGATCCGGAGCAGGGTGGCTGGCGGCTGGGGAATTATTCCTATTGCGCGAGCCAGTATTACTCGCCTCTTGGCGCCGTCGACCCGGACAACATTGCTACTTGGATCTACACCACCGAGTGGTATCAGCAGAACATGGGAACAGCCGTACCCACGACGCATTTCGTGGTTGACACCAGCCGCAACGGCCAGGGACCTCTCGACGCCAGCATCTACGCAAATCCGCCGTATAACCAGCCAGCCTCAGTCATCCAAACCCTCACCAGCGGCAGCTGGTGCAACCCGCCGGAACGAGGACTGGGGACTCATCCCACGGCCTCCACGGGCGTTCCACTGCTCGACGCTTATCTTTGGGTGAAAACACCAGGCCAGTCGGACGGCACGTGTGACGCAGCCGGCGGAGTACGGGCGTGGGACTACGCGGCCTACACGCAGCCAGGATGGCCAGCGGACGCCGCCGGACAGGCCGTCTTCGATCCGCTCTGGGGCCTGGACGATCCGGCCGCGGGAGCCTGGTTTCCACAGCAAGCTCTGAATCTTGCCGAGCAGGCTAATCCCAAATTGCTGCCTTGATATGGAGGGCGAAAAGCATAGCAAAGCTGATCTAAACAGCAAATATGTCGATGGCTGCACAGAAGAACAGTGTGGCCGCTTTAGCTGGGGCGTGCCCGATTACGAAGAGTTGCACTCCAGCATTTGCGAGCTTGTGTCGTATCACTCCGAAATACTTTCCAGGCCAATCGCGGCTTCGGTAATTCCCCGCTCGGCTGCCTTGGGAAGTGCGAGCGGAAGCCGCATCGCGGCCGCAAACAAGATGGCGTGCAAGACGCAAAGAAGAAGAAACGCCGCGGTAAAGGGACCAGGCGCCGCTTCATGCATATGGGCTGCCTCTAATCTCCATCCCAGAAATGTCGCGCACAACGTCGTCATTGTCGGGCCGCCCAGACGCTGGACGATATTGAGTGCTGTCGTCGCCATCGGCAAGTCCCGTCGCTTAACCGAAGCGTACGCGGATGCTATCGATGGCATGCCAATCGCGCTCAATCCCATGCCTCGGATAAAAAGCGCGGACACGAGCACAGCGAGAACGAGCCTGTGACTTGTCAGGTAGAGAAAAGGCAATGTGCCGGCAAATGCAAGAAGCGCGCCTCCTGCCGACACTTTGCGAATGCCGAATCGCTTCGTCAGTGTTCCCAGCAGCGGGTAGCAGAACATCATCCCCAGACCGAGAGGAGCGAGCAGCCAGCCTGTCGCGCTGGGTGAAAGGCCACAGGCGCGGATCAGATAGATCGGAATCAGCATCTGGCCGGCAAACGCGATCCCGTTCGCCATGAACTGCGTGACAACAGAGGCTGAGAAGTCTCTGCCCCTGAACAGGCGAAGGTCGATCAGTGCCTTGTCTTTCCTTTTTGCTGCAGTGGAAAGAAACGTCGCCAGCAGAGCGATGGAAGCAATTAGAGCCACCAAACCAGTGCGATTACCCAGGTGATCCGCCCCATAGAGGAAGAGCACCAGCCCTGGCGACAAAAGGGCCAGACCAACCAGATCAAGGTCTCGCGGCCTTAGCTCCTCATGATCTTTGGGCAGGATGAGAACAGCCAGCACGACCGCCAGTACGCCGACCGGAAGATTGATCAAAAATAGCCAGCGCCAGGAAGCATATTGCAGAATCGCCCCTGCAATCACCGGGCCGAGGATCGGCGCAAAGAGAATCGGCACAGCGCCATACCCCATCACGCGCACCATGTGCTTCCCCGCGTGGCGCGCCATCATCATCTGCGCCATCGGAGCTAGCAAGCCTCCGCTCATCCCTTGCAGCACGCGGAACCCGACAAGCGAGTTAGCCGACCAGGAAATTCCGCATAGGGCCGAGGAAAGCGTAAAAGCCGAGAAACACCATAAATAAAGAGCTCTGGCCCCGATTCGATCTACCAGCCAGCCGTTCAAAGGGAGCATGAGTGTAAGCGCGAGAAGATAACCGCTTGTCACCCACTGAATCGCCGTGAGGCTGCTGTGTAACTCCACAGCGAGAGTTGACAGAGATACATTGACCACGGTTGCATCGAGTTGTGCTAGAAATGAGCCAAGCACAACTACCGATGTAATCTTCCAAATGGCCGGATCGAGCCGATCGCTCTCTCCGGACAGATTAGGCGAAATGTCTTTCACCGTGCCTCTCGCGCATCTCCGGGAGAATTGCCGCCGTGGAACCGTCCGAAGCCCCGCGCACTCATCAGGCCCACGAGGAAAAAGCCCAGGCCCAAAGCGACGATATCCGTTGCAGAACGCAAATCAAAGTTTCCGACTCGGCACACAAGCAGATAGCCAGCAACCAGATTGAAGAATCCCCACAGCACATTCACGGTCGAGGAAGAAAGACCTTCGCCGGGCGGTTTCGCAAAGGGGCTTTGAAAGGGCCGCCCCATCACGCCGCTCACAAAATGCGGAAGAGCATTTGCAAGGAAGGTGCCGCCAAAGAAGTAAGACACAAAGTGAATCCAGTTCATACTCAGTTGCTCCTCTTCATCGTTTTTCGAACTCGAGTCTTCAGCCGGATCATTCACGCGCGGCTACGAATCAGCGATGCGCTTGAGTAGTTCGAGGGCAGTTGCAAGCTGCTCCTGCTCCCTGGGCGAGAGCTTTGTTTGAATGGCGCGAAACAACCAGTCCTCCTTCGCCGCTCGTTTGGCCTTGATCATTTTCCGGCAGGCATCGGTGAGAGACAGGATGGTCTGTCGTCCGTCGGCGGGGTCAGGTGAGCCTTTCACCAGGCCAGCAGCCTCAAGCGTAGAAATCGTCGCGCCCATCGATTGCTGTCGCACGCCCTCAGCCCGCGCCAGCGCGCTTGCCGTGGCCGGGCCATCGCGTTCCAAACGGATGACCACCGACGTCTGTGACCAGGTGTAGTCGCCCAGATGGGCCTGTTCGCTTAGCCGGTGCCTCAATCGGCTGATGAGAATACGAAGCTCGCCTGCCAACGCCGATGCAGGTGCAGGTGCAGGTGCAGGCGCAGGCGCAGGTGCAGGCGCGTTTTCCCAATTGCTTTTTTGTTTGCTCACAGATCTACTCTAGCATATACACAGCTAAACTGTGAAGTTAAACTTCACATATTCCTGATTGACAAGATTGCTGGCTCGAACGGCGCATTGTCTTGCGCCGCAGTCGAACCGGGGACCAATTCCTGCCTCAGTCGATGGGCGATTCATTACGCTACGAGTACCGCCTTGGCCTATTCCCGGCTGTCAGTTCACCGTGCTATTTGAGTTCCCTTACCCAGATATTGCGGAAGCTGATAGGCTCGCTTTTGTCACCGTGAGCCTGAAGCTTGATTGGAGCGGCGCTGTGCGCCTTGTAGAAAGGTTTGCCTATGTAAAGCGTTTGGCCCTTCAACTCAAAGTGATTCTGCACCAGCAGACCGTTGAAAAACACGGTCACATAAGCAGGCGTCTTCAAAGAGCCGTCCGCGTTAAATGCGGGCGCCTTCCAAACTACGTCGTAACTCTGCCATTCCCCGGGCTTGCGCCCGGCATTCACCAGCGGAATGCTTTGTTTATAAATGCTGCCGGCCATGCCATTCACATAGGTCTTGTTCTCCCACGGATCGAGAATCTGCAACTCGTATCCGTCGTCGCCCAGCCCAGTCGAGGCCAAAAACACGCCACTGTTGCCCCGAGCCTGACCGGCGCCGGCAATGTTCTCCGGGATTTTCCACTCCACATGAAGCTGGTAGTCTTTGAAAGTTCGTTTGGTCTCGATGTTTCCCTCGCCCTTCCTCACAGTCATCGCGCCGTCGTCAACAATCCACTTGGCGGGCGACTTGTCACGAGTCGAAACCCATTCGTCCAGGTTCTTGCCGTCAAACAGTACGATCGCGTCGGAGGGAGGCGTCACGCAAACTGCGCCCGGCGTCACCACCGCGGGAATTGGCTCCCACACTTCCGTCTCTTCGGGGCTGGCTGCCGCCGGCGCGCTCGCTTGCATTTGCGTTGGAACTCCGTTTGGTTGCACGCCTTGGGGTGAGGCCGCCGATTGCACAAAACAAAGGGCTGCCACGAAAAGCACTGCCGCAGTCGGCAGGACTCTCAAAAATGCCTTGCACATCATGAGACGAGAATATACCGATTTCCGTCTAGTTCGGAAAGGCAAACTGTTGCAGCCTCGCTTTCCCGTTCTTGAGGGGAGCATTCGATCTCCCTGAACAAACTTGCCGGGATGCCGATAGCGAAATTAGTCCCAACTCTCTCAGTGCTGAGCAGGGAGTACTGAAGGTGCCTGCATGATGTTTCTTACCCGTCTCAGCGTCTCATCTCGGTTCATGATTGTCTTGGCAATCGGATTCACCTTCCAGGCCGGTATCTCCGTCGTTTCGCTCGTCAACTTGAAGCAGGCCATGTTGCGAGACCGGACCTTTGAAGTCAAGCACTTGCTTGAAACCGCATACTCGACGGTGGCTTTTTACCATGACCAGGCAAGCAAGGGGCTGATGACCGACGAGGCGGCACGCAAGGCGGCCAAGGATGCCGTGCGGGCCATGCATTACGACAACAATAACTATTTCTTCATCTGGGACCTGGACGGGGTCAGTATCGCGCATGGATCTCACCCTGAGTGGGAAGGCAGAAATCTCCTCAAATCCCCTGACAAGGACAAGTTGCCGGTTGTCTCTTATATGGTGTCCCAGTTGGTTGCTGTCTGCCGAAGCGACAAGAAGGAAGGGGTCACAACCTATCGCATCTCAAAGTTTGGCCAGACTAAAGCGATTGACAAGATTGCCTATACGCGGCTGTTCGAGCCCTGGGGTTGGTCGATTGGCACTGGCGCATACGTAAATGACATTGATGAAATGTTCCTCGACCGGGTTCTCTCTCTTCTGTGGGTCTTCGTCGGCCTGATTAGTGTGGCAAGCCTCTTCACCTATCTAATTGGGCGCGATCTCTCCGGAGCTCTCACCCGTCTGGCCACGCGGGTCGCAAGTGTCGCCAAAGGCGAGTTGGATGGCGGAGTACCCGAAACCGCCCGCCAGGACGAAGTGGGCGCCATGGCGCGAGCCCTGCTCGTTTTGCGCGACAACAGCAGAGAAGCTGTACAACTCCGCTTAGACCAACTCACTGGTCTTCCAAACCGGAAAATGCTCTTTGATCGGCTCAACCTGGCCATGGCCGCCAGTTCCCGCAGCGGCAGCTATTGCGGCCTCTTGCTCCTCGACATGGACAAATTCAAGACCCTCAACGACGCGCAGGGGCATGATGTCGGCGATTTGCTGCTCAAGGAAGTTGCCAGGCGCCTGTTGGCCTGTGTGCGCCAGACCGACACGGTGGCGCGGCTCAGCGGCGACGAGTTTGTGGTGTTCGTGGCTGATATTGGGCAAAAGGAGGAAGAGGCGGCGACCGTCGCTGAGGGGTTAGGTAAAAAAATATTGGCCGCCATTAACCAACCCTTCTATCTCGCCAACCTTTCGCATCTCAGTTCGGCAAGCGCTGGCCTTACGCTGTTCAATGGCAACTCCGCTTCCGCCGAAGAAGTGTTGAGGCAGGCCGACCTCGCCATGTACAAGTCCAAGGAAGGTGGCCGAAATGCTTGCCGCTTCTTTGATCCCGGCATGGAAACAATTGCGCGTGAACGCGCTGCGCTCGAGACAGATCTAAGGCGAGCCATCATCGAGAAGCAGTTCGAACTCTACTACCAGCCCCAGGTGGGGAGCGACGGAGCACTCAGAGGCGCTGAAGCGCTGATACGCTGGAAACATCCCCACCGAGGCATGGTGCCGCCGGACACCTTCATTCCCCTCGCCGAGGAAACCGGATTGATCGTTCCCCTCGGACAATGGGTCCTGGAATCCGCATGCAATCAAATGGCGATTTGGGCCACGCGGCCGCATACGGCCAGTCTCAAAATTGCCGTCAATGTGAGTGCCCGCGAGTTCCAGCAGCCCGGCTTCGTGGAACACATCCTTGCCACACTTGCATCCACGGGCGCCGATCCAAATCGCCTGGAACTGGAACTGACTGAAAGCGTGCTGGTCGAGAATGTGGACACCATCATCGAGAAGATGATGGCCCTGCGGGTCTTGGGAGTAAGCTTCTCGCTCGATGACTTCGGCACCGGCTATTCCTCCCTGTCCTATCTCAAGCGCATGCCGCTCGACAATGTGAAAATTGACCGGTCGTTTGTACGTGATTTGCTCGTCGACCCGAACGACGCCGCCATTGCGCTGACCGTCGTGGCGCTGGCCGACGCCCTGGGATTTGGCGTTATCGCAGAAGGCGTTGAAACAGTGGAACAATTGGATTTTCTGGCTGGATGTGGTTGCTATACATACCAGGGCTATTTCTTCAGTCGCCCGCTGCCACTGGAGAGCTTTGAGAAGTTTGTCCGTCAATCGGGCAACGCCCAGCCAATTCATGAAGCGGTCGCCTGATACGAAATGCGGCAGTTTCAGTGGACTTCCCCGTGGCGTGATTGAAAACTTTCCCCGCGCTCGATCACAGTGAGTAGCCAATCGAATAAAGCATCGCAATTATCCCGAGCTGTCCTTCGCAGTCTGCCTCCCGGCGGGAGGCCGCGAAAACAGCCCAGGGCAAAGCCCTGGGATTGCGTTTCAGAAAAGCAACGTGGGTTGGTAGGGGTGGGTTTTAACCCACCCATTTATCCCCTCAAGGCCGATCCGCTGTTTTGAAAGGGCACGGCTTCAGTAGCAAGGCCGATCCGCTGTTTTGAAAGGGCACGGCTTCAGTAGCAAGTCCAATTCGCTGTTTTGAAAGGGCACGGCTTCAGCCGTGCCGATAAGTCCCACAAATACCCCGGGCTTTAGCCCCTGAAGGACGTTTTTCTCCAGTTCTGCCTGAGAATCCGAGCTTCTCCGCAGCCTCTTTAATCGTGGCTCAAGCCGGAGGGAGAGCCGGGGTCCCCGCGGACTCGGGGTCCCCGGCGACAGGTCTTCGTCCCTGGGGTGATGAGCCGGGGTCCCCGGCGACAGGTCTTCGTCGCTGGGGTGATGAGCCGGGGTCCCCAGCGACAGGTCTTCGTCGCTGGGGTGATGACTCGGGGTCCCCAGCGATGGGTCCTTGTCGCTGGGGTGGAAGAAGGTGGTTTCAACCCCCGCACAATGACCAAAATCCACGCGGGCTGGTAGGGGTGGGTCTTAGCCCACCCATTCATCCCCGTAGGGGCGGAACGAATCCTTGCGCCAGCACTGCGCCCACCCCTCCATGAATGAGGGTCAATTCTGCATAAACCGGGAATCCGGGCTACAGCGGCGTTTCAGGGGAGTAATTCTGAGAATCCGATGCACAATGAGCGCAATGGGCTGTTATCGCCAGTTGAGAATTGCCTTCGATTGGCCGGTATTCGGGAATTCTTACGCCCGTGGGCAGAGGTCAAATGAACAACTACAGGATCGTCTGTGATTCGGGTCGGTTTTCTCGATCACTCGTGGCGTAAGCTGCTTGCCGAATACGCATACTTGAATCGTCGCGATTACTGCTGCAGCACCTGTGCTAAGTCCCGGCGCGGAGTCGCGGTCCCACTTCTTGCAGCGTTTCCCATACGAAACATGAATGTTGGTTGCCAGCTGGTGTCTCCGATAAGCGCTGCCAGCTTCGGCTCTGTCAGGCGGGGACGCCCCTCCGCGTTCTCGATATCGATCAGCTCGATCGCTTCGTTGATGGGGCGGGCAGCGATGCTTCGTGAAGTTGCCAGGAGATGTGCACGTTCCCATAGACGGCCCGCCTGAAGACACTGGTTTAACGAGTAGCGATCACGGACCGCAATGATCCCAAACATTGGAGAGGCGGTGAGCTGTTTCGGGTAGGCGGCGAAGGCGCCTTTCGCCATCCGCTCAATGACGGCCTTCTCGACTGGAGTTGGCAGGCAATAGAAAAGAGCCGCAATGGACGTGGGCACACCATAGTCCTCCAGCGTGATTCCATCCCGGCGCTGTTCCACCTCGTTCCACTTGAAGACGCGCTCCCACGGCATCGCTCCTTCTCTTACAGCCTTGTCTGCGTAGACAATCTGGTTGCACCGGTCGACCAGATTGACGATTGTTTGCCGCTGGTCCTCTGCCGTGAACAGGAAAAGCTTCGTGTTCGGCAGAGATTGAGGCATCGCCAGCAGCTCCTGCTGGAAAGATGCAGGCAGCGCACGTAGCTCGTAAGGCGTGCGATTGGTGTGCCGGTTTGGCAGGGCGGAGTACAGCGAGTTGGCAAGCGGAGATGCGGGCGTACAACGCACCGTCGCAATGCGCTGTGGAGTCGAAGTATCGGCATGTAAAGTCAATGCACCGTCAGCGAGCTCGATATCCGCAACGTAACCCGCCGTGGGTGAGGCGACATCCATATTCTCCAGAGCGCACCCCAGGCCGATATGGAGTTCGCGCAAAAAAGGGTCCAATCCTCCCGTATTGCGACTTGTCGCCGCCAGCACCTCGATCTGGCTGGCGTGCACGCGGAAAAGCCATGGTTGCGAGTTGTGCGGAGACGCCGCCAGAATCCCAGCACGAACCAGCGCCAGCATCCCAGTCCGTGGCTTATCCCAGTCCTTCCAGGGAGCAAACGCAGGCCCCTTTCCCTGGCTGAATGCTCCCTCCTCGTCCGCATACCAAACAGCCCCGCCCACAACGAGAATTGTGACGGTTCCGAGTCCACGAAGAAACCGACGGCGGTTCATCGTTCACCTCTTTTCCTTGAGCTTTGTCCCTTTGCGTCTGCCAGTTGCAGCTTTCGCATCTCTTCTCTCCAAAGGCTCCAGCGCAGCGAGCGTCTCATCGCACCAGGCAAGCTCTGCTTCCCGCATCAAGGCTCCGTAACGAAACAGCGTCTGCCATACGGGAAAGTCCGGAAATGATTTGTTTCGCTCGACGAGTTTTTGCAACTCCACTGCCGCCGCCATCCGGATCGCGACCTGTTGACGATGCTGACGAATATGAGCGAGCACCGCCCCTTCGGGGCCGTGACGCATCATCCACACTTTCAGCAGAAACTCATTGCGAGGAGACTGCATCCGCGGCTCCTCGGCGATCCATGCACGCAGGTGCTGCCGTCCTAAATCAGTGATGGCATAAACCTGACGTTCGCGAGCTCGCTTCCGTTGGCCTTCTATCCGGACGATCTGTCCGGTCTCCTCCAGCATGCGCAGCGTCGGATAGATCTGTCCTTCGCTCTCCCTCCAAAAGGAGCTCAGCGTTCCTTCGATCTCGGCTCGCAGGTCGTAGCCCGACAGTGGCTTGATGCAAAGGAGGCCAAGAATCGGATATTGCGTACTTTGTGTTCGTGCCACGATTTAATATACCTCTTTCAGAGGTATATCTGCAAGAGGTCGCCACATAATAAATCAAAGGCCGTCGCGCCAGCGGCTTAGTGCAAATCGCCAATGCACTCACCGAAGTCGGATAAGTCCTCAAATGTCTTAGTGTTGTATCTGGAGCGCCCGCGACACAACGGTGCGCAGCAGCATGATCTTGGATTGGGCGCTTCGGATACAACGACTTGAAGGAAGCCGCCCCGGTGTGGGGCTATGCACT